>NZ_JBHSKM010000019.1:0-947839 GCF_042657965.1 Streptomyces coerulescens
GCGCTCGGCGGCCAGCCACCGATCACCCGACTGTCACCAAAGTCATGACCGAGTACACCTAGCGCACGGGCTTCAGGCCTCGTGATAGAAGCCGACATTGACGCTGCGGGGGGCGGTCCGATCATGGATGACGATCTCGCCACTGCCGCCCCTCGGCAGCGGCACGGTCCCGCCGTACGCGATCGGCTGAACGTACTCCCCCACACTCACCCGCACCTCGCTGGACGGCTCGGCCTGCGAGCCACGCAGCCAGCTCACCTGCCACCCGCCGTCCGGCCCGCAAAGGAACTCCAGATGGATCCGGGACACGAACAGCCAGTCGTCCGGCGTCGAGAGCCGGCACACCTGCTTGTCGCGGCCCACCCGCAGCACGGCGCCCGGCTCGCTGGGCGCATCGGCCATGAGCATGCCGGCCGTGGCACCCTCGTCCGCCGCGGACACGGCGGCCATGGTGAGTTCGAGCACGAGCGCCCCTCCTGAAACGTCCTTTACGGAGGCCGTTCGGCCGCCGACGCCGCATGATAAATCGCCCGGCACTGCCGCGTCCGGCACAATGAACTCATGACCGAGCGAAAGCCCCCCGGCGTCCCGTTCGAGTCCTGGGTCGACAAGCAGATTCACGACGCGCAGGCACGCGGCGACTTCGACAGGCTGCCCGGCACCGGTGAACCACTGCCGACCGACCTGGAAGCTCCGTACGACGAACTGTGGTGGGTCAAACGCAAGATGGCCCGCGAGGGCCTGTCGGTCCTGCCTCCGGCGCTGGCCCTGCGCAAGGAGGCGGAGGACGCCCTGACCGCAGCCCACGCGGCACCCTCCGAACGAGCGGCCCGCAAGATCATCACGGATGTCAACGCCAAGATCCGCGACATGCTCCTGAAGCCACCGCCCGGCCCTCCCCTGGGCCGCAAGCCGTACGACGTGGAAGAGGTCGTACGCCAGTGGCGCGAGCACCACCGGACGGACGCATAAAAATCTCTCCCCGACGTGTCGATTCACCGTCACCCCGATCGACGTCATGGTGAAGGACCCGCCCACCCGGCACAACAAGGAGAGAGTCACCATGTCCCTCGCCCGCGTCCACAACTTCTCGATCTCGCTCGACGGCTTCGGCACCGGTGAGGGTCTGAGCCGGGAAGCACCGTTCGGCCACGCCGGTGAACGGCTGCACCCGTGGATGTTCGCCACCCGCTGGTGGCACGAGAACACGGGCCGGCCCGGCGGATCGAGCGGCCTGGACGACGCGTTCGCCCGCCGCTTCCTCCCCAACATCGGCGCCGAGATCATGGGTGCCGGCAAGTTCGGCTACCCCGGCTGGCACGAGAACCCCGACTGGAAGGGCTGGTGGGGCCCCAACCCGCCCTTCCACACCCCGACCTTCGTCCTCACCCATCACACGCGCCCGTCGATCGAGATGGAGGGCGGCACCACCTTCCACTTCCTCGACGCCACCCCCGCCGAGGCCCTGGCCGAAGCGCGCAAGGCCGCGGGCGACAAGGACGTACGCATCGGCGGCGGAGTCACGGTCCTGCGCGACTTCCTGGCCGCGAGGCTCGTCGACCACATGCACATCACGGTGACCCCCATCCTCCTGGGCCGAGGTGAACGCCTCTGGGACGGCCTGGAGGACCTGGACCAGGACTACGAGATCGAGACTGTCGCCTCCCCCAGCGGAGTGACCCACCTGACCTTCACCCGCAAGGACACCGCGTGAGCACGTGCGCACGCCGCCTGCGGGTCCACCGTGGCTGGTCGCGCAGTTCCCCGCGCCCCTAGGGGGTGGCAGTCGCCCGGCGCCACGAGTCGGCCGCGTACGGCGGCAAGGGGACGTGCCGGGGGGTGTCCGCCCGCAGCGGCGGGCGTCAAGAAACGCCCCCTCCCTGCCCGACGGCAACCGCCCGACCGAGGACGGACACCCCCCGGCACGTCCCCGACCCACCAAACCACCGCAGGCGCTACACGCACCCCCACTCAGACAAGCGGGCCGCCGCAGGCATCACGGCCCCCCGCCCGGCTGCTCCCGATCAGACCCACACAACTCCCCATTCAGCTCCTTCACCAACTGCACCAGATCAGTAGGCCGAGAAGGCCCCCACCAGTCCCCCAGCAACTCCGCCAACGACTCCTCCCGAACCCGGGCGAGCCGCTCGGCCACCTCCCGCCCCCGCTCACTCAACACAAGATCCAGCCCCTCCCGGACAGCCAGCCCCCGCCCCTCCACCTGCCGAGCCGCATCGAGGATCACGGTCAACGGCACGGAACTCTTCTCGGCCAGCACCCCCGGCTCCACCCACCCGTACCGCTTGATCCGCAGCAACAGCCAACTGGCCGCCGGCAACAGGTCGTACCCCGCCCGCTCGGTGATCGTCCGGTACACCTCCCGCCGCCCCTCCCGCGTCCCGAGCACCGACAACGCCCGGCACACCTCGTCGTACGACGACCGCTCGACAGGATTGCTGGCCAGCGTCTCGGTGACATCGGGCGCGGTGACCGACCCCCGCAGCTTGTCCTCCCGCAGGAACCAGGCCAGCGCGAACCCGACCAACGCGACCGGCGCCGCGTACAGAAACACATCGGTGATCGACGACGCGTACGCCTGCAACGCCGCCGGCCGCAACGCCTCCGGCAGTTCGGCGATCCCGCGCGGATCCGCCTCCAGCCCCTCCAGCGTGACCCCCTCCGGCAGCCGCACCCCCCGGTACGCCGCCACCAGCTTGTCGTCCAGCCGGTTCGCAAAGATCGTGCCGAAGATCGCGACCCCGAACGACGCCCCGATCGACCGGAAGAACGTCGCCCCGGACGTCGCGACGCCGAGATCCTCGTACGACACGGCGTTCTGCACGATCAGCACGAGCACCTGCATGACCAGCCCGAGCCCCAGCCCGAACACGAAGAAGAAGACGCTCATCTCCCAGGTGGAGCTGTCCACGTCCAGCTGATGGAGCAACAGGAGCCCCAGCGCGGTGACCCCGGTCCCGGCGATCGGGAACACCTTCCAGCGTCCGGTACGGCTGACGATCTGCCCGGACCCGGTGGACGCCAGCAGCATGCCGACGACCATCGGCAACATGTGCACACCGGACACGGTCGGGCTGATGCCCTGCACGACCTGCAGGAACGTCGGCAGATAGGTCATCGCGCCGAACATGGCGAACCCGACGATGAAGCTGATGACCGCGGACAGCGTGAAGGTCCGCACCCGGAACAACCGCAGCGGCAGCACCGGTTCGGCGGCCGTCCGCTCCACCGACACGAACGCGACGGCGAGCACCAGCCCCAGCAGCGCCAGCCCGACGGTCTCCACCGACCCCCACCCCCAGGTCGTGCCGCCCAGGGACGCCACCAGCACAAGACATGTGGCGACGGACGCGATGAGGAACGTGCCGAGGTAGTCGATGACATGACGGGTCGCCTTGCGCGGAATCCGCAGCACCGCGGCGATGACCGCGAGCGCGACAACCCCGACCGGCAGATTGATGTAGAACACCCACCGCCAGCTCAGATGCTCCGTGAACACCCCGCCCAGCAGCGGCCCCAGCACACTGCTGGCCCCGAACACGGCACCGAACAGCCCCTGGTACCGGCCTCGTTCGCGCGGCGGCACGATGTCCCCGACGATCGCCATGGACAGCACCATCAGCCCGCCGCCCCCGACGCCCTGAACGGCCCGGAAGGCGATGAGCTGTGCCATGTCCTGCGCCATGCCGCACAGGGCGGACCCGACGAGGAAGATCACGATCGCGATCTGGAACAGCCGTTTCCGCCCGTACTGGTCACCGAGCTTGCCCCACAACGGCGTAGCGGCCGTGGACGCCAGCAGATAGGCCGTCACCACCCACGACAGATGTTCGAGCCCCCCGAGGTCGCTGACGATGGTGGGCAGCGCGGTGGAGACGATCGTCTGGTCGAGCGCGGCGAGCAGCATCCCCAGGAGCAGCGCGCCGATGGACACGAGGACGTTGCCGGGCACGTTCTCGTGCGCCGCGGCGCGCCGTTCCGGGGGCTGTGCGTCACGCACATTTCCCGTCATACCGTGCGCGTCCCCGGCCATGAAGACCTCCCGAAGGTCTCGTTACCCCCTCCATCGTGATCGCTGTGCCCCGTTATGGCCTGTCGAGTCCCTTTGGAATCGCCCCTTCCGGGGGCTTGGGGAGAGAGCGTGAGGAACGTCTGCATAATCTGGGGAGTTCGCGAGGGAGGGACGAACGCGTGACACAGCCGAGGGGCACCGGAGGCGCCGGGGATGCACAGGATCCGGGTAGCCCGAATGGTCACCTTTGCCCGGAGTGCGGTGCGCCGAGAGCGACCGACAACACCCCGTCGTGCGGCTGCGGCGAGCGCGCGTCCGAGGCCCTCAGAGAGGCCCGTACGGCCGAGGCGGCAGCGGCCGGGGACTTCGATCCGCTGCGCATACGGCCATACGTGGAGCTGGAGCGCGACAACGCCGCCGAAACGATGCAGCTGCGCCAGGTGGATCCGCAGCAGCAGCCGGCGCCGCCCGCACCTCCGGCCACCGACGGGGCACCGACGCTCCCGACCCCGCTGGCGTCCACGGCCACGACCCCGAACGCCCAGGACCTGAGCCTGTTCGAGCCGACAACGGCCCCGGCGGGCGACTCCGACCGGGACGACTGGGATGACCGGGACGACCAAGACCACTGGGACGACCGGGACGACACCCGGCGCCCATCCTCCCGGCACCGCCGCACGATCCTGCTGGGCGCGGGCGGAGCCGTCGTGGCCGTGATGACGGCGGCGGGCCTGGCGAGCGGCATGTTCACCTACGACGCACCGGCCCGGAAGACGGCGCTCCCGCAGGACGTACGGGCGAGCGTCCCGGCCCCGTCGAGCAGCGAGCCGGAGACGAGCCTCGCCCCGAGCGAGACGGCCACCCCGTCGGCGGCGCCTCCGGTCTCCGCGTCACCGACGGAGAGCCCGACCGAGTCGCCGTCCCCGACCCGGTCGACGTCGTCACCGACGCCGACTCCCTCGAAGGAGCCCTCGAAGACCCCGTCCACCACCGAGGCGGCGGCCGGCTCCGAGGAGGAGTCCCCTGCCGAACGCGGGCCCGCGCCCGAGGTCCTGAGCCGGGGCGACCGGGGTCCCGAGGTCACGGAACTCGAACTCCGTCTGACCCAGCTCGGTCTGTACACGCGGCAGGCACGGGGCAACTACAACGAAGGTGTGGAGGACGCGGTCGCCCGGTACCAGTGGGCGCGGGGGGTCCAGCCGGAGGAGTACGGGGTGTACGACCTGGAGACCAGGGAGCGGCTGGAGTCGGAAACGACTGAACCCTGAGGCAGTTCGCCGAGAGCTCGGACCTCAGGGTCGCCGGGCGGGTGCGGGCCGGTGGGGGCCGTTCGCACAGTTCCCCGCGCCCCTGAGGTTGGCGGCCGCCAGGCCGGCCTTCAGGGGCGCGGGGAACTGCGCGACCAGCCACATGCCAGCCGCACCCGCCCGGCGACCCCGAAGCCCCCGCCCCTCAGGCGATGACCACCCGGATCCCACCCCCGGCCCCCGCCTCGACCCGCACCTGCCGCAGGTCCCTCACCAGCACATCCGGCCCATGAAACCCGGCCCTCCCCCCGACCCCCACAACCCGCATCCCCGCGGAGCGCCCCGCCTCGATGCCGGCCCCGGAGTCCTCGAACACCACACAGTCCTCCGGCGCGACCCCCAACTCCGCGGCCCCCTTCAGGAACCCCTCGGGGTCGGGCTTGCTGGCGCCCACGGACTCCGCGGTCACCCGCACCTCCGGCAGGTCCAGCCCGGCGGCAGCCATCCGTGCCGTGGACAGCGCGACGTCGGCCGACGTCACCAGCGCGTGCGGCAGCTCCCGCAGGGAGGCCAGGAACTCCGGCGCCCCGGGAATCGGTACGACGCCGTCCATGTCCGCCGTCTCCTCGGCGAGCATGCGCGCGTTGTCCGCGTGGTTCTGCTCCATCGGCCGGTCGGGCAGCAGCACCGCCATGGAGGCGTACCCCTGGCGTCCGTGCACGATCTTCATCACCTCGTCGCCGTCCAGCCCGTGCCGCTCGGCCCAGCGACGCCAGATCCGCTCCACGACGGCGTCCGAGTTGACGAGGGTGCCGTCCATGTCGAGCAGCAGGGCACGGGCGGTGAGCACAGTGGGCGCGGCGGTGGCCGTCATTCGGCAGCTCCAAGGCGAGGGGCACCGGGGGGGCACAGGGGTCGCCCCCGGAAGGACAAGGTGGTCCCGCCCGCCGGTCAGGGAAAACGGGCGGGAGCCACTTTGTTTCTCTACGGTACAAAACACAGCCCCGATCGCGCCACCGCCTCCAGAAACCGTTCACCGACCGTTCAGCTCGGCGGCCGGCCGTTCAGCCCCGCGGCCGGCCGCCGGCTCAGCCGACGATCGCCTCCCACAGGCTCCAGGCGCCCAGCACCAGCATCACCAGCGCCGCCACCTTGGTGATCAGCTCCAGCGGCACCCGCTTCATCAACGCCTTGCCGCCCACGATGCCGATCCCGGCCACGGCCCACAGCGCGAGCACCGCGCCGAGGCCGACGGACAGCGGATCGTCGTAGCGCGCGGCGAGGTTCGCCGTCATGATCTGCGTCAGATCACCGAACTCGGCGACCAGGATGAGCATGAACCCGGCCCCGGACACCTTCCAGAACGACTGGTTCTCCGGCTTGCGGATCTCCTCCTCGTCCTCGCCCTTCTTCATGAGCAGCACGGCGGCGCCGCCGAGGAAGAGCACACCGGTGAGCGCGTGGACGATCTGCTGCGGCAGCAGGGTCAGCACACTGCCGGCCGCCACGGCCAGCGCGACATGCACGGCGAACGCGGCGGCGACGCCCGCGAAGACGTACGAGGCGCGATAGCGGGTACCGAGGACGAGCCCGGCGAGTGCGGTCTTGTCGGGCAGTTCGGCGAGGAAGACGACGCCGAAGACCACGGCTGTCACGGTGAAGCTGATCAAGGTTTCTCAATCGGTCGGGGCTGCCCCACCGAGAGCGATGTCACTGCGCTACGACACCTCGGCACGGCAGCACACTGAGCACCCGTGCCGTGCGGCACAGGCGTGCACTGCTTGCCGAAGGTCTCGCTGGCCGACCCCATGAACGAGGTCCGCCTCCGGGCGCCGGCTCAGACGAGCTGAGCAGTATGTCGACGGTCCGGCGAAGAGCTACTCCCCTTCTGCGTCACCCATGGTACGGGACGGAGCCGAACGACCCATCGACCGATTCACAGGAAGAAAGTCACACCCTCAACCTTGTCGTGTCATGAACGCGTCATTAACTTCTAACCCGACGCACACCTCCCCGCAACGCGGCGTGGCGAGCATTCCCTCGCTCGCTCGCCAACACCCCCACCCCTCAAGGGAGTCAGCATGTCGAAGTTCTACGCGCGTCGACGGGTCAGCATACTCGCGGCCCTCAGCGGCCTCATAGCCTCCGTCGCACTCTTCAACGCTCCGACCGCCTCCGCCGCACTCCCCACCCCCGTCAGCGCCGCCACCGCCCGCGGCTACCTCGCCCAGCTCACCGTGGCCACCGAGGACCGCACGGGCTACGACCGCGACCTCTTCCCGCACTGGATCACCCAGTCCGGCTCCTGCAACACCCGTGAGGTCGTCCTCAAGCGCGACGGCTCCAACGTCGTCCAGGACTCCTCCTGCGCCGCCGTCAGCGGCAGCTGGTACTCCGTGTACGACGGCGCCACCTGGACCGCCGCCTCCGACCTCGACATCGACCACCTCGTCCCCCTGGCCGAGGCCTGGGACTCCGGCGCCGACGGCTGGACCACCTCCCGGCGCCAGTCCTTCGCCAACGACCTGACCCGCCCGCAGCTGATCGCCGTCACGGACAACGTGAACCAGGCCAAGGGCGACCAGGACCCGGCCCAGTGGATGCCCTCGCGCACGGCCTACCGCTGCACGTACGTCCGCGCCTGGGTGCAGGTGAAGTACTACTACGGCCTCTCGGTCGACTCGGCGGAGAAGTCCGCCCTCACGAACCACCTCGCGAGCTGCTGAACCGCCCGTCCCCGTTCCTGACGGAGTTCGGCAAACCGTGACCTGGGGAACCTCCCCGTTCTCCTCCGTCGTTCCGTACCGTACGGGGCGATGGAGGAGGGCGATCACGTGGCCGAACTGCGCCTGGGTCCACTGCTGAGGTACGTCGACGGCTCGTCCGCCACCGTGTGGGTCGAGACGAGCCGTCCGTGCACCGTCCGGGTGCGCGCGGCGGACGGGGCCGGCGGTGAGGCCCGTACCTTCCAGATCGCCGGCCATCACTACGCGCTCGTGCCGGTGACCGGCCTCACGCCGGGGACGACCACACCGTACGAGGTCCTCCTGGACGGCATGGACGTCTGGCCGCTCGCCGACTCCCCCTTCCCGGCCTCCGTCATCCGTACCCCCATCGAGGGCGATCCCGTACGGCTCACCTTCGGCTCGTGCCGCTGGGCGGCGCCGCCCGCCGACGAGGAGGACCCGGTCGGGCCGGACGCCCTGGACACGCTGGCCGCCCGGATGGCGGCCGACCCGGACGGCGAGCGGCCGGATGTGCTGGTGCTGCTGGGTGACCAGGTGTACGCCGACGAGACCTCCAAGGCGACCAGGCGCTGGCTGGCGGCCCGGCGCGATCTGAGCGAACCGCCGGGCAACGAGGTCGCGGACTACGAGGAGTACACCCGCCTCTACTACGAGTCCTGGCTCGACCCGGAGGTGCGCTGGCTGCTGTCCACCGTGCCCAGCTGCATGATCTTCGACGACCACGACGTCATAGACGACTGGAACACCTCCGCCGCCTGGCTCGCCGACATGCGGGCCACCCCGTGGTGGCGCGAGCGCCTGCTGAGCGGGCTGATGTCGTACTGGGTCCACCAGCACCTGGGGAACCTGTCCCCGGCCGAGCTGGCCGCCGACCCGCTCTTCGCCGCGGTGCGCGAGGCCCCCGACGGCACCGACGAGCTGCGCTCCTTCGCGTGCAAGGCGGACGCCGACCCGGCCTCGGTCCGCTGGAGCTACCGGCGCGACTTCGGCCGGGTGCGGCTGCTGATGGTGGACACCCGGGCGGCCCGCGTCCTCGACGAGGAGGCGCGGTCCATGCTCAACCCCGGCGAGGCACGGTGGCTGCGCGAGCAGGCCCTCGACGCCCCCGGCTCCTACGACCACCTCCTCATCGGTACGTCCCTGCCCTGGCTGCTGCCGCACCTGGTGCACGACGCCGAGGCGTGGAACGCGGCCCTGTGCCGGGGCGAGCGCGGGGAGCGCTGGGCGCGGTTCGGCGAGGACCTGCGGCGGCGGGCCGATCTGGAGCACTGGGCGGCGTTCCCGTCGTCCTTCGACGCGCTGACGGAGCTGATCGCGGAGGCCGGCTCGGGGCCGGACGCACCGGCGACGGTGTGCGTCCTGTCGGGGGACGTGCATCACGCGTACATCGCCGAACCGGCCTGGCCGGACGGCACCGGGCCCGACGCCCGGGTCCTGCAGCTGACCTGTTCGCCCGTCCACAACGCCATCCCGCTCGCGATCCGGCTCGGTTTCCGCTTCGGCTGGAGCGGGTTCGCCCGGGTGCTGGGGCGGCGGTTCGCGGGGCACGGGGGCTGCCCGAAGCCGCCGATCGACTGGCGTCGGACGGGGGGACCGTGGTTCGGCAACCAGCTGATGACGCTGACCCTGGGGAGGCGGTCGGCGCGGCTGCGGCTGGAGCAGGCGCGGGGCGCTGCGCGGCTGGAAACGGTGGCGGAGACGGAACTCACGCGGTGAGGGTGGGCCGCTGCGCCTGAGAGCTCGGGGGTTCGGGCCGGTTGGCGGCTGCGGGTTGTGGAGAGCTGGTCGCGCAGTTCCCCGCGCCCCTGAGGTAGGCGGCCGCCAGGCCGGCCTTCAGGGGCGCGGGGAACTGCGCGAACGGCCCCCACCCGCCCGCAGCCGGCAACGAACCCGCAGGATCCCCCACAGAGTCCGAACTCGCCCCGTATTCACACCGTTCCGACCGCTTGTGACCGGCGTGCTACGTGATGCTCGCGTGATGCTCGTGATGCATCCCACACTCACCGACCCCCGGGCTAAGTTCACCTCGCTGCCGACGGCATGATGAGCCGGACCGTCCGCTTCCGCGGAGACGGTTCGCTCCAACGCGCCCCACACGCCCGGGAGTCACCCCTTTGACCGCACCGCCCTCCGCACCGACCCCGGTCTCCGTCGCCCTGGTCGGTGCCGGACCCCGCGGCACCAGCGTCCTGGAACGCCTGTGCGCCTGCGCTCCCGAACTCCTGCCGCCCGGCGCGCGCCTCACGGTCCATGTGATCGACCCGGCGCCGCCCGGCCCGGGACGGGTGTGGCGGACCGCGCAGTCGCCCGAGCTGCTGATGAACACGGTGTCCTCACAGGTGACCCTGTTCACCGACGAGAGCGTCGACTGCTCGGGCCCGATCCGGCCCGGCCCCAGCCTGTACGAGTGGGCGGCGGGCGAGCTGGGCCCGGACGAGTACCCGACCCGCGCCCAGTACGGCCGTTACCTGGAGTGGGTGTTCGCGAAGGTCGTGCGCGAGGCGCCGCCGGCGGTGCGCGTGGAGACGTACGCGGCGCGTGCGGTACGGCTCGACGACGCGCCCGACGGCCACCAGGCCCTCACCCTCGACGACGGCCGTGTGCTGCCCGGCCTGTCCGCCGTGGTGCTGGCGCAGGGCCATCTGCCGACGTCCGCCGACTCCGGCCTGCGCCGCCTCGCCGCCCACGCCGAACGGCACGGTCTGCGGTACGTGGCGCCCGCCAACCCGGCCGACGTGGACCTGTCCGCCGTGTCCCCGGGCGAACCGGTGCTGTTGCGCGGTCTGGGCCTCAACTTCTTCGACCACATGGCCCTGTTGACGACGGGCCGCGGCGGACGGTTCGTCCGGGGGGCCGGGGGTCTCGCCTACGTTCCTTCCGGCGACGAGCCGCGTCTGTACGCCGGTTCGCGGCGCGGCATCCCGTACCAGGCCCGCGGCGACAACGCGAAGGGGCCGTACGGCCGCCATCTCCCACTGGCCCTGACGCCGGAGGTGATCGCCGGCTTCCGCAAGCGCGCCGACTCGGGCGAGGCGCCGGACTTCCTCGCGGAGATATGGCCGCTGGTGGCGAAGGAGGTGGAGACGGTGTTCTACGCGGCGCTGATACCGGCGGCCGGGCGACCGGAATTCACCGAGCGCTTCCTGGCCGTCCCGCACCGCGACCCCCAAGAGGTGTGCCTGCTCGACGAGTTCGGGATACCGCCGGGCGAGCGCTGGAGCTGGGACCGGGTCTCCCGGCCGTATGCGGAGTGCGACTTCCCGGATCCCGGCCGGTGGCGCGACTGGCTGCTGGCGTATCTGCGCGAGGACGCCGCCCAGGCCGCCCGGGGCAATGTGCACGGCCCGCTGAAGTCGGCCCTGGACGTGCTGCGCGACCTGCGCAACGAACTGCGCCTGATCGTCGACCACGCCGGTCTCACCGGCACCTCGCGCCGGGACCATCTGGACCGCTGGTACACCCCGCTCAACGCCTTTCTGTCCATCGGCCCGCCGCGGCGACGCGTCGAGGAGCTGGTGGCCCTGATGGAGGCGGATGTGGTGGAGGTGCTCGGGCCACGACTGGAAGTGCGGGAGGAGGCGGACGCATGGGTGGCGCACTCCCCCGCGGTGCCGGGCTCACTGGTGCGCGCGACGACGCTCGTCGAAGCCCGGCTGCCCGAACCGGACTTGCGCCGCACCGCGGACGAACTGCTGGCCAGGCTGCTGAAGACGGGGCAGTGCAGGCCGCACACGGTCGAGGGTTACGAGACCGGCGGACTGGATGTGACGCAGCGGCCGTATCGGCTGATCGACGCTCAGGGGCGGGCGCACGCACGGCGGTTCGCGTTCGGTGTGCCGACGGAGGGGGTGCACTGGGTGACGGCCGCGGGGGCTCGGCCGGGTGTGGATTCGGTCACTCTTTCGGATGCGGACGCGGTGGCCAGGGCGGCACTACGTGCCGTGATTCCCGGGACGGAAGGGGATGCCGGGGCGCAAGTGTGGCCAAATGTTGAACTTGCAAGCATTGATTAGGCCAGCCTAACGTGGGGCCCGCCGTTCACTTTCCGTCCCCTGGTCGTTGCCCACCGGCACCGGCCGCCCCAGACCGAGGGAGCCCCCCACATGACCGGACGCCTCAACAGCGCCCAGCCGTATGCCATCGGCCTGTTCCGCATCGTCGTCGGCCTGCTCTTCGCCTGCCACGGCGCCAACTCGCTCTTCGGCACTTTCGGCGGCGAGACCCCGGACGTCGGCGCCTGGCCCGCCTGGTACGCCGCGGTGATCGAACTCGTCGGCGGCAGCCTGGTCCTGCTCGGCCTCGGCACCCGTGCCGCGGCGTTCATATCCTCCGGCGCGATGGCCTACGCGTACTTCAAGGTCCACCAGCCGCAGGCGCTCTGGCCCATCGAGAACAGCGGTGAAGGCGCCGCCATGTACTGCTGGGCGATGTTCCTGCTGATCTTCACCGGCTCCGGCGCCTTCGGCCTGGACCGGCTGTTCACCAAGCGCTCCGCGGCACAGAGCGGTACGGCGGCGGACCAGACGCCGGTCGCGGCCTGACCGCCCGGCCTCCGGACCGGGGCCCACCCGACGGCGTCCGTGCCCGCGCACCCCGCGGGTACGGGCGCCGTCGCGCATGCTCCCGGCGCTCGGCCCCTCGGCCGGGTGAACATGCTGTGCCGAACACACGAGCACCCGATGGATCTCCTGTCACACCCCCGGCGTACGCTGTATGGCTGTCATAGGCCGCCCCTGCCGCTCCCCCAGGACGTCGCGGCACGGTCTGGCCACGGGGGTAAACGGGGAGTTGCGGTGCTCGAGGGGATCGAGGACGTGGGCGCGTTGACAGCGGGCCCATGGATCTATGTCGTGGTCGCGGTGTCGGTGCTGCTGGACGTGTTCGTTCCGGTACTGCCCAGCGGCGTACTGGTGATCACGGCGGCCACGGCCGCAGCCGCGGGTTCGGGTGCCGCCACCGGGGCGGTCCCGGACGAGGTTCCGGACATCTTGGCCCTGACGCTCTGCGCCGCGACGGCCTCCGTCCTCGGCGATCTGGTCGCCTACCGGGTCGCCTGGCGCGGCGGAGCCCGGCTGGACCGTGCGATCGCCCGCTCCCGCCGTCTGACCGCGGCGCAGGAACGTCTCGGCGCGGCCCTGGCCCGGGGCGGCGGCGCCCTGGTCGTCCTGGCCCGCTTCGCTCCGGCCGGCCGCTCGGTGGTCTCGCTCGGCGCCGGCGCCACCCACCGCCGCGTCCGCGACTTCCTCCCCTGGTCCGCCCTGGCGGGCCTGGCCTGGGCCGTCTACAGCGTGGCCCTCGGCTATTTCGGCGCCCAGTGGCTGGGCGCGACCTGGCTGGCCACGGCGGTGTCGGTGGCGGCACTGTTCGCGGCGGGGGCGGGGGCGACGTATCTGGTTCGGCGGGAGCCTTCGGCGTAACGGGGCGCCTGAGAACTCGGGACTGCGGGCCCGACGGCGACTGCGGGTTTGGCCGTGGCTGGTCGCGCAGTTCCCCGCGGCCCCTGAAGGCCGGGCAGGCGGCCGCCAACCCAGGGGCGCGGGGAACAGCGCGAACGGCCCCCACCGGCCCGCACCCGGCAGACGACCCCGCTTACCCCGCCTCGGCCCTGCGCGCCGTCGCGGGGGCGCCTCGCACCTCCAACCCGTCGAGAAGTTCGGCCGTGGCCTCGGCGATGGCGGCCACGGCTCGGTCGAAGACCTCCCTGTTGTGCGCGGCCGGGGCACGAAAGCCCGAGACCTTGCGCACGTACTGGAGGGCGGCGGCCCGGATCTCTTCCTCCGTCGCCTCCTCGGGCAACACGGGCGGACGGAGTGTCTTGATACTGCGGCACATGTCGAACAGTCTCCCTCGGGAGGGTGCCCGTCTGCCATGATCACGTCCATGGCGGCCACCGCTGAGGGAGTGGGGCCGACCGACGAGAGGATGCACATGCCCGCGAACGACGGAATGACCGTGGCGATACTGGGCCCTGGCGGCATCGGCGGACTGCTCGCCGCGCTGCTGTCCCGCTCCGGCCACCGTGTCATCTGCCTGGCCGGCGACGAGACGGCGCAGGCCCTTGGCACGAAGGGGATCCACGTCCGCAGCGGCCTGTTCGGGGACTTCACGGCCCCGGTCGAGGCCGACACCGAGCTCCGCGAACCCGTCGACGCCTGCCTGATCGCGGTCAAGGCCACCGCCCTCGACGCGGCGCTGACCCGCGTCCCGCCCACCGTGCTGGGCGACGGGCTGGTCGTACCGTTCCTGAACGGCGTCGAACACCCCGAGCTCCTGCGTACCCGGTACCGCCGGGACCGGGTGGCGCCCGCCGCCATCCGCGCGGAGTCGACCCGGGTCGCTCCGGGGGAGATCGAGCACGGCACCCCCTTCGCCGAGATCGACCTCACCGGTGACCCGGTCCCCGACGACCGCCTGGCCGCCCTGGCCCAGGTCCTCGACGCGGCCGGCCCGACGACCCGGGTGCACGCCGACGAGGCGGCGACGCTCTGGGCGAAGATGTCCCTGCTGGCGCCCTTCGCCCTGCTCACCACCCGCTACGCCCTCCCCGTCGGCGACATCCGCACCGGGCACCGCGAGGAGCTGCTGGCCCTCGTCGACGAGGCGACAGCCGTCAGCAGCACCTGCGGCGGCCCCTCCGACCCGGCCCAGGCCCTCGCTCGCTACGACGCCTTCCCGGCGACCACGAAGTCCTCGATGCAGCGCGACGCCGAGGCGGGCCGCCCCCTCGAACTGGACGCGATCGGCGGCGCGTTGCTGCGCGCGGCGGAGCGGCACGGCATTCCGGTGCCCGTGGCGACCCGCCTGGTGGGCGAGTTGAGGGCCGCGGGCCACTAGGGCCCGAGCGACGCCTCAGTCCCAGGAATTGCCTCAGTCCCAGGAATCGCCTCAGCCCCAGGAGTTGAAGAGCACGGCGCCGACGGTCTCCGGTCGCCAGTAGTCGATCTGCTGCCTCTCCACGGCGGACAGGGCGGATGTGTCCGCCGTGGAGAGGGGGGACAGCAGCACCGCCGCGCTCAGCACGGTGAACCCGAAGCCGCCGAGGCCGGCGGCCCAGGCGGGGGGCTCCCGGAACTGGTCGGTGTACCAGTCGTGCGGCTCGTCCACGAACGCGACGAGCGGGGAGTAGGCCTGGAACAGGGCGCAGTGGCGGCCGTCCGGGCGGTCGATCGTGGCGGTGTGGAAGGTCTGCGCGATCTGCCGGTTCTCGAACTCCGCGACGCGTCCGTCGGCGGCTCGGGCCGCCGCGTACCAGGCCGTACGGCATGCCCTGGGATCGGTCCGCCGTATGTCCGGGTCGCCGATCCTGAAGAACCCCGTCGTGCCCCGCTCCAGCCGAAGGCCGCCGCTCGGACCGTCCATCCGCCCCTCCCTCGGCCTGACTGTGTCCCGCCCCGCCCGCACCGATCATGCACCCACACACTCGTTCGCATGAACCACCCAAAGACACTCGCCACCCAAAATCGAACAGGCGTAGCATTGCGGCGTGGCTACGCCCTATGACTTTCCGAGTGACCTGCTCGCCGGTCAGGAGGAGCTGCATCAGGTCCGGGCCGAGCTGTCGGCCCTGCTGAAGCGGCTGCCCTGGTCGGTCGTACCCCTGGACGGATTCAACGACGACAACGGCTGGCGCAAGGTCGAGCGCCCGGCCTCCCCCGGCTGGACGGAGGACGAGCAGGCCGAGGTGGAGAAGCTCCGGCGGCGCGAGCACGAACTCGCGGTGTTCGTCAGCGGCCACCGGTTCTGGTCGGAGATGGCGGGCGCGGACCGGATCGACGCCCGCACAAAGCTGAAGCACGCCCACCGCACCCCCGAGGCAACCTGAAACGCACGGCCGAACAGCCCGCACATGAAGGTGAGTTCAGAACCGGGACGCGTGCAGAACCGCACCCGACCACGTCCAGGGCCCGTCATCGTGCGGGCCTTCGCCGTCATCTGACGCCGACTCATGCAGGTCACAGAATCATCGCAACGCCTTCACACATTCCACACATCAGATATGTTCACCCCTCAAGCAAATTGCGCCAAGGGGGGCACATGAGCCAGCAGTACCCGCAGCAGCCGGGATACGGGCCACCGCAGCAGCCGACGCAGCCCGGCTACGGCTATCCGCAGCAGCCCGGTTGGGGCGGTCCCCCGCCCCAACCGCCGAAGAAGCGCAGCATCGGCAAGATCCTCGGCATCACGGGAGCCGTCCTCGTCGGCCTCATCGTGATCGCCGCCGTCGCCGGCGGCGGAGACGACTCCACCGACGGCAGCAACAAGGACAAGGCCGTCGCCGCCACCTCGAACAAGCCCAAGGCCGCGGAGGAACAGGCCGCCGACGAACCCGCGAAGGAAGAGCCGGCCGAGGACAAGAGCCAGGCCGAGCAGTTCAAGGACTGCGTCGCCAAGTCCGGCACGGACAGCGAGAAGGCCGCCGTCGACCACGTCACCAAGGTGACCGGCACCGACAAGAGCAACGACATTCTCGACGCCGCCGAAGTCTTCACCGACTACAAGGGCGGGTTCCTGAGCAAGAACGCCGGCGACGCCAAGCTGATCGCGTCGGCCTTCGCGTCCTGCTACGAGTCGAAGAACGGTCTGGTGACCGTGTACGGCAGTGACGGCGACATGATCTCCAACGGGAACTACTGACCGTCGCAGGCCGGCCCGGCCGCGCCCGTTCGCGGCCGGGCCTTCCGTGGGGTGGGACGGCACGAGAACGGCCCCCGGAGATCACTCCGAGGGCCGCGAAACCCCAGCTGAGCTGGGGATTGTCACTGGTGGGCGCGGACGGTTTCGAACCGCCGACATCCTGCTTGTAAGGCAGGCGCTCTACCCCTGAGCTACGCACCCGAGAACGAGTCGACAGCCTACCTTGCCCGGGGCCGTGTCCCGCAAACCAGTTCCGCCGAAGGTCAGGGAAGACCTGGGGTTATCCCCACCATGGATCCGGGAGCGGCCCGGATCCCGTGCCGGGCCCGGGATCCGTACGGTCGAAGCACCGTCGCAGCCCTGGGCCGAAGAGGTCGGCCCAGGGGACTCTCAGGGGGAGATCGTCATGGCCCGTTCCGTTCCAGCCCGCGTCGTCGCCGTGTCCGGGGTGGTCGTGGCGCTCGTCGCGGGCCTCGCCGCCTGTGGGGCCACCGCCCATGACGACAAGGACCCCGAGCACCGGTCGTTCCCCCTGCAGGGGCGGACGCTGACCATCGACTCGGACGACTCGGCGCTGGAGATCGTCGCCGCCGATTCGAACAAGGCCGGCACGGTGGAGGTCACCCGGTGGTTCCAGGGGTCCGTCGCGGTCGGGTCGGACCCGAAGGTGACCTGGTCGATGAAGGATGACCGGCTGGTGCTGCGGGAGAAGTGCAGCGGCGTGGTCGCCGACTGCTCGGCCGATCACCGCATCGAGGTACCGCGCGGAGTCAGCGTGAAGGTCGAGGACGGGGACGGCAGCGTGCGGGCGCGCGGGTTCGAGGACGCGTTGAGCGTGCACACGGCGGACGGCTCGGTGACCGTCACCGACTCCAGCGGGCCGCTGGACCTGAAGACGGGTGACGGGTCGGTGCGGGTCTCCGACGTCTCCTCACGTCAGGTGAAGGCTCAGGCCGGTGACGGGTCGGTGGTGCTCGAACTGGGCAGCGTGCCGGACCGGGTGGAGACCCGCAGTGGCGACGGAGCGGTCACCATAGAGCTGCCCCGGGCCACGTACCGCGTGACGACCGAGACCGGCGACGGATCGGTGGATGTGTCCGTCCCGCGCGACGACAGCAGCTCCCATGTGGTCTCCGCCCGCACCGGCGACGGAAAAGTCACGGTGCGAACCGCGAACTAACCGGCCCGTGTGTTCGTCCTAAACCGGTGGGAGAATGACACCGGGCAGGGTGAATGACAGCACGGGAGAGGGATGTGACGGCGACACCTCGACAGCCGGAATCGCCGTCAGCGCCGCGTGGGCGGAGCCGCTTCACGCGGGGCACCGACACCCTCACGCTTCTCGCCCTCCCCCTGGTCGTCGCCCTCGCCCTGCCCGCCGCCTTCGCCGGCGGCGGCACCCGGCGCTGGTTCGGCGGGCGGGCCGAGAGCCAGCGGGCCGAGGCGCAGGCCGCGAAGGACGCCGCGGCCGCCGCGTTCTACGAGCTGGACACGGCCCAGCGGGATCTGCGGATCTCGATCGAGACGATCGCGGCCGTGGACGACTCCCCGGCCGCCCGGCGGGCGATCACCGACTTCGACGCGCTCGGGCGGCGGATCGACGAGGTCAGCCACCAGTACATCAACGCGGTCGACGCCCACGACCTCGACCGCGACGACCTGGAGGCCTCGGCCGCGGCCCGCGCCCGTGCGGAGCTGGCCAAGGCCAAGGACGACCTCGACAATGTCAGGCGCGAGCTGGACCGGTTCGCGGACGGTCTCGGCCCGCTGCTCGGCAAGGCCGAGACCCAGCTGGCCCGGCTCGCCCCGGCCGTCGAGCGCGCCCGGCAGGGCCTGCTCGCCGCGTCGAACGCACTGGACACCGTGCGCACATCGGGGCTGAGAGCGGACGACCTCGCGGCCCGGCTCGCGACCCTCGCCCCGGAGCTGACGAAGCTGAACCAGGGCGCGGGCCAGCACGGCGTCCCGCAGACCCTGGAGCGCGCCGAGCGGGTAGCGCGGGAGGCGGAAGCGGTCCGGGTGGAGGCGGAGCGGCTGCCGGAGAAGGCGGCCGAGATCGACCACCGGCTCGTGTCGCTGCGGACCCGCGCACAGGCGCTGACCACCCGTGCCGGGCAGGTGGAACCGGTGCTGAGCGAGCTGCGGCGGCGGTTCACGGCGGCCTGCTGGCAGGACCTCCAGGGCGTCCCGGACGTGGCCGGGGAGAACGTACGGCAGGCGGAGAGGAAGCTGCGGGAGGCGCAGGCCGCGCGCGACGAGCAGCGCTGGCCGGACGCCACCGCGCTGCTGTCCACGGTCCGGGCGCTGCTGAACACCACGGACGAGTCGGTGTCGGCGGCCGGGGACCGGCTGCGCCGGCTGAACGCCGTGCAGAAGGACCCGCAGCAGGAGATCGACCGGACCCGGTTCGCGATCCGGGACGCCCAGCGGCTGGCCATGGCCGGGCGGAACACGCCCGATCCGCGGCACGCGCGCCCCCTGGACGAGTCCGTGGCGCGGCTGGAGCGGGCGATCGGCACCCTGGAGGGCCGCCACCCGGACTACTGGCACTTCCTGACCGAGACGGAGGCGGTACGGCAGACCGTGGCCGGGGTGGTCTCCCGGATCCGCGAGGAGCGCGGGGCCGGTCACTGAGCCTCACTGAGCCGAACCGCCTCCGTCCCGGGGTGATCAGGTGCGGTAGGCGTAGAACGCCGCGTTCGAGTACGACGCGATGATGCTCGCCACCGAACGCCGGTAGGTGTTGGTGGAGTGGTACGTCAGATACGGCACGCCCTGCGGGCTGCGGTAGCTGACGACCATCGTGTGGTCCTTGGACCCGTCCTTGTCGAAGTCCATCTGGAGCACGTCACCGACGTCCATCTGGTAGACGTTGGCGAGCGGCGTGGTCCGCTTGGAGTTCTGCGCGAACCAGGACCACTCGTTGACGCCGATGAACGAGTGCGACTGGATGTCGGCGTTGCCGAACCACTTGGTGTAGTCGTACACATAGCCCGGGACGTGCTTCCAGCCGCCCGCCTTCAGGGACTGGCTGACGAAGTTGGTGCAGTCGCCGCCCGCGCCCTGGCCGTTGAAGTCCGGGTAGTCCTGGTTGTAGTTCTTCCAGTACTTCTCCGCGTACGCCGCCATGGCCTTGTAGTCCAGGGCGGTGCCGGTGAGGGTCTTGGGCTTGGCCGGGGCGGGGTAGGTGGTCGCGGCGCGCGGGGCCGACGGCATGGTGTCGTCGACCGTGGGCGCCTTCACGGACGGCTTGGCGAGCGTGTTCACGGCCATGCCCTGGTCGGTGTCGCGGATGCCGGTGAGCTGCCAGTCGCCGCTCCGGTCGGCGGTGAAGGTGAGTTCGTGGTGGGCCTGGAAGCCGGTGGTCCGCGGTTCGTCGCCGCGGACCCTGGCGTAGGTCAGGGTCGTGGTCTCGGTGACGGCGGCCTTGGCGGTACGGCCCGTGACGCGGGTGGCGTCCAGGGTGACGGCGGTGTCGGCCTTCCGGTACTTCTCGCCGAGCTGCGCGAGGTGGTCCTTGCGCTGCTCGAGCGTGGTGAGGGCGGCATCCTCGCCGCGGGCGGTGCGGGAGGACAGACGGACCTCGCCCGAGAAGCCGTCGGTCAGCGGCCGCGCGCTCCGCTCGCCACCGACGAGTGCCTGGGTGCGGTCGGTGAAGACCGCGTCCGCCAGCCGCTGGAAGGTGGCCCGGGTCCCGGCGTCCACCGTCGGGTCGTCGACGACCGTGGCGCCGGCGTTCCAGGTGGGCAGCAGTGCCGCCGAGGCGGCGATCGAGGCGACGGCGGCCGCGACTATGGTGGCGCGGCGACGCGCAGGCTTCGGTGCTCTTGATCTCACGGGGATTCTCCTTGCCCGGGGTGGTCGAACCCGGGCAAGGAATGTTTACACCTTCTCCTCAACTGTGAAGAACCCGGGGGTAGTTGAAGCTTCGGCCGGCTACTTCACCACCGTCGGCCAGTCCGGCGACTGCGCCGGATCAAGACCGCGCAGCCGCTGGAGCGTCTCGGGCTTCTGTACGTCCATCCAGTCGGCGAGCTCCTTGAAGGACACGCACTCGACGTCCTTCTTCGTGCACACGTTCTCGATGACCTGGTCTACGGCCTTCATATAGATGCCGCCGTTCCACTCCTCGAAGTGGTTGCCGACGAACAGCGGGGCCCGGCTGCCGTAGTAGACCCGGTTGAAGCCGGCCATATAGGTGTCGAGGGTCTCCTGCTGCCACTCGGCGTGCCGGGCCGGGTCGCCGTCGGTCTCACCGTCGGACTGGTTGTAGAGGAAGTTGAAGTCCATCGACAGACCCTGGAAGTCGCCCTTTTCGTACGGCAGCATCTGGAGCGGGAAGTCCCAGATGCCGTTCTTCTTCGCCGGCCATATCTGGAAGTCGCCGGTGGAGCTGGCGTCGTAGCGCCACTTGTAGCTCTTGGCGGCCTTCAGCAGGTTCGCCTGGCCCTCCAGACAGGGGGCGCGGCCGCCGGTGACCTCCTTGCGGAAGTCGAACGGCAGCGGGGCGAGGTCGGTGTAGCCGGTGTTGGTCTTCCACCGCTCCACGAAGTCGTAGAACTGGTCTATCTCGCTCTTCCACTCCGCCACGCTCCAGTCGTCGCCGCCCTTGGCGCCGCAGAAGTGGCCGTTGAAGTGGGTGCCGATCTCGTTCCCGTCCTCCCACGCCTTGCCGAGCTGCTCCAGCGTGGTGCGGATGTGGTCGTCGGTGGGGAAGCTGATGGCCGCCGAGCCCCTGGTGTGCTGGGGCGGGGAGTAGAGGTCCTTCTTGCTCTTGGGCAGGAGGTAGATGCCGGTGAGGAAGAAGGTCATATGGGCGTCGTACTTCTTCGCCATCTCCCGGTAGTGCGAGAAGAGTTCGTCGTCGCCCTGGAGCGCGCCGTCCCAGGAGAAGACGACGAACTGGGGTGGCTTCTGACCGGGCTTGAGGGGCTCGGGCTTCAACTGCCCCTTCTGCGGGCCGGTGTAGGAGGTCGAACCGTCGCCGAGGACCTTCGTCCGGCCGTCCCACTCGGGTTCACCGCTCGGCTCGGCCGAAGCGCGTCCGCCGGCGCCGGGCCGGGAGGTGCCCGAGGACGCGGTCGGGGCGGTGTTGCCCGTGCGGTTGAGGACCAGATAGCCGCCGACGAGGGACGCGACGACGAGCAGGGCGGCCAGGGTCAGCATGCCCGGCGGCGGGTTGCGACGGGGTGCGCGGGGGCGGCGACGGCGTCCGGACGGAGACATCATGGGCGGCTCAATCTGCGAGGGGGGTGGGGTTGGGGGGCGTGGGGGTCGAGAGGGTGGGGGTGAGGGGTGGGGGTGAGGAGGTCGAGGGAGGCCGGGCGCGGGGTGGCGGGTCAGTCGAGGCCCAGGGCGCCGGACCAGATGTCGTACGGGACGCTGTCGGCGGGGGTGCCGGCGATGCCCTTCAGCGGCAGTGGTTCGAGGCTCTTGGTGAGATCGATGCGGTAGGCCACGACGGCCGTCGACACGGCGGACGCCGTGCCGACGTACCAGGCGGCGGTGTCGTCCTGGGTGGTGCCGGTCTTCCCCGCCACCCGGGAGGTGGCGGCCGCGCCGGCCGGATGGGCGAGGCGGTGGGCGGACCTGAGCGCGGACTGGACCTGCTCGGCCACCTTCGCCGGCACCGCACGGCGGGAGACGGGCTTCGCCAGCTTCACCTTGGAGCCGTTACGGGTGATCCGGGCCACCGAGTACGGCTCGACGTGCGTGCCCGCGGCGGCGAACGTCGCGTACCCGCTCGCCATGCGGATCGCGCTGGGCGTGGCGCTGCCCAGGGACAGCGCCGGCACCTGCGGGCCGAAGCTGGAGGAGAGCAGCCCGGCCGCCTCCGCGGTCCGGCGCACCTTGTCCAGGCCGGTGTCCATGCCGAGCTGCATGAAGGGTGTGTTCACGGACAGCGCGAGCGCCTGGTGCAGACTGATCCGCCCGTAGTCCTTACGGCCGTCGTTGCGGGCGGCGACCCGCTTGCCGCTGCGATCCCAGTACGGCCCCTCGGGCGTCATGACCGGCACCCCGTCGTCGCCGTCGTACAGCGTCTCCGGGGTGACCTCGGTCGGGCCGTCGTCGCGGGTGCGGTGGACGCCGTGGTGGAGAGCGGAGGCGTAGACGAAGGGCAGGAAGGCCGAACCGGCGGGCACCGTGGTCGCGTTGGACTCGTTGTAGCCCTGTTCACGGTGATCGGGGCCGCCGTACACGGCGAGGATGCGGCCGTCGGCGGCGACGGAGGCGGCGCCGTAGTGCGCGGCCTTCGCGGTGGCCGCGTCCTTCTTCCGGGCCTTGGCGCGGGCCTCGGTCACGGCGTCGGTGAGCGCGGTCTCCCGTTTGCGGTCGAAGGTCGTGTAGATCTGGTAGCCGCCGAGGTCGAACTGCTGGTCCGTCAGATGGGCGGCCTTCTTGGCGTACTGCGCGGCCAGCTCCACCAGGTAGTCGCTCTGCTTGCCGGTGTCGTAGCCCCGGGCCTGCTTCAACGGCTCGGGGAAGGTCTTGTACTTCGCCCGCTCGGCCGGTGACAGCCGGCCGATGTCGACCATGCGGTCGAGGATCCAGGACCAGCGCTCCACGGCCCGCGTGTGGTTGGCCTTGCTCAGCGCGGGGTCGTAGAGGGCCGCGCCCTTGAGGAGGGAGGCGAGGACGGCGGCCTCGCCGGCATCGAGTTCGCCGACGTCCTTGCCGTAGTACGCCTGGGCGGCGCGCTGCATGCCGTAGGTCCCGCGGCCGAACCAGCTGGTGTTGAGGTAGCCCTCCAGGATGTCGTCCTTGCTCATCCGGTTGTCGAGCTTGAGAGCGAGCATGGCCTCGGTGAACTTGCGGCCGACCGAGCGGTCCTGGTTGAGATAGACGTTCTTGACGTACTGCTGCGTGATGGTGGAGCCGCCCTGGGTGTCGCCCTCGCCGAAGGTGCGCCACACGGCCCGGCCGAGGCCGCTGAGCGAGATACCGGGGTCGCTGTAGAAGCTCGCGTTCTCCGCGGCGAGCACCGCCCAGCGGACGTCCTCGGGTATGTCCTTCAGCGGCATGTCCTGGCGCCGCACCCAGCCGGTGCGCGCCATGGGCGTCCCGTCGGACCAGAAGTAGACGTTGTCCTGCTGGGTCGCGTACGAGTTGAGGTTCTCGGGGATGTCGGTGGCGGCGTAGGCCACGCCCAGGGCGACGGTGGTCAGGCCGAGGAACGTCAGCACGCCGCCGAGCCACTGCCGCCACGAGGGCATCCAGCGGCGCCAGCCGGTGCGGCCGGGGCGCGGGTACCGGGGGCGCAGCCGGCGGACGTGGGGCGCGACACGCGCGGCCCATTGGCCCGTCGCCGCTCTGAGGCGGGACAGGGCGGCAAAGCGCGCGGCTTTGCGGCGGCGCCCCGGTGGGCGGAATCGGCCCTTGTCCGAAAGGTCGCCCGAATTGCGGGATAAACCCGCCTCGACCGTCCGCAATTGCACGGTCTCGTCCGGCGGGAGCGCGGGGACCTTTAACCGCATGGTCTCGTCCGGCTCCTGCCCAGCCCTGGTCACGGCTGCGCCCCTCCCCGCATTCGGTCGTGCCCACGAGGAAGGGCATGGCCGCCGTGGTCAACGGCAGCGCGCCCCCTGTTCCCCCGGCCTTACGGCTCCTCGTGTCGATCGAAAAATAGCAGTGCTCTTTTCAATTTCTCCACACCGGTATCAGACAGTGTCGATCGCAAACGACCGCAGAGGGGTGTGTAACCGGTCATGCCGATTAACCTGTGACCATGCCTCGCTACGAATATCGCTGCCGCAGCTGCGGCGACACCTTTGAGATGAGCCGACCTATGGCGGAGTCGTCCGCGCCGGCGAGTTGCCCTGCCGGGCATGACGACACGGTGAAGCTGCTGTCGACGGTCGCCGTCGGCGGGACGGCGTCCGCCCCCGCGGCCAAGCCTGCCGGCGGCGGGGGCGGTGGGTGTTGTGGTGGGGGCTGTTGTGGCTAGGTAGGCCGGGTGCGTTGTCTTCTGCGGGTGCGTGGGGGCTGGTCGCGCAGTTCCCCGCGCCCCTTACGGCGCTCCGCGCCCTAACGGGGCGCTTCTGTGCGGGTTTCCTTCAGGAACTCCCGGAGGATTCGCTCCCCCGCCAGCACCCCCCGCTCCGGCAGCGCGCTGATCGCCGGGGCCGTCCAGTCGGCGTCCGCCAGTTCTCCGTGGCCCGGGCGCCAGCCCCGGTCGGCGGCCAGGAGCAGGTTGGCGTCCAGGAGGGAGTCACCGGCGGCCAGGGTCAGATCCGCGCCCGTGCGGCGGGCCACCTCGCGCACGGCGGCGCTCTTGGTCAGCGGCTTCGGGACGGCGTAGATCTTGCGGCCCTGGAGCGAGACCGTCCAGCCGCGGTTCTCCGCCCACACCGCGAGCTCCTTCACCCATTCCTCGGGCAGCAGCTCGCGCTCGACGACCAGGTAGGCGAAGAGGTCCTCGGCGATGCGGTGCTTGCGCACCCACGCCGGGGACGCCGACGCCATCAGGTGGTCCTGCACCTCCGCGAGCGGCGCGCACTGCTCGGCCAGCCGGGCGGCGACCCGAGCGCTCCAGTCCTGGTCGGCGACGCCGTCGACGAGGATGTGACCGCCGTTGGCGCAGATCGCGTACTTCGGCGCGGGGCCCGGCAGGTTGATGCGCTGGTACTGCTTACGGGTCCGGGTCGTCGTCGGCACGAACACCGCCGCGTCGCCGAGGTCGGTCAGCAGCTGGGCCGCCGTCTCGGTCATGTACGACAAGGGCCTGCTCTCGTGCACCTCCACGCACAGCAGCCTCGGCGCCCGCGCGTCCGGCATGGTCAGCGCGAGGGCCGCGGCGGAGTAGATCAGCGTACGGTCGAGGTCGCTCGCCACCAGCACCGGCATCAGAGGTTCACCGCCCGGCCGTCGGCACCCGTCGCGCCCCGCGTGTACTTGGGGTGGATCAACCCCACGCAGGTGTACGGCAGTTCGGCCACTTCCTCCACCGGTACTCCCCTTTGTTCGGCCAGCAGGCGTACATGGTCCAGGTCGGCGCCGGCTCCGGCCCGCGCAAGGATCTTCCAGGGCACCCGGCGCAGCAGCACCCGCGTGGTCTCGCCGACGCCGGGCTTGACGAGGTTCACGTCGTGGATGCCGTACTCCTCGCTGATGCGCTCGACGGCCGCCCAGCCCTCCCAGGTCGGCTCGCGGTCGCCGGACAGCAGCTCCTTGGCGGTCGCGTCCACGGCGTCCACGACCTCCGGGAAGCGTGCGGACACGGCGTCCAGGAAGGCCACGGAGACGTCGGCGCCGGCGAGCTCGCGGTAGAACTTCGCACCGTGGTAGTCGTGCGGGCCGACCAGGTCGGAGCGCAGGACCGTGCGCGAAATCAGGCCGGAGACCGTGGAGTTGAGGCACGCGGACGGGATCAGATAGTCCTCGCGGGTGCCGTACGTCCGCACGCAGGAGCCCGGGTCGGCCAGTACGGCGATCTCCGGGTCGAAGCCGGTGATGCCGTCGGACGCCTCGAACTCCCTGACCGCCGCCGTCAGTTCGCGGGTGATGGCGCCCTTGCCGGTCCAGCCGTCGACGAAGACGACGTCCCGCGGGTCGTGGTGGGCGGCCAGCCAGCGCAGGGCGTTGGCGTCGATGCCGCGGCCGCGCACGATCGAGACGGCGTAGTGCGGCAGTTCGAGACCGTGCCGGAACTGGGCCCAGCGGCGCATCAGGACGCCGACGGGGGTGCCCGCGCGGGCCAGTGAGACGAGCACCGGGCGGGGCGAGCGCTCCGCCAGCACGATCTCCGTCACCGCACCGGCCGCCTGCGCGAGACGGGCCGCCGACTCCGCCAGGGCCGCCTGGAACAGCTCCTGGTACTGCTCGCTCGGCTGGTACTCCACCGGCAGCGACTCCGCGTAGTGCGCGCCGCCACTCTGGATGGCCTCCTCACGCTCCTCCGTCGGCGCCTCCAGCGTCACGTCCGAGAGGTCCTGCAGCAGCCAGCCGACCTCTTCGGGTGCGTACGAGGAGAAGGCGGGGCCGCGGAGGGGCTCGGGCAGCATCGGGTGCCTTTCGGGAAGGGCCAGGGGCCCGGGGACGTACGACGGCACGACGGCGAGCAGGGTGTGGGGGGTGTGCTCGGCCAGCCGGGCCAGGAGGCCGTCGGGGGCGTGCAGTTCGGGGGTGTCGGCGACCGAGTCGACGACGGCTATGACGGCGTCGAAGCCGGCGCCCGCGACGTTGTACGCGTAGCGCTCGCCGGGGCCGTCGGCCGGGGTGTCGTGGGCCGGGAAGACCAGGCGGGTGCGTATCGCGTAGCCGGGGTCGTCGACGGCGAGGACGGGCGAGCGGGTGGTGGTCGAGTAGCGGACCTCGATATCGCCCTCGGCGACCTGCTCCAGCTCGCGGGCGAGCCTGAGCGGGGTGTACATCAGCTCCTCGAAGCCCAGTACATGCACGCGCCGGGCACCCTCGGGCAGCGCCTCGGCGAGCCGCGCGGCCATGTCGGGCAGGGCGGCCTCCAGCCGGGCCCGGTGCGCGGGGGTGAAGCCGTGGCGACCCCCGTCGGGGAGGCCGGGGGGCCAGTGCAGGTCTATGCGGGTGGCACGGGGGCCGACGGGGTCGCCGTCCGGGTGCGGGCCGGTGGGAGCTGGTCGCGCAGTTCCCCGCGCCCCTGAGGCGTTGCCCTCCTGGCCTGCTTCAGCGGTAGCGCCGCTGCTGGGGGGCGCGGGGAACTGCGCGACCGGCCCCGACGGCGCCGCAGACGACAGACAACCGGCCCCGGCACTCTCCGCCTCGTACCGCGCCACCAACTCCTGCCCCTTCTCCAACACCCCCTCCGGCAGCCGTACAGTCCCCGTAGCGGCCGCCACCAGATCAACCCGGGCACCGATCTCACCGGCGAATTCCGCGAGGCGCCCCGCGTCCGCCGCCGACCTCATGTCCACCAGCGCGACCACGACATACCGCCGCCGTGGATACCGCTCATGAAGATCGCGCACGGTGTTCAGCACCGTGTTCCCCGTCGAGAACTCGTCGTCGACCAGGACCAGCGGCCCGTCCCCGACCAGCAGCGCCGGATCCTCCGGCAGCAGCAGATGCGACGTGGCGTGCGAGTGGGACTCCTCGAAGCCGCCCGCGCGGGCGACCCCGGCGACCGGCCGGCGGGTGGAGTGCAGATACGGGGCCAGGCCGACACCGTCGGCGACGGAGTGCCCGAGCCCGGTCGCCGTCTCCGCGTAGCCGAGGACGACCGCCCTGGCTGCCTCCGCCGCGCCCAGCAGCTCCCGCACCCGGCGGCCCAGCGCGAAGCCCGCGCCGTACACCACGGAGGGCGACTGCGGGACGTGCTTGCCGAGCACGTTGGAGACCAGCAGATGGGCCCGCTTGGGGTTGCGCCGCAGGGCGAGCCCCAGCATCCCGGTGAGCTCGTCGTCGCCCTCGAGCCGGACCCCGAGCCGCTCGGCGACCCAGCTCCCGGACCAGACCCCGTCGTTCACTGCCTTGTTCATGCGTCCCTTGGTTATAGAAGCCGGTCAGCCGGTGGAAGCCGGTCGGCCGGATCGAAGCCGGTCGGCCCGGTTCAGGCCGGGATCCCGGCGGCGAGCAGCTCCACGAAGCCGATGTCCTCATTGGCCACACCGAACACCTCGGCCCGCAGCATGGTCCGCTCGGCCCAGGCCCGGTGCGGCTTCACCTCATTCATCTTGTTCGTGTACTGCGATCTGAGTACACCCCCACCGCAGCGATCGGGCCGCAGGATGTCCTCGGCGTCACTGAACTCCTCGTGGCTGACCACGGACAGCGCGTGCACGGGCAGCACATGGGAGGGGTGGATGCAGGTTTTGCCGAGCAGGCCGTTGGCGTGGTCCATCGTGATCTCGCGCAGCAGGCCGTCCATGGAGTGCTCGATCAGGGCCTCGCGCAGCTCCTCGGCCTGGCCCTCCAGGAAGGGGCTGCGGCGCAGCTGGGGCTTGAACATACGTTCCTGCACCCGGAAGTACTCCCACACCGGCCCGGTGACCGTGAACCCGGTGCCGTCGGCCCGGCCCAGCATGTTCACCACGTCGGAGATCACGGAGGCGACGATCTGGACGTCGTACGCCGTCATGTCGGGGGCCCGGCGCAGGCCGTACGACGAGCAGAAGTCGGTCACGCCGAGGCGCAGCGCGAGCACCCGGTCCCGGTACTTGTCGACGGCGCGGAAGATGCCCTCCAGGGTCTCCACGCGCGACTCGCGGTAGAGCAGCTCGGGCGACTCAAGCACCGGCATGGCGAACAGCCGGCGGCCACTGTGCGCCTCGGCGGTCGCGAGGGCCTCCAGGAACGGAATACCGCGTTCCTCGGTGAACTTCGGCAGTACGAATCCGGACAGCAGCCGTACCGCCGGACCGATTCTGCGCACGAGATCGGGGATCTGCTCGGGGGTGCGGACCCGGATGAAGAGCAGCGGCAGACCGTCCGTGCCGTCGCGTCCGGCGAGGTCGGCGAACTGCCGGACGAGGTTCTCCTCGCCCTCCGCGACGTCCTCGTCACCGATCGAGTCCTCCAGGCACAGCACCATCGAGACCACGCCGCGTCCGGTCTGCTTCACGATGTCGTCGGCGAGCCGCGGCCGCGTGGCCGGACTGTAGAGCGTGGCGCCCAGAGCCGCGGAGAGCAGCCGGGCCGGAGAGTCGGCGCTGAACTCGCACGGTTCCTGGTGGAACAGACGCTGCCGCACCTCCGGGGCGATGTGCCCGAAATGACGCATAGAACTCCCCCGTGGAGATCGAGTGGCACCTGTAACCGGTTCACAGGTGGCCGGTAATAGTACGTAGATACCCATGTCAGGGGTTCCCGACGGGCATGAATTTCTGGTAACGCACACAAACACGACCGAGCACGACGTGTGCACCCCGCGTTGTCGTGACCAGGACGGAGAGGGCAGGATGACCGCATGACGCACGCGATGTTGAAGGGGTCGAACGTCCCGCTCGAGGCCACGACGGTACGCGCCGTGCTGCGCTGGACGCCCGGGCAGGGGGTCCCGGATGTCGACGCCTCGGCTCTGCTCCTCGGCCCCGACGGTCGTGTGCGCTCCGACGAGGACTTCGTCTTCTACAACCAGCCCCGACACCCCTCCGGGAAGGTCTGGCGGCTCGGCAAGAAGCGACTCGCCGAGGGCCTCACCGACACGATCCAGACAGATCTCGCCGGTGTCGAGTCCGGCGTCGGCCAGATTCTGGTGGTCGCATCGGCGGACGGCGTCCCTTTCCACCGCGTACGGGACCTGCGCATCCTGCTGTACGACGCGACGGCCCCCGAGGGTGATCCGCTGGCGTACTTCGACATCAAGCCGGAGACGGGCCAGGAGACGGCCCTGATCTGCGGCGAGCTGTACCGTCGCGGCGAGGGCTGGAAGTTCCGCGCGCTCGGCGAGGGCTACTCGGACGGTCTCAAGGGCCTGGCCACGGACTACGGCATCTCGGTGGACGAGTCGGAGACCCTGGACGACCACGCGCAGACACCCGAGATCTCCCAGCCGCTGCCCCCGGAGCAGCCGACCACGACGGTCCCGCCGCAGCCCGCGTACGGCTACCCCCAGCAGCCCCCCGCGACGCAGCCGGCGTACGGCTACCCCCAGCCCACCAGCCAGCCGGCCATGGCCCAGTCCGGCTACGGCTATCCGCCCCCGGTGACGACGGTGGCAGCCCCGGACTTCCGCCTGCCGCCCCAGGGGCCCCAATTCATCGGACGCTGACCGGAGCGCCCCTTTAGGGGCGCGGGGAACTGCGCGACAAGCCACAACAAACCGGCAGTCGCACCGCGACAAGTGGCCCCGAGCTCTCAGGCGAATCGACCAAGACCCAGTGTCAGCGCTCCGCCTTGGACTTGTACCCGCGCCCCCACTGCAACCCCCACCCGAACAACCGATCGAGCTCCGCCTGGAACCCGTACACGAACTTCACCTCGCGTCGGACCCAGATCTCTCCCTTGACGTTCTCGATCATCACGACCGCGCAGGACCGGGCCTGGGGGTGCCGCTCGTCCAGGCCGATCTCGATCCGGGGCCCGTTGCTGGGATAGAGCGTGACGATGGCGTGTGTGCGGTCGAAGGCCGGCGTCTGGTCGTAGATGTACACGAAGACCAGCAGCCGCTTGATGTTCTCCCGGTGATCGAGGTTGACGTACATCGTCTCGCCGGAGGCCGACCCGAACCGGTCGTCCCCGCTGAGCTTCACGAACGGCGGCGCGTTGACGTCGCCGAGGAACCCGCCCAGCGGCTGGACGACGCCCTTCGTCCCGTCGGTCAGCTCGTACAGCGCCCCGAGGTCGAGGTCGACGTTGACCATGCTCTGGCTGTGCCCGAGCACCTCCGGCGGCTTGAGCGCCTTGAAGGGGTGCCGCAGCAGACTCTCCCGCTGCGAGCCCCCGATGTCGGACGTCCGCATCCGCCAGGTCAGGTTGATCCGCAGGTGCCCGGTCGCCGCGCCCTGCTTGGTGAGCGAGACCCGGTCGTGCCGTTTCGTCAGTTCGATCGAGTTCGACGAGGCGCTGCCCGAGTCGAACTCGGCCGCCCGGCCACGCCAGAGCCCGTCCAAGAAGCCCATTCCGCCCCCACGTCCCACTAAGCCCCGCGTTCACTGGAAATACCGACGGGGCGGCCGGACGTCCGGCCGCCCCGTCGAGAGCGTTCCTCACCTACGGGGGTGTCACACCCCGGACGAGACCTCAGTCTTCTCGTCCGAGGCCGCCGCTTTTCCCTCCGCTGCCGCCAGCGCGCGGTTGCGGCGCACCGAGGACCAGAAGGACCAGCCGATCAGGACGACGCCGATCAGGCCGGTGATGATCTCGTTGATCTCGTACTGGATGGTGACCAGCAGGATCATGGCGAGCGCGCCGATCGCGTAGTGGGCGCCGTGCTCCAGGTAGACGTAGTCGTCGAGGGTGCCCTGGCGGACCAGGTACACGGTCAGCGACCGGACGTACATCGCGCCGATGCCGAGGCCGAGCGCCATCAGGACGATGTCGTTGGTGATGGCGAAGGCGCCGATCACCCCGTCGAAGGAGAAGGACGCGTCCAGGACCTCGAGGTAGAGGAACATGAAGAACGCGGCCTTGCCAGCCAGGGCGACCGCGGAGCGGGGCTTGCCTGCGCGCTCGGCCGCTTCCTCCGCCTCGTGCTCGCGTTCCTCCTCCTCTTCGAGCCGGTCCTCGAAGAAGCCGGAGAGACCGCCCACGATCATGTACGTGATCAGGCCGCCGATGCCGGAGAGCAGGACCGTCTCCGCCTTGTCGACGTGCGCGCCGCCGTGCTGGTGGGCGTTGGTCGCGAAGGTCAGGGCGGAGATCAGCAGGACGATCAGCGCGATGCAGACCGACAGCATGTCGACCTTGCCGAGCTTGGCCAGCGGGCGCTCCAGCCAGCCCAGCCACTTGATGTCCCGGTCCTCGAAGATGAAGTCCAGGAAGATCATCAGCAGGAACATGCCACCGAACGCGGCGATCGCCGGGTGGGCGTCGGTGACGAGCTCCTGGTAGCGGTCCTTGTCGCTGAGCGCGAGATCGACCGCCTCGATCGGCCCCAGCGACGCGCTGATCGCGACGATGACGACAGGGAAGACCAGCCGCATACCGAAGACGGCGATCAGGATGCCGATGGTGAGGAAGATCTTCTGCCAGAAGGCATTCATCTTCTTCAGGATCCCGGCGTTGACCACCGCGTTGTCGAACGACAGCGAGATCTCGAGGATGGAGAGGATCGCCACGATGCCGAGGGCGGTCCACCCCCCGAAGAGGACCGCTGCAACCAGGCCGAGCGCGGTGACCGCGAACGACCAGCCGAAGGTTTTCAGAACCACTGGCTACCCAATCCTGTGTGTACGGGGCTCCCGCGCGCCGCACTCGGCTTTACGAAGACTTTGAACCCGAAGTCTAGTCGGCCGCCCTTCGCCCCCCACCGGGGCCCGGGTTTTGCTCATATCGCGTTATGAGACGTTGACCCCGAAGTCGAGTGCGATGCCGCGGAGTCCGGACGCGTACCCCTGTCCGACCGCCCGGAACTTCCACTCCCCCTGGTAGCGGTAGACCTCGCCGAAGATCATGGCGGTCTCGGTGGAGGCGTCCTCGCTGAGGTCGTAGCGGGCGAGCTCCTGACCGTCGGCCTGGTTCACGACGCGGATGAACGCGTTGCTGACCTGGCCGAAGGTCTGGCCGCGCTCGTCGGCCATGTGGATGGAGACCGGGAAGACGATCTTGTCGCACTGGGCCGGCACCTTGGACAGGTCGATCAGGATCGACTCGTCGTCGCCGTCGCCCTCGCCGGTGAGGTTGTCGCCGGTGTGCTCCACCGAGCCGTCCGGGCTCTTGAGCTGGTTGTAGAAGACGAACCACTCATCGCCCAGTACCCGACCGCTGCTGCACACCAGCGCGCTGGCGTCGAGGTCGAAGGGGGCTCCGGTGGTGGAGCGCGCGTCCCAGCCCAGCCCGACCATCACCTGAGTGAGGTTCGGTGCGGCCTTGGACAGGGAGACATTTCCTCCCTTGGCGAGCGTGACGCCCATGATGCTGGTCCTCCCCGCGTGATGCTTCTTTGGTTGTCCTGCACTACCCCGAAGGGGGCACCGTCAGGCGCCGCACCCGAGGGGTACGGCGCCTGACTCGGCCAGTGATGTCCCGGACGATCACATCTCGGTCGCTGAACTCAGACGTTCACACCGAAGTCCTGCGCGATGCCGCGCAGGCCCGACGCGTAGCCCTGGCCGATGGCGCGGAACTTCCACTCCGCACCGTGCCGGTACAGCTCACCGAAGACCATCGCGGTCTCGGTGGACGCGTCCTCGCTGAGGTCGTAGCGCGCGATCTCGGCGCCGCCGGCCTGGTTCACGACGCGGATGAACGCGTTGCGCACCTGGCCGAAGGACTGCTGGCGGTTCTCGGCGTCGTAGATCGAGACCGGGAAGACGATCTTCTCGATGTCGGCCGGGACGCCCGCGAGGTTGACCTTGATCTGCTCGTCGTCGCCCTCGCCCTCACCGGTGAGGTTGTCGCCGGTGTGCTCCACCGAGCCGTCGGAGCTCTTGAGGTTGTTGAAGAACACGAAGTTGGCATCGCTGCCGACCTTCCCCGTGTTGTTCAGCAGCAGCGCGCTGGCGTCGAGGTCGAAGTCCGTGCCCGTCGTGGTGCGGACGTCCCACCCCAGACCGACGATGACCGCGGTCAGGCCGGGCGCCTCCTTGCTCAGTGATACGTTGCCGCCCTTGCTGAGGCTGACTCCCACGAGTCCTCCATTGGTGTCCAGGGGCGGGGAGCCCCGCCGTGCGTTTGATATCGGATCAACGTGTCGATCCTAGTGACGGGTTCCCGTGGCTCGCATGGCTTGGTGCCGAAGAATCACAGGTGTCGGTCACCAGAGGGATCAGAGGGTGTCCAGCGCCGCGACGTACTCGTTGAGGTCGCGCGCGTCCGGCAGGGCGTTGACGACGGTCCAGCGGACGACGCCCTCCTTGTCGATGACGAAGGTGCCGCGCACCGCGCAGCCCTTGTCCTCCGCGAAGACGCCGTAGGCGCGGCTGACCTCGCCATGCGGCCAGAAGTCGCTGAGCAGCGGATATTCCAGGCCCTCCTGCTCGGCGAAGACGCGCAGGGTGTGGATGGAGTCGTTGGAGACGGCCAGCACCTGGGTGTCGCGGTCGGAGAACTTGGGGAGGTTGTCGCGCACCTCGCACAGCTCGCCGGTGCACACACCGGTGAAGGCGAAGGGGTAGAAGAGCAGGACGACGTTCTTCGAACCACGGAAGTCGGAGAGCTTCACGGTGGCACCGTGGTTGTCCTTGAGCTCGAAGTCGGGGGCCTTGTCGCCGACCTGGATCGCCATCGTCGTGAATGTCCCTTCGGTGGGGCTGTTCGGGTGGAACCCACCCTATGCAGCGGCCACCGCGCCCCGCGCAGGAGGCCGGGCCGGGCTCCTCGGCCCGACCCGGCACAGCCACCGGTTACTTCTTGGACTTGGCGGCCTTGGGCGTCACCAGACGGCTGCCGCTCCAGTCCTTGCCGACGCTGACGCTCTTGGACGCCGACAGACCCGCCGTGGTCGCGGCTTCAGAGATGTCGCTGGGCTCCACGTAGCCGTCACGGCCGGTCTTCGGCGTGAGGAGCAGGATCGAGCCACCTTCTTCGATGTACGTGGTGGCGTCCACCAGCGCATCCGTCAGGTCGCCGTCCTCGTCGCGGAACCACAGCACCACGGCGTCGGCGACGTCGTCGTACTCCTCGTCCACCAGCTGGCCGCCGATGACTTCCTCAATGGCCTCGCGGAGCTCCTGGTCGACGTCGTCGTCGAAGCCGATCTCCTGGACCACCTGCTCGGGCTGGAACCCCAGCCTGACGGCAGGGCTCGTCCGCTCCTCCGCGTGGTCCGCGGTCGCGCTCACGGGTTGCCTCCTGATCATGTCTTGGGAATAACTCAGCCACGCGCGTGCGCGAAGCATTGGCCGTAGTCCACACGGGCGGGACGGATCGCGCAAGTACCCGGCCGTTCAGACCGCCGAAACGGTGACGATCCTGAACGTGTCACCGCAACTCCAGGCACACCCTCATGGTCTCAAGGTGACGCGCACCACACCAATCTGCCCCCTTTGTGCGTTTGGGAACCATGCGTGGGTACTCCACCGTTCACGAAGCGCCGGTTACCTCACAGTAGAGATGACGTTTGGCGCCCCGAGGTACACGATGGGGAGCGGTGCAGACACCCAGAAATACGGCCCTCTGACAGGTAAGGAACAGCGTGGCTTCCGGATCAGATCGCAACCCGATCATCATTGGCGGCCTTCCGAGTCAGGTTCCTGACTTCGATCCCGAGGAAACCCAGGAGTGGCTCGATTCCCTCGACGCCGCCGTGGACGAGCGCGGCCGGGAGCGGGCCCGCTATCTGATGCTGCGGCTGATCGAGCGTGCGCGTGAGAAGCGCGTGGCCGTGCCCGAGATGCGCAGCACGGACTACGTCAACACGATCGCCACCAGGGACGAGCCGTTCTTCCCGGGCAACGAGGAGATCGAGCGCAAGATCCTCAACGCGACCCGGTGGAACGCCGCGGTCATGGTGTCCAGGGCCCAGCGCCCCGGCATCGGCGTCGGCGGTCACATCGCCACCTTCGCGTCCTCCGCCTCGCTGTACGACGTGGGCTTCAACCACTTCTTCCGCGGCAAGGACGAGGGCGACGGCGGCGACCAGGTCTTCTTCCAGGGTCACGCCTCCCCGGGCATCTACGCGCGCGCGTTCCTCCTCGACCGCCTCAGTGAGCAGAACCTGGACGGCTTCCGCCAGGAGAAGTCGAAGGCGCCGTACGGCCTGTCCTCGTACCCGCACCCGCGGCTGATGCCGGACTTCTGGGAGTTCCCGACCGTGTCGATGGGCCTCGGCCCGATCGGCGCGATCTACCAGGCGCGGATGAACCGCTACATGGAGGCGCGCGGTATCGCGGACACCTCCAGGTCGCATGTGTGGGCGTTCCTCGGCGACGGCGAGATGGACGAGCCGGAGTCGCTCGGCCAGCTGTCCATCGCCGCCCGTGAGGGCCTGGACAACCTGACGTTCGTGGTGAACTGCAACCTCCAGCGCCTCGACGGTCCGGTGCGGGGCAACGGCAAGGTCATCCAGGAGCTGGAGTCGATCTTCCGCGGCGCCGGCTGGAACGTGATCAAGCTCATCTGGGACCGCACCTGGGACCCGCTGCTCGCGCAGGACAGGGACGGCGTCCTGGTCAACCGGATGAACACCACGCCGGACGGCCAGTTCCAGACGTACGCCACCGAGACCGGCGCGTACATCCGCGACCACTTCTTCGGCGACGACCAGCGGCTGCGCGCGATGGTCGAGGGCATGACCGACGACCAGATCCTGCACCTGGGCCGCGGCGGTCACGACCACCGGAAGGTCTTCGCGGCGTTCTCGGCGGCCAAGGCGCACAAGGGCCAGCCGACGGTGATCCTCGCCAAGACGATCAAGGGCTGGACGCTCGGCCCCAACTTCGAGGGCCGCAACGCCACGCACCAGATGAAGAAGCTGACGGTCGACGACCTCAAGCGCTTCCGCGACCGGCTGCACCTGCCGATCGCCGACAAGGACCTCGAGAGCGGGGCGCCGCCGTACTACCACCCGGGGCGCGACTCCGAGGAGATCCAGTACATGCACGACCGCCGCAAGGGGCTCGGCGGTTACGTCCCGACGCGTGTGGTGCGCTCCCAGCCGCTGGCGCTGCCGGACGACAAGACGTACGCGACCGTGAAGAAGGGCTCGGGTCACCAGTCGATCGCCACGACCATGGCGTTCGTCCGGCTCCTGAAAGACCTGATGCGGGACAAGGAGATCGGCAAGCGGTTCGTGCTGATCGCGCCGGACGAGTACCGCACGTTCGGCATGGACTCGTTCTTCCCGAGCGCGAAGATCTACAACCCGCTCGGCCAGCAGTACGAGTCGGTCGACCGCGATCTGCTGCTCGCGTACAAGGAGTCGCCGCAGGGCCAGATGCTGCACGACGGCATCTCGGAGGCCGGCTGCACGGCCTCGCTGATCGCGGCGGGCTCGGCTTACGCCACGCACGGCGAGCCGCTGATCCCGGTGTACGTCTTCTACTCGATGTTCGGTTTCCAGCGCACCGGCGACCAGTTCTGGCAGATGTCGGACCAGCTGGCGCGCGGATTCGTACTGGGCGCGACCGCCGGCCGTACGACCCTGACCGGCGAGGGACTGCAGCACGCGGACGGCCACTCGCAGCTGCTCGCCTCCACCAACCCGGGCTGTGTCGCCTACGACCCGGCGTACTCGTACGAGATCGCGCACATCGTGCAGGACGGTCTGCGCCGGATGTACGGCGGCGACGCCGAGCACCCGCACGGCGAGGACGTCTTCTACTACCTCACCGTCTACAACGAGCCGATCCAGCACCCGGCCGAACCGGAGAACGTCGACGTCGAGGGCATCCTCAAGGGCGTCCACCGGATCGCCGAGGGCACCTCGGGGTCGATCCCGGCGCAGATCATGGCCTCCGGTGTCGCAGTCCCGTGGGCGGTCGAGGCGCAGAAGATCCTCGCCGAGGAGTGGAACGTCAAGGCCGACGTCTGGTCGGCGACGTCCTGGAACGAACTGCGGCGCGACGCCGTGGAGTGCGAGGAGCACAATCTGCTGCACCCCGAGGAGGAGCAGCGGGTGCCGTATGTGACGCGGAAGCTGAGCGGGGCCGAGGGGCCGTTCGTGGCCGTCTCCGACTGGATGCGCTCGGTGCCGGACCAGATCGCGCGCTGGGTGCCCGGGACGTACCAGTCCCTCGGCGCCGACGGCTTCGGCTTCGCCGACACCCGTGGCGCGGCCCGCCGCTTCTTCCACATCGACGCCCAGTCGATCGTGGTGGCGGTGCTGACCGAGCTGGCCAAGGAGGGGAAGGTGGACCGGTCGGCGCTGAAGCAGGCGATCGACCGCTACCAGCTGCTCGATGTGTCGGCGGCGGACCCGGGGGCCGCGGGCGGCGACGCGTAGCGCCGGCCGTCGTCATGGGGTGGTGTGCCGGTGGGTGACCTGCGGGCGCACCGCCCCTTCACATTTCCTACGATGCGCGCATGAAGCAAGCGGTGGCGCAGATCCGTTGGGAACGGCATACCCAACGGCCGCTGTTCGGTCTGGCCCTGGCGTTCGCGGTGGCCTATGCGGTGCCGATCGTCCGGCCCGACGCGAGCCGCGCGGTGGTGGACGTGTGCCTCGCCGTGGAGTGGGTGGTGTGGGGGGCGTTCGCACTGGACTACGTGGTCCGGCTGGCGCTCGCCGAGCGGCGGCTGGACTTCGTCCGGACGCATTGGCTGGATCTGTGCGCGGTGCTGCTGCCGCTGCTGCAGCCGCTGCGGTTGCTACGGCTGGTCTCCACGCTGCTGCTCGTCGGGCAACGGGCCCGGATGGCCTCGCAGGTGCGGCTGACGACGTATGTCGCGGGGTCGGTGGTCGGGCTGCTGATGTTCGGCTCCCTGGCCGTGCTCTCCGTCGAGCGGGACTCGCCCAACGGGAACATCAAGACGCTGGGTGACGCGGTGTGGTGGTCGTTCACGACGATGACGACCGTGGGGTACGGCGATCATGCCCCGACCACGGGGGTGGGGCGGATGCTCGCCGTCGGGCTGATGCTCTCCGGGATCGCCCTGCTCGGTGTGGTCACCGCGAACATCGCCGCGTGGTTCATAGCCCGTTTCGAGAAGGACGACGTCGAGGAGCGCCGCCAGACCGAGGCGATTCGGTTGCTCACGGACGAGGTCCGGGCACTGCGGGCGGAGGTCGCGGCGCTGTCCGGGGGTGCGGTGGCTGGGGCCGACGTGAACGTGCCGGCCCCAGGGGCGCGGGGGACTGCGCGATCAGCCAGGGACCCGCAGCCGCCCTCGGACGTACAGCCCCGAGGACTGTGATGCATCTGCGGGCCGGTGGGGGCCGGACGCGCAGTTCCCCGCGCCCCTTCAGGGCGCGCTACCGCACCGGAGTTCACCAGAACGGCTCAGAACAACCCGCCGCCCGGCGAGGTCGCGCCCGCCAGCCAGATGATCGCCAGCAGTGTGTCGATCGAACCCAGGACCACCGCGACCAACGCCGGGACGGGGCGGGCTCCGGACCAGGTGCGGCCCATGGACAGCCAGCCGCAGGCGATCGCCACCGGGCCGAGGATGATGCCCAGCACGAAGAAACCGGCGATCGCGCAGATGGCTCCGATGATCCCCAGAGTCGCGCGGTCCGGCCCGGTCCGTGACCACGTCCGGCCACGTGAGCGGGGGTGCCTGCGCGTGCTGTGTCCGAAGCCTGCCATCGTCAACTCCCTGAGTCGGCGTTCGACTTGGCGGGTACCCCCGGCACGCGCTTCATGCCTCGATGTCCGGGCCCCGGCGCGCTGACCCCCTCCGGCAGCGCGCCGCAGGCCCTGGCTTGACCCACTGTGACCTGCGGCGAATGCCGATCGGGAGGGATCTTCGGCGTTGTCACCCTGATAGGGGAACCAACGCCCGGATCCCTCCCGACGAGTCCAACCGGCGCCTCGGGCGCGTCAGATGTGCGCCGCGCCCGCTCCCGCTTCCGCGTTCTCCCCGCGCTTGGTGAGGAACGCGACCGCGACGGCCACGAGCGCCACACCGGCGGCGACGAGGGAGGCGAGGCTCATGCCGGAGATGAACGTGTCGTGCGCCACGTCCGTGATCTTCGCGGCGATGGCGTCCGGAGTGCCCGGTGCGACCGGAGGCACACCCACCTGGACCGCCTCGGAAGCCTGGGCCTCCTGGGCCGGGGTGAGCGCCGGGAGCCCGGCGTCCGTCCAGTTCCCGGCGAGGTCGCTGTCGACCTTGGAGGCCATGACGGCGCCCAGGACGGCCGTACCGAGGCTGCCGCCGATCTGCATCGCGGCCTGCTGGAGTCCGCCGGCCACACCGGACAGCTCCATGGGCGCGTTGCCGACGATGACTTCGGTGGCGCCGACCATGACCGGCGCGAGGCCGAGGCCGAGCAGGGCGAACCAGACCGACATGATGCCGCTGCCGGTGTCCGTCTCAAGCGTGGACATGCCGTACATGGCGATCGCGGTGAGCGCCATGCCGCCGGCCAGCGGGACCCGCGGGCCGAACTTGGTGATCATCGCGCCGGCGAGCGGGGAGCCGACGATCATCATGCCGGTGAGCGGCAGCAAGTGCAGGCCGGCGTCGATCGGGCTCATCCCGTGGACGTTCTGGAGGTAGAACGTCACGAAGAACAGGCCCCCCATGAACGCGATGGCCATCAGGACCATCAGCACGACACCCGCGGACAGCGGGACCGAGCGGAACAGCGCGAGCGGGATCAGGGGCTCCTTGACCTTCGTCTCCCAGAAGGCGAAGAGTGCGAAGCCGATCACCGAGGCGGCTATGAACGCCCAGGTCTTGCCGTCGCCCCAGCCCCACTCGGGGGCCTTGATGAGCGCCCAGACCAGGCAGAACATCGCGGCGGACAGCAGGGCGATGCCCAGGATGTCGAAGGAGCGCGGGGCGTTCTCCGCACGGTGGTCGAGCAGGATCAGCACGCCGAGGACGACGGCGAGGATGCCGACCGGCACGTTGATGAAGAACACCGACTGCCAGTTGACGTGCTCGACGAGGACACCGCCGAGGATCGGACCGCCGGCGGTCGAGGCGCCGATGACCATGCCCCAGATGCCGATGGCCATGTTGAGCTTCTCGGCCGGGAAGGTCGCGCGCAGCAGGCCGAGCGCGGCCGGCATCAGCAGCGCGCCGAACAGGCCCTGGAAGACACGGAAGGTGACGACCAGCGCGATGCTGTCGGACAGGCCGATGGCACCGGAGGCGGCGGCGAAGCCGACCACGCCGATCAGGAAGGTCTGGCGGTGCCCGAAGCGGTCACCGAGCTTGCCCGCGGTGATCAGGGAGACCGCGAGGGCGAGGAAGTAGCCGTTGGTGATCCACTGCACCTCGGCGAAGGTGGCGCCGAGGTCCTTCTGGATGGCCGGGTTGGCGATGGCCACGATGGTGCCGTCGAGGGCCACCATCATGACCCCGACCGCGACGGTGATCAGGGTGAACCAAGGGTGCCCGCGCAGTCCCTTGCCCGGTGTCGCGTCCGCCGGGAGTGCCGGCGCGTCGCCCCCCGACCCCGTCTTGTCGATGGTGGTCTGACTAGTCATGTGTTCGAGGTTAATGACAGCCGCTGACAATTGACAAACCAATTCACAAGTCGGTAACTGACACCTATGGAAACACTGCGCGAACGCAAGAAGCAGCGCACCCGGGACGCGCTGCTGCGTACCGCGCTGGAGCTCTTCACCAGCCAGGGCTACGAGCACACGACCGTCGACGACATCGCCGCGGCCGTCGACGTGTCGCAGCGCACCTTCTTCCGCTACTTCGCCGGCAAGGAGGAGGCCGCACTCGCGCTCCAGGACATGACGGTGGCGCACTTCCTGGACGCGGTGCGCGCCCGCCCGCTCCACGAGCCGCCCATGGAGGCGCTGCGGCAGGCGGTCCTGGAGGGCTGGGACACGCTGAACGACGTGATCGAGGCCGTCGCGCCGGTGGAGCTGTATCTGCGCATGTACCAGGTCGTCGAGTCGACACCTGTGCTGCTCGCCGCCCATCTGCGCAAGTCCGTCGAGGTCGAGGAGGCCATCGCCGTCATCCTCGCCGAGCGCGAGGGTGTCGACCTCGAAACGGATCCGCGGCCGCGCCTGACGGTGGCCGTGTTCGGCGGGGTCATGCGGCTGACCGAGCGTCAGTGGAGCACGGGAGAGGACTTCAGCCTCGACGCGATGCGGGCACTGACCGTCTCGTATCTCGAGCAGGTGGGCCCCGCACTCAGCGACAGCTGGCGAACACGCTGAGGTCATGGGCGTGTTCGCAGCGCTGTGATCGAAACGTGATACCTGTCACTTGGTTAACGCGAGACCCTCCCGTTCTCCTAGTGTGTCCTCCCAGTGACTTCCTTCGATACCTCCCCGCAACTGAACGTCTGGCGCGCTCTTCTCGCGCTGGCCGTGGTGTTCGTGATGCTGGCGACCACCGGTTGGACCGCTCTGCGCCACCATCGCAGCACCGCTCCGCTCCAGGCCTCGCTCAGTGCCTGGGAGCACGGCAGTATCGCCGGGCATCGGCTGCCGGCCGCGGACTCCTCCCCCACGCGGCTCGCCCGGTTCTTCGCCTCGCTCACCGACGCGCAGCGCACGACCCTCGTCGACCGCTATTCGCTCGCGGTGGGCAACATGAACGGCGCGCCGGTCGAACTGCGTTACCGCGCGAACCGCGTCGCACTCGACGACGCCCGCAAGGTCGAGCGCAAACGCATGCACGACAAAGGGCTCACGCCCGAAGGGCAGCGCGAGGCGGGCCGCCGTATGCACCGCTTCGAGGCGATGATGCACCCGGACCGGCACATCCTCGCCTTCGACCCGGACGGCTCCGGGCGCGCCGCCGAGGTGTTCGGAGATCTGACCAGGGCCGAGCGGATCTCGGTCGTCGTCCCCGGTGTCGACACCGACCTGCTCACCTTCCAGCGCACCAACCGCAAGTACACGGCACCGGTCGGCATGGCCGAGTCGCTGTACGCGGCCGAGCGCGAGGCCGGTCCGACCACGCGCACCGCCGTGATCGCCTGGGCCGACTACACCGCGCCGAACGGGCTCGGCATCGACTCGGCCACGGCGATGCGGGCCCAGTCGGGTGCCGTACGTCTCAACGCGCTGCTGCGGGGACTGCCCGGCAGCTCGCCCGTCTCCCTTTTCTGCCACAGCTACGGCTCGGTGCTGTGCGGCCTCGCCGCACCCGAGCTGCCGCGGCGGGTGGCCGACATAGCGGTGGCGGGCAGCCCCGGGATGCGGGTCGCGAAGGCCTCCCAGCTGGGTACGTCCGCGAATGTGTGGGCGATGCGGGACGCGGACGACTGGGTGCAGGACGTGCCGTATCTGGAGGTCGGCGGGCTGGGACACGGCGAGGACCCGGTGTCCTCGGCGTTCGGCGCCCGGGTGCTGTCGGCGTGGGACGCGAAGGGCCACGGCGGCTATTTCGAGCCGGGTACGGAGAGTGTGGCGAACTTCGCCGAGATCGGGGTTGGCGCGTACCACGCGGTGCGCTGCGCGCAGGATGCCGAGGCCTGTCGGGCGGGTTTGTCCGACACGGCACCGGCCGGACGCGCGTAGAGGCGCAGGAATTGCGGTGTGCGCGGGGTGGCGACGGAGGAGCACGTGCCGCATACGATGAGCCGCATGGGTGACGTACTGGCCGGATTTCATGCCGCCTGGGAGTTCGAGTCCGACTCCGTGCTCATCCGTTACGAACGGGGGATTCGAACACCTAAGCTCTTTCAGGCGCTGGGTGAGCGTCGTGTTCCCTTTGCGGCGATCGCCGGTGTGACGCTCACGCCGGGCCGACGCGGGACCGTGGCGCTGCGCATCGAGCCCAGGCCTGGCGCGGATCCGCTGCTGGAGGCGGCGGCCGGGCAGTTGAAGGAGAGCGGCGATCCGTACCGGCTGGTGCTGCCGGCGGAGCGGGAGACTCTGGCGGAGTACTACGGCGACGAACTGCGGGCGCAGCTGACGGAGTCCGGGCCGGCCGAGGAGTTCCTCGTGGGGGCGCCGGATGCGCCGATGCATTTCAAGGCGTATGACGCGAAAGCATACTTTGACGGCAGTATGGTCCGTTTCAGGTGGTTTTGGACGGGTGCGTCCTCGGCGAAGTGGAAGGCCGGCGATCAGCGTTTCCCCGTGGCCGAGCTGAGTGGCGTGGAGTGGCGGTCGCCGGAGGTGTTCGAGGGACATCTACGGCTGCTGCGGCGGGACTCGGCGGACGCGCAGCCCGCGCAGGCGGATCAGGATCCGGCGGCCGTCGTGTTCGGGCTCGGATACGGGCCGGTGCACGAGTCGTTGCCGTTTGCGGCGGCGGTTCTCTCGGCGGTCCGCAGGAGTGGGCCGGTCGCCGCGGTGCCGGCCAGTGCGCCGAGGCGCGATCCGGCCGACATCGCGGAGCGGATCCGGCATCTGGGCGAGCTGCATGAAGCGGGGCTCGTGACGGACGAGGAGTTCTCGTCCAAGAAGGCGGAGTTGTTGGCGGAGCTTTAGCGCTCCGCGTCTGCCGGGGTATGTGCGGTGTGTCGGCGGCTGCGGGTCGGTGGGGGCTGGTCACGCCCACGCGGCGGAGCCGCATATCGATACAGCCCCGCGCCCCTTGGGGAGTTGCAGATCCCGGCGCCTCTGAGCGCCGCGTCTCCCTGCCTCGGAAGGCCGCGCCTCTCCGCCCCGGCGGGTCTTCCTACTCTCGGCCGGCCGAAGCGAAGCGCATGTCTGCGTACCTGTCTCCGGCCACCTTTGATGCGAGCGGCTCCAGCAGCGCCAGTTCCTCCTCGGTCAGGACGATCCGGGTCGCAGCCGTGTTCTCCTCGACGCGGGACGGCTTGCGGGTGCCCGGGATCGGGATGATCGGGAGGTTGTGGACCGCGGCGCGTTGCTGGACCCAGGCCAGGGCGATCTGGCCCGGCGTGGCTCCGTGGGCCTCGGCGACCGTGCGGATCGGGGCCAGGAGGGCGGCGTTGACCGCGGCGTTCTCGCCGGTGTAGCGGGGCTGCTGGCGGCGGAAGTCGCCGGCCGTGAGGTCCTCGGCCTTGGCGAAGGAGCCCGTGAGGAAGCCGCGGCCCAGCGGGGAGTACGGCACCAGGGCCACGCCCAGTTCACGGGCGGCCGGCACCACCTTGGCCTCGATGTCACGGCTGAACAGCGACCACTCGGACTGCACGGCGGCGATCGGGTGCACGGCGTGCGCGGTGCGCAGCTCGGCCGCCGTCACCTCGCTGAGGCCCAGGTGCTTGACCTTGCCCTCGCGGACCAGGTCCGCCATGAGGGAGACGGTCTCCTCCAGGGGGACGCTCACATCGCGGCGGTGCATGTAGTAGAGGTCGATCGCCTCGACGTCCAGGCGCTTCAGGCTCGCCTCGACGCACTGGCGTATGTAGGGCGCGTCGTTGCGGATGATCCGCTTGGTCGGGTCGTCCGGGTGGATCGCCAGACCGAACTTCGTGGCGATCACCAGCTCGTCGCGGTGGGCCCGGAAGAACGGGGAGAGGAACGTCTCGTTCTCGCCCGCCCCGTACGCGTCCGCCGTGTCGTACAGCGTGACGCCCAGCTCCAGGGCCCGCTCCAGGGTCGCCCTGGACTCGTCCGCGTCCGAGGGGCCGTACGCGAAACTCATGCCCATGCAGCCGAGGCCCTGGACACCGACCTCGGGTCCGGTTGCGCCCAGTCGTGCCGTCGCGATCCTGCTGTCGGTCATCCAGCCTTCTCCGTCTTCTCCTGCTCGTACAGACGCCCGGCGTCCGCGTAGAAACTGATCTTCCGGTCGAGCACGGCGAGCGTGTCCTGGAGCTCGGCGATCCGGGCGAGGACATCACGCCGGGTCGTCTCAAGGAGTTCGAAGCGCTCACCGAAGGTGTGGTCGCCCTCGCGCACCAGCTCGGCGTACCGGACCATGTCGGCGACGGGCATGCCGGTCAGCCGCAGCTTGCCGACGAGGTCGAGCCAGTCCAGGTCCCGGTTGCTGTAGCGGCGCTGGCCCGTGTGGGAGCGGTCGACGTGCGGCATCAGACCGATCCGCTCGTACCAGCGCAGGGTGTGGGCCGTCAGACCGGTGAAGGCGACGACCTCGCTGATCGTGTAGCTGTCCTGGCCTGCCGGGCGCCGGTGGGGGTGCGGCGGGGCGGCGCAGCTGTCGGTCCTGGTACTCGTGGTCTCCATCACCGTCATGACCTCAACGCTATGACCTTGGAGTGCGCTCCAAGCAAGCCGGAACGGTAAGAAAACCGGAAGTGCCCGGTCAGGGTGTCGGTTGGGCTGCCGCGCCGTGGGGGCTGGTCGCGCAGTTCCCCGCGCCCCTGGGGGCGTTGCCCTCGATGCGGCCATATCTGAGAGCCGCATAGGCTCAGCGCATGTCTTTGAGCAGCCTCGCACTGATCGAGAACTGGCCCGTGCCCACCGCGGCGGCGGGTGTCGTACGGGCGGACGGCACCGTACTGGGCACCCATGGGCCGGTCGCGCACCGCTTCCCGCTCGCCTCCGTCACCAAGCCGCTGGCCGCCTATGCGGTGCTCGTCGCCTACGAGGAGGGCGCGGTCGAGCTCGACGAGCCGGCCGGACCCGAGGGGTCGACGGTGCGGCATCTGCTCGCGCACACCTCGGGGCTGGCCTTCGACGAGCACCGGGTGACGGCTCCGCCCGGGGAGCGCCGGCTGTACTCCAACGCGGGGTTCGAGCAGCTCGGGGACCATGTCGCGAAGGCGACGGACATTCTGTTCGCGGAGTATCTGCGGCAGGCGGTCCTTGAGCCGCTGGGCATGACGGCCACCTCGCTGGAGGGCTCCCCGGCCAAGGACGGCGTGTCGAGTGTCGAGGACCTGCTGCGGTTCGCGGCGGAGGTGCAGGCGCCCCGGCTGCTGGACCCGCGCACCGTCGCCGAGGCGATGACCGTGCAGTACCCGGGGACCAAGGGCGTCCTGCCGGGGTACGGGCACCAGAACCCCAACGACTGGGGCCTCGGCTTCGAGATCCGCGACGGCAAGGCCCCGCACTGGACGGGCGCCTCGTCCTCGCCGCGCACCTTCGGGCACTTCGGGCAGTCGGGGACCTTCCTGTGGATCGACCCCGAGGCGGGCGCGGCCTGCGTCGCGCTGACGGACCGGGCGTTCGGGCCGTGGGCGGTCGAGGTGTGGCCGGCGTTCACGGACGCGGTGCTGGCCGGGCTGTAGGCCCGGTCACTTGTCCCGGGGCGACCCGGGCTCCGGCAGCGCGCCGAGTTTCTCGCCGGCGCCCTCGGTGTCGATGTGCGGCAGGATCCTGTCCAGCCAGCGGGGCGTCCACCAGGCGTGCTTGCCCAGCAGCGTCATCACGGCGGGCACCATGAGCAGCCGGACCACCGTGGCGTCGATGAGCACACTGACGGCGAGTCCCAGGCCCAGCATCTTGACGACGATGTTGTCACTGATGATGAAGGCCGCGAAGACGCTCACCATGATCAGCGCCGCGCAGGTGATCACCCGGGCGGTGATCTCCAGCGCGTGGGCGACCGAGTCCTCGGCGTTCCCGGTGCGCAGCCACGCCTCGTGCACCCGTGAGAGCAGGAAGATCTCGTAGTCCATGCTCAAGCCGAAGATGATGGCGAACATCATCATCGGCACATAGCTCTCGATGGGCACCTTGCCGTGCACGCCCAGCGCGGGCCCGCCCCAGCCCCACTGGAAGACGGCGACCACCACGCCGTACGAGGCCGCGATCGACAGGACGTTGAGGACGGCCGCCTTCACCGCGACCAGCAGGCCGCGGAAGACCGCGAGGACGATCAGGAAGGCCAGGCCCACCACGACGAGGATGATCAGCGGCAGCCGCTCGGCGACGATGTTGCGGAAGTCGACCTGGGCGGCCGTGGTCCCGGTGACGTAGCCCTTGGCGTCGGTGCCGGAGGCCGCGTCGGGGAGCGTGTGGTCGTAGAGGCGGTTGACGAGGTCGGTGGTGTCCTTGTTCTGCGGGGACACCGACGAGTACACCGTGCCGACCAGGACGTCGCCGTCCTGCGTCGGCTGCAGCGGGCTGACGAAGGAGGTCCCGGACGCGTCGTTCAGTGCCTGCTGGGTCTTCGAGGCCAGGTCCGAGCGCTGCGATTCCGGTACGTTCGTCTGGTCCACGACGACGGTGAGCGGCCCGTTGGAGCCCGCGCCGAAGGCGTCCGTCATCAGGTCGAAGGCGCGCCGGTCGGTGAAGGACGTGGGGTCGGCGCCGTCGCCGATGTGCCCCAGCTGGATCGAGAAGACCGGGATGGCCAGCACCACGACGGTGACCACGCCGGCGGACAGATACCGCCAGGGATGGTGCTCCACGCGCTTGGCATAGCGGTGCCAGGTGCCCTGGGAGGTGTCGCCCCCGGCCTCGGTCTCGGCGATGGGCCTGCGCACGTGCCAGCGGTCGACGTTGCGGCCGACCAGCCCCAGCAGCGCCGGGACCAGGGTCAGCGCGCCCAGGACGGCGGAGACGACCGTGACGGCCGCGGCGACGCCGAGCAGGCCGATGAAGCTCACGCCGGACACCCACAGGCCCATCAGGGCGACGATCACCGTGGTGCCGGAGACCAGGACCGCGCGTCCCGAGGTGGCGGCGGCGTGACCGGCGGCCCGCACGGGGTCGGAGCCGTCCATGAGGTTCTGCCGGTGCCGGGTGAGCAGGAAGAGGGCGTAGTCGATGCCGACGCCGAGGCCGATCATCGTGGCCAGGGTGGGCGAGACCGTGGCGAAGGTGAACGCGATGGCGAGCAGCCCGAGGCAGGCCAGTCCGCCGACCACGGCGATCAGGGCGGAGATCAGCGGCAGGAAGGCGGCGATCACACTGCCGAAGCCGATCAGCAGGACGACGATGGCGACGCCGAACCCGATCGCCTCGCTGATCCGGTCGTTGCCGGCGGGCCGCTCCAGCTCGCCCAGCGATCCGCCGTACTCGACGTCCACGCCGGCCTGTCTGAGCGGCTCCACGGCTTTGTCGACGCCGTTCAGATAGCTGTCGCCGAGCAGGGAGGGCTGCTCGTCGAAGCGGATGGTGATGTAGCCGGTCTTGCCGTCCGAGGACAGCGGCCCGACCTTCGAGGAGGTGGCCTCCAGCGGGTTCTGCACACTCAGCACGTGCGGCAGCTTCTGAAGGTCGGAGACGGTGGTCGACATCTGTGAGCCGAACGAGGTCAGGGGCTTGTCCGCGTCGTGCATGACGATCTGGCTGCTGTAGCCCCCGGCCTGCGGATCGTGTGCCTTGAGGACGTCGAGGCCCTTCTCGGACTGCACGTCGGACAGGGCGAAGTTGTCCGAGTACTCCCCGCCATGGATGTGGTTGAGAGCCTGGAGCACACCGAGCGCCACGACCCAGGCGACGATCACGATCACGAAGTGGTGGGCACACCACTCACCGAGCCGTCGCAGCCCCCCTTTCTTCGGGGCGTCGCCCCGTCCCCCCTCGGTCTCGCGTCTTGCCATGGGCTCGGCTCTTCTCTGCCGGGCGGGTTCAGACCTCCATTTGACGCTGCCCCGACCACTTGGGCATCTCGAACCTCACCCGTCACACCCGCTACCCGGCCATCTCCCACATCAGCAGCTCCGCCGCGCTCACCCCGACGGCCTCCACGTCCTTGGCATCCGTGATCCGCGCCGCGTCCCCCGCGCCCAGCTCCTCGCCGTCCAGGCGCACCGCACCGCGCACCACATGCACATACAGGTACGCCCCGTCCGGCACGGCCGTCCGCTCCCCCGCGCCCAGCCGGCGTACATGCAGCAGGGCGCCCGCCTCCGGGACGGCGTACGGCGTGGAGTCGGCGATGCCGTGGACGATCTCGTACGCCGGTTCGCCGCCCGGCGTGAGCGGGGCCAGCCAGGTCTGGAGGAAGGTCAGGGGCGTATCGGCGTCGTTGCGCTCGACGTGCCGCACGCCGCCCGCCGAGCTCAGCCGCTGGACGTCCCCGGGGCCGACCCGGGTCTCATGACCGGTGGAGTCGCGGTGGGTGAGCTCCCCCTCGACGACCCAGGTCACGATCTCGGTGTGGCTGTGCGGGTGCTCGTCGAAGCCGGCGCCGGGCGCGAGCCGCTCCTCGTTGCAGGCGATCAGCACGCCGAAGCGGAGGTTGTCGGGGTCGTAGTGCGGGCCGAAGGAGAAGGCGTGGCGTGACTCGATGCCCGAGGCCGGATCCCCTCCCGGATAGCGCTCCGCGGCGCGCCGTACATCCATCACGGGGACCACGGTAGCCGCACCGCGGGGGCCTCAGCCGCGACCCTCCGGCACGCACTCGCGTCCGGATAAGGCAGTCTTGTCCCCGTGCCCGAACCCGAAGCCCGTAAGTCCCCCGCCGCCGCGCACGACGTCCATGCCCACTCGGCGACCCTGAAGCGGCTGGAGAAATCCTCCGGTTCCCTCGCCGCGCAGGCCATCGCGCGGATGGACGAGACACTGCCGTGGTACCGGGCGATGCCCCCGGAGAACCGTTCCTGGATCGGTCTCGTCGCCCAGGCCGGTATCGCCGCCTTCACCGAGTGGTTCCGGCATCCCGACGCGCCCCAGGCCATCTCCACCGACGTCTTCGGAACAGCGCCCCGCGAGCTGACCCGCGCCATTACCCTCCGCCAGACCGTGGAGATGGTGCGCACCACCATCGAGGTCATGGAGTCGGCGATCGACGAGGTCGCCGCGCCCGGCGACGAGAGCGTGCTGCGCGAGGCACTGCTGGTCTACGCCCGGGAGATCGCGTTCGCCACCGCGCAGGTCTACGCCCAGGCCGCCGAGGCACGCGGTGCCTGGGACGCGCGTCTGGAGTCGCTCGTCGTCAACGCCGTCCTCAGCGGCGAGGCCGACGAGGGGGCCGTGTCACGGGCCGCGGCGCTCGGCTGGAACTCTCCTGACCATGTGTGCGTGGTGCTCGGGACGGCGCCCGACGGGGACAGCGAGCTGACCGTGGAGGCCATCCGGCGGGCCGCCCGGCACGCGAAGCTCCAGGTGCTGACCGGGGTGCTCGGGGACCGGCTGGTCGTGATCGCGGGCGGCAGCGACAATCCGCTCGCGGTCGCCAAGTCGCTGATCGGGCCGTATGCCGCCGGTCCCGTGGTCGCGGGCCCCGTCGTACCGGATCTGCTGGCCGCGACGCGGTCCGCGCAGGCCGCGGCGGCCGGGCTGAAGGCGTGTTCCGCCTGGCAGGACGCCCCCCGGCCGGTGCTCGCCGACGATCTGCTGCCGGAGCGTGCCATCGCGGGCGATCCGAGTGCGCGCGAGCAGTTGGTGGAGGAGATCTACAGACCGCTGGAGGAGGCCGGGTCCGCTCTGCTGGAGACGCTCTCCGTCTATCTCGAACAGGCGAGCAGTCTGGAGGGTGCGGCGCGGATGCTGTTCGTGCATCCCAACACCGTGCGCTACCGGCTTCGACGTGTGACTGACGTCACCGGCTGGTCGCCGTCCGATGTACGCTCCGCGTTCACTTTGCGGATCGCGCTGATCCTGGGGCGTCTGGTCGACGGCGATCTTCAGCTCTAGGCTTTTGTCGGGGCCCCACAAAACCCCCTCGTGTTCTTCGTCCTTGTCCCCACGGGCGGCGCTGCCCGTCCCCAAGAGAGAGTGTGAGAGTGCTCGTACTCGTCGCTCCCGGCCAGGGCGCCCAGACGCCCGGCTTCCTGACCCCCTGGCTCGAACTGCCCGGTGCCGCCGACCGCCTCGGTGCCTGGTCGGACGCCATCGGACTGGACCTCGCCCACTACGGGACGCAGGCCGACGCCGACGCCATCCGGGACACCGCCGTGGCGCAGCCGCTGCTGGTCGCGGCCGGCCTCCTGTCCGCCGCGGCACTCGGTGACATTGCCCCCGGTGCCGTCGCCGGCCACAGCGTCGGTGAGATCACCGCCGCCGCCTACGCGGGCGTCCTCGACGACACCGCCGCTCTGACCCTCGTGCGCAAGCGGGGTCTGGCGATGGCCGAGGCCGCCGCGATCACCGAGACCGGCATGTCGGCGCTGCTCGGCGGCGACCCCGAGGTGAGCGTCGCGCACCTGGAGAAGCTGGGTCTGACCCCTGCGAACATGAACGGCGCCGGCCAGATCGTGGCCGCGGGCACCATGGAGCAGCTCGCCGCGCTCAACGAGGACAAGCCCGAGGGCGTACGCAAGGTCGTCGCGCTGAAGGTCGCCGGCGCGTTCCACACGCATCACATGGGCCCCGCGGTCGACGCGCTGGCCGAGGCCGCCAAGGAGCTCAGCCCGGCCGACCCGAAGGTCACCTACGTCTCCAACAAGGACGGCAGGACGGTGGCCGGCGGCGCCGAGGTGCTGGAGCGGCTCGTCGGGCAGGTCGCCAACCCGGTCCGCTGGGACCTGTGCATGGAGACCTTCAAGGAGCTCGGCGTCACGGCCCTGATCGAGGCGTGCCCGGGCGGCACGCTGACCGGTCTGGCCAAGCGCGCGCTGCCGGGTGTGAAGACCCTGGCTCTCAAGACCCCCGACGACCTGGACGCTGCTCGCGAGCTCATCGCAGAGCACGCCTGACAAGGAGCCCGGAGCATGGCGAAGCTGAAGCCCAGCAAGGGCCACCCGTACGCGCGCATCCTGGGCGTGGGCGGTTACCGCCCCACGCGTGTGGTGCCCAACGAGGTGATCCTGGAGAAGATCGACTCGTCCGACGAGTGGATCCGTTCGCGCTCGGGCATCGAGACGCGGCACTGGGCGAACGACGAGGAGACCGTCGCCGCGATGTCGATCGAGGCGTCCGGCAAGGCCATCGCCGACGCCGGGATCTCCGCCGAGCAGATCGGCGGCGTGATCGTCTCGACCGTGTCGCACTTCAAGCAGACCCCGGCCGTGGCCACCGAGATCGCCGACAAGCTCGGCACGAACAAGGCCGCCGCCTTCGACATCTCGGCCGGCTGCGCGGGCTTCGGCTACGGCCTCACCCTCGCCAAGGGCATGATCGTCGAGGGTTCCGCGGAGTACGTCCTCGTGATCGGCGTCGAGCGACTGTCCGACCTGACCGACCTGGAGGACCGCGCGACGGCCTTCCTGTTCGGTGACGGCGCCGGGGCGGTCGTCGTGGGCCCCGCCAAGGAGCCCGCCATCGGCCCGACCGTCTGGGGCTCCGAGGGCGACAAGTCCGAGACGATCAAGCAGACCGTGGCGTGGACGGACTACCGCGAGGGCTCGGTCGAGAAGTTCCCCGCGATCACCCAGGAGGGCCAGGCGGTCTTCCGCTGGGCCGTGTTCGAGATGGCGAAGGTCGCCCAGCAGGCGCTGGACGCGGCCGGGATCACCCCGGACGAACTGGACGTCTTCATTCCGCACCAGGCCAACGAGCGGATCATCGACTCGATGGTGAAGACACTCAAGCTGCCGGAACACGTCACGGTCGCCCGCGACGTGCGCACCACCGGCAACACCTCGGCCGCCTCGATCCCGCTCGCGATGGAGCGGCTCCTGGCGACCGGCGAGGCGAAGAGCGGCGACACCGCGCTCGTCATCGGATTCGGGGCGGGTCTCGTGTACGCCGCGACGGTCGTTACTCTCCCCTAGGCACTCCGTGCCGGATCATGTGAGCCGGCACGGGAAACGCACCACCTGCCGCTGCCGCGGCGGGCGCCAAACCCTCTGAGATATCTACGAAGGAGCGCCGACATGGCCGCCACTCAGGAAGAGATCGTCGCCGGTCTCGCCGACATCGTGAACGAGATCGCCGGCATCCCGGTTGAGGACGTCCAGCTGGACAAGTCCTTCACCGACGACCTGGACGTCGACTCGCTGTCCATGGTCGAGGTCGTCGTCGCCGCCGAAGAGCGCTTCGACGTCAAGATCCCCGACGAGGACGTCAAGAACCTCAAGACCGTGGGCGACGCGACCGACTACATCCTCAAGCACCAGGGCTGATCCTCCGATCCCCCTGGGGCTGCCTGCCCCGCCACCCGGCGGTGGCGCCGCTGAATCCTCGTATCCGTTGGAGAAAGAATTCCCGTGAGCCCGACCAATCGCACCGTGGTCGTCACCGGTATCGGCGCAACCACACCGCTGGGTGGCGACGCAGCCTCTACCTGGGAGGGCCTGATCGCCGGCAAGTCCGGCGTCAAGCCCCTGGAGCAGGAGTGGGCCGCCGACCAGGCGGTCCGTATCGCCGCGCCCGTAGCCGTGGAGCCGACCGAGGTCATCCCGCGGCCGCAGGCCCGCCGGCTGGACCGCTCGGCGCAGTTCGCGCTGGTCGCGGCCAAGGAGGCGTGGGCCGACGCGGGCTTCGAGGCCAAGGCCGGCGAGGACCGGAACGTCGACCCGGACCGCCTCGGCGCGGTCATCGCCTCCGGCATCGGTGGCGTGACGACCCTGCTCGACCAGTACGACGTGCTCAAGGAGAAGGGCGTTCGCCGCGTCTCCCCGCACACCGTGCCCATGCTGATGCCGAACAGCCCCTCGGCCAACGTGGGCCTGCTCGTGGGCGCCCGTGCGGGCGTGCACACGCCGGTATCCGCGTGCGCCTCGGGCGCCGAGGCCATCGGCTACGCCATCGAGATGATCCGCACCGGCCGCGCCGACGTCGTCGTCGCGGGTGGCACGGAGGCGGCCATCCACCCGCTGCCGATCGCCGCGTTCGGCAACATGATGGCGATGTCCAAGAACAACGACGACCCGCAGGGCGCGTCGCGTCCCTACGACGTCGCCCGCGACGGCTTCGTCCTCGGTGAGGGCGCCGGTGTGATCGTCCTGGAGTCCGCCGAGCACGCCGCGAAGCGCGGGGCCCGGGTGTACGCCGAGGCGGTCGGGCAGGGCATCTCCGCCGACGCGCACGACATCGTGCAGCCGGAGCCGGAAGGCCGTGGCATCAGCCACGCCCTGCAGAACCTGCTGGACCGCAATGACCTGGACCCGGCGGAGATCGTGCACGTCAACGCGCACGCGACGTCGACGCCGGCCGGTGACATCGCCGAGCTGAAGGCGCTGCGGAAGGTGTTCGGGGACGACGCCGACCACTTCGCGGTGTCCGCGACCAAGTCGATGACCGGTCATCTGCTCGGTGGCGCCGGTGGTGTGGAGACGGTCGCGACCGTGCTCGCGCTGTACCACCGGGTGGCTCCGCCGACCATCAACGTGGAGAACCTGGACCCGGAGGCCGAGGCGAACGCCGACGTCGTCCGCGGTGAGGCGCGGAAGCTGCCCGTCGAGGGGCGGATCGCCGCGCTGAACGACTCGTTCGGGTTCGGTGGGCACAACGTTGTGCTGGCGTTCAGGACGGTCTGATTTCTTGCCGTGAACGGCGAGTGGCCCGCACCCCGGGTTGGGGGCGGGCCACTCGCCGTTTCGCTGTCTGTTGTCGGCCCGGTGCGAGCCGGTGGGGCTTGATCGCGCAGTTCCCCGCGCCCCTGAAGAACAAGGGCGTTGCTCGCCAGGTCTCTCTAGACGACCTGGTGCAGCCAGCGGACCGGGGCGCCTTCGCCCGCGTATCTGAAGGGTTCCAGTTCGTCGTCCCACGGCTTGCCGAGGAGCTTGGCGATCTCGGCCTCCAGGTCCGTCTCGTCGCGCTGTGAGCGGGCCAGGGCGGCGCGCAGGCGGTCCTCCGGGATGAGGATGTCGCCGTGGATGCCGGTCACCGCGTGGAAGATGCCGAGTTCGGGGGTGCAGCTGTAGCGCTCGCCCTCGGCGGTGGGGCAGGGCTCGGCCGTGACCTCGAAGCGCAGCAGGTGCCAGCCGCGCAGGGCGGAGGCCAGCTTGGAGGCCGTGCCCGCCTCGGCCTGCCAGGAGAACTCCGAGCGCCAGGTGCCGGGCGCGGCGGGCTGCCGGATCCAGTCGAGGTTGACGCGCGTGCCGAGCACCCCGGCGACGGCCCACTCGACATGCGGGCACAGCGCGCGCGGCGCGGAGTGCACGTACAGAACTCCACGTGTCGTCACCGGGACCTCCGGGCAGAGCGGACATCTTGCGAACTGGCGGACGATAGTGGCCGGGCGACCACGTTGATGGCGAGGCTACCGTGCGGCGGCGCAAGGAGTGTGACGTACCGTCCGTCCAGGTGCCGTCAAACGCCCGCCATTCACCCAGGGGGACGCTTGTACGGGTGTGAGCCGTTGCATGAGCGGGGTGGGAACCCTCGCGCGTTGTCATGGGTTGGAAACGGTGACAGCGCCGAGTGAGGGGATGGACCGGGCATGCGGAAGCGGCGGCACGTCTCGCGCGCTGTTCTCGCCGTCGTGAGTGCGGCCGTTGTGGGTGTCGCCGGGTGTGACGCCGTGGGCGGGAACTCTCCGGAGCCGTCCGGGACCGAGGCGAGGAGCGCGCGGCCGTCGCCGAGGCCGACGCCGGCCTGGGACCGCTCCCCGGCCTCGATCGCGGCCGTGGGTGACTCCATCACGACCGGCTTCGACGCCTGTTCGGTGCTTTCGGACTGTCCGGAGGTCTCCTGGGCGACCGGCAGCAGCCCGCAGGTCGACAGCCTGGCGGTACGGCTGCTGGGGAAGGCGAAGGCGGCCCGCAGCAGCTGGAACTACGCGGTGACCGGGGCCCGGATGGCGGACGTGCCCGGGCAGATGGCCCAGGCGGCGACCCGCAGGCCGGAGTTGGTGGCGGTGATGGCGGGGGCGAACGACGCCTGCCGTGCGTCGGTCGACGCGATGACCTCGGTGGCCGACTTCCGGACCCAGTTCGAGGACGCGATGAGCACGCTGCGGGAGTCGCTGCCGAAGACCCAGGTGTTCGTGGCGAGCGTGCCGAACCTGAAGCGGCTGTGGGAACAGGGGCGTACGGACCCGATGGGCAAGCAGGTGTGGAAGCTCGGCATCTGCCCGTCGATGCTGAGCGACCCCGACTCCCTGACCACGCAGTCCAACCAGCGGCGCGCGACGGTGCAGGGGCGGGTCGAGGCGTACAACGAGGTGCTGGAAGAGGTCTGCGAGAAGGACCGCCGGTGTCGTTTCGATGACGGCGCGGTGTACGACTTCCGGTTCGGCACCGGGCAGCTGAGCCGGTGGGACTGGTTCCATCCGAGTGTCGACGGTCAGGCACGGCTGGCCGAGATCGCCTACCGGACGGTGACGAACTAGTGTTCCGCTCATGAGCGAACACTTCGGCACACTTTCCGACGGCACCGAGGTTCACCGCTGGACCCTGGAGCGCGCGGGTGTGCGGGTGCGGGTGCTGTCGTACGGCGGGATCGTGCAGTCGCTCGAGGCGCCGGACCGGGAGGGGCACCGGGCGGACGTGGTGCTGGGCTTCGCCGGGCTCGACGACTATCTGACCCACCCGGGGCCCTATCTCGGCGCCCTCATCGGGCGGTACGCCAACCGGATCGCGGGCGGCCGTTTCCCGCTGGACGGCCTGACGTACGCGCTGGAGCCGAATACCCCGCCCAACTCCCTGCACGGCGGCGCGCGCGGCTTCGACAAGCGGGTGTGGGACGTGACCCCGGTCGAGCACGGGCTGCGGCTCGACCGGGTCAGCCCGCACGGCGAGGAGGGCTTCCCGGGCCGGCTGGAGGTCTCGGTGACCTACACGCTGGACGCCGGCGGGGCGCTGCGGATCACGTACGAGGCGGTGACGGACGCGCCGACCGTGGTGAACCTGACCAACCACAGCTACTTCAATCTCGCCGGGGCCGGGTCCGGCGGCGCGGGCGGCCACGAACTGCGGCTGGCGGCCTCCCGGTTCACGCCGGTCGACGCGGACCTCATTCCGACCGGCGCCCTGGACGAGGTCGAGGGCACCCGCTTCGACTTCCGGCAGGCCCGCAAGGTCGGCTCCGGGTACGACCACAACTTCGTGCTCGACAAGGGCGTGACGGCGAGCGCGCAGGAGGTCGCCGAGCTGTACGACCCGTCGAGCGGGCGGGCGCTGACGGTGGCGACCACCGAGCCCGGCCTCCAGCTCTACACCGCCGACCATCTGCCCGAGCCGTTCGCCCCGGGCGACGGCATCGCGCTGGAGACCCAGCACTTCCCGGACTCCCCGAACCGGCCGGACTTCCCGGGCACGGTGCTGCGGCCGGGCGAGGTGTTCCGGTCGGAGACGGTGTACGGCTTCTCGGCGCGCTGAACTGCGGCGAAACCCACGAGCCCCGGTCCAGGTGTTGTCAGGGTCCTGGACCGGGGCTGTTCCTGGGTACTTCTCCCGGGTCAGACGTTAATCGTCGCCGTGAGCCTGCGGTCCGCGATCGAGCGCCCCACCTGGATCTCGTACGAACCCTTCACAAAGGTCCACGAATTGGTCTTCTCGTCCCACACCTCGAACGCCCTGCGTGGCAGTTCGACGACGGCCTCGCCCCGCTCCCCCGGCCCCGCCTCCACCGCGGCGAACCCGGCGAGCCACCGCGCCGGCCGGTCGGCGTCCGGCTCGCTCGGCGCCAGACAGACCTGCACGACCTCGCGCCCGGCGCGCTCACCGGAGTTGCGGACGCGGACGGTGACCGTGCCGCCCTTGACCTCGGCGGACTCGTACGTCCAGTCGGTGTAGCCGAGGCCGTGCCCGAAGGGGTACGAGGGGAGCCGGCCGTCCTTCTCCCAGGCGCGGTAGCCGATGAAGACGCCCTCGGTGTACGGCAGCTCGCCGGACGTGGGGACGACCTCGGTGACCGGGGCGTCGGCCAGGGATCCCCAGGTGGTGGGCAGCCGGCCGCCCGGCTCGTGCGTGCCGGTGAGGACGTCCGCGAGGGCGGCGCCGCCCTCCTGGCCGGGGAACCAGCTCAGCAGCACGGCGGCGACGTCCGCGCGCCAGGGCAGTTCCACCGGGGAGCCGGAGTTGACGACCACGACGGTGTTCGGGTTGGCGCCGGCGACGGCCCGCACCAGCTCGTCCTGGCGGCCGGGGAGCCTCAGGTCCGTGCGGTCGAAGCCCTCGGACTCGACGCGGTCGGTGGTGGCGACCACGACGACGGCCGTGTCGGCGCGGCGGGCTGCCTCGACGGCCTCGGCGATCAGCTCGTCGGGGTCGCGCTGCGGCTCCTGGTGGGCGAGCGTGAAACCGACGACCTTCATCGGGACGTCCTCGGGGAACTCGACGAGATGGGTGAGGGAGACCTCGACCGGTTCGCCGGCGGTGAGTTCGGGTTGGGCGCGCGGTACGGGTGCGCCGAAGAAGGTGATGAAGGGGTCGTCCTTGGCCGGGCGCTGGACGTCGTCGTAGTAGGTGGTGCCGTCGATGACGAGCTTGAAGCCGCCGAAGCCCTTGATGCCGAAGGTGTGCGCGCCGGTCTCGCGTGGGGTGAAGGTGCCGGTCAGTTCCACGGAGTGCAGGGCCTCGTGGGTGACGCCCTCGGGGAGGTCGGAGCCCATCCACTGGATGTGGCCGCTTGGCGCGGAGCCCGTGCCGATGACGTCGCCGGCCGTGTCCCGGCACACCGCGCGTAGCTCGAAGCCCTTGTCGGCGACGGCGAGTTCGGTGTTCGGGTCGGCGCCGACGGCGTAGGTCAGGGAGCCCTCGGGGAGTGCGGCGGTGAGGCCGTCGAGCGGGGAGACGACGGCGGCGGGGAAGACGGTGGCGGAGCCGCCGCCGAGGACGCGGGCGTCGCGGGCGGCGGCGCCGATGAGGGCGACCGTGCCGTTCGGGGGCAGCGGGAGGGCGCCGTCGTTGCGGACCAGGACGAAGGAGCGGCGGGCGATCTCGCGGGCCAGGGCACGGCCGTCGACGGTCTCGGGGAGGTCGGTGACCACGGGCTCGGCGCCGTCGAGGATGCCGACGCGGGCGGCGAGCCGCAGGACGTTGCGGACGGCTTCGTCGACTTCGGCCTCGGCGACCTCGCCGTTCCGCACGGCAAGGGCGAGGGGCTCGCCGTACACCGTGCGCGGACCCGGCATGGCGACGTCGAGGCCGCCCCCGATGGCGCCGGTGGTGGACCGGGCGGCCGTCCAGTCGGAGACGTTGAAGCCGTCGAAGCCCCATTCGCCGCGCAGGATCTCGTTCACGAGGTGGTGGTGCTCGGTCATCGTCGTGCCGTTGACCGTGTTGTAGGCGGTCATGATGCCCCAGGGGTGGGCGTTCTCGACGATGATCTCGAAGGGCGCCAGGTACAGCTCGCGCAGGGCGCGTTCGCTGACGGTGTTGTCGACGGTGAAGCGGTCGGTCTCGGCGTCGTTGGCGACGAAGTGCTTCACGGTGGTGCCGACGCCGCCGGCCTGGACGCCGTTCACATAGCCCGCGCCGATCGTCCCCGTCAGATACGGGTCCTCGCTGTACGCCTCGAAGTGGCGCCCGCCCAGCGGGGAGCGGTGGAGGTTGACGGTCGGGGCGAGGAGCACGTGCACGCCCTTGCGGCGGGCCTCCTGGGCGAGGAGGGTGCCGGCGCGGCGGGCGAGGGCCGGGTCCCAGGTCGCGGCGAGCGCGGTGGGCGAGGGCAGCGCGACGGACGGGTCGTCGGCGGTCCAGCGCACGCCCCGGACGCCGATCGGGCCGTCGGACATGACGAGGGACTTCAGGCCGATCTCGGGGAGCGCGGGCAGGGTCCACATGTCCTGGCCGGAGAGCAGCCGCGCCTTCGCGTCGAGGTCGAGCCGGGCGAGGGCCGCCTCGACGACCGCCTCACGTGCTTCATCGTCCTGGGTGCGCCTTCCCGCCATGGCGGTGCCTCCTCGTCGCGTGCCTGGTGTGCCTCCATCCTGCATCGGTCACCTGTAGACCGGTAGGTTTCGTTATCTTGCTGTAATATTCGGGGTACGTCGATGTCGTACGGTGACGCCATGAACGCGAGGGTCAGGAGCGAGGAGCGCCGCGCCGAGATCGTGCGGGCGGCCCTGGAGGTGATCGCCGAACGCGGTTACCGGGGGGCGAGCCTGGGCGCGGTCGCGGAGCGGGTCGGGCTCACCCAGCAGGGGCTGCTGCACTACTTCCCGACCAAGGACGCGCTGCTCGTCGCCGTGCTCCAGGAGCGGGACCAGTGGGACGCGGTGCCCAACACGCGCTGGCGCATGGACCTGCTGGCCTCGCTGGTGGAGTACAACGCGATGCGGCCCGGCATCATCCAGACCTTCTCGGCCCTGCTCGGCGAGAGCGTGACGGAGGGTCATCCGGCGCGCGCCTACTTCACCGGGCGTTATCTCCAGGTCCGGGCGAACATGGCGGAGATGCTGCGCGCCGAGTACGGCGACCGGCTCCCGAACGGACTGACCCCGGAGCGTACGGCTCCGCTGCTGGTCGCCGTGATGGACGGTCTGCAGTACCAGTGGCTCCTGGACCCGGAGTCGGTGGACATGCCGGGCGCGTTCCGGGACTTCCTCACCCTGCTGGGAGAGAGGCGGGAAGGGACGGACTGACCGTGGGCGGCCCGGCGCGGGCGGTGCACGGCAGTGAAGATGTCCGGCGCCATGGCGTAGACCACTCCCGTCACGCGATACTTCCGGCGTCCCGCACGACGCACTTGATGCGCCCCCACCGTGACGGAAGGACCGGAAGTCCTTTGAATTCCATACGTGTTCGGATCGGCGTCCTCGGACTGGCCCTGCTGGCCGGACTCTCGGCCCCGACGGCGGGTACCGCTGCCGCCGGGACTCAAGCAGCGCCGCCGACCGTCGAGGAGCAACGGCTCGACAGGGCCGTGCCCCAGGAGATACTGCGCCGCTCCGGATTCGACGCCCCGGCCGCGCGGTTCGCCCGCGACCTCGGGGCGGCGCACTCGTACGCGCAGGCCCGCCATGTCGTCGAGCGGACGGGGTCGGCGCTGTGGCGCAGAGCCGTCGACCGGGCGCAGGGGCGAGGGCCGGCCGGGGGTGACCTCAGCCGGGACGACGACCGGCCGTTGTACTGGGCGCGGTTGGCGATGACGCGCGAAGTGCGGACGTTCGAGCCGGGGTTCGGGCTGAGCGACGGGCAGCGGGGCGCGCTGCTGGACGCGCTGGAGCGGACCTCACGGGGGCAGAGCGACATCCGGCTCCCGCACGGCAAGGGGGTCGGGCGGATCCTGCTCACCGGCTTCGATCCGTTCACGCTCGACCGTGACATCCGTATCTCCAACCCGTCCGGGGCCACCGCGCTCGCCCTCGACGGCACGGTGATCGAGACGCCGGACGGGCCGGCCCGGGTCGAGACGGCCGTGTTCCCGGTGCGCTGGCGGGACTTCGCCGACGGCACGGTGGAGCGGACGCTGCGGCCGTATCTGAAGCAGGCCGACCTGTTCACGACCGTGAGCCAGGGCCGGGTCGGGCGGTTCGACGTCGAGCGGACCAACGGGGCCTGGCGGGGCGGCTTCGGGGACAACGAGAACGTCTCCCGCACCGGGACCGTGCCGGTCGACGACCCGGCCTCGCAGCCGCAGTGGACGACCACGACGCTGCCGTACGCCGAGATCGTCGCCGCGGACACCGGGCGGTTCCCGGTGTACGACAACACCAGCGTGACCGAGATCCCGGCGGGCGGGACACAGGCCGTCGTGCGGCCGGACGGGCCGACGCCGGGCTCGACCGCGCGGGCCGGGGGCGGCGGGGACTACCTGTCCAACGAGATCGCCTACCGGGCGACGCTGCTGCGGGACCGGCTGGGGCTGCACGACACGCTGCCGGGCGGGCATGTGCACACGCCGGTGCTGCAGTTCGGGGCGGGCAACACCGACCCGGCGACGGGGTCGGTGACCGACCTCGAGTTCGTGCGGAACCGGCTGGACATCATCGCCCAGGTACGGACGATCCTGAAGGTGGCGGCCGGCAGCCCGGTCACCAGCTGACGCTCTGCCGGTCGGGCGCGGGCGCCGCTTCCTCCCGGGTCTCCTCACCCAGCAGCTCCCGCGCCATCAGCGTCGCCCCCGCCACCGCGCCCGGCATCAGGAACACCGCGACGAAGGGGATCAGGAAGGCTGCGGCGAGGGGCGTGCCGAAGCCCCAGATCAGGGTCTTGCGGGAGCGCAGGAGGGTGAGGCGGTCGCGGAGTTCGACGCGGCGGCGCTGGAGGGCTACGGCGGTGAGTTCCTCGGTGAGGAAGAAGCCCGTGACCACGACGCCGACCACCGGTACGACCGTCTGCCCGACGACCGGGACGAAGCCGAGGGCGAAGAGCAGCACGCCCCAGAGGACGGCGCGCAGCACGATCCGCAGGCTGTCGCGGCCCGAGATCCACAGCTCGCGCCAGAGCGGCAGGCCGGACTCGGGTGCCGTGCCGTCCGGGGAGACGTCCCGGTCGACCTTCTCGGAGAGGTTCTCGTAGAAGGGCTGGCCGATCAGGAGCGTCACGGCGGTGAAGGTGACGACCGACAGGAGCAGGCCCAGGGTGAACAGCACGGCGGTGAGGAAGCCGCGGAACAGGCCCTGCCAGGGGCTGGACCAGTCGTCGGCGAACGGCGTGGACCAGGACACGAAGTCCTGGCCCCAGAGCGCGAGGGCGACGAGCGCGCCCGCGTAGAGCACCAGGGTGATCAGGCCCGGGATCAGTCCGAAGCCGTACTGCTTGCCGTGCCGGGCCACCCATCGCTGGCCCTTGAGGAAATACCTGAAACCGGCACCGAGATCGCGCATGCACCGCACTCTAGTCGGGGCGTGTCACACCTCAGTCACAGCCGCTTCGGGGCCGGGTCACCGTGGCCGCTACGCCGGGCTCATGGCCACCACGACCCCCGGTTCCGCCGCCGGGTTCACCGCCGCGGACACCCGTATCGCGACGCCCCGTGCCAGGCGTCCCGCGTGCGAGGCCCCGGCGAGCAGCACCGGCTGGAGGCGTTCCAGCCCGGCCACGAGGAGTTCCTCGCCGGCGATCAGGGCGGGGCGGGCGGCCTTGGCCGTGGCCGCCGCTGCCTCCGTGAGGTCGGCCAGCGGCGGCAGGGTGGCGCGGACGACGTTCGCGCCGGCGGCGGCCGCCCGCTCGGCGAGGGCGACCTGCAGCGGCATCAGCGGGGCCAGCGCGGCCGTCAGCGCGTCCGCGATCCGGCGCAGTTCCGGGGACGACTCGCGCAGCACCTCGGCGGCGCCGCGCAGCAGCGGCGTCAGGGCGAGCAGTGCGCCCGCTGCCACGCCCGCCGTCGCGGGCAGCAGGGGCGAGGTCGCCTCGACGAGTTCGCCGAGCGCCGCCGCGAACTCCTCGATCGCCGGCTCCACCGCGTCCAGCACCGGCAGCAGGCTGTCGCCGAGGGCCGCCAGCAGGGCCTGTGCCGGTTCGCTCACCGGGTGGACGGCCAGGGGCGCCCCGCTGGTACCGAGACGGGTCAGGGTCTCGACGATGCGGTAGAAGGCCTCCTGGGCCTGCGGGGAGGCGCTGGCCTCGGCCAGTTCGGCGGTGGTCTGCCGCAGGACGCGCAGCACCTCGGCGCCCGATCCGTCCCTGGGGTCGAAGGTGTTGAGCGCGATCCGGGTGAGGTTCCCGGCCGTGTCCAGGAGCTGGCCGGTGATGTCGGTCGTGCTGCGCGCCATGCGGAGTACATCGTCCCTGCTGGGCAGCGGAGGGATCGTTGCCATGGGATCTCCCCTTCGTGGGTCGCTCGCACACACCCGGTGCCCACAGCATGCCCCCTCCGCCTGCCCGGAGTTGCGCCGTCCGGGGCATCCGTGACACCGACTGCCTCTTGTTGCGGTTGAGTCGAACAGGTACACCTCGCCGTACCGATCTCGGGAAGCCCAGGCCGGCGCCAGCAGATGAGGAGAGCGGATGACGCAAGAGATCCACGGCACGGTCGCGGACGGCTTCGAGCCGGTACGCGCGGAGTTCGCCGCCTTCGTGGCAGGTGAACTTCCCGACTACGAGGGACAGTTGTGCGCCTATGTGCACGGCCGGAAGGTCGTCGACCTGTGGGCCGGTGACGGCTGCGAGGCCGACTCCCTGCACGGTGTGTTCTCCTCCACCAAGGGCGCCGCGTTCCTCGTGGTCGCGCTGCTCGTCCAGGAGGGCACGCTGGAGCCGGACCGGAAGGTCACGTACTACTGGCCGGAGTTCGGGGCCGAGGGCAAGGGCGGCCTGACCCTGCGCGATCTGCTCTCGCACCGGGCCGGGGTGGTCGGGCTCGACGCCGGGTTCACCGGGTCCGAGCTGGCCGACGACCGCGCGATCGCCGAGCGGCTCGCCGACCAGCGGCCGTTCTGGCGGCCGGGCACGGCCTTCGGCTACCACGCGTTCGTCATCGGCGCGCTCGTCGGCGAGGTCGTACGCCGGGCCACCGGCCGTACGCTCCAGGAGGTGTACGAGGAGCGGATCCGGGCGCCGTACGGCCTGGAGTTCCACCTCGGACTCCCCGAGGCGCTGGAGCCGCGCTACCGCTCCGTGCAGCCGATGGCACCGACGCCGGAGCAGCAGGCGGTGCTGGACGCGACGCCGACGGGGCCGCACACACTGGCCTCGATCGCCTACAACACACATGTGCCGGGGGCGGGCGAGCTCGTGGACTACCCCAACTCCCGTGCCGTGCGCGCGAGCGGGCCGGCCTCGGCGGGTGGCGTGGCGTCCGCGCGCGGGCTGGCCGGGATGTACGCGGCGGCGATCAGCGAGGTGGACGAGCGCCCGCCGCTGCTGAAGCCGGACACGATCGCCGAGGTCGGCCAGATCCACTCCACCGGCTACGACCTGGTGGCCCGGATCCACAAGTCCTTCGGCCTGGGCTTCCAGGCGATCTCCGACTACGTCTACCCGTACCTGGGCGCGGGCTCCTTCGGCCACAGCGGCGCGGGCGGCTCCCAGGCCTTCGCGGACCCCCGCGGCGGGCTCGCCTACGGCTACACCCGGCGCCGGTTCGCCTGTCCGGGCGGGGCGGCGCCGGAGAACGAGCGGTTCGTCAGGACGGTGCACAGGGCGGCCCTGGCGGGCTGACGGACGACGACAGAGGCCGCACCCCACGTCCAGGGGTGCGGCCTCCGCTTGCGCAACGAACGGCGTCAGAACAGCGTCACGCTGATGTTGCCGCGCGTCGCCTTCGAGTACGGGCAGACCTGGTGGGCCTTCTCAAGCAGGTCCCTGGCCGTGGCGGCGTCGACGTTCGGGATGGCCGCCGAGATCTCGACGATGATCCCGAAGCCGTCGTCGTTCTTGCCTATGCCGACCTTCGCGGTGACGGTCGAGCCGGAGATGTCGGCCTTCTCCTGGCGGGCGACGACGCCGAGGGCGCCCTGGAAGCAGGCGCTGTAGCCGGCCGCGAACAGCTGCTCCGGGTTGGTGCCGGCGCCGCTGCCGCCCATCTCCTTCGGCGGGTTCACCACGACGTCGAGCTTGCCGTCGTCGGTGGCGACCCGGCCGTCGCGGCCGTTCTCGGCGGTGGCGACGGCCGTGTACAGGACTTCAGAACGACCAATGGGGGTGCTGGACATGCGGTGTCTTCTCCTCCTCGGTCCGCCGCGACTCGCGCCCACGATCGACGACGGTTTCGGAAAGAAGTTACCGCATACCGGAAAATCGCAGAAGACGCCCCGGACCGTCAGAGCTTGACGATCATCTTTCCGGTGTTGTCACCGCGCAGGACCCCGAGGAACGCCTCCAGGTTGTTCTCGATGCCCTCGACGACGGTCTCGCGGTACTTGAGCTGCCCCGACGCGACCCAGGGGCCGACCTCCTGGACGAACTGCTGCTGGAGGTCGTAGTGGTCGCCGACCAGGAAGCCCTCGATGCGCCCGCGGGTCGCGATGAGGCGGGCGAGGTTCTTCGGGCCGGGGGCGGGCTCGGTGTTGTTGTAGACGGAGATCATCCCGCAGACGGCGATACGGCCGCCCTGGTTGAGGGAGCCGATGGCCGCCTCCAGGTGATCGCCGCCGACGTTGTCGAAGTAGACGTCGACGCCGTCGGGAGCGGCCTCGCGCAGCTGCTCGCCCACCGGACCGTCCTTGTAGTTGAACGCGGCGTCGAAGCCGTACTCCTCCACCAGGAGCTTGACCTTCTCGTCGGAGCCGGCCGAGCCGATGACCCGCGAGGCACCCTTGAGCTTGGCGATCTGGCCGACCTGGCTGCCGACGGCACCGGCGGCGCCGGACACGAAGACGGAGTCGCCCTCCTTGAAGGAAGCGGTGCGCAACAGGCCGGCGTAGGCGGTGAGGCCGGTCATGCCGAGGACGCCGAGGTAGGTGGACAGGGGCGCGGCGTCCGGGTCGACCTTGACGGCGTTCTGCGCGTCCACGGCCGCGTACTCGCGCCAGCCGAGGAAGTGCAGGACGTGGTCGCCGACCGCGAAGCCCTCGGCGTTGGAGGCGACGACCTCGCCGACGGCACCGCCCTGCATGACCTTGCCGAGCTCGAACGGCGCGACGTACGACTTTGCGGCCGACATGCGTCCGCGCATGTACGGGTCGACGGAGAGGTACTTGTTCCGTACGAGCACCTGGCCCTCGCGGGGCGTCCGCACCTCGGTCTCGACCAGGGCGAAGTCCTCGGCCTTGGGCCAGCCGACGGGGCGGGAGAGGAGGTGCCATTCGCGGTTGCTCATGGGGGGTGCGCCTTTCCGTGTACTGCGAGAGAGGTACTGCCAGATTTACTTCAGTGTCTGAAACAACCATGCTCCTGAATATTTCAGGATGTCAAGTAACGGGAGTACCCTGAGAGCATGGCCACTCCACACAAGACCCGCCGTCCGGATGAACTGACCCTCGAAGTCGTCGATCTGATCGGCGCGGTCGTGGCCCGCTACCACGAGGAGTACGAGGAGGCCGCCGCCGAGCACACGCTGACCGGGGCGCAGGCGCGGCTGCTGAGCCTGCTGTCGCTGGAGGCGCTGCCGATGCGCAAGCTGGCGCAGCGGTTGCGGTGCGAGCCGTCGAACGTGACCGGGATCGTGGACCGGCTGGAGGCGCGGGGGCTGGTGGAGCGGCGGCCGGATCCGGCGGACCGGCGGGTGAAGCTGGCGGCGGTGACCGAGGAGGGGCGGACGGTGGCGCGGGGGCTGCGTGAGTCGCTGCGGTTCGCGCGGGAGCCGCTTGCGGGGCTGTCCGAGGAGGAGCGGCTGGCGCTGCGGGATCTGTTGCGGCGGATGCTGGGCGCTTCGCTGGAGGGGCCGCGGGGGGACGTGCCGCAGTAGGCCGTCGTTCGGGTGCCGGTCCGCTGTGGCTGGTCGCGCAGTTCCCCGCGCCCCTGAGGCGTTGCTGAACCGCGGCTGACGAGGACGGTTGGCCTGGGCCGGCGAATCGGGTGGCGGGTTCTGCAGTGCCCCAGGGGCGCGGGGAACTGCGCGACCAGCCACGGCGAACCCGCGGACGCCGGATGACCCGCCGCGGCACATCCCCCGGCGGATCACCCCGTGCAGGTGATGTGGGGCCGAGGGGTGAGCGGTGGGATGTGTCCGTGGGCGGTGAGCGGAGGCTCGGTCAGGCGTCCGGCCCGGCCGATCGGGCCCCGGCGGGGCGATGGGCGGCGCGGTTGGCCCTGCTCGTCGCCGCCGGTGCGCTCGCGCTGGTCCTGGCCGCGGCCGGGGTCAGCAGCCTCGGGCTGCTGGGCGTCGGTCTTGCGGGGCTCGTCGTCACCGCTGCCGCGCTGTGGTGGACCCTCTCCCGGCGGGGCCTGGTGCGGGTGCTCGCCGCCGCCCTCGCCTTGCTGACACCGGGCGCGGTGCTGCTGGCCTACGCGATCGTGGGGCTGTTGTGGGCCGTGCTGTCGGCCCTCGCCCTGTGGGCCGTGGCCGCGCTGATCGGGCGGGCCGCCCTCGCCGCGGACGCCGGGCGCCCGGAGCGGCGGCAGCGTTCGACGCCCCCGCCCAAGGCGCCGTACCTGATCATGAATCCCCGCTCGGGCGGCGGAAAGGTCGGCAGGTTCGACCTCGTGGCGAAGGCCCGGGCCCGGGGCGCCGAGGTCGTCGTGCTCGACCCGGAGCATCCCCAGGACGTCGAGGAGCTCGCCCGCCGGGCCGTGGCCGAGGGGGCCGACCTGCTGGGGGTCGCGGGCGGTGACGGCACCCAGGCGCTGGTGGCGGGGGTGGCCGCCGGGCACGGTCTGCCGTTCATGGTGATCTCCGCCGGCACCCGCAACCACTTCGCCATGGACCTCGGCCTCGACCGGGACGACCCCTCGAAGTGCCTCGACGCGCTGACCGACGGGGTCGAACTCCGCGTCGACCTCGGCCTCATCGGTGAGCGCGTGTTCGTGAACACCGCGTCCTTCGGGGCGTACGCGACGGTGGTGCGCAGCCCCGCGTACCGCGACGACAAGGTGCGCACCGTCCTGCGAGAGCTCCCCGACCTGCTCACCCATCACATGGGCCCCCGGCTGACCGTGCGGGCGGGGCAGGTGGCCATCGAGGCTCCCCAGGGGGTGCTGATCAGCAACAACCCGTACGGCCTCGGCGACGCCGCCGGTCTGGGCCGGCGGCCCCGGCTGGACTCCGGCGCCCTCGGTGTCCTCGGGGTCAGCGTCGACAACGCCGCCCAGGCGGCCGGGCTGCTGCGCGGCCAGCAGTCGCGCGGACTGATCTCACTGGCTGCGGAGGAGGTGGTCGTCCACGCCGACGCGCCCGACGTCCCGGTCGGTGTCGACGGCGAGGCCCTGGAGCTGCCCGCCCCCGTGGTGTGCCGCGTCATGCCGGGCGCCCTGCGCGTGCGCGTACCGCGCGACCGGCCGGGGGTACCCGAGGCGAGACCTCCGGTGGACTGGCGGGCGCTGGGGCGGCTGGCATGGTGACCATGGCCGGATTGTGTCTGCGGGTGCGTCGTGGCTGGTCGCGCAGTTCCCCGCGCCCCCAAAGAAGGGGCGTTGCCGCAGCGCCCTTTCAGGGGCGCGGGGAACTGCGCGACCAGCCCCCACCGGCCCGCACCCGAACTACGACCTCACGTGCACCACCACAGGAACCGGTTGCACGTCTCCGACGGTGACGGGTCCGGGGTCGGGTCCGAGGTGGTCGGCTCCGTCGTCGGGGTCGGGTCCCCGGCGGACGTGGGGGTGGGCGCCGGGTCAGGGGTGGACGGGCCGGAGCCGCCGCCCGCCGTCGAGGACTGGGGGTCCTTCGTCGGGGTCTTGTCGTCCTCGTCCTTCTTGTCCTTGTCCTTGGGGGACTTGGAGACCGACGGGGAGGCCGAGGGGTCCTTCGACGACTGGCCAGCGCCCGCGCCGGTGGTCCCGTCCGTGGTGTCCGGCGAGGGCGACACCTCCGACTCCGCCGCGCCCTCCGCCGACTCGTCCCCGGCGGCGGCCGGCCTGGAGTTCCTGCCCGGGGCGTCCATGCCGAGTTCCGCGAGGCTCAGGCCGCCGGCGGCCAGGACGAACCCCGCGGTGACCAGCAACACCCGGCGACGGCGGCGCCGGTGCGCGGCGGCCTTGCGATCGCGACGGCTCGCACCGCCCGCCCCGGACTCCTCGTCCGGGTCCACGTCGTCCGCGTCGTCCTCGTCGTCGTACCCGGCGGATTCGTCGTGCCCGGCGGCTTCGTGCTCGGCGTACTCGTCGTCCTCGGCGTACGCGCCGGGCTCTTCGTGGCCGCGCCTGCGTCCCCGGCCGCGCCGCTGCGCCGCCCGACGCGCGGCCCGTCCGCCGACCGGCGCGTCCGCGGCGACCGGCTCGGCCTCCGGGGCGGTGTCCTCGGTGTCCGCTGCCGACTCGGCCCGCTGAGCGACCGGTTCGTCGTGGCGCTCGTCGTACCGGCCGTCGTAGGCGTGCCCGCCGTACGCGTTCGCGCCGTACCCGCCGCCGTACTGCCCCGCGCCCGCGTACCCCTCGTACGCGCCCTGGCCCCCCGCCGCCGTGGGCCGTTCGGCCATCTGCGGATACGCCTGGTTCGGAGCACCCGCGTACACCCGGGGTTGTTCGACCGTGGCGCCGCACCCCGGGCAGGCGAGGGCGCCATTCAGGTGCCGTCGGCACGGGTGGCAGTAGTCCATGACGCGGGAAGACTAGGTTCCGCAGACGCACAGTTCCTAGTCACAGCTGTGAAAGTTCTGTAGGAAACAAACCTTTCCCGCATGGCGAGTTGACGGATATGCCACGACACGCCAGAGACGCCCTCCACGCTCCGCTACGGGCCGCCCGAAATCCGTATCGAAAGCAGTGTCGAAACCGTTATGCGTGCGACCCATTGACACCCCCACCGCCATCTCCCTACTGTCACGTCAGCATTTCGAACGTCTGACGAAATATCGAACACGCTCGGATGTGACGACAAATTGAGCCGACGACGCAGCAAGGGGCAACTGCCGTGCGCATCACCGGAATCAGCACACACGTGGTCGGGACGCCGTGGCGCAACCTGACCTACGTCCAGGTGCACACCGACGAAGGGCTGACCGGAGTCGGCGAGACCCGGATGCTGGGCCACACCGACGCGCTGATCGGCTATCTGCGGGAGGCCGAGGCCAACCACATTCTCGGTTCGGACCCGTTCGCTGTCGAGGACCTCGTACGCCGCATGAAGTACGGCGACTACGGCCGCGCGGGCGAGATCGTGATGTCCGGTATCGCCGTGATCGAGATGGCCTGCTGGGACATCAAGGGCAAGGCCCTCGGGGTGCCGGTCTGGCAGCTGCTCGGCGGCAAGGTCACCGACAAGGTGAAGGCGTACGCCAACGGCTGGTACACGACGGAGCGGACTCCGGAGGCGTACCACAAGGCCGCCCAGGGGGTCATGGAGCGCGGGTACCGGGCGTTGAAGATCGACCCCTTCGGCACCGGGCACTTCGAGCTCGACCACGAGCAGACCCTCTACGCCGTGTCCCTCATCGAGGCCGTGCGGGACGCCATCGGCCCCGACGCCGAGCTGATGCTGGAGATGCACGGCCGCTTCTCCCCCGCCACCGCCGTACGGCTCGCGCACGAGCTCGCCCCCTTCAAGCCGGCCTGGCTGGAGGAGCCCTGCCCGCCGGAGAACCTGAAGGCGCTGGAGAAGGTCGCCGCCAAGGTCGACATCCCGGTCGCCACCGGCGAGCGCATCCACGACCGCATCGAGTTCCGCGAGCTCTTCGAGAGCCAGGCCGCCGACATCATCCAGCCCGACGTCGGTCACATCGGCGGTATCTGGGAGACGCGGAAGCTGGCCGCCACCGCCGAGACCCACTACGTGCTCGTCGCCCCGCACAACGTCGGCGGCTCGGTCCTCACGGCCGCCTCCCTCCAGGTCGGCTTCACCTCCCCGAACTTCAAGATCCTGGAGCACTTCAACGACTTCGCCGACGCGGAGATCAAGAAGGTCGTCAAGGGCGCGCCGCAGGTGAACCCGGAGGACGGCTGCTTCCACCTCTCCGACGCCCCCGGCCTCGGGGTGGAGTTCGACGCCGACGCCGCCGCCGAGTTCCCGCAGCAGCAGGCCCGCTTCGACCTGTGGGCCGAGGGCTGGGAGCAGCGCAGGCCGAAGGGCGCCGAGCAGTGAGCACCGCCGTCGTCATCGAGGCGCCCGGCGAGCACCGGCTCGCCGCGCACACACCGCGCGAGCCGGAGGCCGGTGAGGCGCTGGTACGGGTCCACGCGGTCGGCATCTGCGGCAGCGACCGCGAGGTGTACCAGGGCAACCGGCCCGAGGGGTACGTCCGTTACCCGCTCACGCCCGGCCATGAGTGGTCCGGGACGATCGCGGCGGTCGGCGCCGGGGTGCCCGGCTCGCTCGTCGGCCGCAAGGTCGTCGGCGAGGGCTTCCGCAACTGCCAGGTCTGCGACCGCTGTCACGCCGGTGAGACGACGCTGTGCGGCGCGGGCTACGAGGAGACCGGGTTCACCCAGCCCGGCGCCATGGCGGCCACCCTGACGCTCCCCGCCCGGCTGCTGCACGTCCTGCCGGACGACTGCGACCTGACCGCCGCCGCCCTTCTGGAGCCGGCCGCCTGTATCGCCGCCGCGGCGATCAAGGCGAACGCGCTGCCGGGTGAGCGGGTGGCCGTGGTGGGCACCGGGACACTCGGGATGTTCGCCGTCCAGTTCCTGAGGGCGGGTTCGCCGGGTGAGCTGCTGGTCGTGGGCACGCGACGCGACCGCGAGGCACTGTCGCGGCAGTACGGCGCCACGGACTTCCGCACCAAGGACCAGGAACTCCCCGACGACTTCGACGTCGTCATCGAGACCGCCGGGTCCGCGGACGCCGCGCGGGTCTCCGCCGCCCTGCTGCGGCGCGGTGGGCGGCTGGCCCTCACCGGGATCCCGGCGCCGGGCGCGCAGGGGCTGGACCCGACCGATCTCGTCGTACGGCAGCTGGAGGTGCACACCGTCTTCGGGGCGCCGCCGGACGCCTGGGCGCACACGGTGCGCGTGTTCGCGGCCGGGCTGCTCGATCCCCTGCCGCTGGTCACGCACGAGCTGCCGCTGACGGAGTTCCCGCAGGCGATCGAGCTCGTCGGATCCGGCGATCCGAAAGTGGGCAAGGTCCTGCTCCGTCCTTAGACGTACGCCGGTACGGGGGCAACCTGACGGTCCCCGTACCGGCGTACACCCAAGCCCCGCACGCCTTGAGCCGCGAACCTCGTCCGAAATTTCGAACCAGAAGGACAGCTTGTGACCGACGCTTCCGCAGCCCGCCGACCCGGTGAGCAGGTGCTCGCCGCCCTCGGCCTGGGTGCGCCCGACCTCTCCCCCGCCGACGCCTCGCCCCACACGTTCCCGGGCGGCGGCCGCTGGCGCACCGAGATCCCCTCGTGCGAGGGTCCCGAAGCGCTCGGCGTCGTCCTCAAGGAAGCCTCGCTGCTGGACGTGCCGATCCACCGGATCAGCCAGGGCAGCGGCGTGTGGATGCTCACCGACGCCGAGATCGCCGAGATGGTCGACGCGACGAACGAACGCGACATCGAGCTCTGCCTGTTCACCGGCCCGCGCGGCACCTGGGACATCGGCGGCTCCACGCGCACCGACTCACGGGGTGCCGGACTGCGCGCCCGCGGCCACGACGCCGTCGCCGGCTGTGTCGAGGACGCCGTACGGGCCACGGAGCTGGGCGTGAAGTGCCTGCTCGTCGCCGACGAGGGGGTGCTGTGGACACTGCACCGGGCCCGCCTGGCAGGCCTCATTCCGGCCGACACGACGCTCAAGGTGAGCGCGCTGATAGGCCCGGTCAACCCGGCCGCCTACGCGCTCCACGAGAACCTCGGCGCCGACTCGATCAACGTGCCGAGCGATCTCACCCTCGATCACCTCACCGAGATTCGGCGGGTCTCCGCCGCCCCCATGGACATGTACATCGAGGCCCCCGACGACCTCGGCGGCTATGTCCGGATGTACGAGGTCGCCGAGCTGATCCGGCGCGGCGCACCGATCTATCTGAAGTTCGGGCTCTCCAAGGCCCCCGGCATCTACCCCTACGGACACCACATGCGGGACCTGACGCTGGCCACCGCCCGGGAACGCGTACGGCGCGGCCGGCTGGCACTGGACCTGCTCGCACGGCACGGAGCTGACGGCGACATGGCGCCTCTCGGTTCACGGCTGCCCGGGACGCTGAAGCGATTCGAAACTCCCGCATAACGTTCCGGACAAACCCCCTTCACAGAAGAAGACGCAGTCGAACACAATCCCACACACCCTCGGTCTACTCTCACCGCTACCCGAACAGCCCTCGACACGCGTCCTCGCAATCGCCCAGACCGAGCCCTGCTCACCCACATCAAGGATGATGATCATGCGTACACGCAGAGCCGCACTCGCCGCCATAGCCTCCGCCGCGTCCCTCGCGCTGACCCTGACCGCCTGCGGCCAGAGCGGCGAGGGCGGCTCCAAGGAGGACTCGGGCAGCTCCGAGGGCGCCACCATCGGCATCGCGATGCCGACCAAGTCCTCCGAGCGCTGGATCGCCGACGGCAACAACGTGGTCAAGGACCTTCAGTCCAAGGGCTACAAGACCAAGCTGGTCTACGGCGAGGACGACCCCGACCAGCAGGTCTCGCAGATCGAGAACCTGATCACCCAGGGCGTCAAGGCGCTGATCGTCGCGGCCATCGACAACAAGTCGATGAACAACGTCCTCCAGCAGGCCAAGGACGCGAACATCCCGGTCATCTCCTACGACCGCCTGATCCTCGGCACCGAGAACGTCGACTACTACGCGTCGTTCGACAACGAGAAGGTCGGCGAGCTCCAGGCCACCTACATGGTCGAGAAGCTCGGTCTGAAGGACGGCTCCAAGAAGGGCCCGTTCAACATCGAGCTGTTCGCCGGCTCCAACGACGACAACAACACCCGCTACTTCTTCGGCGGGGCGATGAAGGTCCTGCAGCCCTACATCGACAAGAAGCAGCTCGTCGTCCGCTCCGGCCAGACCAAGCTGACCCAGGTCACCACCCTGCGCTGGGACGGCGGCACCGCCCAGAAGCGCATGGACGACATCCTGACCTCGGCCTACAAGAGCGAGCGCGTCGACGCGGTCCTCTCGCCGTACGACGGCATCTCCATCGGCATCCTCTCGGCGCTGAAGTCGGACGACTACGGCTCCAAGAGCAAGCCGCTGCCGGTCGTCACCGGTCAGGACGCCGAGGTCGCCTCGGTGAAGTCGATCATCGCCGACGAGCAGTCGATGACCGTCTACAAGGACACCCGCGAGCTCGCCAAGGTCGCCTCGGGCATGGTCGACGCCCTGCTCAACGACAAGAAGCCCGAGGTCAACGACACCAAGACCTACGACAACGGATCGAAGGTCGTCCCGGCGTTCCTGCTGGAGCCGGTCGCGGTCGACAAGACCAACTACCAGAAGGAGGTCGTCGACTCCGGCTACATCAAGGAAAGCGACCTCAAGTAACCGCCGGCCCACTCTGATTGGAAGGCACGACCATGGCGGGACCCGTCCTGGAAATGCGCTCGATCGTCAAGACCTTTCCCGGCGTCAAGGCGCTGTCGGACGTCACGCTGACCGTCCGGCAGGGCGAGGTCCACGCCATCTGCGGGGAGAACGGCGCCGGTAAGTCGACCCTGATGAAGGTCCTCTCCGGCGTCCACCCGCACGGCACCTACGAGGGGGACATCCTCTTCGAGGGCGAGGTCTGCGAGTTCAAGGACATCCGGGCGAGCGAGCACCGCGGCATCGTCATCATCCACCAGGAGCTGGCGCTGTCGCCGTTCCTCTCCCTCGCGGAGAACATCTTCCTCGGCAACGAGCACGCCAAGGGCGGGTTCATCGACTGGCGGGAGACCCTGCGGCACGCCACGGAACTGCTGCGCCGGGTCGGTCTCTCCGACCACCCGGACACCCGCGTCGCCGACATCGGCGTGGGCAAGCAGCAGCTGGTGGAGATCGCGAAGGCGCTGTCGAAGAAGGTGAAGCTGCTCATCCTGGACGAGCCGACCGCGGCTCTGAACGACGAGGACAGCGGCAAACTCCTGGATCTGATCCTGGAGTTGAAGAAGCAGGGCATCACCTCGATCATCATCTCCCACAAGCTCAACGAGATCCGCAGGGTCGCCGACTCGGTGACCATCCTCCGCGACGGCAAGACCATCGAGACCCTCGATGTGAAGGCCCCGGAGACCACAGAGGACCGGATCATCAGCGGCATGGTCGGCCGGGACCTGGAGCACCGCTTCCCCGACCGCACGCCGCACGAGCCGGAGGCGGGCGCCGCTCCCGCCCTGGAGATCCGCAACTGGACCGTGCACCACCCGATCGACCAGCAGCGCAAGGTCGTCGACGACGTGTCGATCCAGGTGCGGCGCGGCGAGATCGTCGGTATCGCGGGCCTGATGGGCGCCGGCCGCACCGAGCTGGCGATGAGCGTCTTCGGGCGGACCTACGGCCGCTACCACGGCGGCACGGTCCTCAAGGACGGCCAGGAGATCCGTACGAAGACCGTCCCCGAGGCGGTCAGGAACGGCATCGCCTACGTCACCGAGGACCGCAAGCACTACGGCCTGAACCTCATCGACACCATCAACCGCAACATCTCGCTCAGCGCGCTGGGCAAGGTCGCCAAGCGGGGCGTGGTCGACGAGCACGGGGAGCGGCAGGTCGCCGAGGGCTTCCGCAAGTCCATGAACATCAAGGCGCCGACCGTCTTCGAGCCGGTGGGCAAGCTGTCCGGCGGCAACCAGCAGAAGGTCGTCCTGAGCAAGTGGATCTTCGCGGGCCCGGACGTCCTGATCCTGGACGAGCCCACGCGCGGCATCGACGTCGGTGCCAAGTACGAGATCTACACGGTCATCGACCAGCTGGCCGCCCAGGGCAAGGCGGTCGTCTTCATCTCCTCCGAGCTGCCGGAGCTGCTCGGCATGTGTGACCGCATCTACACGATGGCCGCGGGGCGGCTGACCGGTGAGTTCTCGCGGGCCGAGGCCTCGCAGGAATCGCTGATGCGTCAGATGACAAAGGACAAAGAGGTAACCCGATGAGCACGGATGTGACCGCCAAGAGCCCGGCCCCCGCGCCGCCGGGGAAGAGCGGAGGGGCCGCGGGCGGCGGCCTGCTCCAGCTGGTGATGGACGGCATGCGCCGCAACATGCGGCAGTACGGCATGCTGTTCGCCCTCGGCCTGATAGTGGTGCTGTTCGCCGTGTGGACCAACGGCGACCTGCTGCTGCCGCGCAACGTCTCCAACCTGGTGCTGCAGAACAGCTACATCCTGATCCTCGCGATCGGGATGATGCTGGTGATCATCGCGGGCCACATCGATCTGTCGGTGGGATCACTGACGGCGTTCATCGGCTCGATGGCCGCCGTGTTCATGGTCAAGAACGATCTGCCCTGGCCCGTCGCGGTCATCCTCTGCCTCGCCATGGGCGCGCTGGCCGGCGCGGCACAAGGGTTCTTCATCGCGTACGGCGGCATACCCTCGTTCATCGTGACCCTCGCGGGCATGCTGATCTTCCGCGGTCTCACCGAGATCTTCCTGGAAGGGCAGACCCTCGGCCCGTTCCCGGAGGGCCTGCAGAAGGTCGCCAACGGCTTCCTGCCCGAGGTCGGTCCGAACACGAACTACCACAACCTCACGCTGCTGCTCGGCTTCGCGATGATCGCGTTCGTGGTCTTCCAGGAGTTCCGTGACCGCCGCCGCCAGCAGGAGTTCCACCTCGACGTCCCGCCGTTCAACCTCTTCCTGCTGAAGCTGGTGGCGCTGGGCGCGGCCATCCTCACCCTCACCCTGCTGCTGGCCAGCTACAAGGGCGCCCCGATCGTGCTGCTCATCCTGGGTGTGCTGCTCGTCGGCTTCGGCTACGTCATGCGCAACGCGATCATCGGCCGCCACATCTACGCGATCGGCGGCAACCTGCCCGCGGCCAAGCTGTCGGGTGTGAAGGACAAGAAGGTCACCTTCCTGGTCTTCCTGAACATGGGCATGCTCGCGGCCCTGGCGGGTCTGGTCTTCGCCGCCCGCTTCAACGCGGCCTCTCCCAAGGCCGGCCTCAACTTCGAGCTGGAGGCCATCGCGGCCTCGTTCATCGGCGGCGCGTCGATGAGCGGCGGCGTCGGCACGGTCCTCGGCGCGATCATCGGCGGCCTGGTCCTGGGCGTGCTGAACAACGGCATGAACCTCGTCGGCATCGGCACCGACTGGCAGCAGGTCATCAAGGGCCTGGTGCTCCTGGCGGCGGTCGGATTCGACGTGTGGAACAAGCGCAAGGTCGGTTCGTAGGTCCAAAGGGCCCCGCCGAAAGGCGGGGCCCTTCCACTTCCAGTTCAACTTCCTGAGCAGGAGCCGCACATGGACATGAGCAGACGTACGGTCATAGCCGGCGCCGCGGCGGCGGGGATCACCGCCGCGACCATCGGCAGCGCGCACGCCACAAGAGGCCGGACGCCGGTGAAGTCGCTCTTCGGCAAGCTCGCCGACGGCACCAAGGTGTACAGCTGGTCGCTGGCCAACGGCGGCACGCGGATGAAGGTCCTCTCCTACGGCGGCGTCGTGCAGTCCCTGGAGATCCCGGACCGGCGCGGCCACTACGCCAACGTCTCCCTCGGCTTCGACAACATCGAGGACTACGTCGCCTCCAGCCCGTACTTCGGGGCGCTGATCGGCCGGTACGGCAACCGGATCGGCAAGGGGCAGTTCACCCTCGACGGCAAGGCGTACCAGGTCAACGTCAACGACGGCGCGAACAGCCTGCACGGCGGCGCCAAGGGCTTCGACAAGCGGGTGTGGGACGTCGAGCCGTTCACCAAGGGCTCCGACGTCGGCCTGCACCTGTACTACACGTCCGTCGACGGCGAGATGGGCTACCCGGGCACGCTCAAGGTGAAGGTGACGTACACCCTCACCAAGTACGGCGACTGGCGTATCGACTACGCGGCCACCACCGACAAGGCCACCGTCGTCAACCTCACCAGCCACGTCTACTGGAACCTCGCGGGCGAGGGCAGCGGCACGATCGAGAACCACGAGCTGAAGATCGACGCCTCCCGCTACACCCCCGTCGACTCGGGCCTCATCCCCACCGGTGAGCTGGCCCCCGTCGCGGGCACCCCCTTCGACTTCCGCCGCAGCAAGCGCATCGGCGAGGACCTGCGCGAGGCACACCAGCAGCTGCTGTACGGCAAGGGCATCGACCACAACTGGGTGCTCGACAAGGGCATCTCGCCGCGCCCCGAGTGGATCGCCACCCTGAAGGACCCCTCCTCGGGCCGCACCCTGCGGATGGCGTCCACCGAGCCGGGCCTGCAGTTCTACTCCGGCAACTTCCTTGACGGCACGCTCGTCGGCACGGGCGGCAAGGTCTATCGGCAGGGGGACGCGCTGTGCCTGGAGACGCAGCATTTCCCGGACTCGCCGAACAAGCCGTCGTTCCCGTCGACGGTGCTGCGACCCGGTCAGACGTACCGGTCGACGACGGTCCACTCGTTCAGCAGGTAAGTCCCATACGACGGTTCTTCACAGGTGGCACACAAGTTCTCAGCGGTTTCTCAGTTGTTGAACAGCGCCACCCCAGTCTCCGTATGTAAGGGCGGCCCGTGCTCCCCCGCGCGGGCCACCCAAAGACGACGGGCCCGGTCGTCCCCACCGGGCCCGCCCCATACGGAGGTTCCATGGCCGACAACGTCACCTCGCTGTTCCGCAGCACCGCGGCACACAGCCCGTCGATGGCGGCGCTGACGCGTGAGGGCGGCGACGGGGCCGGTCCGGTGGACTTCTGCATTCCCTGCAATCCGTACTTCCCCACCCCCGAGATGTTCCAGGACATGGCGGGGAAGCTGCGGGACATCATCACCTTCTACCCGAGCAGCGCCGACACGATCACGGCCGAACTGTGCAGCCTGCTCCAGCTTCCGCCGCAGTGCGTGGCGATGGGCAACGGCTCCACCGAGCTGATCACCTGGATCGACCACCTGATGGTCCGGGAGTCCCTCGCCATCCCCGTCCCCACGTTCGGCCGCTGGACCGACCAGCCCATGGAGACCGGCAAGCGCGTCGACATGTTCCCGCTCCAGGAGTCCAGCGGCTTCGCGCTCGACCTCGCCCAGTACGCCGAGTTCATCCGGGCCAGGGGGACCCGGGTGGCGGTCATCTGCAACCCCAACAACCCCGACGGCGGCTACCTCCACAAGCACGCGCTCGTGCAGTTCATGGACGCCATGGCCGACCTCGACCTGGTCATCATCGACGAGTCGTTCCTGGAGTTCGCCGACGCCGAGCAGGAGCCGTCGGTGGTTCAGGAGGCGATGCTGCGCCCGAACGTGATCGTGCTGCGCAGCCTCGGCAAGAACTTCGGCCTGCACGGCATCCGCTTCGGCTACCTCGTCGCCAACCCGGCCCTGGCCGGCATGGTCCGTTCGATGCTGCCGAAGTGGAACCTCAACGCGTTCGCCGAGCACGTGGTGTTCATGCTGAAGAACCACGGCGCCGAGTACGCGCAGAGCCTGCACCAGGTGCGCCGGGACCGCCTCGACATGGCCAGCCACCTGGCCCAGCTGCCCGGCCTGACGGTCTACCCGTCGCAGGGCAACTTCCTCTTCGTGCGCCTCCCCGTGGGCGCCGAGGGCACCGTGGTCCGCGACCGGCTGCTCACCGAGCACCGGATCCTGGTCCGCGAGTGCGGCAACAAGATCGGTTCGTCCAGCCGCTTCCTGCGACTCGTGGTGCGCCCCCAGGTGGACGTGCGTCGCCTGGTGTCCGGCCTGGAGCAGGTGCTCTACGGGTCCAGGAGGGGAGCCGCCGTACCCGAGCTGGGTACAGGGACCAACTACAGCTCGGGTACGGCGGCCGTGGACCGGTTGGTCAGCTCCACCAACGGCGCCGGTACGCCGGGGCTTGCCGCGCAGGCCATGGCGGCGCCGATGCCCGCGGCGCCGCAGCCGCAGGCGGTGCCGCAGGGGGGCGGCATGCCGATGCCGGCGCCGGTTCCGGTGGCCCCGGCGGCGGCCGCGGCACCGGCTCCCGCTCCCGCTCCCGCTCCCATGCCCATGCCCGCGCCGGCACCCGTCCCCGCACCCGCCGCCCCGGCGCCGATGACGTTCCCGTCGCCCGTGGCACCGGCTGCGGCGGTGGTGCCGCCGAGCGGGCCCACGCCGCCGGGGGTACCGGCCCGTGGCGGACTTACGGCGGCGCAGGTGCGGGGTACTACGGGGCCGGGGTTGACCCCGGCGCCGGCCACCGGCTGGCCGAACAGCCAGAGCTGGCCGAATGCGGCAGGGATGCAGGCCGGGTAGCGCCTACTCGCCATACGGGTGCTGTGGGGGTGGCGAGTACTGCGCCGTCGTGGCTTGTCGCGCAGTTCCCCGCGCCCCTGAGGGCGTCGCAGATCTCGGGGTCAATAGGAGATCGGCCAACCGGTGCTCCAGCTCAACAAGTTGATGCCCAGCTTGGGCGTGCCGTTGTCGTTGCCGTCGTAGTAGTGGTAGACGATCAGGTCGCCGTCGACGTCGTTCATGATCGACTGACCGCCGGGGCCGATGACGCTGCCGTGGGATTCCAGGACCGGCGTCCCGCCGTTGTTCATCATCGGGACGCCGTTGCGGTCGTAATACGGCCCAGTGACGCTCGCGGCCCGCCCGACCTTCACCTTGTAGGTGCTGCCGGTGCCGGCGCAGCAGGTGTCGTAGGAGGCGAAGAGGTAGTAGTAGCCGCCCCGCTTGACGACGAAGGGGGCCTCGACGGCCTTGGTGCCGGTCGGGCGGGAGGCGAGCGAGTAGCGGGTGGTGTTGGAGGAGAGCTGCTTTCCGGTGGCGGGGTTGATCTGGATCATCTTGATCCCGGTCCACCAACTGCCGAAGGACAGCCACCACTTGCCGTCGTCGTCGACGAAGAGGTTCGGGTCGATGGCGTTGTAGTCGCTTGACGAGCCGGACGTGTAGACGGTGCCGTAGTCGGTCCAGCTCCCCGGCCGGCCGGTGGTGGAGCCGGCGAGGCCGATGGCGGACGTGTTCGAGCCGAACTTCGAGACGGAGTAGTACATCAGGTACTTCCCGCCGTGGAACGAGATGTCCGGCGCCCACGCCTCCGGGACGGAGGAGTACGCCGACCACCAGCCGGGGCGGCCGGCGAAGGCATCGCCGCCGTTTCTGAAGGCGGTGCGGTCGCCGGAGGTCTTGTGGGCGATGCCGCCGCCGGTGGCGTACAGCAGGTACTGGCCGGAGGCGGTGCGGATCATCGTCGGGTCGTGGGTGACGACATCGCCGGTGACCCGGCCGGGGTTGGGGTAGGCCGAGGCCGAGGAGGGGACGAGGGCGAGAAGCGTGGCGAGGGGGAGAGCGAGGAGGGTAGTGCGCTTGGTGCGGCTCATGCGGGTGGTCCTCCTTGCGGTGGGGGTGACAGGCTGACCGAAATATCGAACAGTGCTCGCAAGTTCGAACGGGACCGTAGAATCGAACCCCTTGCGCGTCAATGGGTCGCGCGAACACCGAGCAGCGACGGCCACCTGGACCGGCTTCCTCCCCTACGCGTGCGGGAGTTGATGGAACCGCAGCCTCTCGCCGAAGGTCTCCGGTCCCACGAGGTCGGGGTCGCTCGGGCCTGAACTCCACAGCTCCACCCGCAGGTCGGGCATGCCGTGCAGTTCTCGTAGGTCGAGCGTGCCCGGCGTGCCGCTCAGTCCCAGGGCCAGCCTTCTCAGGCCGGGGAAGACGCGGCGCAGCTCCCCCGTGTCCCGGTAGTCCCACAAGCCGGTGAGCATCAGCCGCTCGATGCGGGGGAGCGGGTCGACGGGCTGGAGTTCGCGGAGCGAGTCGATGCCCAGCGCGATTCTGGTGAGCTGGGGTGCGTTGCGCGCGGAGCGGAGGATCCAGAGCGGGTTCCGACAGTACCCCTCGACCGTCAGCGCCCGCAGACTCGGCCAAGTCTCCAGGTCTCCGAGCCATCCGACGTTCTCGATGCCCGCCTCCAGGTGGCGTACGCCGGGATGCGGGGCGATGCCTCCTTGGATGACGCCGGTCAGCCTCAGCGCCGTGAGGTGGAGGTCCCGCACGGCGGAGAAGTCCCGCAGGGCCGGGCAGTCCTGGAGTTCGAGGGCCCTCAGATCGGGTCGGCCGCGCAGGAAGTCCAGGGTTTCGATCGCCTCGTTGTCCCAGATCGCCAGCGATTCGAGGTGCTGGGGCGGGAGCTGGGCGTCCAGTTCCTCCGCCATGTACGAGCCGCGCACGGTGAGCTTGGTGACGGACCCCAGACGCGACAGTCGCAGGAACTGGGCAGGCTTGTCGACGAGGAGGTCGGGCAGGTGGGCGCCGTCCAGGACCTCGGCGGCGTAGTCCTCGACCGGATGCAGGTCCCAGGCCTTGGCGACCTCGCTGCGGACGGCCGGGTCCGGATGCGCCGCGCACTGCCGTAGCTTCTGCCGGGCCTTGGCGCTGCGTACACGGCCGAGGAGCCGTACGGTGTTCAGGGCCACTCGGTCGCGCAGTTCCTCCGCGTCGGGCAGCAGTCCAACGACCCAGTCGCCCAGGCCCGCGAGGTCCTCGATCTCCTCACGGTCCCGGGGCGGCAGAATGGAGCCGACCCGGTCCTTCACCATGTCCATCAGGCCGGAGTTCAGCGACTGGACGTTGAGCGCACACCGTGCGGCAAGGGCGTAGAGACGGTACAGCTCGGCGCGGTCCTCGGCGGCGTCCCCGCGGCCCAGGAGGTCGGTGACGAGATGGCCGGCGGCCGGACGGGAGGCGTGCCCGGCGGCCAGCACGATCACGTCCTGCCAGTTCTCGCTGAGGGCGTGCTGCGGGAGTTCCTCCAGGTAGCCGCTCTCGTGGAACTCCTTGGCCGCCAGGAAGTCCTGGAAGGTGCGGTGGATGAACTGGATGGCGTCGTCCGCCCGTTCCTGGAGCAGTCCGCTGCGGTCGAGCAGGAAGCGCAGAATCTTCTCGGGCGACCCGTGTTCCTGGACCTGTGGCATGTCCCGTATGGCCAGGGCCAGTTGGCGGACGGCCTGAGTATGTGTCAGCTGCTGGAGCCCCATGCGGACGAGCCAGATGGCCAGCCGCTGGAGGAGGGTGTGCTGCTCGTCGGAGTCCAGCCGGACGTGATCGGCGTTGCGTACGCCCCGGCCCGCGTCCCGGCCCCCGAGGAGCATGGCGAGCGCGGCTCGGTAGAGCTGCCAGCGTGTGGTGGGCAGCAGCCCTCGGCGACGGCGGTGCAGCGCGCAGATCACGGCGCACAGCAACGGGGTACGGGCGAGGTCGCGCAGCGCGGGGTTTCGCTCCAGGTGGTGGGCCAGATCCAGTTCCAGGGAGGTCAGAAGCTCGTGTTCATCGCGGCATTCCAGACGCGCCGCGTTGTGCCATGCCCGCACGAAGGTGCGGATGTCGTCGTCACTCATGGGCAGAAGGGTCAGCTCGGCGAAGCCGTCGCTCCTGAGCCACCGCTCCTCGACCGCGTTGGGGCGCACGGTGGCCAGACACCGGGTGCCGGGATACCGGTCCAGGAGCGCGCACAGCCACCGCCGGGCCTCCTCCCGCTCCTCCGCCGGAACCTCGTCCAGGCCGTCGACCAGGAGCAGTCCGCGCTGCGCTTCCAGTACCCGGCGAGCCCAGCCGTCGGGCTGACCGTCCGTGCTGACCCGTCCGGCGGACAGGAGCTCGGAAACCGTGGGAAAGCGTCCGCCGCGCGCGTGCACCTCGCGCAGCGGGACGACGAACGGGACCAGGCCGTTCAGTTCGGCGAGATCGTCGGTGAGCGTGCCGTTGGCGGCATGGGCGGCGAGCCACCACACGAGGGTCGTCTTGCCTGCGCCCGCCTCGCCGCGCAGCAGGGCGAGGGGGCGGTCGGTCAGCAGGTTCTCGATGCGCTGAGCTCTGTCCCAGGGCGGGCCGTGCCGACGCGGGCCGGGGAACGACGACGGGTAGACGGCGGCTTCGGCTCGCAGACTGAGATAGGCGGTGTCGAGGTCCCAGCGGGACTCGCTGCGGCCGAGTTCCTCGATGCCGAAGATCTCCGTCTTGCGGTACTGGGAACTCAGGTCCTTCGCATACCGGCTCTCGAAGGTCCCGTCCCGGGGGTCTACTTCCACGACCGTTTGCAGGTGACTGTGGAGGAACCCCATGGCGCCCTCCCGGATGATGCCCGTCATCGGCGCCGCCTCGATCCTGAGGTGGTGACGGCCCTGGGGCACCTGGGTCACCACGCCGAGCAGCACCGGCCCGGCGAAGACCGGAGCGCCGGAGAGCCCGCTCAGCGGTGAGTTCCGGTGCGCCCCCTCGTCGGCGGCCAGCTGGTCCAGCTGGCAGGTGAGGGCGCCCTTGATCCGTCCGGCCATGGGTAGCACGGTGACGCGGTACTGGTCGTACTCCAGGTCCTCGCCCAGCTCCCCATAGCGCTGGATCTCAGGAAAGCCGACGATCTGGCAGTGCGGGAGGGGAGAGTCGGTGCCGAGTTTGCCGAGCCGGAGACGGCCCATGGGCGCGGCGCTCTCGACGCTGATCACGTCATCGAGGGCGACCAGCACTGCGACATCGTATTTCTGGTTCGCCCAGGCGGTGTGGCAGGGCACCAGCTTGCCCGACGACGGGTGGACCACCTCGACGGTCTCGTGCGTCGCGACAACGTGGCAGGCCGTGAGCACTGTCCGCTGGTCCAGCAGCACACCGCTGCCCTGTCCGTTCCCCCACACCACGACGGCCCGTTGCAGGGCCTGCTCCCCGATCACCGCCCGTTGTCACCCTCGCCGAAGCGCCCGACGCTGCCCCGGTTCTCGCTGCGCACCTTCCACGGCTGCCCGGTCCGGGAGTCGAGCGCCTTCAGCGTCATGGCGACCCGATGCGTACGGGTCGAGCCCGCGCCGCCGTCGGCACCCGCCTCGACGACCCACGCCTTCACCTTCACTCCACCGGTGACGTCCTTGCGCAGCTCGACGCCGAACTCCAACTCGATGTCGCCCACTTCGAAGATCACATCCTGCCCGGACGAACGGGCCGCGGCGGTGATCAGTTCGTCCCGTACCGCCTGCACGGCGTCGGCCAGTTCAATCCGATGGTCCGTCATGTGCCCCACGCTAGAGAGCCGTTGGACCGTGCCGCCATCGGTTCGCCCGAAACCGGTCAGAGCGGTCGGCGCAGTCCCGTGACGAGGAGTTCGACGAGCCGGCGGGCGTCGTAGCGGGGGTCGCTGTCCGCACCGATGCAGAGGTTGCCGACGCCGCGCATGAGTTCGTAGGCCTCGATGCCGGAGCGGATCTCGCCGGCGGTGGCGGCTGCTTCGAGCAGGTCGGTGCAGACGGGGAGCAGGCGGTCGAGGAAGTAGGTGTGCAGGGTCTCGAAGCCCGCGCTGTCGGAGTGCAGCACAGCGGCGAGTCCATGCTTGGTGACCAGGAAGTCGACGAAGAGGTCGATCCACTGGCGGAGCGCGGCGTACGGGGAGTCGGCGGTGGCCAGCAGCCTAGGGCCGGCCTCGGCGCACGCCTCGATCTGGTGGCGGTAGACGGCGGTCACAAGGTCGGCCCGGGTCGGGAAGTGACGGTAGATCGTCCCCATCCCGACCCCCGCCTTGGCCGCGATCTGGCGGATCGGCGCGTCGACGCCCGAGGTGACGAAGACCTCGGCGGCCGCGGCGAGCAGCGTCTGCTGGTTGCGCTGCGCGTCGGCCCGCTTGTTTCGGGCCGGCGTCTTCCCGGCCGGCTTCTCGGTGGACATCAGGCATTCCTCTGGCGCCGTTGACAAAGCGGAACAGCGTTCCGGATACTAAATGGAGCAACGTTCCGGTTCAGGTTAGTCGAGCCGGGCGCCTTCGACCACCCTGCCCGCCCCGGAAGGGAAACGCGTCATGCCCGCATCCACACAGAACACCGCCATCGACCCGGCCGCACCCGTGCTGTCGTACGGCCCGGTGGTGCTGTCCGTTCCCGGACGCCCCGTCGACCTGCAGCTGCGCGTCACCGCGCCGGCGACCGGGACCGGCCTGCCCGTCATCCTTCTCTCGCACGGTCACGGCCCCTCGAACCATCTCTCCTCGCTGCACGGCTACGCACCGCTCGCCGACCGCTGGGCGGCGCGGGGCTTCGTCGTCGTCCAGCCCACCCACCTCAGCTCCAGGACCCTGAGCCACCTGGTCTCCGACGCCCCGGGGGCGCCGTTCTTCTGGCGCGCCCGCGCCGAGGACATGACGCACATCCTCGACCGGTTCGACGCGCTCGAGGCCGCCGTGCCGGGGCTGGCCGGACGCGTGGACCGCACCCGGGTCGCCGTCGCCGGGCACTCGCTCGGCGGCCACACCGCCGGCCTCCTGCTGGGCGCCCGCAACGCCGACCCCGACACGGGAGAAGCGGTGGACCTGCTCGAACCCCGCATCACCGCGGGCGTGCTGCTCGCGGCGCCCGGCCGGGGCGGCGGCGACGTCCTGAACGGCCCCATGGCGGAGGCCATTTCGTTCGTCCACTCGTCCGACTTCTCCACCATGACCACCCCCGCCCTGGTCGTCGCCGGCGACAAGGACGACTCCCGGCACTTCACGGACATCGGACCGGAGTGGCACACCGACCCCTACACGCTCGCCCCCGGCCCCAAGACCCTGCTCACCCTGTTCGGCGCCGAGCACGGACTCGGCGGGATCGCCGGATACGACGCCGCCGAGACCACCGACGAGAACCCCGCGCTCGTGGCCGCCCTCGGCCGACTCGTCCCGGCCTACCTCCGCACCCGGTTCGACCCCGCCGACCACGCCTGGCGCACGACGAGCGAGGCACTGCTCACCGGCCCGCACGCCGTCGGGCGAGCGGACTCCAAGTAGCGGTTCGACCGACCGTGCCGCGCCCGCTTCCCAGCGGGCGCGGCACGGCAGGTGCGCTCCTGCTACTTCTCCGGGCACTGCTTCCATGCGAGGTGGTACACCGTGCTGATGTCGCCGTCCGTCGAGTCCATGGTCATGAAGCTGACCTTGCTCGGCGAGGACGACCCGAGGTTCACCCTCAGCTCGGTGTTGATGTTGAAGTTGCGCTGAACTCCACAGGGCGCCCAGACCAGTTGGGCCCAGTCGGTCTCGTCGGTGGCCTGCCAGTTGTCGTTGAGGGGGCCGTTGAACGGGTGGTTGCGGAACTGCGTGTTCGGTGAGCCCTGGAAGTAGTACGAGGCTCTCTGTATGGCGTTCGCGCCGGGCTGGAGGGCGGCGAAGCCGCGGTAGTCGGCGCTGGCGATGGCGTAGGTGAAGCCGCCGGGGACGTGCACGACCAGGCTGAGCTGGCAGTTCTTACGGAACGCCGTGGGGTCGGAGTTGCCGCCGACCTGGGCGAGGTAGTCGCTGTACGTCACGGTGAACGCGGTGTTGTCCTCGGAGACCGCGACGGCCGTCGTGCCCTGGGGGCAGCCGGAGCCGTTCACGGTGGCGACCTTGATGACGATCTTGTCCGGCGGCGGGTCTTCGAACGCCGGCGACGCTTGCGCGGGCAACGCCCCGGTGAGCAGAGCGGCGAGCGCGCCGCCGCTCAGCAGCAGGCGCAGGAGTCCACGTGCCATGGATCTCTCCTTGGGGATGGGGGGTGGCTGCGCCTCCGGCCCGTTTCGGCCCCATCGCGTCTTCGTTGAATCCTTGAAGAAGTTGAATCCTTGAAGAAACAGTGGGGTTCCTGTGAAGGCCGGAGGCGTACCGCATCGTAGGAGCCACGAGAGTTGCCGACAGGGTCCAACTCCAGCCATTTAACGGCGAGTTGAGCGGAGCACCCTCAGCCCGTTCACAGTCGCACATCAGACCGTTACGCGGCCGCCCCTATCAACCTCCTTCACATGACGGGAAACGCAGAGCACGACACGCGCACGACACGCGCCCATGTGCGAGTGCACACGGGCGTGACGCTCACCGACGACCCGTACACAGAAGGCGAGTCATTCACACCGGACGACTCGACCCGGTCGGAGTACGACGGCATCTGCGAAAACGGGGGCATTCCCTCCGGTCTGCCGGCGCTCCCGGCACGCTCACGGCACGCGGTGACACGGTGGCGGACGGCTACAAGGCGACCTTGACAGCCGTCCCGTCACCACCTGATCCGGCCCGTCACCACCTGATCCGGCTCGGTCAGCCCAGCCGGATCATGTTCCACGACAGCGGTTGAAGTACGGCGGTGAGCCGGCCGTCCTGCAGCGCCGTGCCCTCGACCTGGTGCGGTGCGACCCGCTCGGGGTCGTCGAGGGTGTTGCGGGCGTCCGGGTCGGCGTCCGCGAGGGCGCTGTGCTCGACGACCCGTGTGACGTCGAGGCGATTCAGGGTGACGTCGAGCGGCAGGGCTTCGGTGCGGCTGCGGTTGACGGCGAAGACGGTGACCGTCCCGTCGTCGGCGCGTACGGCTGTGGCGTGCAGCAGATCGGCCTCGCCGTACTTCTTCGTCCCGTACGTCGGGGAGGCGACCCGGACGTCGAGGACCTGGCCGCGGCCGTGCTCGGCGGCCTGCGCGAAGGGGAAGAACGTCGTCTGCCGCCAGGCCGGACCGCCCGGCTCGGTCATGATCGGGGCGATGACGTTCACGAGCTGCGCGAGGCAGGCGACGGTGACGCGGTCGGCGTGGCGCAGCAGCGCGATGAGGAGCGAGCCGAAGACGACGGCGTCGGTGACGCTGTAGTTGTCCTCCAGGAGGCGGGGGGCCTCCGGCCAGTCCGTCACCGTCTGCGCGTGCGCCTGCCACTCGGGCAGGTACCAGACGTTCCACTCGTCGAAGGAGAGGTTGATCTTCTTCTTGGACTTGAGGCGGGCTCCGACGTGGTCGGCCGTCGCGATGACGTTCTCGATGAAGGACTCCATGTCGACGGCGGAGGCCAGGAAGGAGTCGATGTCGCCGTTCTCGGGCCAGTAGTAGGCGTGCAGCGAGATGTGGTCGACGAGGTCGTACGTCTCCTGCAGGACCGTCGCCTCCCACTCGGCGAAGGTCGGCATGGACTGGCTGGAGGAGCCGCAGGCGACGAGTTCGACGTGCGGGTCGATCTGCCGCATGGCGCGTGCGGTCTCGGCGGCGACACGGCCGTACTCCTCGGCCGTCTTGTGGCCGGTCTGCCAGGGGCCGTCCATCTCGTTGCCCAGGCACCACAGCCGGATGCCGAAGGGGTCCTTGTCGCCGTGGGAGACCCGCAGGTCGGACAGGGCGGTGCCCTCGGGGTGGTTGGCGTACTCCTGGAGTTCGAGGGCTTCGGCGACGCCGCGGGTGCCGAGGTTGACGGCCATCATGGGCTCGGCCCGCGGGCCGATCTTGCGCAGGAAGTCGATGTACTCGGAGAGGCCGAAGCGGTTGGACTCCGTCGAGTGCCAGGCGAGGTCGAGGCGGCGGGGGCGGTCCTCGGCGGGGCCGACGGAGTCCTCCCACTTGTAGCCGGAGACGAAGTTGCCGCCGGGGTAGCGGACGGCTGTGACACCGAGTTCACGGACCAGGTCCAGGACGTCCTGGCGCAGGCCCTTGTCGTCGGCGGTGGGGTGGCCGGGTTCGAAGATGCCGGTGTAGACGCAGCGGCCGAGGTGTTCGACGAAGCTGCCGAAGAGACGGGGGTTGACGTCGCCGATGGTGAAGGCGGGATCGAGGGTGAAGCGGGCGGTGTGCATGTGCGCCTTTCGAAGGGGGTGGTTCTGAATTGTTGGCGGGTGCGGGTGCGTGGGGGCTGATCGCGCAGTTCCCCGCGCCCCTGAAAAGGTGCGTGCACTGGAGGCGCCCTGAAGGGGCGCGGGGAACTGCGCGATCAACCACAGCTGACCCGCAGACGAACGACGGCCCGGCCGCGCAGCGACCTGTCACTGGCCCGCCAGACCTGTATGGGCCACTCCGGCGACGATCTGCCGCTGGAAGAACACGAACACGACGATCAGCGGAAGCCCTGCCATCAGTCCGCCGGCCATGAGCTGGGCCCACTGGATGCCGTAGGAGTTCATGACGGTCGCGATGCCGTTCGGCATGGTCATCAGGTCGGGGTTGTTGGTGACCATGTAGGGCCACAGGAAGTTGTTCCACGACGCGATGAAGGTGAAGATGCCCACCGCCGCCAACGACGGACGCGCCAGGGGGACGACGATGGTGAAGAAGACCCGCCAGCGGCCCGCGCCGTCGATGAACGCGGCCTCCTCCAGCTCGCGCGGGACGCCCTGGAAGAACTTGTAGAGGATGTAGACCATGGCGGCGGGCGCGCATTGGGGGAGGATCATGCCCCAGTACGTGTCGACCATCCCCATCTGCTGGACCGTGGTGAACAGCGGGACACCGAGGACCGCGGGGGAGATCATCAGGCCCGCCATCACCACACCCATCAGGACGCCCTTGCCGCGGAACTCCGTGCGGGCGAAGCCGTATCCGGCCAGTGCGCTCACCAGCAGCACGACGGACGTCACGCAGACCGAGACGACCAGGGAGTTCACGAACCAGTCGGTGATGTTGCCGGTCTCGAACAGGGCCGTCCACGCCTGGCCCGTCCAGTCCTCCGGCAGCCAGTGCGGGGGCACCTCCACCGCCTCGGTCTCCGACTTCAGGGAGGTGAACAGGCCCCAGGCGAAGGGCGCGAGGAAGACGACGGAGACCGCCGTGCCGAGGAGGGTGAGGACGATCTGGCCCGGGGTCCAGGGCCTGCGGGGCTGTACGGCCGTACTCATCGGGTGGCCTCCTCACGGTTGCGCAGCAGCCACATCCTGGCGAGGGCGACGACCGCGATGATCACGAAGAAGATGACGGAGATCGCCGAGGCGTAGCCCACGCGATAGCTGGTGAAGCCCGCTTCGAGGGTGTACTGCACGAAGGTGCGGGTGGCGTTCTCCGGTCCGGGGCCGAAGTCCAGCATCACGACCGCCTGGTCGAACACCTGGAGCGAGGCGAGGATCTGGAGCGTGATGACCAGACCGGTGATGTTGCGCAGCATCGGCAGGGTGATGTGGACCGTGCGGTGCCAGGCGTTCGCGCCGTCGAGCTTGGCGGCCTCGTAGAGGTGGTCCGGGATGGACTGCAGCGCGGCGAGGTAGAGCAGAAAGCTGAAGCCGACCGTCCACCACAGGGTGGTGATGACGATGGCGAGCATCGCGTACGACTTGTCGGTCAGCCAGGGAGTGTCCAGGCCGAGGACGTGGTTGATCATTCCCGTGCCGGGGTTGAACAGCCACTGCCACAGGTTGCCCGCGACCGTGGAGGGCAGGAGGAAGGGCGCGAAGAAGCAGAGCCGCCACAGCCATTTGCCGCGCTCTATGTGGTGGGCGAGCATCGCGAGGAGGAAGGCGAGGACGGTGATGCAGGGCACGACCAGGAGCGTGAAGTAGGCGCTGTGGCCGAGCGCGTCCCACATCAGCGGGTCGTCGAGGGCCTCGCGGTAGTTGTCGAGTCCGACGAAGCTCTCGCCGTCGCCGGTGATGTCGGCGTCGGTGAGACTGAGGTAGACGCCGCGCAGCAGCGGCCAGATCACGAACAGGGTGAACAGCACCAGGAACGGCGCCACGAACCAGCCGCCGTGCTGGAAGCCCTGCTTGCGGCGGATGGTCGCGCTGTCGGCGGCGGTCGTCACGCGGGGCGGTGCGAGGACGGACTCGGCGGTCGTCATGCTGCCGTACCTCCTTGCGCGGCGGTCCTGCCGTCCATGGGGTTCTTCATGGCGAGCAGCGCGGCCAGTTCGCTCTTCATACGGCGGGCGACGGCGTCGGGCTTCGCGGAGCCCATGGTCGAGGAGACGACGATCGGGCCGACGCGCTGGGCGAGGATGCCGGTGGAGCCCGCGAACCACACCTTCGGCTCGGTGGCCTGGTGGTCCATGGCCGAGGCGTACTCGTTCTGCGGTTCGAGCTTTCGGTACGAGGCGGTGGAAAGGGTGGGGGTGTACGCGGGGATGTGGCCGCCGGCCGCCCACTGCTGGGCGTGCGTGACGATGTAGGCGGCGAGCCGGTGGGCCCCGTCGTTCGCGGCGCCGCCCCGGTCGGACCGGTGGGGCAGGACGAAGGCGTGCGACTCGGCGTGGGTGGCCCGCCCGCCGAAGACCGGCGGCAGCGGGACGGCGCCGTAGTCGAGTTCCGCGCCCGAGTAGACCGGCACGGACCAGTTCCCCTCCCAGGCGAAGGGGGCGCCGTTGATGAACTGTTCGGCGCCGACGGAGCCCATGCCCGGGTCCGCGTACCCGTCGGTGATGTGCCGGCGCAGGAACTGAAGGACCTGGGTGGCCTTGTCGGTGTCGAAGGTGACCTCGGCGTTGTCCTTGTCGAACCAGGTGCCGCCGAGCTGGGTGTAGAAGGCGACGAAGAACCACCACTGGAAGTTCTGGTCGTTGACCCACAGTCCGATGGTCTGCAGGCCCTTCCTGGTGGCCTTCTTGGCCTCCTTGAGCACGCCGAACCAGTCGTCGGCCGAGGTGACCGGCGCGAGCCGGCCGTCGGCGCCGAGCAGGCCCGCCTTCTTCAGGACGTCCTTGCGGTAGAAGCAGAGCTGGACGTGGATGTCGAGCGGGAGGGCGTAGAGCCTGCCGTCGATGACGCCGCGCTGCCACAGGGCGGGGTTGAAGTCGGCTTCCCGCACTCCGTACTCGGCGAGCAGGTCGACGTCCCAGGGGTCGAGGAGGCGGCCGGGCGAGAAGCCGGTGACCCGGCCGAGGTGCATCACACCGAGGTCGGGTGCGCGGTTGCCGGCGGCGGCCATGGCGAGCTTGGTGTAGAAGGGGTTGCCCCACTGGAGGGTGGAGTCCTTGACGTCGATGCCGGGGTTCGCCGCGCGGAAGGCGTCCAGCATCGCGATCATGTTGGAGCCGTCGCCGCCGCTGAACAGGTTCCAGTAGCGCACCCGGGTGTCGGCGCTGGAGGCGAGCGCGTCGGCGCCCGTACCCAGTGCCGCGAAGCCGAAGCTGCCGGCCACCGCCAATCCCCCGGCGGCGGCCAGAAGTTGCCTGCGCTTCAGGTCAGGTCGTCCCATTGCCTGCCCTTACTGTTCGAGATATCGAATTACGCCCGTAACTTCGAACGGGACCGTAGGATGGAAGCGCTTTCCAGTCAATGCCTCCTGCACGAATTCCGACCGAGCCTGTCGGCACCGAGCACAGCAACCCCCGAAGGGGCGCGGGGAACTGCGCGACCGGTCCCCACCGGCCCGCAGGCAACGACGAACCGTTCCCGGCTCACCCCCGACCGCATGGTTCTCGGTTGAACGACGGTCGTCGGATCGCATGACGTGACCACTTCGCGCCGCGTAGGCTCGAACGGCCTGCCGAACGGCGGGGGAACAGGGGGTGCGATGGACATCGCGGGCGCGCGCAGGAGGGCGGCCCGGGTGGCCGCGGCGGCGTTACGGCTGCGGCGTTCTCCCGTCGCCGCCGCGATGCGGGACCTTGCTTCCGATCTCAGCGCGGCCGTGCGTGCCGGAGCCCACCCCCCGGTGGACATCGGCGAGTTGTGCCAGGCGCTGTGCGCGGAGATGAGCGCGCGGCGCGGCGGACGGCCCGTGGAGCTGCGGTTCGAACGGTTCCCCGACGAGATCGAAGTGACCGGACTGTGCGTGGAGTTCCAGGACTTCGACCTGGTCATCGTCGAGGAGCGGGCCGAGGCGGTGCAGCGGCTGGTCGTCCTCGGCCATGAGTTGTGGCATCTGCACGCCGGCCACCGGCACCATCACACCGACGGCAGCGCCGCCGCGCACGCGCTCGCGGGCAGTCCCGGCTGGCCGGACACGGCCCTCGCGGTGGCCGCGCGCAACGGCTCGCGGCAGCGGGACGAGGCCGAGGCCGACGACTTCGGGCACCGGTTGGCGGCGGCGTTCCGGCCGTTGCTGGCGGAACGGGCCACGGACGGGGCGCCGGGCCCCCTTCAACGTTCGCTGGGCTATCGCGGGACCGGGAGGACTACGCGGTGAACACGGTGCTGGCACAGGACCCTTCCAGTGTTCTCGGCGGGCTGTACATATCGTTCTGGATCCCCACCGTCGTGCTGACCGCCGCCCTGGCGATCAAGCTGCCCACGATCATCCGGCTGTGGCGCGACCCGTTACTGCGCGCCGTCGGCGGCCTGCTGGTGATCGCCTGCTGCGTGTTCGTCTTCGCGGCCCCGGCGACCATCGCATGGGTCAACCGCGTCACGGGCGTGCCGAACATCGCGGCGCCCCTGGTGTACTCCCTCATCACCGCGTTCTGCGGGTCCTGTCTGCTGCTGATCATCGCCTGGCGCAACGGCCTGTCCGACCGCAGTGCCGAGACCCGCCGTGTGATGCGCCTCGTCGTCTTCGCGTACTCCGGCGTGATCGTCGCGCTCTGGGTGCTCTTCGCCCTCGCGGACGCGTCGGTGGAGCGGGTGCGGGATCTGGACACCTACTACGCCAACACGCCGTTCATGCGCGAGGAGACGCTGCTCTACCTGCTCGCGCACTGCACGGCCGTCCTCATCACGTCCCGGCTGATCTGGAACTGGGTGCGCACCGACGGACTCGACGCCTGGCTGCGCTGGGGGCTGGTGTGCCTGGGGGTCGGCTACGCGCTCAACCTGATCTTCGACGCGGCCAAACTGACCGCCGTCGCCGCCCGCTGGACGGGCCACGACCTGGACTGGCTGAGCACCGACCTCGCCCCGCCGGTCGCCGCTCTGTCCGCCATCCTGATCGCGGTGGGGTTCATCCTGCCGCACGCGGGCCAGTACCTGCACGACCGCTGGCGGGTCCGCCTGGCCCATCACGAGCTGCGGCCGCTGTATCTGCTGATGCGGTCCGTCAACGGCTACGGACTGCCGTTCGTGCTGCGCGCGTCGCCCGAACTGCGGCTGATCCGGCGGGAGACCTTCATCCGGGACGTCCTGCTGCCGCTGGCCCGGCACATCGACGAGGATCTGAGTAGGCGGTCCTACGACGCCGCGCTCGAACTCGGCTGTGAGCCCGGCCGGGCGAAGGCGATCGCCGCCGCCGTCGCCATCCAGGACGCCGCCGAGCGCAGGACCCGGGCCCCGGAAGAGGGCAGCGACGGCGGCACCGGCACCGCGGAGCTGCTGCGGGACATCGGGGACGTCTCCCGCGCCCTCCGCCACCGCGACGAGATCCAAGCGGTCCGTGCCCGTACGGCCGCCCGAAGAGGAAACGTGCCCGTACATGACTGAACGCACCACCACCGCCGTCGTCCTCGGCGGCTCCCTCGCCGGCATGCTCGCCGCACGCGCGCTGGCCGACGTCGCCGACCACGTCACCGTCGTGGAACGCGACGTACTGCCCACCGGTCCCGAGCCGCGCAGGGGCCTGCCGCAGGCGCGGCACGTCCATCAGCTGTGGTCGGGCGGGGCCCATGCCCTGGAGCGGCTGCTGCCGGGCATCGTCGACCGGCTGCGGGACGCGGGCGCGCACCGGCTGCCGGTGACCACGGACATGGTGGCGCTGTCGCCGCACGGCTGGTACCGGCGGTGGGACGAGTCGCACCACATGCTGCTGTGCAGTCGCGACCTGCTGGACGCGAGCGTGCGGGAGGCGGTCCTGGCCTGCGAACGCGTCGAACTGCTGCAGGGAACCGAGGTGCTGGGGCTGATCGGCACGCACGAGGCGGTCCGGGGCGTACGGATAGCCCCCCACCGATCCGCCCCCGCCTCCCCGTCCCGGTCCCCTTCCCCCTCCACCTCCCGCTCCGTCTCTCTCGAACGGATCCTGACCGCCGATCTGGTCATCGACGCCACGGGGCGCGGCTCGCGTGCGGCGAGCTGGCTGACGGGGCTCGGGCTGCCGGCGGTCCGGCGACGCGAGGTCGACTCCGGTGTGGCGTACGCGAGTCGGGTGTTCCGGGCACCCGAGGCGGCTCGTGAGGGCTTCCCGGTGGTCAATGTCCAGCCGGATCCCCGCGCCGGGAAACCGGGGTGCGGGGGCGTGCTGCAGCCCATCGAGGACGGGCGCTGGCTCGTCACGCTCTTCGGCTCCCGGGGCGGCGAACCCCGCGTCGAGCCGGAGGACTTCCTGCGCTACGCACGCGAGGACCTCCGGCACCCGGTCATCGCCGAACTGCTCTCCTGCGCGGAGCCGTTGACCGACGTGGCCTACACCCGAACGACCGCCAATCGGCGCCACTACTACGAGCGCATGCCCGCCTGGCCCGAGAACTTCGCCGTGCTCGGGGACGCCCTGTGCGCGCTCAACCCGATCTACGGGCACGGCATGTCCGTGGCGGCCCAGGAGGCGGTCGCCCTGCGGGACACGGTACGACGCCACGGCCGGCGGGCGCCGGGTCTGGCGCGCCGGATCCAGCGGGCGGTGGCCCGGCCGGCCGCGGCGGCGTGGGACCTGGCCCTCGGGATGGACGTCTTCTATCCCGGGGCCACTCCGAACGGTCCCACCCCGCGCGACCGGATCGTGGCGGCGTATGTGGGCAGGCTGCTGCAGACCGCCACCGGGAACGGACGGATCGCCCGGAGGGTCACCGATGTGACGTCGCTGGAGCGCGGGGCTGAGGTGCTGCTGACGCCGTCCGTCGCGCTCGCCGCCCTGGTCGGCCCGCTCAAACCGGCGTTGAGCGGGCCGCCGTTGACGGTGGAGGAGCTGAAGGCGGTGGGGCTGCGGTAGCCGGCCTCAGCCCTTGAACGCGGGCTGGGCCAGGCCCTTCCCCGCGCCGGGGACGACGAGCAGCGAGCCCGCCAGCGGGAGCGGGGACGTCAGTCCGACGCGGGCCGTGGTGACGTACAGGTCGGTCAGGTCGGGTCCGGCGAACGCGCACGCGGTCACCCGGGGCACCGGGAGCTCGACGACCCGGTCCAGCTTGCCGCTCGGCGTGTAGCGGCGTACCGCAGAGCCGTCCCACAGGGCCACCCACACACAGCCGTCGGCGTCCACCGTCAGCCCGTCGGGGAACCCGGCGCCGTCCTCGATCTCGACGAACGGCCGCCGGTCGCCGACCCGTCCGTCCGCGTAGCGGAAGACGTCGACGCGCCGGGTGGGCGAGTCGATGTAGTACATGAGGCTGCCGTCCGGGCTCCAGCCCGTGCCGTTGCTGACGGCCACGTCGTCGAGGACGACCTGGACCGAACCGTCGCCGGTGAAGCGGGACAGGCTGCCGCCGCCGGGTGCCTCGTCGTAGCGCATGGTGCCCGCCCACAGGGAGCCGTCGGGGGCGACGGCGGCGTCGTTGGCGCGGCGGCCGGGGACGGGCTCGTGGTGCAGCCAGCGGAAGGTGTCGTCCGGGTCGAGCAGCCCGACGCCGTCCCTGAGGTTGAGGACGAGTCCGCCGCCGACACGGGGCTTGACGGCGCCGACGTGCTGCGGAGTCGTGCGGACGGTCCGCCGCCCGGAGACGGGATCGAAGGTGTGCACCCTCGCCCCGAGGATGTCGATCCACAGCAGCCGACCGCTCTTCGCGTCCCAGGTCGGGCCCTCGCCGAGCTCCGCCTCCGCCCGGACCGCGACCTCGTAGCCCGCGCTCATGCCACGCTCCGGTGTCCGAGCCGCTCCGACAGCTCGGCGGCGCCCTTGGCGGCGAGCTGCTCCAGCTCGGCACGGCGCTCGTCGCTCCAGCGGATCATCGGGACGGAGATGGAGAGGGCGGCGACGACCTGCCCGGTGCGGTCCCGCACGGGTGCGGCCACGCACGAGACGTCCGGGTTGGACTCCCGGCTCTCCACGGCGATCCCGCGCTCCCGGATCACGGCGAGGGCCTCTCGCAGGGCGCCCGGGTCGGTGATGCTGTTCGGGGTCATGGCGACGAGCTCGGCCCCGTCGGGGACGCGGGAGCTGAGCTCCGGCTCGGGAAGCGAGGCCAGCAGCATCTTGCCGACCGACGTGCAGTGCGCGGGGAGCCGGCGCCCCGCGGCGGACACCATCCGCACCGCGTGCGTGGAGTCGACCTTGGCGATGTAGATGACGTCCGTGCCCTCCAGGATCGCCACGTGCACGGTCTCGTCACAGGTCTCGGCGACGGACCGCGCGACCTGCTGCCCCTCGGCCGCGAGGTCGAGCTGCTCCGCATAGCGGCTCCCGAGCTGGTACGGCCGTACGCCCAGGCGGTACCGTCCCGGCTGCCCCGGAACCTGGACGATGTACGACCGGGCTGCGAGGGTGGTGACGAGCTCGTGCACGGTGGTGCGCGGCAGCTGGAGCTTGCGCACGATGTCGGGGGCGGAGAGCGTGCCGTCCCCGTCGAGGAAGAGCTCCAGTATGTCGAGAGCCCGCGTCACGGCTGGTACGAGGCGTCCCACGTCCGGCCCCTTCCCTTGGGTCAATGTGGCTGCGTTCGATATTTCAACAGCCGATCGGGATAACGAACACAGGCTACTCAAAGTCCGTTTCCCCCGGCAATGGCCCTGCGTGGACCGGGCTCGAAACCCTTCAGTCGCGCCGCTCCCCCACCCGGACGTACGTCATGTCGAAGTCCGTCGTCCAGTGCTCCCCGTCCGGGGACCGTTCCCAGGTGCCCTCCATCGTGGTGCCGTCGGGGCTGACGGTGGCGGTGAGGCGTTGGTGGAAGCCGGGGGCCTCGCGCCACTGGTGCCAGGTGCGGTCGGTCATGGTGCCCTGGTAGACGCGGGCTACGGCGCGGCCGTCGGCGTAGAGGACGGTGAATTCGTCGGAGGTGTCGTCGTAGCCGATCAGGGCGAGGGTGGGGAAGGGGGCGTTCGGGGCCCAGGCGCCGGGGAGGGCGGTGTCGGGGCCGATGTCCGCGCGCTGGGCGAGGAAGGCGCCGCCCTCGGTCCAGGCGAACTCCGTGCGGATCGGGCCGACGGTGCGGCCGGCGGCCCACAGGTCCCAGGCGCCGACCATGACGTCCAGTCGGCGCAGGGCGGGGTGGGGGGTCGGTTGGCGCATCGGGTTCCTCCTGCTTCGGGTCCGGGTGCAGTCCGGGTGCAGTGGTGACCGGGGGCGGGGCCGTAAGTAATCGGTCCTGCGCGGCTCGCGGAGCAGGCGGGGGTGGGGCAGGTACGCCGACCTCAGTACGCGCGGTTACTCCCGCTGTCAGACGTGCTCGCCGCCCGTGACCGGCACCGTGATGTCCATGTCTTCCACGCCTTCGAAGAACACGTCGTCCGCCTCGGCCAAGAGGCTGAGCCGGCCCGCGCGCCGGGCCGTCCTCGTCGTCCACGTCGTCGCCTCCGCGAGCTGGGTCGGGCTGACGCTCGGGCTGCTCGCGCTCGGGGTCACCGCGGCCGGTACCGGGTCCGCGGTGACCGTGGAGGCGTCGGTGCGGGCCATGAAGCTGTTCGCCGACTGGCTGCTGCTGCCGGTCGCGTTCCTCACGCTGGCCAGCGGGCTGGTGCTCGCCCTGGGGACGCAGTGGGGGCTGGCGCGGCACCGGTGGGTCTACGTCAAGTTCTGGCTGACGCTCGCCACGACCACCGCCACGGTCTTCGCCCTGCGCCCCGGCGTGAACTCCGCGGTCGCCGCCGTCGCCGCGGGCGGGCCGCTGCCGGACGCAGGGGACGTCATGATGGGGCCGATCGTGTCCCTGTCGGCGTATGTCTTCATGACGGTGATCTCCGTGCTCAAGCCCTGGGGGCCGACCAAGCGCGGACGGAGGCTGCGGGAGGCCACCGGCCGGCGGTCCGGCACCGCCGCGCAGCCGGCCGAGCCCGCGCGGCTCGGCGGCTGATGGTCAAGCGACGGTCAGAGGTACTGGCCGTCGTCCGTCCCCTTCCCCGCCCCCGGCCACACCTTCACCGCCGCCACGTGGGCGAAGTTGACCAGGGCGAAGCCGTTCTCGGCGTCGTCGGGTGCGGTCAGCTCGAAGCGGAGGGTGCGGGACTCGTCGAAGGCCTCGTTGAGGGCCGCGACCGCCGAGTCGAGGGTGGGGAAGTCGCCGGTGCGCAGCGTGAGGGGTTCGCCCTTCACGGGCTGGAGCCAGATGTGTAACTCCGGGTTCGCGGACATACGGCCACCATGCGTGACGGGCCCGGCCCGCACAAGTGCCCCGCCCCGGCCTCGGCGGCTTCCGCGGCCACCCGCTCACTGACGGCGCGTCTCGCCCAACGCCCCCCTCAACCGCTGTGCACGCAGCACCAGTTCCAGCTCGAACCGCCGGTCCGGGTCGTCCATCTCCTCGCCCCACAGCTCCCGGATCTGGCGCAGCCGGTAGCGGACCGTCTGGGGGTGTACGCCCAGGCGGGCCGCCACCTCCGGTGCCCCGCCCCTGGTCTCCAGCCAGGCCAGCAGGGTTTCCGCCAGGCGCCGGCCGTGGGTGGGGCCGCACTGTTCCAGCGGGGCCAGACATCTGACCGCGAGGTCGTCGATGAGTTCCTCGGGCTGGAGCAGTACCAGCGCCTCGGTGTGTTCGGTGCAGTACAGGACCTCACCGGCCGGCAGCAGCCGCCGTTCCATCAGACGGACCGCGGCCTCGGCCCAGCGCAGCGACTTCGCCGCGTCGGAGAGGGGGACGGGAGGGCCGATCGCCCCGGACCAGCCGCACAGGGCCCGGTTCAGGAGTTCGGGACGGCCGGCGGCGTCCGGTTCGGGGACGACCATGCGCGGCTGCTCGTACTCCAGGTCCAGCAGCACGCCCTGCCCGACGGCGGGGGCGAGGGCCTCGCGCGCCGGCCGCAGCAGCACACCCACCGCGACCTTCTCCGGCAACGGCCAGCCGATCCGGGCCGCCCGCTCGGAGAGGGCGTCCGCCGGATCTCCCCGGGTGTGCTCGGCGAGCAGGAGTTCCATCAGGCGCCGTTGCAGCCGCAGCCGTTCGCCCGCCTGGCGCGCCGCCGCCTCGGCGTAGCCGCGCACCGACTGGTCGACGAGGCCGTCGAGATACTCGTAACCGGCGTCCACCAGCTCGTACATCGCGGGCGGCGGGATGTCGACGCGCTGGCCGATCTCGGCGAAACGGCGCCAGGCCAGTCGTACGCCCAACCGGTAGATCGCCTGGAGGGAGTCGAGCGATCTGCCGTTCAGGCCCTCGCCGCGGCCGAACTCCTGGAAGACGCCCGGCGGCATGCTCGGGCGGCCCTCCGAGGTCTCCAGATGCTGGACGAAGACCTCGATCGCACGCCGTATGCCGACCAGCGCCATCGGTTCGCCCGACTCGTTGAGGACGACCGGCAGATGCGGGTACTCGCGCTGGATCTCCCGCAGGATCTCCTCGGCGAGGGCGGGGGCGTCGGCCATGGCCAGCTCCGCGAAACGACGGACCTGGAAGCGGGGTACGTCACGCCAGGCCGAGCGGGAGGCGGCGGGCGCGGCCGTGGAGCGGGTGGCGGCCACGGTCAACTCCCCTGGCCCGCTTGCTCGTAGGTGATCAAGGGGGTGTTCGGCTGGTCGGGGGTCGCTTCGAGCAGCGCGACGACACCGAGCGCGGCTCCCACCGCGAGAACGGCGGCGAGCGCGACGGTCAGCGCGGCGGCGAGCAGTCTGGACATCGCAGGGTCAGCCTTCCTGTCCGAAGGTCCCGAAAGTCCCTACGGTTCCGGAGAACTCGAAGGTCCCGGCGGTCCCGGTGGTCCCGGAGGTTTCCCCACCCCGGTGTCGCTTGCCCGATCCCGACCCCTGCCTGTCGGCCCAGTCTCGACAAGCCGTGACAGCGCGTCAAGACATTGACACTCCGTCAATGGACGCCTACGGTTCCCGGCCCAAGAACGGCCAGGCATCGACCGAGCATCGACCGTGCGTCAACCCCCCAGGAGTGCCGGATGCGCCGTACAGCCTCACCTCTCTCGTTGATCCTGCTGGGCCTCGGCACGTTTCTGCTGGTACTGGCGCCGCTGCTGGTCTGGTACGTCACCCCGCGCGCCGCCGTGAACCCCATCGACATCGACACCACCGCCGTTTACAAAGGCACCGGGAGTGTCTTCGACACCGAAAAGATCGAGACCGTTCCCGACCAGCGGATCACCGTCACCCAGCGGGTGCGGGGCGATGTGGCGGCGAGCGAGCGCAGCGGCAACGCCGTCTGGGACGTGATCACCACCGTCGACACCGACAAGTCGCTGCCGGCCGCGGACCCGCACGACGCGCTGGACTTCACCCCGCACCGCTGGGTGATGGACCGCACCACCACCAGGCCCGTGCACTGCTGCGGCGAGAAGCCGTACATCGAGGGCGAGGCCTATCTGAAGTTCCCGTTCGACGTGCAGAAACGCTCCTACCAGTGGTGGGACAACACCGGCGGGACGACGGTCACCATGCGCTACGACGGCACCGCGAAGGTGCAGGGATACACGGGCTACCGGTTCACCGCCACGGTCGCGCCCCGCAAGGTCGGCACCCGGCTCGTGCCCGGCAGCATCGTCGACCAGCCGGACCGGCCGCAGGTGCTGGCCGAGGAGTGGTACTCCAACCATGGCTTCCAGCTGGTCGTGGACCAGCGCACCGGCCGGGTGATCTACGCGCAGACCGGGCCGCGCCGTACGCTGCGGGCGCCCGGCGGCGACAAGGACGCGGCGGTGCTGCTGGACAGCGAGAAGATCGCGTTCACGACGGCCACGCAGAAGGAGGCCGTAAGGCAGGCGCGTCAGGACACCGATCAGCTGCGGCTGGTGGGTACGACGTTGCCCATCGGGACGGCTGTGGCGGGATTCGCCCTTGCGGTGGTGGGCGGGGTTTTGGTGGCACGCGGGCGAAAGCGACCGGAAAATCCGGGCACGGTCGAGATGCCCCAGCCCTCGCTCACAATGTGACGTGACGTCAGCTCTAACAAAGCCGGAAATTGTCACGCCGGTGAGTAGCCGTCGCGATCCGCTGGGCGAAAACTGTCCAACCCCACCCGGACACAGCCTGTCCACACCCCACGCACAACGATCGTAAGACGTCCGAAAACCTTCGTTTCCCCCACAGGAACCCAAACCCTCCCTCCCCCACGCTGAGTTCCGCACCCTGAGACGAGTTGGAGCACCCATGCCCCAGCACGTGCCCTCCCCGCTGCAAGCCGCTCCCCCATGGGCATCGCAGCACTCCCCGGCGCACCCCCCACAACCGCGCCGAATCGTTTTTCTCGCCCATCGTGACCTGGGCAACCGATCCGCCGGCGGCTCCGAGCTGCTGGTCGACCGACTCGCCGACGGCCTCACCCGGCTCGGCCACCAGGTCACCCTGCTGTGCGGTGGCCCCGCGGCCTACCGCGACTACCGGGTCGTGTCGGCCGGCGGCTCGTACGGTCACTACCTGCGCGCCAGATCCGCCTTCGCCCGTCAGGTCGGGGACTGCGATCTGCTGGTCGAGGTCTGCAACGGGATGCCGTACTTCGCCCCCATGTGGCATCGCGGGCCCACGTTGTGCCTGGTCAACCATGTGCACACCGATCTGTGGCAGATGCGGTTCGGCGGACCGCTGGCGCCGGCCGCACGGCTCGGACGAAGACTGGAGCACTGGGCGCTGACCGGTGCGCAGCAGCAGGGTCTGCTGGTCGCCGTGTCGCCGTCGACCGCGCACGCGCTGCGGGCGATCGGTGTCGAGCGGGACCGTATCCGTGTCGTGCACAACGGGGTCGAGGAGCCGGGGCCGCTGGGTGACCGCTCGCCGGAACCGCTGTTCGTGGCCGTCGGGCGGCTCGTGGAGTACAAGCGGATCGATCTGCTGCTACGGCTGTGGGAGCGGGTGCGGCCGGTCACCGGCGGCCGGCTGCTCATCGTCGGCGACGGGCCCGAGCGGGGGCGGTTGCAGGCGCTCGCCGGTCCGGGTGTCGAGTTCACCGGGCATGTCTCCGAGGCGGAGAAGCATCGGCTGCTGTGTGCGGCGTGGCTGTTGCTTCATCCGTCGGCGGTGGAGGGGTGGGGACTCGTCGTCACCGAGGCCGCGACCCGGGAGACGCCGACCGTCGCCTTCGACGTACCCGGGCTTCGGGATTCCGTCGTGGACGGGGAGACGGGGGTGCTGGCGCGGGGCGAGTCGTCGTTCGCCGCCGCCTGGTGCACGCTGGCCCTGTCGGGACATCGCCGGGAGCTGATGGGGAAGGCCGCGCGGGATCGGGCTGCTCGGTATCGGTGGGAGCGGACGGTTCGGCAGTTCCTGGCGGTCGCCGGGGAGGCGGTGGCGCGTGGCGCCCATACGCCGTAGGGGTGAGGCTGTGTCGCGTGTGCCGGTCGCTCGTGGCCGGTCGCGCAGTTCCCCGCGCCCCTTCTGGGGCGCGCCACCGGACCGGCGTATGAAGGATCCCTCTCTTCGGCGTTCCGTCGCTCTCTTCCGGGCGTTCATGCGTGAACAGGACGACCCCGAAGCCTGCTACTCGCTGCTCGCCCGTGACGCCGTCGATCAGGTCGAGGCCTACGGCGGATCCGTCGACGGGCGGGTCGTCGTCGATGTCGGTGGCGGTGGCGGGTACTTCACCGACGAGTTCCGGCAGCGTGGCGCGTACGCCTATCTCTTCGAGCCCGACCCGCGCGAACTCGGCGAGAAGCCGCCCGAAGGGGCCGTCGTCGCCGACGGCTATCTGCTGCCCCTCCAGGACGGCGTCGCCGATGTCACCTTCTCCTCCAATGTGCTGGAGCACGTGGCCGATCCGCAGACGTTTCTCAGTGAGCTGGCGCGGGTGACGCGGCCCGGTGGGCTGATCTATGTGTCGTTCACCAACTGGCTGTCCCCGTGGGGCGGTCATGAGTGGGCCCCTTGGCACTACCTCGGTGCCGAGCGGGCCCGCGCGCGTTATCGGCGGCGTACCGGACGGGACGCCAAGCACACCCTCGGCGAGAACCTGTTCGCCGTGCACATCGGCACCACCCTGCGGCAGGTGCGTGCCCGCGACGACGTGACGGTCGTCTCGGCGCGCTCCCGCTACTGGCCGTTTCTCGCGGAGACCGTGGTGAAGGTGCCCGGCCTGCGCGAGTTCGCCACCTGGAACCTCCTCCTCATCCTCAGGCGGTGTCCACCATGACGACGACCACGGTCCAGGCTCCTCCCCCGGCGGCGGTGCCCACCTCCGCGCCCGCCTCGGGCCCGCCGGAGGGTCCGCGGTCGCGGCGCTGGCTGCTGGGGTTCTGGGCCGTGGTGTTCGTGCTGTTCCTCGCGGCGCAGCCGGGGCGGCAGACCTTCGACACCAAGCTGGGTGTGACGGTCGACCCGGGGCAGTTCCTCGCCGACCTCGGGCAACTGTGGCACGACGAGGGCGGTTTCGGCGGGATCCAGGACCAGTACGCGGGCTATCTGTGGCCGATGCTGCCGTTCTACTGGCTGGCCGATCTCGTACGGCTGCCGGTGTGGATGGCGGAGCGGCTGTGGATGTCGCTGATCGTGTCGGTCGCCTTCTGGGGCGCGCTGCGGCTGGCGGAGCGGCTGCGGGTGGGCAGTGGGGGGTCTCGGCTGGTGGCGGCCGTGGCCTATGCGCTGTGGCCCGTCTTCACCATCGTCGTCGGGTCGACGTCCGCCGCCGCGCTGCCGGGCGCGTTCCTGCCGTGGGTGCTGCTGCCGCTGACGAACGAGCGGTACACGGCGCGGGTCGCCGCGCTGCGGTCGGCGCTGGTCATCCCCTTCATGGGCGGCGTCAACGCGGCCTCGACGCTGGCCTCGCTGCTTCCCGTGGGGCTGTATCTGCTGTCCCGTCCGCCCGGGCCACGGCAGCGGAAGCTGATCGCCTGGTGGGTGCCGGGGGTGCTCCTGGCGACCGCCTGGTGGGTGGTCCCGCTGCTGCTGCTCGGCACGTACGGGGAGAACTTCCTTCCCTACGTGGAGAGTTCGCAGACCACGACCGAGACCATGTCGGCGACGGAGGCGCTGCGCGGCGGCGGGAACTGGGTCGCCTATCTGCACTTCGGTGAGGCGTGGCTGCCGGCCGGCTGGACCGTCGCCGCCTCCGTCGTCGTGATCGTCTGCTCGGCGCTCGCCGCCGGGCTCGGGCTCGCGGGGCTGGCCCGGCGGGACATGCCGGAGCGGCGCTGGCTGGTGCTGACCGTGGTGACGGTGGCGCTGATCCTGCTCGCCGGGTACGGCGGCGCGTTCGGCGCGCCCTTCCACGGGGTCGTGCAGGACTGGCTGAACGGCTGGCTGGTCCCCTTCCGCAACATCTACAAGTTCCAGACGGGGCTGGCCCTGGCGCTGGTCCTCGGCCTCGCCCATCTGGTGGGCGTGGCGGCGCAGGCGCGCGGGGCGCGGCCGGTGCCGGGGCGGCGGTTCGCCGCGCTGATCGCGGCCGTGCTGGTGCTGCCCGGTCTGCTGCTGCCGTACCTCAACGGCTCGATCCTCAACCCGGGTTCCTTCAAGGAGATCCCCAAGTACTGGCAGAGCACGGCCGACTGGATGGAGAAGTACTCCCCCGACGCCCGTGCCCTGGTCGTCCCTGCGACCGCGCACGGCATCCACACCTGGGGTTCCACCATCGACCAGCCCCTCGACGTCCTCGCCGACTCCCGCTGGGCGCAGCGGGACTACGTCCCCTTCGGCACGCCCGGCAACCGGCGCGCGATGGACGCCGTCGAGCAGGCCCTGATGACCGGGGGCCAGGTGCCGGGGCTGGCCGACTTCCTGAGCCGGGCGGGCGTGTACTACGTCGTCGTCCGCAACGACCTCGACCCCGACCAGATCGGCTCGGTCCCGACCACGACGGTGAAGCGGGCCCTGGAGCAGTCCGGATACCAGCGGGTGACCGGCATCGGGCCGGTCATGACCGGCGGACGGATCGCCGAGGGCACCCCGCTCCAGGTGGAGGGGCTGTATCCACGGCAGCGGGCGGTGGAGATCTACCGGCCGGCCGGCGCGGACGTGCCACGTCCGCACCAGGCCGGACTGCAGCCGGTCGCCGACACGGCCGTCGTCTCCGGCGGCCCGGAGGCGCTGCTGCCGCTGGCGTCGCAGTTGCGGGGCCGGCCGAGCGTGCTGACCGGCGACAACCACCCCGGGCTCGGCTCGCCGCAGGTGCAGGTGACCGGGGACGGGCTGCGGCGGGCGGACACCCGGTTCGGGCTGGTCAACGCCAACACCTCGTACACGTACACCCGCGACGAGCGCAACGCGCCGGACGCCGCCCAGGACGCGGGCGAGAAACCGCACCAGATCCTGCCCACCACGGGCGCCGGCCACCAGACCGTGGCTGAACTGCGCGGGGCGCGTTCCGTGACGGCGTCCTCGTACGGCAGCTGGCTCTTCCATCTGCCGCAGTTCGACCCGGTGAACGCCTTCGACGGCAACCCGGACACGGCGTGGACAGAGGGTTCGGAGGGCTCGCCGGACGGTGAGTGGCTGCGGATCGCCTTCGCGGGCGGGTCGTACGACATGCCGTCGTCGTTCAAGGTGACGCCGCTGCCACAGGAGGCGGTGCGGGCGGCGCCGACGCGGGTGCGGGTGGAGACGGAGAAGGGGGCGGTGAGCAGCTTCCTGCGGCCGGACGGTACGGCCCAGCGCGTCAAGGCGCCCGCGGGCGGGACGCGTTGGATGAAGCTGACGATCATGGACTCCGTGGCCCGGCAGGCCGGGCTGACCGGGGCGGGCTTCTCCGAGATCGCCCTGCCGGACGTGACGGTGACTCGGCTGCTGCGGCTGCCGACGGACGCCGACGGATCCGGGGCCGCCTCGGAGATCGTCTCCCTCTCCCGTACGGCCGACCCGACCGGCCTTTCGGCGACGGGGACCGAGGCGGGTCTGCACCGGCGCTTCAACACCTCGGGCGCGGGGACGTACGAGATGCGGGCGCGCGCGGTGCCGGTCGCGGGCGAGGCGCTGGACGAGCTGCTGTACGAGGTGGCGCCGGACCAGCGCAACCGGATCGTCGCGACCGCCGACTCCACGGCGCGGCTGGGTGCGGGGCTGTCGCCGCGCAACCTCACCGACGGCGACCTGACCACGGCGTGGATCGCGGGCGACCGGCCCACGATCCATCTGCGCTGGCCCGGCAAGCAGGCGGTCGGCGAGATCGTGCTGGCGCCGGCCGGCGGGCTCTCCACCCGGCCCACCGAGGTGCACATCAGCTCGCCGGATGGTGCGGCGATCGCGGGCGTCGATGAGAACGGCAACGTCCGCTTCCCGCCGATCACCACCGACCGCCTGGACATCACCATCACGGACACGGCCCCGCTGACCCTCTTCAACCCCGTGGTGGACGAGGACCTGCAACTGCCGGTCGGACTCACGGAGGCCTACGTCCCGGCGCTCGATCAGTACCGGACCCCGCAGCCACGGGACTCCCGGCCGTTCTCGCTGCCGTGCGGCAAGGGGCCGGTCGTGTCGGTGGACGGGGAGCTGTACCGCACGAGCGTGCGCGGGACGGTCGGGGATCTGGTCGAACGCCGCCAAGTGGAGGTGACGCTCTGCCAGCAGGGGCGTGATGACACCGAGTTGCGGCTGGACTCCGGGGAGCACCGGGTGGAGGCCGGGGACGGCGGGCCGCTCGCGCTGACCGAGGTGACGCTGACGCGCGGCACGGTCGCCGAGGCCACGACCGCGGGACGCGACCTCGGCATACGGGACTGGCTCGGCGACCGGCGCGCGGTGACCGTGGGCTCCGGCGCGGCGAGCTATCTGACGATGTACGAGAACTTCAACGACGGCTGGCACGCCACGCTGAACGGCAAGGAGCTCACACCGGTCCGGCTGGACGGCTGGCAGCAGGGCTGGCGGATCCCGGCGGGCGCCGGCGGCACGGTCGAGCTTTCGTACGAGCCGGCGGTGACCTACGAGGCCGGGCTGATCGGCGGCGCGGTCGGCGTCGCCCTGCTGGCCGGGCTGGTGCTGTGGCGCCGCCGGGCGCCAAGCACCGACGAGCCGCAGACCGAACCACCGCTGCCGGGGCTGTGGCTCGGCACGGTGGCGGTGACGGTGGTGGCCGTGTTCGTCGCCGGCTGGTTCGCCCTGCTGGTGCCGGCCCTGGCCCTGCTGGCCCGGCGCAGGCACGCCCTGCTGGTACCGCTCGCGTTCCTGGCCCTCGCCGGGGCGGGGGTCGCCGCGGCGATCGGGGCCGGGGAGCCGGTGGGCGCCGGGGACGGCGCGTTCGGACACACGGCCCAAGTGCTGGCGCTGATCGGCCTGTTCGCGGGCGTGGTGAGTGTCCGAGAGAGGGCGACCGGGGTGCTCGCCGCGGGCGGTACCGGGGTGCCGATGGGTTCCGCGGGCAGTGCCGGGGCGCCGATGAGCGGTGGCGGCAGTGCCGGGGCGCCGACGAGCGGTGGCGGCACGGCTCCGGAGGCGCCGACGCAGCCGCTGCCGCATCGGGTGCGCGGACGTAGTCCGCTCGGGACCGATCCCGAGGGTGAGTGGGAGCCGGGTACGAGCTACCCACGCCCCTCATCCGGGCCATCGACCTCCGAGTCCGGCCCGACCATCTCCGCCCGCGGCCCCGGCGGACCCGACCCCGACCCACCGACGACACGCATCGCCCCACGCAAGCCACGCCTGCGGGCGACCGCCCCCGAGGACCCTCCGGGGCCCACCGGAGAACCCGGCACGGGCACGACCGGCAACGGGAAGGGCCAGGCCCCATGACCCGACCCCACCAACCGGCCCACGCCGAGGGCCGGTGCCCACCGCCGGCCCCCCGGGACCGAAGCCATCCCGGCGCCCGACGCCCCCAGCGGCAACCCAAAGGACAACACCGGGAAGGGCCAGGCCCCATGACCCGACCCCACCAACCGGCCCACGCCGAGGGCCGGTGCCCACCGCCGGCCCCCGAGATCGCACCAGCCCCGGCGCCCGACGCCACCGCCGGCAACGGAAAGGACCGCTCCGGGAAAGGTCAGGTCCCATGACCGCACTTCAGCAACCCGCCCGTGCCGAAGGGCCGTTGCGGCCTCCGGTTCGCGTGCCGTTCCCCGTCGTCGACGAAGTCGCCCGGCACTGTCTTCAGGAGGAGGAGCCGGAGACAGTGCATATCGAGGTCCATCTGCCGGGGCGGCTGGACGAGGGGCGGCTGCGGGCGGCGTTCGTGCGGGCGCTGGGCCGGCATCCGCGGATTCTGATGCGGGAGGCGCCGGGGCGGTGGTACCGGCGCCGGTACGAGTGGGAACTGACGGCGGAGCCCGACGTGGAGGTGGTGAGTTTTCCGGCACCGGGGCGGGACGCCCTGCGGGACGCGCGGACGCGGGCGCTCACCGAGGCGCCGCCGTTGTCCCTGTCGCCGCCGATCAGGCTGGAGGTCGTCCAGCGGGGCGGGCCGGTCGAGGGCAGCGAGGCGACGGACGCCGTGGGTGCGACGCGTGCCGGTGCGCCCGCTGGGGATCCCGGGCCGGTCGAGCCGCTCGGGACCGTCCTCTTCCTCACCATCAACCACACCGCCCTCGACGGCCCCGCCTGCCTCCGCGTCCTCGCCACCGCCGCCGAGCTCTACGGCGGCCGGGACAACTCCCCCGCCGCCGCGCCGGTCCGTACGCAGGAGGCCCCGCCGCCGCCAGAGGAGGCTCCGTCCAACTGGTCGCCCCCGGCCCGGGTGGCGCCCGGCACCCCCGAGCCGTCCCCCGGCAACGGCATGCTCGTCACCGAACTCCCCCTCCCGCACCGCCCCAAGGGCTCCCCCTACACGGTCAACGACCAGCTGATGGTCACCACGGCCCTGACCATCGCCCACTGGAACCGGGAACACGGCGACCGGCCCCGCCCGCTGCGCATCACCATGCCCGTGGACGACCGCCCCCGGGACGCCACCATGCCCATCGGCAACGGCACCCGGCTCGTAGAAGTCCCCTTCATCCCGGAGGAGTTGGCCGCGCACGCCCCGGCCGACATGCCGGCCCTGCTGCACCGCACGGCCACCCGCACCCGTGCTCTGAAGTCCCTCCCGCGGCCCCAGCTCGGGCACGGGGCGGCCCTTCTCACCGCGCCGGTCGTGCCCGTCGCCTGGCGTGCCGCCTTCACCCGGGGCCTGCGCAGAGCCGCCGCGCCCTGGACCTCGACAACCCTGCTCAGCAACATCGGCCGGATCCCCTACCCCCTGGACTTCGGCGCGGACGCCGGACGGGCGCACGCGGTCTGGTTCTCGGCGCCGGCCCGGATGCCGCGCGGCCTGACCGTCACCACCGCCTCCACGGCCGGCCGCCTCCACCTCGCCCTGCGCTGGTCGCGGACCCTGCTCAGCCACGGCGACGGCGCCCATCTGCGGGACCTGTTCGAGCATTACCTGCACTCCACGGAGGTGACCGAGTGACGACGACCGCCCCACCCCCGAAGGACCTCCGCGACTTCTACGAGAACCCCGCCGTCCCCGTCGCCTCCGGCACCCCCCGCAGCCGCCGCCAGGCCCGCATGCTCGCCGAAGCCCTGGGCCCGGCGACCGCCGGACAGGCACGCACGATCCTCGACATCGGCTGCGGCGACGGCACCGCCGCGGCCACCGCCGCCCCCTTCCTCACCGGCCACCGCATCGTCGGCCTCGACTGGTCCCAGGACGCCCTGCGCCGGGCCCGCACCCGGATCCCGTACGCCGTGCGCGGTGAACTCACCGACGGCGGGCTGCCGTTGCGGACCGGCTCCGCCGACGCCGTGCTGTTCAGCGAGGTGATCGAGCACCTCGTCGACCCGGACGCCGCCCTGGACGAGATCCGCCGGGTGCTGCGTCCCGGCGGCCATCTGATGCTGTCCACCCCGAACCTGGCCGCCTGGTACAACCGCGTCCTGCTGGCGGCAGGGGTGCAGCCGGTGTTCTCGGAGGTCAGCCTGCGGGCGATCCACGGCAGGCCGGGGCGCGAGGTCGTCGGCCACCTCCGGCTCTACACCGCCCGTGCGCTGCGGGAGTTCGTGGCCGCGTCCGGCTTCGAGGTCGTACGGCTGGCGGGGGCGCCCTTCCACGGCGTACCGCGTGCGCTGCGCCCGCTCGACCGGCTGGCCTGTGCCAGACCGTCGCTCGCCTCGATCCTGCTTCTGCACGCGCGGCGGACCTAGGGGGGACCATGTGGTGGGGAGTGGCCGCGGCCCTGTTGGCGAACACCCTGTACAGCCTCGGTTTCGTCCTGGAGAAACGGGCGCTCACCGCCCTCCCGGAGGTGACGATCCGCCGGCCCGCGCGGCTGCTGCGTCTGGTGCTCGGCAGCCCGCTGTGGATCGGCGGCTCGCTCGCCCTCGCCGCCGGTTTCGCCGCCCAGCTCGTGGTCTACCGCACCCTGCCGATCGCCGCCGCGCAGGGCATCTTCGTCTCCGGGCTCGTGCTGCTGGTGCTGCTGTCCGCGCGGCTGCTGGGCGAGGAGACCAGCGGGCGGGAGCGGTACGCGCTCGGTGCGATCCTCGCCGCGCTGCTGATGGTCGTGCTGTCGCTGCGGGAAGGGCCCGGCGGCGAGACGGTCGGCCAGGAGGCCCCGTATCCGCTGATCCTGCTGGTGTGCGTGCCGTCGCTGGCGGCGGGCGTATGGCTGTACGGCTCCGCCGAGCGCAGGGCCCGGCACCGGCACCGGCTGCCGACGACCGGCGTCGAGTACGGCGTGGCGGTGGGGCTGCTGTACGGGGTCAGTTCCCTCGCCATCAAGGGGGTGTCGAGCCATCTGACGACCAGTGGGCTGGGCGGTGCGGTGCTCGGTCTGCTGCGCTCGCCGTACCCGTATCTCCTGCTCTTCACCGGCGCGTTCGGTCTGGTGCTGTCGCAGGCGGCGCTGCAGCGCTGCCGGGCCTCGCTGATCGTGCCGGTGTGCACGACGGTGACCTGTGTGTACACGGCCGTGCTCGGCACGCTGTCGTTCGGCGAGGCGCTGCCCGAGGACCCGCTGCGGCTGGCGCTGCGGGTGGCCGGTACGGCGCTCGCCCTGACCGTACTGATGTCGATGCCCCGGCACGACCGGCAGCCCGCTCCACCCCCGCAACCCTCGATCGGTGCCAAGGAGTTGACACCCCCATGAAACCCGACGACCCGCTCCTGCGGATCCTGGCCTGCCCGCTCGACAAGGGACCACTGCACCTCGTCGTACCGGACACCCCGGCCGAGAAGGACCCCGAGAAGGACACCGAGGAGGCGAGCGAGGCGCTGTACAACCCGCGCCTGCACCGCCGTTACCCGATCATCGACGGCATTCCGCAGCTGCTGCCGGCCTCCGGACAGCAGGTCTCCGACGACGAGCACGAGGAACTCCTCAAACGGATGGCCACATGAGAAGGACGATGGCAGCGCGTCTGGCCCCGTTCCTGCCGGTGAAGCTGGTCGCGGCGACCGCCCGGGCCGTCTATCCGCGGTTCGAACCGGAGCTGGCCCGGCTCGCCGACCTGTGCCCGCCCGGCTGCGGCACGGCGGTCGACGTCGGCGGCTGGTACGGCCCCTGGACGCACCGGCTGCGCAGACGCGCACGGCAGGTGGTGACGGTGGAACCGGTCCCCCATCTGGCACGGCTGCTCGCCGCCGGGACCCCGCCCAACGTGCGGGTGATCCAGGCCGCCGCCTCCGACCGCCCCGGCACGGCCCGCCTCTGGCTGCCGCCGGGCGACTCCGGCGACCGGGGTGTGTCGTCGCTGGTCCGCCGGGACATCCATGCCCGCGCCCTGCACGTCCCGTGCGTCGCCCTCGACGACCTCGGGCTGAAGGACGTCGACTTCATCAAGGTCGACGTGGACGGCAACGAGCTGGCGGTGCTGCGCGGCGCGACGGGCGTCCTGGCCCGCGACCGCCCGGCGCTCTTCGTGGAGCTGGAGTCCCGCATCCAGCCGATCGCGCCGGTGGTGACCTATCTGTCCCTGCTGCGCTACGACGGCTGGGTGCTGCCCGGCAGCAGCTGGGTGCCGCTGGCGTCGTTCCCGCTGGAGGCGCACCAGGCGGAGGCGTCGTACGTCGCGTCGCAGGGGCTGCTCCGCCGGGTCCTGCCGTTCGGTCCCCTCCGGGGTCCGCGCTACGTCAACTCCGTCCTGTTCCTCCCGGACGGCCGCCGTCCCGCCGGACCGGTGCGCGACCATGGATCGCATGCCCTCCGGAAAGCCTCCCGCTAGCCCGTTCACTCCCGTCGACTTCCAGCTGGTGCTGCTGCGCCGCATGGCCGACCACAATCCGGACCTGGTGGAGGACGCCCGCCGTGAACTGGGCGTCTCCCTCGCCGAGATGCGCGAGGCGAACAAGCGGTGGCAGGCGATGGTCCGCTCTCCGCGGGCCCGCGCCGCCGCCTCGCGCTACCGGTCGGTGCTGGGCGCGCCCGAGTCGGTGCTCACCCGCAAGGTGGGCGACCTGGAGTGCGAGGCCTGGCTGTGGCCGCTCCCGCTCTGGCCCGGCCTGCGGTTCGAGGTGCTGCTCGCCCCGAACGGCGCGGTGTGGAACGAGTGGCTGGTCCGCGCCCCCGGCGCCGAGGCCCCGCCCCTGCGCACCGTCGCCGACCTCACCCCGTGGTCCTGCACGGTCGACGAGGCGGCCCGCGCCTTCGCCCCCGCCCGGCCCCTGGAGGGCACGGCTCCGACGCGGTGGGGGCTCGCGTTCATGGCGCCGGAAGAGGACGGCGTACGGCGGGAAGTGGTGGCCGAGTTCACGTGGGGGTTGCTGCAGCGGGTGGCGGTCCGCGGCTAGCGGACGGCGGCGAGGATCGCGTCAACGACCACCGGCACCGACCCGGGATGCAGCCACAGGAAGAGATTCGGCTCGACCAGCTCCAGTTCCATCACCTGAGGCTGCCCGTCCCCTCCCTCAACGAGGTCCACGCGCGCGTACAGCAGCTCGGCGGCCTCGGGTACGGCGGCCAGGGCGCGTTCGGCGACGGCGAGTTCGGCCGGGGTGGGGGTCCAGGGTTCCAGGCCGGGGTGGGCGACCTTGCGCTCGTCGTAGGGCGTGCCCGGGGTGAGGACGGCGCCCTTGCGACTGGCGTGCAGGAAGCGGCCGCCGAAGAACTGGAGCGCGCGTTCGCCGCTGACGTCGATGCTCCCGACGTAGGGCTGCACCATCGCCGTGAACCCCTCCGCGTGCATCCGCGCGAGCTGCCGTACGGCCGTGTCGTGCTCGTCGGGCGTGTAGCGGGCGGCGAAGCGGGCGCCCGCGCCGGAGGTGGGCTTGACGACGTACTCGTGGCCGGCCGGGAGGTCGGGGCTGTCACCGGGGGCCACGTACCGGGTGGGCACGACCGGCACCCCGGCCTCGGCGAGGTCGCCGAGGTAGCGCTTGTCGGCGTTCCAGCGGACCACACCGGCCGGGTTCGCGAGCCGCGTGGCCTTGCCGCAGCGCTCCGCCCACGCCAGGAACTCGGCGGAGCGCCAGCTGTAGTCCCAGGTGGAGCGGATCACGGCGAGGTCGTGGCCGGCCCAGTCGGCCGTCTCGTCGTCCCAGTGCACGATGTCGGCCTCCGCTCCGGCCTCCGTCAGCGCCCGCGCCAGCACGGGCAGGTCGCGGTCCACGCTGATCCGGTCGCCGGGACGGCAGGTGACGAGGGCGATGCGGGACACGCCGGGCTCCTCCAGGTCGGACGGTTGTGCGACGCGCAGGCTAACAAGCACCCGCGGAACCGGGACAGGCCGCTTGACCTTCACCTTCGGTGAAGCCACAGCATCGGGGCGAGGAACCGGAAGGGATCGGGATGCACAAGGACTCACCGACCGGGCGGCCGCTGACGATCGGAGCCTTCGCCAAGGCCTGCCGCCTGTCGCCGAAGGCACTGCGGCTGTACGACGAGTTGGATCTGCTGAAGCCCAGCCGGGTCGACCCGGACACCGGATACCGGTACTACGCCGTCGCACAGCTGGAGCGGGCCAGGCTGGTGGCGTGGCTGCGGCGGCTGGGGATGCCGCTGGCCAGGATCCGTGAGGTGTGCGCGCTGCGACCGGTCGACGCCGCCCGTGCGATCCGCACCTACTGGGCGCAGGTGGAGGCGGAGACGGCCGCGCGCCGCGATCTCGCCGAGTTCCTCGTCAAGGAGCTGTCAGCCACATCGAGGAAGGACACCACCATGCTGGAACTGCGCTACTGCGCCCACTCGGACCGGGGTCGCGTCCGCCCCGCCAACCAGGACACCGCCTACGCCGGTTCACGGCTGCTCGCGGTCGCCGACGGCTTCGGCCCGGCGGGCGCCCCCGTGAGCAGCGCGGCGGTGGAGGCGCTGCGCGTCCTGGACACGGCCGAACTCCCTTCGGGGGAGGTGCTGAACCTGCTTCAGGACGCGGTGCGGGACGTCACGGACGCGGTCCGCGACGCGGCGCACGGCTGCGAGGACGAGGCCGGCACGACCCTGACGGCACTGCTGTGGACGGGCTCGCGGCTCGCCCTGGTCCACATCGGCGACTCCCGTGCCTACCTGCTGCGCGACGGCGCCCTGTTCCGCATCACCGACGACCACACGGTGGTCCAGTCGATGATCGACGAGGGCCGGCTGACGCCGGAGGAGGCCGCGACGCACCCCGAGCGCATGCTGCTGCTCAAGGCCCTGTCCCCGAGCGCGCCCGCGACCCCGGACATACGCCTCCAGGACGCCGAACCCGGCGACCGGTACCTGCTGTGTTCCGACGGCCTGTCCCGCGTCGTCCCCGACTCCCGCATCCGCCACCTCCTCACCTCCGCCCCGGCCCCGGACACCGCCGTCCACACCCTGATCGCGGCGGCGAACGAGGCCGGCGGCCCGGACAACGTCAGTTGTGTGGTGGCGGACGTGACGGAGACGACGGAGGGGACCTGAGGGGAACGCCCCCTCCTTGTGATCAGTCCTCTCCGTCCGGCTCCCAGTCCAGCAGCCGTACCTTCGCCACCGTACGGACATGGCGGCGCATGGCGGCGGCCGCGCGGCCCGGTTCGCCGGCGGTGATGGCGTCGAGGATGGCCTGGTGCTGGGCGAGGGAGCGGGCGGGCCGGTGCGGCTGGCGCAGGGACTCGGTGCGGCTCTCGGCGATCTGGCCGGCGATGGAGCGCATGAACTCGGCGAGGATGCTGCTGTGCGCGGCGGCGGTCACCGCGGCGTGGAAGAGGCGGTCGCCCTCCACTCCGTGGCCGTCGTCCTCGATCTCCTTCGCCATGTGCGCGAGCGCCGACCGCATCGCCGCGAGGTCCTCCTCCGTGCGGCGCTCGGCGGCCAGTTCGGCGAGTTTCGTCTCCAGCGCCTCCCGGGCCTCCAGGACGTCCGGCAGGCGCCGGCGGCGCTCGACCATCCGCTCCACGGGCTCCACGTCGAGGCTGTCCCGGACGAGGTACATGCCGCCGCCGTGCCGGACCTCGACCAGTCCCTGCACCTCCAGGACGACGATCGCCTGCTTCACGGAGGCCCGGCTGACGCCCAGCCGCTGGGCCAGATCGCGTTCGGTCGGCAGACGGTCCCCGGCACCGAGACCGCCTTCGGCGACGTAGGCGCGCAGCCGGTCGAGCACCTGCTCGTAGAGGCGCTGTTTGGTCATGGGGCGCAGGGCGTCGGTCACGTTTTCCCCCTTCTCGTCGGGAGCGTAACACCGGGCGGACGGGCGATCGGATGGATCGAGTGGCCAATTGGCTGAGCCAATTCTTGTGCGACCCCTTGACGTTCTGGGCCCGCCCGCCCACGCTTTCCAGCCATCACCCGAATTGGCTCAGCCACTTTGCCAATCCCCCGGGTGTGCAGCCCGCAACCGCTCCGGGACCCAAAGACGGGAGCCCGCATGTCCCCCGAACTCATCTCGATCCTCGTCCTCGCCGTGGTGTTCGTCATCGCGACGACCCGCTCGGTCAACATGGGCGCGCTGGCCTTCGCCGCCGCCTTCGCGGTCGGCACGCTGGTCGCCGACCTCGACGCGGACGGCATCTTCGCCGGCTTCCCCGGCGATCTGTTCGTCGTCCTCGTCGGCGTCACGTATCTCTTCGCCATCGCCCGCTCCAACGGCACCACCGACTGGCTGGTGCACGCCTCCGTCCGGCTGGTGCGCGGCCGGGTGGCGCTCATCCCCTGGGTGATGTTCGCCCTCACCGGCGCGCTCACCGCGATCGGTGCCGTGAGCCCCGCCGCCGTGGCGATCGTCGCGCCGATCGCACTGAGCTTCGCCGCCCGCTACGGGATCAGCCCGCTGCTGATGGGCGCGATGGTCGTGCACGGCGCGCAGGGCGGCGGCTTCTCGCCGATCAGCATCTACGGCTCGATCGTCAACGGCATCGTCGACCGGGAGAAGCTGCCGGGGAGCGACATCACCCTGTTCCTGGCCTCCCTGGTCGTCAACCTCGTCATCGCGGCGGTCGTGTTCGTCGTGTGTGGAGGTCTCCGGCTGTGGCGGCAGGGCTCGCTGCCGGAGGGCGCCGGAGGCGCCCTGAAGGGGCGCGGGGCTGCAATCGATTTGCGGCTACCGCCGCGTGGGCCCGACCAGCCACAAGGCACCGGCACAGGGGCTACGACCGATCGCGGCACTCACCCCTCCCCCACCACCACCGCGACCGCCACCCGCGAAACGACCCCCGCCCCCACCTCCGCCCTCCCCCTCACCCCGCCCCGCGTCGCGACCCTGATCTCCCTGGTCGCCCTCGTCCTCGCCGTCCTCGTGTTCGACCTGGACGCGGGCCTGACCGCGATCACCCTCGCCGTCGTCCTGAGCACCGCATGGCCGGACGACAGCCGCAAGGCGGTCGGCGATATCGCCTGGCCGACGGTGCTGCTGATCTGCGGTGTGCTGACCTACGTCGGCGTACTGGACGAGATGGGCACCATCACCTGGGCCGGCGAGGGCGTCAGCGGCATCGGCGTACCGCTGCTGGCCGCCGTACTGCTCTGCTACATCGGCGCGATCGTCTCGGCGTTCGCCTCGTCCGTCGGCATCATGGGCGCGCTCATCCCGCTCGCCGTGCCGTTCCTGGCGCAGGGCGAGATCGGGGCGGTCGGCATGGTGGCGGCACTCGCGGTGTCGGCGACCGTGGTGGACGTGAGTCCCTTCTCGACGAACGGCGCGCTGGTGCTGGCCGCGGCACCGGATGTCGACCGTGAGCGTTTCTTCCGGCAGTTGATGGTGTACGGAGGGATCGTGGTGGCGGTGGTGCCCGCGGTGGTGTGGCTGGTGATGGTCGTGCCGGGCTGGGGCTAGGCCGACCCGCCACGACAGCCGGTGTCCGCAGCAACAGTCAAGGAGTACGACGCGTGTCCTCTCTCTTCCCGGCCCTGACGGCCGGTCCGGCGGGGCGGGTCGCCCTGAGCTTCGGCGAACGTTCCCTCACCTACGGCGAACTCGGCGCCGTCACCGGTGCCCTCGCGGCGCGGATCGCGGGCCGGGGCCGGGTGGCCGTGTGGGCGACGCCCACGCTGGAGACGGCCGTCGCGGTGGTGGCGGCGCTGGAGGCCGGGATCGCCGCCGTGCCGCTCAACCCGAAGTCGGGGGAGAAGGAGCTGGGGCACATCCTGTCGGACAGCGCGCCGAGCGTCGTACTGGCCGCGCCCGGCGATGAACTAGCGCTCCCGTTGCGGGAGTTGGAGCGGGTGGACGTCCACGTGCGGGCGGCCGGCCCGCGTCCGCAGGAGCAGGCGGCCGAGGGCGACCCGGCCCTGGTCGTCTACACCTCCGGCACCACCGGCCCGCCCAAGGGCGCCGTCATCCCCCGCCGGGCCGTCGCCCACACCCTGGACGCGCTCGCCGACGCCTGGCAGTGGACCGGCGAGGACGTCCTGGTCCACGGCCTGCCCCTGTTCCATGTGCACGGCCTGGTCCTCGGCATCCTCGGCCCGCTGCGGCGCGGCGGATCGGTGCGCCATCTGGGCCGCTTCGGCACGGAGGGCGTGGCGCGCGAGCTGAACGAGGGCGCGACGATGATGTTCGGCGTGCCGACGATGTACCACCGCATCGCCCAGGCCCTGCCCGAGGACCCGGGCCTGGCGCAGGCACTGGGCAAGGCCCGCCTGCTCGTCTCGGGTTCGGCGGCGCTCCCCGTCCACGACCACGAGCGGATCACGGCCGCGACCGGGCAGCGGGTCGTCGAGCGGTACGGCATGACGGAGACGCTGATGAACACCAGCGTCCGCGCGGACGGCGAGGCCAGGGCCGGCACCGTGGGCGTGCCGCTGCCGGGCGTGGAGCTGCGGCTGGTGGAGGAGGACGGCACGCCGATCACGTCGTACGACGGCGAGACGGTGGGCGAGATCCAGGTGCGCGGCCCGAACCTGTTCACCGAGTACCTCAACCGCCCCGACGCGACGGCCGCCGCGTTCACCGCCGACGGCTGGTTCCGCACCGGCGACATGGCGGTGCGGGAGGCCGACGGGTACGTCCGTATCGTCGGCCGCAAGGCCACCGACCTGATCAAGAGCGGGGGTTACAAGATCGGGGCGGGCGAGATCGAGAACGCGCTCCTGGAGCACCCGGGGGTGCGGGAGGCCGCGGTGACCGGGGAGCCGGACCCGGACCTGGGCGAGCGCATCGTGGCGTGGATCGTCCCGGCCGATCCTCAATCACCGCCCGGTGACGAGGAGTTGGCGGACCATGTGGCAGCCCGGCTGGCCCCGCACAAGCGGCCCCGCAGGGTGCACCACCTGGACGCCCTGCCCCGCAACGACATGGGGAAGATCATGAAGCGGGCGCTGACTTCATGACGGAGCGGCTCGCGGCCCGGCAGGTCGTCGCCCTGATGACCGACGGCTCCTCCTTCACCGAACTCCCCCACCCCGAGAGGCGGTCCGGGCCCGACGGCCCCCTCGCCTGGGACGGCTACGACGCCTCCCGCGCCCGCGCCGTCGAACGCACCGGCGAGCACGAGTCGGTGGTCTGCGGCACCGCCACGATCGAGGGGACGCGGGCGGTCCTCATCGCCTTCGAGTTCGGCTTCCTGGGCGGCTCGCTGGGCGAACACACCGGTGACCGGCTGGAGGCGGCGTACACCTACGCACGCGCCCGTCGGCTGCCCGTGGTGCCGCTGGTGGCGACGGGCGGCAGCCGGATGCAGGAGGGCATGCTCGCCCTCACCCAACTCCAGCGCGTGGCCCGCCAGTCGGCGCTCACCCGGGAGGCGGGGCTGGCGCAGATCGCGGTGCTCCGGGACCCGACGACGGGCGGCGGCTGGGCCACCCTCGGCGCCGGCGCCGATGTGATCCTGGCCCTCCCCGGCGCCCAGGTCGGCTTCGCCGGCTCCCGGGTCCGCCCACCGGACGCGGACCCGGCGGCGTACACGGCGGAGGCGCAGCTGGCGGCGGGCGCGGTGGACAGGGTCGTGCGGCCCGGGGAGCTGCGCAAGGAGCTGGGCAGCTGGCTGCGCCTCCTGACGGCGCCCTCGACCGCCCCCGCCCCGCCACCGGCTCCCCTGGGCGCCACCGACCTGCCGCCCACAGGCTGGGACGCCGTCCTGCGTGCCCGTTCACCCCGGCGTCCCCGGGCCGACCGCTACCTGGACGCCTACTTCACCCACCGCGTCGCGATCAGCGGCGACCGCTGCGGCGGCACCGACCCCGACGGCATGCTGTGCGGCTTCGGCGAGCACGACGGCCGTACGGTGGCCTACGCGGCCCAGACCGGCACGGCCACCCGCCCCGCCGGCTACCGCACCGCCACCCGGCTGATCCGCCTCGCGGACCGGCTCGGCATCCCCGTGCTGACCCTGGTGGACACACCGGGCGCCGCCAATGACGCGGAGGCCGAGCGGCAGGGCGTGGGCGCGGCCATCGCGGACCTGTTCGGGGCGGTGGCGACCGCGCGCACACCGATCACGAGCCTCCTGATCGGCGAGGGCGGCTCGGGCGGCGCCCTCGCCCTCGCGGCACCGGGCAACACCTGGGCCACCCCGGACAGCTACTTCTCGGTGATCGCACCGGAGCAGGCGGCGGCGATCCTCAAGCGCGGGAAGGAGGAGGTCGAGGCAACGGCGGACCAGCTGCGCATCCGTCCCCAGGACCTGGCGGAGCTCGGTGTGATCCGGGCCGGTGACGACGGCCCCCACTGACCGGGGGCGCGCCGCGTCCTTCTCGTCGCGGCGCGCCCCATAGCGAGGAAACGGCGGATCCGCACGGAGACTCGCGGCCTCCGGGGCGGATAACCCCCATTCAGCCGCACCCCACCCGGCCCCCTCCAGAAGGCGCCGCCCGGCAGGGCGACCGCACGATCGATGTACAGGAGGCCCGCCGCTTGGCGGGCTCGGACAACTCGATCCCCACGCACCGAGCGAGGCCCGCCACCCACCCGGCGGACCCATGGTCTGCGTTTTCCGGGAGGACCCCCCATGACCGCCACTCTGGAGCAGCTGCGCCGCTGCCACGTCGCCGTCGACCTGGGGGCGGCCAGGACCCGCGTCTTCGTGAAGGGCTCCGGACTTGTCGTCGACCAGCCCTCGGTCGCCGCCGTCAACACCCGGACCGGCGCCCTGATCGCGGTCGGCGAGTTCGCGGAGCGGATGACCGGCCGCACCCCGAACTACATCCGCGTCGTACGGCCCGTGTCCGGCGGCACCGTCGTCGACATCGAGATGGCGCAGCGCATGCTGCGGCACCTGCTCGGCGACAAGATGCGCCGCGCCCTGCGCCGCAAACCGTTCCTGCGCGCGGCCGTCTGCACCCCGCACGACGCCGACCCGCTCGCCCAGCGCGCGGCGATAGAGACCCTGGTCGGTCTCGGCGCCCGGCGCGTGGAGCTCGTCGACACCCTCATAGCCGCCGCCGTGGGCTGCGGACTGCCCGTCGAGCAGCCCGAGGCCAGCATGATCATGGTGTGCGGGGCCGCCGCGACCGAGGTCGCCGTGCTCTCCCTCGGCAGCATCGTCACCGCCGAGCGGATCCGGGTCGGCGGCGAGGCCGTGGACCACGCGATCGTGCAGCATCTGCGGCACGAGCACGAGCTGATGCTGCCCAGCCAGAACGTACGGCCGCTCCAGCTGGCCCTGTCCGGCAACGGGCTCACCCCGCACGGCCCCACCTCCACCGAGATCCACGGCCGTGACGTCTGCACCGGCCTCGCCCGCTCCGTCCACGTCGACACCGCCGCCGTACGGGACGCCATCCAGACGCCGCTCACCGCCGTCCTCGACAGCATCGGCAAGGTGCTGCGCGACTGCCCGCCCGACCTGGTCGCCGATCTCGCCGACCGCGGCATCATGATGGTCGGCGGCAGCGCCCTGCTGCCCGGCTTCGACCAGATGCTGCGCCAGGCCACCCGGATGCCGGTGCACATCGCCGAGCGGCCCGACATCTGCGCCGTGCAGGGGCTGGGCACCATGCTGGAGGGCAGGATCGAGCCGATGGAGCTGGACCCCACGGGCTGAGCCGCGCACGGCTCACCGGCGGGGCTGGGCCTTGCCCTGTTCGGCTCGTTGCACCCGGTGGCGCCCCAGCGGCGTCGGCACATAGCGTCCGCGTTCGTCCGACTGCTGGATCAGGCCCTTGGCGGCCAAGGAGCGCATCACCGTCTTCAGGCCCTGTCGGCCGAGGTGGTGGACCCGGACGTCGTGCGGGCGGAATGCCCCGTTCAGGTCGGTGAGGCCCTGGGGCGTGTCCTGACCGCAGATGTAGGCCAGCACCGGCAGTTCCCAGGGGAACAACCGCCGGCGCCCTGCCGCGCCGCGTCGTGTCGGTGCCTCCGGGAGGGCGGTCGGGACGGCTGCCGGAGGCGGTTCCGGCCGCTTCTCGTCGTCCCAGGGCCCAGGGTTGTCGTAGGCGCTGAAGGCGGCGACCTCCCGGCCGTATCCGACGACGAGGACGCCGTCCGCCAGGGCGAGGGCGCCGACGGGCGCCGGCAGGGGCACGCTCGCGGTGGGCTCACCGGTCTCCGCGTCCCAGAAGCGGACCGGGTTCCCGGCCAGGGGAACGGTGACCACCATCGGGCGTCCGTCGAACTCACCGAGGGCCATCGCCGAGGTGTGCCCGGCAGTGACACGCGAGCGGAGCCTGCCGGTGTCGGCGTCCCACACCCGCCACTGGTCTTCCGCGCAGGCCACGACGAGCGGGCCGACGGGAGTGGCGGCCACGGCGAGCAGGCCGGCCCCGCCGGGAGCACCCGTGAGGGACCGGCGCGGTGTGCCGGTGCCGAGGTTCCACAGTCGTAGGGTTCCGTCCCGGTGAGCGGTGGCCGCGACCGGCTGCTCACGGATGCGGCCGGTGGCGACCGCCGTGACACCGGTCAGGCCGTCCAGGTCGCAGGGGTGGGGGCGGCCGGTGGTGAGGGAGCGGACGCGCAGGCGCTCGTCGTCGACCGGGTTGACGGTCAGGACCAGGGGGCGGCGGCGTGAGCCACCGACGGACAGGGCCGAGACGGGGCCCGATGTGGCCTGCCACAGCCGTTCCCCCGTCTCGGGCCGGCGGGCCGTGAGCGTTCCGTCGACGGTGGCGACGACGGCGACGGGACCGTCCCGGGTGGCGCCGAGACCCACCGCGGCCACCTCGCTCCGGCCGTTGAGGTGGATGCCCTCCGGGCTGCCGTCCGATCCCGCCAGGACCCGCAGGTGCTTGTCGTCGCAGCCGGTGGCCACCAGGATCCGGCCGTCCGCGCGGGCCACGGCGAGGGAACCGACCGCCCGCGGGTGGGTCACACCGCCCGCGGTGCGGGCCCGCCGGTCGTCGAGCGTCCACACGCGGGCGGTCCCGTCGTGACCCGAACTGACCGCCACCGGGCGGCCCGCGACCTCGGTGACCCGGATCGTGCGGGGCGCGACGGTGTGCGCGGTGAAGGTCTGCCGCGGGCTGCCGTTCGCCAGGTCCCACTCGTGCATGGTGTGGTCGGCGGAGGCGGACAGCAGGAAGTGTCCGGCGAGCGAGGCGAGAAGTCGCGCCCGGCGGGTCCGGCCGCCCGTGGCCCGGATACGCTGCCGGGACGACGGCGTGAGAGGGGCCAACTCCTCCGTGTCGGCGCCGACTTCGTGCTGCGGCGCGTGGACCTGGCGGGCCGCCGGGGCGGGATAGCAGGTCAGGGCCGTGATCTCGGCGAGGTGTGCTTTGAGCTCACGCAGCGGCCGGCCGCCGCCCTCGATGTCCCACAGACGGATGGTGCCGTCGCCGCCGCCCGTGACGGCGACGCTTTCGAGGCCGTTGTCGGCCACCGCGAGGGTCGTCATGGACGACGGCGGCCCGGTCAGCGTGGTGTGCACCCGGCCGGTGTCGAGATCCCACACCTGCGCCCGGCCCTCGTCGTACGTGACGACCACGGCAGGGCTCGCGCCGAGCTGCGCGGCGGCCACGGCGAGGACCTCGCCGCCGCCGAGCGGCTCCTGGAAGCGTTCGGTGCCCGCATCGAGGTCCAGGCAGTGGATACGGCCCTCGCCGACCACGACGACCACATCGTCGCCGCCGGTGCCCGACCCGGCGACGGCCAGACGGCCCCGCCGCGGAACACCGGTGAAGACATGGATGGCGGTGCCCGTCTCCAGGTCCCGGACCCCGACCGTACGGTCGTCGCCGTGGGTGACGACCACCCGCCCGTCGTACGACTCCGCCAGGCCGAGTCCGTGGATCGCGCCCTCGTGCGCGGCGACGCCCCACAGTGTCCCGCCGTCGTCCGGCTCCCAGCAGCGCAGCGCTCCGTCCTCGCCCGCGGTGACCACGAGGGGGCCGGTCGGGCCGTGGCCCGTGGCCACGGCGGTGAGCGGTGCCGGATGGCCGATCACCTCGTGCAGGAGGGTGCTGCCGTTCAGGTCCCAGACCCGGGCCGTCCGGTCGTCCTGCGCGACGGTCACCGCGTACGACAGCCCGGGGACCGTGCCGGTCGCCACCGACATCACCGCGGAGTCGTGGGGCAGGGCGCCCCGCAGCTGCGAGCTGATGTTGCTGGCGGTGGACCAGCGGCACTGCCACGGGGTGGGTTCGGCGTGGGCGGGGTGGTAGAGGCTGCGGCTGATCCCGGGCCACTGGTGCCGGGCCGCGTCCACCGCCAGGATGTGGCGCCGCACCTCGGGGTCCGCCGAGGCGTGCTCGACGAGTGAGGCCCGGTACACGGGCAGGGCACGGACCCGGTCCGGCTCCCCCGGGAAGCTGCGGCTCTCCGCCTCCAGCTGGGCGCCGAAGGTGAGCACCGAGTGGGGGTCGGCGTGAACCAGGAACTCCCAGTCGTCGAAAAGCCGTTGGAGCTGCCCGGCCTCGGACGCGTGCTCGGCGGCGTGGCGCAGGAGGTAGGGCGAGGCGAGGTCCCAGCGGGTCGTGCCGTCCACGGTGACGGGGGCGACGAGCCGGGCCAGGACCCGGCGGGCGGTCGCCTCCCGGACGTGCTCCCGCCGGAGCTGCTCCTCGTCCCGTTCCGCGCTCATGCCACGGACGCCAGCAGCCGCGCGAGCGCGGGCGACTGAAGGTATTTCTCCGCGTGATGGAACTTGAAGCCCTGGTGGACGACCACGTGGTCGTCGCTCTCCACCCCGCTGAAGCGCCGCGAGACGCCCTTGGCCGGGAGGGCGACCAGATCGCCGGGGTCGGCGAGGTTGGCCCAGCGTCCCACCGCGTCCGGCCGGGTGCCCATGCCGTCCACGGGGGCGGGGGCGAGCCGGTCGAAGACCACCTTGGGCAGGGCCAGCGGTGAGCCGATCGTCACCCACAGCGGGATGTGCGCGGTGCCGGCGCGGTGCAGGGTCTCGTACGCCACCACCGACCCCAGGGAGTGGGCGACCAGGACGTCGGGGCGATGCAGGTCGATCGCCTCGGACAGCCTCTGCTGGACCGCCGTGCGGCCGGTACCGGGGGCCTGGTAGGCGACGACCTCCTTCGCCAGACGGGCCATGTACCACTGCATGTACCACTCCGGGCACTCCCGGCTCTCCGCGAGGGCGGCGAGCCGGTCGCGCAGCAGGGCGGTGAGCAGTCCTTGGGGGACACGGCCGGACGGGTCGGCGGGCTGCGCGTTCAGGAACTCCAGGACGAGTTCCTCCTGGGCCGGGGTGAGATCCGTCAGATCCTCGTCACCGCTCTGGCCTCCGGTCTCGCGCAACAGGTCGGCGTAGTACACGACATGGACGTCCGCGTCGTCCGCGCCCAGGTGCTTGGCCCAGGTGGTGGCGAGGTTGCGGGCCGCCGTGCCGTGCGATTCGCCGGGGCGGTGGTTGCCGATGCCGTGGATTCCGAGGATCTTCACTTCGGGCCTTCGCTGGAGTCGGGACGAGGGTGCGGCGGGGTGGGGGGAATCGGGTGGGGCTCGACCTGGAGATGGTCCGCGAGCCCCTGGTGGAAGAGCCGGTAGAGGGTGGAGCCGTCGCTCTCCACGCCGGTGCGCAGATAGAAGCGGTTCGCCTCCAGCAGCTGCCGTACGTTGCCGTCGTCGACGTCCGGGGCGAACTCGGCGGCCACCGCGGCGACCGCCTCCGTGGGGAACCCCTCGCCCTTCGCCCAGGCGACCGCGGCGAGCACGGCACGCAGCCGGGCGTGCTGCGGTTGCAGGCTCAGGTCGAGTTCCAGGACGCCGGGCAGGGTGACCGGCACGCTCGCGCCGAGGCGCTCCGCAGCCGGCACGTCCACCGGCGCGGGCAGCGTCTCCAGGGCCCGGCCGAAGATGCGGGCGACGAGGAAGGGGCCCCACTGCCGTACGGTCGCGCGGTTGCGGGTGAGTTCGGCGGCCACGGTACGGGCCAGCGCCGTACGGACGGGACGCTGGGCCGCGGCGCTGTAGGAGGGGAGTTCGGCGAGCCGCAGCGACAGGTGCTCGGCCAGGTCGGCCCGCAGTTCGTCGTCCGGTACGTCGTCCAGGTCGAGCAAGGTGTCCTGGGCGGCGGCCAGTTGGAGCAGGGGCTCGAAGCGTGCCCCGCGCCGGGTGCCGACCAGGAGCCGCAGACAGGGCCGGCCGTCGGGGCGTACGGGCTCCGTGAGCGGCAGCAGCAGACGCTGCATCAGATCGGCGGGGTCGTCGGCCTCGTCGAGGGCGTCGAACACCAACGCCGGGACGTCCGGCAGCGGCAGGAGCGCCTCGATCAGGTCGTTCACGGTCCAGGGCTCGGTGCGCCGCGAGTCCGGGGTGTCGAGCCCCCACTGCGTGGCCAGCGAGGTGAGGACGACGTCGAGGTCACGGTTGCGTGCGTGGATCGCGGCCAGCATCGGGTTGGGGGAGGCCACGCCGTCGGGCTGCTGGGCGGCGAGGTGTCTGCGGATGTCGGGGGCGGCCCGCAGGATCTCCTGGTGGCCGCAGCACACCAGGGCGCCCAGCAGCGCGGACTTGCCGGAGCCGGGCGCGCCGGTCACGACGCGCAGCCCGCCGGTGGTGGCGTCGTCCAACCAGGGCGCCAGATGGGCGAGTTGCCGGCGCCGTCCCACGAAGTGGTCCCGGACCCGGTCCATGAAGTGCTCGGCACCGAGGTCGGCGACGAACGCCCGCACCGGCGCGTCCACGGTCTGCAGGAGTTCCAGGCGGGGGTCGCCGGTCCAGTTGGGGTTGGGGAAGAACGGCAGCTCCAGCGGCTGCGCGGTGTCGACCTTGGTGGAGTGCACCTTCTGCCGGCTGCCGGTCGCGCTGAGCCGCTGCTGGATGGACGAGGTGATCCGGTCCCAGCGCACGTACCGCAGCGACGGCGAGGTGTCGAGGCCCCTGACGGCGATCTCCTCAAGGACCTCGGCGACAGCGGTGCTGAAGGCTCCGTCGTACGCCGCACGGTCCGGGCCCGTCGCCGCGATCACCCATGCGTGCAGCTGGTCGTCCGGGATCTGCGCCAGCTGGGCGACGCGGGCGGCGCGTCCGGCGCGGCACAGGTCGATGATGAACAGCATCGGCTGGGGCAGGGAGTTCGCCTCCTGCACCCACAGGCTCACATCGGTGCCGATCCCCGGATCTCCGCACGACGGCACCATGGACAGCCGCTCCGAGCGCTCGGCGGTGCCGCCCCGGACCGCCGTCCCCGTCGTCCCGTGCGAGATGACGTGCACGATGCGGTACTGCTCCTCGCCGGCCTCGGTCCACCGCTGCCGGACCGTCCTGCGGTCGGGCTCGTGCACGGCGCCGACCTCGTACGAGAGCTTCTCGTAGGCCTGCTCGAGCCTGGACATCAGCTGGGGCACGAAAGGCAGTTCGTCCCAGCCCTGCCGGCCGGGCATCGGCTCCTCGTCCTCGGCGACGGCCGGGGCGAAGCGGCTCACCCCCATGAGCAGCGCCCGCAACGGTGCGGCGGCATCGGCCGTCGCGTCCCCCATCTCGCTCCCCCACCGCCCGGAACGGTCAACGGGCGGCCCGAGCGGGAAGGCCGCCGGGAAATCGTACCGCCGGGACGGGCGGCAGGACGGGCACTCAGTACGGAAGGATCCGCCCCGAGGGCGTGCGACGGTCGATCTCGCCCCGGGTGTCGCGGGGAGCGGCAGGCCGGCGGGTGACACGAACGCGAACGTGGGTCTGGCGGTTCATGGCGCCCTCCTCGTACCTCGGGTCCGTTGCGGCCAGCCTTCTCCACGCAACCTTTCGGCACATCGTGCCCACGGAGGCACTTGTCATGCCTCCGTGGCATGAGCGGATGCGGGCCGGGCTACTTCCGGGGGAGGAGGGCGCCCCCGGCTCACCTCGGGGTACCACCGCGTGCGCCGCTCGCCGAAGCACGGCGCCGGGTGCGCAGCGGCCCGGACGCGGTCCTGGCGCCCCGCGGGATCTGCTGCTCGAACGCCGCCAGCGCGATCGGGCTGTCCGGCGGGACGACGGCCATCATGTGGCGCCGCTGCGCCTCCGCGACGGCGTCCCCGGCCGCGGTGCCGTGCCGGGCGTGCACGATGCGGAGGTGTCCGTCGCCGGAGCCGCGCCGGCTGACGGGGGTGACCCCGGCGTTGGTGCCGTCGGGGAGGGTCACCCACAGCTGGAAGTCGTCGTACCGGAAGTAGTCGGCGGCCTTGATCGGCCAGGGGTAGTGGTGCTCGCCGGCCGCCTTGGGCAGGACGCCCGAGTGGTCGGGGGTGGTGAGCGGCACGCACGCGTTGAACAGGGAGTCGGTCCACGCCTCGACCCCGTCGGCGTTCTCGATCGGTGTGTCGAGCAGTTTGCGGGCGCGTTTGTAGCCCAGGGCGTCCAGGGCGTCCAGCGTGTCCGGGAAGGCCGTGATCAGGTCGGCGGCCTCCTGCCGCAGCCGGTCGATCTTCGCGGGGTCGGCGCAGAACTGCGCGCTCCACTCGACGCCGACCCGGGCCCGGTACATACGCCAGCCGGCGTCCGCCTTCACCCACAGGCTGCCGCCGTGGTGCATTTCCCAGGGGCCGGGGCCGTACGGCAGTTCGTCGTCGTCGGCCTGCATCGCCTCCAGGATCTTGATCGCGGTCTTCCTCGCGGCGACGAAGTGCGCGGACCTGGTGCGCGGCGGGTGCTTGACGACCCGTATCTCCCAAGGGTGGTTCTCCTTGCGGTTCCTGCCGAGCTCGAACCTGGTCCGAGCCGCCGGCCGTGCCAGGAGATCAGTCATGTCCGGCCTCCTTTCGGCTCTCCTTCCATCGTCCGGCAGCCCCATTCGGCCGTCGACCGCGCTGGACCCGGCCCGCCGACAGGCGCACGCTCATCAGTGGGGCCCCTGACACCTGCTCCCCCACCGCCCCCCGTACGGAAGTGATCTCGATGGAAGACAAGCACTGGACCGTCCGGATCCACATCACCGAGGACGGCGACGACACCCGCGCCGAGGCCGTGCTGACCACACAGGACACGCCAGAGGACCTGATGGCCGTCACCGGCCGGGGTGTGGCCCACCGCAACCCCGTCGACCGTCCGGTCCCCGAGATCGGCGACGAACTCGCCGCCAGTCGCGCCCTGGAGGACCTGGCCATCCGGCTGCACGACGTCGCGTCCGACGACATCGTGAACCTGGCCGGCCCGGCCGAGATGGAGGGCAGCCGCGCGTGGGAGCGGCCCTAGACGTCCAGCCAGCTGTACCGCCGCTCCGGCCGTCCCGCCTGCCCGTAGCGCAGGGACACCTCGGCGCGGCCCGTGACGCTGAAGTGCTCCAGGTAGCGCCGGGCGCTCACCCGGGACACCCCCGACCGGGCCGCGCACTCGGCGGCGGAGAGGCTGCCGTCGGCCGCCCGTAGCTCGCGTTCGATCAGCTCGGCGGTCTCCACGCTCATGCCCTTGGGCAGGGCGGCCGGGGTGGCGGTGGGCGCGGCGCCGCGGGCCAGTGCCCGGTCGACGTCGGACTGGCCGCTGACCACGGCCGCGTAGAGGTTGCTGCGCCGGGCCGCGTACTGCTCCAGGCGGGTGCGCAGATCCTCCGCGTCGAAGGGCTTGAGCAGATAGTCGACGACGCCCTGGCGTACGGCGCCGCGGACCGCCTCGGCCTCGCGTGCCGCGCTGATCACCATGACGTCGCAGTCGTGCCCGGCGGTGCGCAGCCGGGGGATGATCTCCAGGCCGAACATGTCGGGCAGATAGAGGTCGAGCAGCACCAGGTCCGGTTGCAGCTCGCCGACCGCCGTGAGCGCCTGCTCACCGCAGTTCGCGGTGCCGATCACCCGGAACCCGTCGACGTCGTTGACGAAACCACGGTGGATCCGCGCCACCATGAAGTCGTCCTCCACGATCAGGACGTCGATCATCGGACTGCCTCCGTCGCTCGGTCGGCCGGTCGGCCGACGGACATCCGGGCGGTGAACATGGCGCCCTCCTCGGTGTTGGCCACCGACACCTCACCGCCCCGGCGCTTGCACACCAGCCGGGTCAGCGCCAGGCCGATGCCCCGGTCGCCGCCCTGCGCGGCCTTGGTGGTGAACCCGTGCAGGAACACCTCCTGCGCGAGCTCGGGAGCGACGCCCGGCCCCGAGTCCCGTACGACGATCTCCACGCTGGAGGCGTCCTGGCGCAGCTCCACCTCCACCCACGCCCCGGGGTCGCCGTCCCCCGGCCGGGAGCCGCTGGCGGCCGCGTCGACCGCATTGTCCACGAGGTTGCCGAGCACGGTCGCCACGTCGGCGGAGTCGGTCGGCTCCAGCCGGTCCAGGGAGGTGCGCTCGGAGATCTTCAGCCGCACCTTGCGTTCCGCGGCCAGTGCCGACTTGGCCATGAGCAGCGCGGCGACGGCCCGGTCACCCACCCGGCTGGTGATGCTCACATCGAGCGACTCGCGGTGCTTGCGCAGGGCGCGAACGTACCGGACGACCTCCTCGTGCTCGCCGATCTGGATGAGCCCGGAGATGGTGTGCAGCTGGTTGGAGAATTCGTGGGCCTGGGCGCGCAGCAGCTCGGCGGAACTGCGGAAGGAGCCCAACTCCCGCTCCAGCTGGGCGAGTTCGGTGCGGTCGCGCAGGGTCGTGACCGAGCCGAGGCGGCGGCCGTCCTTGGTGACGTCCATCCGGTTCATCACCAGCACACGGCCCCGGCGGATGACGACCTCGTCCCGGCGCGCGAGATCGCCGGGCTCGCCCTCGCGCGGGGTCCCGGCCAGGACGTCGTACAGCCGCCCCTCGATCCCGAGGTCGGCCAGGCTCATCCCGACGCAGTTCTCGGGCAGGTCCAGCAGTCCGCGGCCGACGGCGTTGACGAGGGTGAGGCGCTGATGCGGGTCGAGGGCGACCACGCCCTCGGCGATCCCGAACAGCATCGCCTCCCGGTGCTCGGCGAGCCCCGCGATCTCGCGCGGCTCCATGCCGAAGGTCTGCCGTTTGATCCGCCGGGCCAGCAGCCAGGAGCCGGCGATCCCGAGGACGCTGGCGACGCCGAGGTAGACCAGCAGATAGGAGGAGGCACCCACCAGCCGCTGCCACACCGACGGCGAGGTCCGCCCGATCATCACCGTGCCGAGGTGGTCCCCGGCGTTCTCCTCCTCGGCGCCGAGCACCGGCGCCTGCGCCACGAGCTGGGTGACGCCGCCCACCGGCAGCTCCCCGGACCAGCCGACGGCCCCGGCGACCTGCGGTCCGTCGACCGGCATCCGGGTCCCGACCAGGGTCGGGTCGTTGGCGGCCACGATCTCGCCGTCGGTGTCGGCGACCATGGCGGAGGTGGCACCGGACCTGGTCAGCGTGGACTGGAGCAGCGGGGCGAGCATCTCGGCGGGCGCCGGCCGCACGAGCTGCATGCGCACCAGGGGGTTGCCGGCCATCTCCTCGGCGAGCGCGGTCACCCGGCGCCCCTCGACCCGGTCGAACGTGGCCTTGGACTGCGCCAGCGACACCGCCGCCACCGCGGCCAGCACGATCACGACAATGGCGAGCTGCCATACCAGCAGCTCGCCTGCGAGCGTCTGACGCCTGTGCGGCCGGGACGTTATGACCACTATGAACTCAACCTTCAATGGTCACAGAACCGAGACGGGGTGTCTCAGGAACCGCACAATCATGGCGCCGGAACGGGCCGAGCGAAAGAGATGAGCCATGAGAACTCGACGAGCCGCACTTGTCGGAGCTCTTGCCACCGTATCGATGATCGCGGTCAGCGCCTGCGGCGCCACCGACAACGAGGAGTCCGGAGGCGGAAGCGGGTCCGGCAAGCCCGTGACCGGCCTTCGGCTGATGGTCCCCAACACCCCGGGCAGCGGTTACGACCTCACCGCCCGCACCGTCTCCCAGGTCATGCAGGACACCGAGGTCGCCTCCGGCGTGCAGGTCTTCAACCTGCCCGGCGCCAGCGGCACCGTGGGCCTGCAGCGCCTGGTGAACGAGAAGGGCAACGGCAAGATGGCCATGCAGATGGGCCTCGGTGTCGTCGGCGCCTCGTACACCTCCAAGTCGGACGCCACGCTGACCGACACCACGCCGCTCGCCAAGCTGATCGAGGAGGCCGGCGCGATCGTCGTGCCGAAGGACTCCCCGTACAAGACGATGGACGACCTCGTGACCGCCTGGAAGGAGAACCCGAAGAAGTTCGCCGTGGGCGGCGGCTCCACGGCGGGCGGCCCCGACCATCTGCTGCCGATGCAGCTCGCCAAGGCGGTCGGCATCAAGCCGAAGGACGTCAACTACGTCTCCTACGACGGCGGCGGGGAGCTTCTTCCGGCCATTCTCGGCAACAAGATCGCCTTCGGGGCCAGCGGTTTCAGTGAGTTCCTCGACCAGATCGAAGCCGGTCAGGTCCGCGTCCTCGCGGTGACCAGCGAGAAGCCGATCGACGCGCTGAAGGACGCGCCCACGCTGAAGGACTCCGGCATCGACCTGGTCTTCACCAACTGGCGCGGCATCGTGGCCCCTCCCGGCATCACGGCGGAGCAGGAGAAGACCTGGGTCGACTCCCTGACCGCGATGCACGACTCCAAGGAGTGGCAGGCGCAGCTGGAGAAGAACGGCTGGGTCGACGCCTTCTCCACCGGCGACGAGTTCGGCACCTTCCTGACCGAGCAGGACAAGGCCGTCGCCGACCTGCTGGCCGAGCTCGGGCTGGCATGAGTTCGCAAGTGGAGGAGCGGACCGTGGAGGACTCCCCTCCGCCCCGGGAGGGCGGGGACCGCGCGCAGTACGGCATGTGCGCGTTCCTCGCCCTGCTGGGCGCCGCGGTGATCGTGGACGCCCTCGGCATCGCGCACATCACCAGCGGCACCGACCCGGTCGGCCCGCGCGCGGTCCCGCTGATCCTGGGCACGCTGCTGGTGGCGCTCGCGGTGCTGTACGCCGTCGACGTGGCCCGGGGCGGCCGCGGTGAGATGGAGGCCGGCGAGGACGTCGATCTGTCGGGCGGCGCCGACTGGCGCACGGTGGCCCTGCTGATCGCGGTGTTCGTGGCGAACGCGCTGCTCATCGAGCGGCTCGGCTGGGTGATCAGCGGCGGCCTGCTGTTCTGGGGCACCGCGTTCGCGCTCGGCAACCGGCACTACATCCGCAATCTGCTGATCGCCGCGACGCTCTCCCTGACGACGTTCTACGCGTTCGCGATCGGCCTCGGCGTGAATCTCCCCGCCGGCGTGCTGCAAGGAATCCTGTGAGGCCCGCGCCATGGACAACCTGAACAACCTCATGCAGGGCTTCGCGGACGTCATGGAGCCGCTGAACCTGCTGCTCGCCCTGGTCGGTGTGCTCATCGGCACCGCGGTGGGCGTCCTGCCGGGCATCGGCCCGGCGATGACGGTGGCGCTGCTGCTGCCGATCACCTACGGCATGGAGCCGGTGCAGGCGTTCATCATGTTCGCCGGCATCTTCTACGGCGGCATGTACGGCGGCTCGACGACGTCGATCCTGCTCAACACCCCGGGCGAGTCCTCGTCGGTGGTCACCGCCATCGAGGGCAACAAGATGGCGAAGGCGGGCCGGGCGGCCCAGGCCCTGGCGACGGCGGCGATCGGCTCCTTCGTGGCGGGCACCATCGGCACCCTGCTGCTGGTCCTGATCACCCCGTTCGTGGTGGACTTCGCGGTCAGCCTGGGCGCGCCGGACTACTTCGCGCTGATGCTGCTGTCGTTCATCGCGGTGACGTCGATCCTGGGCTCGTCCCGTGTCCGAGGCTTCATATCCCTGCTGCTCGGCCTGACGATCGGTCTGGTCGGCATCGACACGGTGTCGGGCCAGCAGCGACTGACCCTGGGCATACCGCAGTTGGCCGACGGCATCGACGTCGTCGTGGTCGCCGTCGGCATCTTCGCGGTCGGCGAGGCGCTGTGGGTGGCCGCGCATCTGCGCCGCCGGCCGGCCGAGGTGATCCCCGTAGGCCGCCCGTGGATGGGCCGGCAGGACTGGAAGCGGTCCTGGAAGCCCTGGCTGCGCGGGACGGCGTACGGCTTCCCGTTCGGTGCGCTGCCGGCCGGTGGCGCGGAGATCCCGACCTTCCTGTCGTACGCCACCGAGAAGCGGCTGACCAAGCACCCCGAGGAGTTCGGCAAGGGCGCGATCGAGGGCGTGGCCGGTCCCGAGGCCGCGAACAACGCCTCCGCCGCGGGCACCCTGGTCCCGATGCTGGCGATCGGCCTGCCGACCAACGCCACGGCGGCCGTGATGCTGGCGGCCTTCCAGTCGTACGGCATCCAGCCGGGCCCCCTGCTCTTCGAGCGCGAGGCGAGCCTGGTCTGGGTCCTGATCGCCAGCCTCTTCATCGGCAACCTGCTGCTGTTGCTGCTGAACCTCCCGCTGGCCCCGGCGTGGGCGAAGCTGCTCCAGATCCCGCGGCCGTATCTGTACGCGGGGATCCTGTTCTTCGCCTCCATGGGCGCCTACGCGGTCAACGCCCAGCCGCTTGACCTGTTCATTCTCCTCACCCTGGGCCTCCTCGGCTTCGCCATGCGACGCTTCGGGCTGCCGGTCCTGCCGCTGATCGTCGGCGTGATCCTGGGCCCGCGTGCGGAGCTCCAGGGCCGGCGCTCCCTCCAGCTGTCCGGCGGCGAGCTGTCGGGGCTGCTGGGCGGCCCGGTGTCGTACACGGTCTACACGGTGATCGTCCTGGTGCTGGTGTGGCCGTTGATCCGCCGGTTCGTCGTACGTCCCCTGCGCACGCGCGGCGCCGCGTGAGCCCCCGAGACATCTGGAGATCGAGATGACCATCCTGGTCGGCTACGTCCCCTCACCGGAGGGGGAGGCGGCCCTGCGCGCGGCGATCGACGAGGCCCGCCGCCGAGGCGAGAAACTCCTGGTGGTGAACACCACCCGGGGCGACGCGCTCGCGGACCCCCGCTTCGCCCAGGAGCCCGATCTGAGCCATGTCCGCGAGGACCTCGCGGCACTGGGCGTCGACTTCGACGTCCGTCAGGTGCTCGGCGCCCGTGACGCCGCCGAGGAGATCATCGACCTCGCGGAGACCAAGGGCGTCTCCCTGGTGGTGATCGGGCTGCGGCGGCGCAGCGCGGTCGGCAAGCTGATCATGGGTTCGGCGGCGCAGCAGATCCTGCTGGGTGTGGGCTGCCCGGTCCTCGCCGTGAAGGCGGAGGGCTGACGATGCTGCTGCGAACCTTCGGCTGGTCGTTCGCCGTGACGGCGCTCGGTCTCGCCTTCGCCGCGTGGCAGTGGGGCTGGGAGGCGTTCGGAATCGTCCTGATCCTCTCCGTCCTGGAGATCTCGGTGTCCTTCGACAACGCGGTGGTCAACGCCGGGATCCTGAAGAAGATGAACGCCTTCTGGCAGCGCGTCTTCCTCACCGTGGGCATCCTGATCGCGGTGTTCGGAATGCGGCTGGTGTTCCCGGTGGTGATCGTCGCCATCAGCGCCAAGGTGGGCCCGATCGAGGCGGTCCGGCTCGCCCTGGACGACCCCGGCCGCTACGAGGACCTGGTCACCGACGCCCATCCGGCGATCGCGGCCTTCGGCGGCATGTTCCTGCTGATGATCTTCCTGGACTTCATCCTGGAGGACCGCGAGATCAAGTGGCTGGCCTGGCTGGAGCGCCCGCTCGCGAAGCTCGGCAAGATCGACATGCTGTCGGTCTGTCTGGCCCTGATCGCCCTGCTGGCGACGGCGCTGACCTTCGCCGGCCAGGCCCATGTCAGCACGGGTCACGCGGACAAGACGGCCACCGTCCTGCTGTCGGGAGTCGCCGGTCTGATCACGTATCTCGTGGTCGGCGGGCTCTCGGCCCACTTCGAGCAGCGGCTCGAAGAGGAGGAGGAACACGAGCACGAGGAGGAGGAGAAGGCCAGGGCCGAGGGCAGGCCGGTCTCGGCGGTCGCGCTCGCCGGCAAGGCCGCGTTCTTCCTCTTCCTGTACCTGGAGGTGCTGGACGCGTCCTTCTCCTTCGACGGGGTGATCGGCGCCTTCGCCATCACCAACCACATCTTCTGGATGGCGCTCGGCCTCGGCATCGGCGCGATGTACGTCCGGTCACTGACCGTGTACCTGGTCCGACAGGGCACCCTCGACGACTACGTCTATCTCGAGCACGGCGCCCACTACGCGATCGGCGCCCTCGCGGGGATCCTGCTGATCACCATCCAGCACGAGATCAGCGAGATCATCACCGGCCTGATCGGCGTGGTCCTGATCGCCGCGTCCTTCCTCGCGTCGGTCCGCCGCAACAAGGAGCTGGCGGCGTCCGGGGCGGACGGGGCGGCCGCGGACGGGAAGGACAACGCGCAGGACGAGAAGACGGAGGTGCCGTCGGGGGCGTGAGACTCCGGCCGGGGCTCCCGGCGGGACACAAGGCGTGATCTATGACAAACGTGGTCCACGACATAGGCGTTTTCGCCCGATTATGGCTAGCTGGATGTGTTTGCCTCGCGCACAGCGTCGCGTCATCCACGCGCCGTCCTCGTCGTCGATCGCCCGCCCTGGAGACTCATGCGCCTCCGCGCCCCCTCGGTCCCGCGAACCGCCCCGGCTCGCCGTATCGCCTCGCTTCCGCCCCTGGCCCTGGCCGGCGGTGCCCTCACCGTCGGCGTCGGCGGGCTGTATCTCGCCGGCCTGCTGCTCGCGGGCGGCGACATAGAGGGCGGCACGACAGTGCGCGGTGTGGACATCGGGGGCCTGAGCCGCGCGGAGGCCGTCGACAAGCTCCAGGACCGGCTGGGACCGGCCGCCTCCCGCGAACTGACCGTGACGGTCGGTGACCGAAGGACCACGGTCGATCCGCGGAAGGTGGGCATCACCTTCGACTACGAGAAGACCGTGGACCGCGCGGGCCGCACCGAGAGCGCCGATCCGTTCACCGTGATCGGCGGGCTCTTCAGCTCGGGCGGCGCGGTCGAGCCTGCCGTACGCGTCGACGAGGACAAGGCCCACCGCATCCTGAAGAAGATGGCGAAGGCCCTCGACCAGAAGGTCCGCGAGGGCGCCGTCACCTTCGACGACGGCCAGGTGCGGCCCCTCACCCCGCGCAGCGGCTACGCGCTGGACACGGACGCCGCCGTCGACCCCCTGCGCGCCGCCTTCCTCGAGGGGGACACCAAGGCCGTCACGGCCCTGCCCACCCAGGAGACGAAGCCCAAGGTCACCGAGCGGGAGATGCAGCGGGCGGTACGGGAGTTCGCGCAGCCGGCCATGTCGGCGCCGGTCACCCTCACCGTGGCCGACCGCCGCTTCACCATCGACCAGCCCGTCCTGGGCGAGCACCTGACGATGCGCGCGGACGACGCCGGGCACCTCACGCCGAAACTGGACGCCGAGGGCCTGCGGGCCGACCCCGCGGTGGCCGGCCCGCTGTCCCTCCTGCCCGCCAGGGCGCACAACGCCGAGCTGCGCCTCGTCGGCAACCGCGTCGGGGTGGCCGCGGACGGCCGGGCCGGGCATGTCGTCACCGACAAGGCGCTCGGCAAGGCGGTGCTGCCGCTGCTCACCCGGCGGGGTGCCGCCCGCATCGGCGAGATCGCCACGCTCGTGGCCGAGCCGCAGGTGACCCGCGCGAACGTGCAGCGCCTCGGCCTGCGGGAGGAGATGTCCTCCTTCACCGTCAACTTCGAACCGGCGCCGTACCGCTCGCGGAACATCGGCCGTGCGGTGGAACTGATCAACGGCTCCGTCGTCATGCCGGGCAAGACCTGGAGCTTCAACCGGACCGTCGGCGAGCGCACGGAGGCCAACGGCTTCGTCGAGGGCGTGATGATCATGAACGACGAGTTCACCAAGGCGCCGGGCGGCGGCGTCTCGGCCGTGGCGACGACCATGTTCAACGCGATGTTCTTCGCCGGCGTCAAGCCCCTGGAGCACGGCGCCCACTCGTTCTACATCGAGCGCTACCCGGAGGGCCGTGAGGCGACGGTCGCCTGGGGCAGCCTGGACCTGAGGTTCAAGAACGACTCGGGCAACGCCATCTACATCCAGGCCCGCTCCACCGACTCCTCGGTGACCATCTCGTTCCTCGGCACCCGCAAGTACGACGACATCGGCTCGGTCACGGGCCCGCGCACGAATGTGAAACAGCCGGAGCGCAAGGTGAGCACCGCCGAACGGTGCGTCCCGCAGACGCCGTTGGAGGGCTTCGACGTCGCCGTGCAACGGGTCTTCGTCAAGGACGGCGTAGAGGTGAAGCGGGAGCCGTTCCGCACCCACTACCACCCGCGGGACGAGATCGTGTGCAAGTGAGTCGACGTTCGGGCTGAACTTGGGCGACGGCACAGGTGAGTCCGTTCACGGCCCCTGGCGCCCCAACCGACCGCCGCCGAACATGCCCGACCCGTCCGCCCGCTGCCACCAGGCTTCCAGGGCCGTCTGGTCCAGTGAGTGCCAGTCCGGGGTCTGTTGCACCAGCGCGCGTCCCAGCCGCCGGCCCAGGTCGACGATGCCGCGGCCGGCCGTGGCGCGGGCGCTGTCGTAGGCGTGGAGGGCGTCCGGCCACGCCGTGGTGGTGGCCAGGGCGGACTGAAGGGCGGTGGCGTCCTGGAGCGCCTTGACCGCGCCCGCCCCGGTGTGCGGCCGGGCGACCGTCGCCGCGTCACCCAGCAGCGCCACGGCGCCCGCCGTGTAGCGGGGCGCCGTGAAGTCGTACATGGGTTGGACGAAGAGTTCCCCGGGCGTCGTCAGACGGACCAGAGCACCCCAGTACGGCGGCAGCAGATGCTCGGTGATGTGTGCCAGTCGCGCGTGCAGGCTCTCGGTGACCCGGCCGGGCGGGAGGCTGGTCGGGGCGTCGACGGGCAGTTCGAGGTCCGGGGACGGGGCCGCGTACAGGACCCAGTTGACGCGGTGGCCGCCCGTGCCGTCCGGGATGCGGTAGATGATGACGTGGCCGCCGGGGAAGACGACGTACACGCCGTCCTCAGCCGCCCACCGGTCCGCCTCGGTGAGCCGGGCGGCGGGGAAGGCGCCGCGCCACGCCAGATAGCCCGCGTACTCGGGGCGTACGTCGGGGAACGCCGCGGTACGGACCACCGAGCGATAGCCGTCCGCACCCACGACCAGGTCATAGCGGTCGGAGCCGCACTCCGTGTGGACCTCCGCCCCGCCGCCCGGCGCCGCCGCCACCCGCCGCACCCGGGTACTCGTCCGGAACTCGGCCGTCACCGGCATACGGCGGCGCAGCTCGTGCCAGAGCGGCCCCCAGTTGTACATACGGAAGGGGAACGGCATGACGCCGATCTCCCGGCCGAGGGGCGCCGCGTCGTCGTCGCGTACGTACCAACGACGGCGCACGACCTGGACCCACGGCATGCTCGCGTCCAGGTAGCCGGCCGACTCCAGCTCGGCGTAACGGCCGTCGTGCACGGCGACCCCGACTCCCCGGTCCGCCAGTCGGCCCGCCGCCTGCTCGTACACCGTGATCTCGGCGGCGCCACCGCGGTGTGCCGCGAGCGCCGCGGCACACCCCCCGACACTGCCCCCGACGATGGCAACTCTGCCTCCGCGCATCATCCTTCAAGCAAAGACGATCGACGGCCGCGACGCCCCTCGCGGGGGCGAAATCCGGACAAGACGGGTGTTCGATCGGTTCACCTCATGCGGCGCCGGCCTCCGCTCCGGCGTCCAGCGGGAGACGGTCGGCCGGGGCGCCCTGTATCCAGTCGGGATAGGGGGCCGGCAGCGCGCTGACCGCGGCCAGTTCCGTCAGGTCCTCCTCGGTGAGCACCAGGTCGACGGCGGCCAGGTTGTCGCTGAGCTGATCGGGGCGTTTGGCGCCGGCGATGACGCTGGTGACGCCCGGCCGGGCGAGTACCCAGGCGAGGGCGACGCGGGCCACGCTCACGCCGTGGCGTGCCGCGACGACGCGCAGCGCGTCCACGATGTCCCAGCCGCGCTCCGGGTCCACGGGCGGGAAGTCGGCGAGGGCTCGGCGCGCGGTGCCGTCGCTGCTGCCCCCTCGGTCGAACTTGCCGGACAGGAAGCCGCCGGCGAGCGGGCTCCACACCAGCGTGGCGAGCTTCTGGTCCACGGCCATGGGCAGGATCTCCCGCTCGATGTCCCGTCCGGCCAGCGAGTAGTACACCTGCTGGGACACGAAGCGCTCCAGCCCGTGCTGCCGCGAGACGCCGAGGCACTTCATCATCTGCCACGCCGCCAGGTTCGACGCGCCGACGTAGCGGACCTTGCCCTGCCGGACGGCGTCGTCCAGTGCCGCCAGGGTCTCCTCCACCGGGGTCAGCGGATCGAAGCTGTGGATCTGGTAGAGGTCGATGTGGTCGGTGCGCAGCCGGCGCAGGCTGTCCTCCAGCGCCCGGGTGACCCACAGCCGCGACAGGCCGATGTCGTTGGGGCCGGTGCCCATACGGGCGTAGAGCTTGGTGGCGAGCAGCACATCCCGGCGCCGTGCGCCCAGCACCCGGCCGGTGATCTCCTCGCACTCGCCCGCGGCGTACATGTCGGCGGTGTCGACGAGGTTGACGCCCGCGTCGAGGGCCAGGCCCACGATTTCGTCCGCGGCCTTCTCGTCCAGACCGCCCACGACGCTCCACGGCGGTGTCCCCGCTCCGCCGAACGTCATCGTGCCGAGGGCGATCCGGGAGACGAAGACCCCGGTGGTGCCCAGCTGCTCGTACTGCATGTTCCGCCTTCCACTGATCCGTGTCCGGGCCGTGGTCGGTGCGACCCGGCCGTCCGCACGGCTGATCGCGACGCTACGGGCGGCGGATCGGGCGGGCCATGGTCAAGCGTCCGGATTACTTGCGCGTTCGTCCAAGGCCGTCGGCACACGGAAGGGAAGCGCCGGCCAGCTCGCGGGCACCGCCGCGAGCGGGGCGTTGCGGTAGCGCGCCGGCGACAGCCCGGTGACCCGTTTGAACGTGGTGCTGAACGCGCTCTCCGACGCATACCCCCATGCGGCGGCCACCGAGGCCACGGTCGGCTCACCGCGGCGCAGCTCCCGGCCGGCGGCCAGGATCCGCCAGCGCTGGAGGTAGACCAGCGGCGGCAGCCCGACGAGTTCCTTGAAGCGGGCGGCGAAGCTCGCCCGGGACATGCTCACCTGGGCGGCGAGCTCGGCGACGGTCCATCCATGGCCGGCCTGCTGGTGCATCAGCAGCAGCGCACGGCCGATCCGCGGATCGGCGAGGGCACCCAGCCAGCCCGGCAGGGCCGTCCCGTCCGGCCGGTCCGCTGTCGACACGACGGCCCGCAGCGCCTGGATGAACAGGATCTCGGTGAGCCGCTCCGACAGCACGGAGGTACCCGGGCGTACGGCGTTCGCCTCGTCGATGAACACCCCGAGCAGCGGCTGGATCGCCTTCGCCTCGGGAGTCCCGGCGGGGATGGCGAAGAAGGGGGGCAGGCCGTCGAGGAGGAGGGCGACGGTGGCGTCGAGGAAGTCGACACTGCCACCGACAACGAGCGTCCGCTCCCGGCCGGCGGCCCCGTGCGCCTCCCCGAGCCGCACGATGCGGCTGTCGGAGGCCGCGTAGAGCTCCTCCGCGCGGCGATACGGCGTGTCCAGGTCCGCGGCGACCGTGAACGACTCCCGCGCCGCCACCAGGAAGCAGTCCCCGGCCGCCAGGCGTACCGGCTCGGCCCCGTCGACGCCGAGCCAGCAGGAGCCGTCGAGAACGGCCCCGATCTTGATGTGTTCGTGGACTCCGAAGCGCAGCGCCCAACTGCCCCACGCTTCCAGGCCGGACAGCGATCCGGTCCTGACGTTCAGCGAGGCGAGGACGTCTGACAGCGGGTCGGTCGACGCTTGCATGCCAGGCAACCTAGCGGATGGCGCGCCCGTCGACGGGGCCGTGGCCGCGCCGCCCTTCCTCATACGCCACAGATGTCTCAGGCATCGGCGATTCGGCCAACCGCACCGCCCGGCGAAGGCCCCCAACGGCGGCGCCCACGCGTGCGAACCCTTGCCGGGACTGGGATGACGCGCGTCCGGAATCGAGCGTGTTCGATTCCCGTGTCGCGTCGTTATGCCCTGCACGCCGAGCCATCCAGGTGCGGCCAGGCCCCGAGGAGGGATGCAGGTGACCGTGACCGACACCTCGACCGAAAGCGGTGGGACGCCTCCCCCGCCGCCCCCGGCCACCATCGCCTTCGAGGGCAAGTTCGGCAAGAACCCGCTGGCGGGCGCCAGTTTCACAGCCATGTGCCGACGCCTGCCCGCGGTGCTCGCGCACACGGCGCGCAGGGCGTGGGCCGTCGACAGGACCGGCGTCGTCCTGCTCCTCGTCTGCCAGTTGCTGACCGGAGTCGCGGCCGCCGTCGTCCTGACGTTCACCGCACGGGCGATGACCCACATCCTCGGCACCGGCACCGTGTCCGAACGCCTGCACACCGCGCTGCCCGCGCTGATCGTCGTGACGGCGGCCGCGGCCATCGCCCGGACCAGCGGCGCCCTGTCGTCGTACGCCGACGGTCGGATCACCCCGCGTCTGACGACCGAGGCGGACATCGCCCTCGTATCGGCGGTGTGCCGCGTGGAGTCGAGCGCGTACGGCGAGGACGGGTTCGCCGACCGGCAGGAGGCCGCGGAGATCGGCGTCACCCGCACCCGGCTGATGGTGCAGGACGCCCAGCGGTTCATGTCAGCCCTGATCCGTATGCTCGCCGCGAGCGGGGTCATCACCACCCTGCACCCGCTGATGCTGCCCCTGCTCCTCCTCGCCGTACTCCCGGCCGGCGCCGGAGCCGTGCTGTCCGCGCGCGTCGACTACGAGACCCACTACCTCAACCTCGGCGACCGCAACGTCCGCTCCATGATGCGCTGGTGGGCCACCTACTCCGGCTTCGGAGACGAGGTCCGCGCCAACGGCATGACCGGCTACCTCACCTACTGGTACCGCGCCCTGTCCGACCGCATCGACCGGCGCACCCTGACCGCGGCCCCGCGCATGCTCCGCATCAACCTGTCCACCGGCGCTCTCGGCGGGATCTTCCTTCTCGGCACGTGGGCGACCCTCGCCTGGCTGGCCACCACCGGCCGCGTCGCCCTGCCGGTCGCGGCCACCGCGGTGGTCGCCGTCCAGACCACCCTGGCCGCGCTGTCGCAGTTCGTCATCCATGGCGCCGCGATGTTCCACACCTCGCTCTACCTGGCCGACATGCGGGCGTTCCTCGACATGGCCGGTGAACGCGCCCCCGATCGAGGGGACTTGACGATCCCCGACCGCGTGGACGAGGTCCGCCTCGACGAGGTCGTCTACCACTACCCCGGCAAGGACGAACCGGCCGTCGCGGGCGTCTCCCTCACCCTCCGCCGCGGCGAGATCCTCGCCATCGTCGGGGAGAACGGCTCCGGCAAGTCCACCCTGGCCAAACTCATCACCGGCATCCTCCTCGCCGACAAGGGCCGCGTCCTGTGGGACGGCACCGATCTCGCCCGGGCCGACCCCGACGCCGTCTGGAAACGCACCGCACTCGTCCCGCAGAACTTCGCCCGCTGGCCGCTGCGCACCCGCGAGAACATCACCCTCGGCCAGCCGCGTACCCACGACGACGCGCCGGTGTGGGACGTCGTCGACGCCGTGGGCATGCGCGACACGATCGAGAAGCTCCCCCGGCAGCTCGACACGCTTCTCGCCAAGGAGCTCTGGGGCGGAGCCGAACTGTCCGGCGGCCAGTGGCAGCGTCTGGTGTGCGGCCGCGCCCTCTACCGGCAGACCCCGCTGCTCATCCTGGACGAGCCGACCTCACAGATGGACGCCCGCGGAGAGCACGCCATCTTCCTGGAGATCAGGCGTATCGCGGCCGAGCGCATGACGATCGTCGTCACCCACCAGCTGGAGAACACCCGCCTCGCCGACCGCATCCTCGTCATGGCCCGAGGCCGAGTCATCGAACAGGGCACCTACGAGGACCTCACCCATGCCGGCGGCCTGTTCGCGGAACTCGTCGCGCTGGCTCAGGACCGGTGAGGCACGTGGAGCGGAGATGTCTGCCCGTTCAGATTCCGGCGGCCGTCCTCACCGCTGCCGCCTCCGCACGGCAGGCCTCCGCCCGGTCGGCGTCCCCCGCGGCCTTCAGGGCGTCGGCCAGTACCGTGAACGCGGCGGCGGTGCCGTGCGGATCGCCGAGGTCCCGCCTGATGCCCAGGCCCTGCTCGGCGCACTCGATCGCCTCCCGGTTCCGGCCCGCCGCCCGGTGCGCGGTGGCGGCGTCGAGCAGGGCGAACGCCTCACGGTAGAGATTGCCCTGGGCCCGGGCCAGCTCCCGGCTGCGCCGCTGGCACTCCACGGCCTCGGCGTGCCGGCCTTGGCCGTGGCGCACGAGGCCGAGGATGTTGAGCGTGGCGGAGGCCAGCTCCGTGGTTCCGTCCGTCTCATGGATGGCGAGACTCTCCGCACACAGCTCCTGGGCCCGGCCCAGAGCGCCGCGGCGAAGGTTCAGCAGCGCGAGGTTGTCGAGGGCGATGGTGGTGTCCAGTCGCTGCCCGGCGGCGCGGTGGACGTCCAGCGCGGTCTCCAGACAGTCCGCGGCGGCGGTGAACTCGCCCAGGTCCAGCTGGACCAGGCCGAGGTTGTTCAGCGCGCGGGCCCGGCGCCGGGTGTCGCCGCAAGAGGCGAAGAGCTCCGCGGAGGACTCCAGTTCGGCCTGCGCCCGGCCCAGCTGACGGCGGGCCGCGGCCACGGTTCCCAGCTCCAGCCTGCCGATCGCCTCGGCCAGGGGGTCCGGGCCTGCGCGGGCCAGCCGTACCGTCGCCTCGGCCAGCTGTTCCCAGTCCGGCCAGTGTCCGCAGCGCATCAGGAAGGCGCGCAGCAGGGTAGTGAGTTCGGCCAACTGGGCGGGCGCGACCGCCCCGGTCGCAGCCGCCTGCAGGGCGGCGCCGAGTATCGTGCCGCGCTCCGCCTTGAGCCAGGTCAGCGCCTCGTCCGCGGTCCGGAAGCGGTGTTCGCCGTACGAGGCACGCGGCCCTCGGTAGTCCTTGCCCGTGCTGTGCCCGGGGCGCAGCAGTCGGTCGGCGGCGTGTACGGCGGCGATCTGGGAAGGGACGAGGCGGGCGAGGACCGCGGTCACCGTGTCCCGGCGGGCGGCGCCGTGTCCCAGAGAACGGCCGAAGACCCGGAGCAGATCGTGGTAGCGGTAGCGGTAGCGGGCCCCGGGGGCCGGCAGGAAGACCTCCAGGAGGTGGGCGTCCGCCAGGGTTTCGAGATGGCCTTCGGCCTGGTCCTCGGGGAGGTCGAGCGCGGCGGCCGCGTCGGCGACTCCGAGGTCGGGCACCGCCGGCTCGCTCAGCAGGCGGAACGCCGTTGCGGACTCGGTGTTCGGGAGGCTGTCGTAGCTCACCCGGAAGCTGCTCGCGACGGCCAGGTCCCCCGCGGCCAGCTCCCCCATGCGCCGCTCCTCGTCCAGCAGCCTGCGGGCCAGGACGGCGAAGGCGCCCGGCGGCCGGTCCACCACCCGCGCGGCCACCACCCGCAGCGCGAGCGGAAGTCCGGCGCACACCTGGAGCACCGCGTCGACCGCGGCCGGCTCGTTCTCCACGCGCTCGGGCCCCACCGCCAGGCGCAGCATCGCGCGGGCATCGTGCTCGTCGAGGGCGCTCAGCCGCAGGACGTTACGCGTGGCGAGGTCGGTGACCTTGGAGCGGCTGGTGACCAGCACCAGACAGTCGGCCGAGGCGGGCAGCAGCGGGCGTACCTGAGCGCCGCGCCGGGCGTCGTCCAGGACCAGAAGCAGTCGGCGCCCGGAGGTGACCGTACGGAAAAGGTCCGTGCGGCGGTCCAGCCCCGCGGGGATCCGGTGGTGCGGAACGCCGAGGTCCTCCAGCAGTCTGCCGAGGACGTCCTCCGGGCGTGCGGGCCGTGCTCGGGTCCCGTCGAGCCGTACATGCAGCCGGCCGTCCGGGTAACGGTCGGCGAGCCGGTGGGCGGCGTGCACGGCGAGCGCGCTCTTGCCGACCCCGCCGGGGCCGGTGATCAGGGCGATCCGAGGGACGGCCTCGGTGCCCGTCGCACGGGCGGCCAGTCGGCGCAGCGCGGCCAGTTCGCCGCGCCGTCCGACGAAGTCCGGTACACCGGGCGGCAGTTGGGACGCCACGGCGTGGACGGTCACGGGCTCCCTGTGCGTCACCAGCAGCTCCGGGTCGCCGTCGAGGATACGCCGCTGCAGGTCGCGCAGCTCACGGCCGGGTTCGATGCCGGTCTCGGCGGCGAGGGTGCGCCAGGTGTCCTGGAAGACGCCGAGTGCCTCGGCCCGCCGGCCGGTGCGGTGCAGCGCGAGCATGAGCAATGCCCGTATCCGCTCCCGCGCGGGATGGGCGGCTGCCAGCGCGGACAGCTCGGGGACCGCCTCGGTGTGGCCGCCCTGGTCGAGCAGGACGGCGAGCCGTCCCTCCTGTCCGGCCAGCCGCAGCTCCCCGAGCCGGTGTCGCTCCCGCGCCGCGTGCGGCCCGGGAACACCCTCCAGCGCAGGTCCGCGCCACAGGGCGAGTCCGCGCTCCAGCTCCTTCACGCATCCGGTGAGGTCACCGTCGGCTCGTAGCTGCCGGGCGCCGTGCACGGCCTGCTCGAAGGCGCGTATGTCGAAGCGGCCGGGGTCGGTGGGCAGTGCGTAGGAGTCCCCGCGCGAGAGCAGCACGGTGGCGTCGGCACGATAACCGCGCGCGGGCTCAAGGATCTTGCGGAGCCGGGCCACGTACGTGGCCACCACTTGCGAGGCGGTGGCCGGTGCGGATCCGCCCCACACGCCGCGGACGATCTCACGGCGGGCGAGGAACGCTCCGTCGGCGCAGAGCAGCATGGCGAGCACCGCGCGCTGTTTGGCCGGCCCCGCGTCGAGCTCCGAGGCGTCGTCGAAGACGCTGACCGGCCCCAGTAACCGATAGCTCAACACCACGTCCCGGCCCTTCGCGCGTCCTGCCAGGCGGACGAGCCGCAGCATAGGCCCTGGTGCGCAGGAGCAGCCCGCCCTCCGTCACTTGGCCGGCGGCAGCGAGAGCGAGGAACCGCCCGTCCTTCGGTAGAGGTGGATGTTCTTCACATGGACGTCCGTGCGCCGCGACATGCCTGTGCGGCCGTAGATGCCGCACTTGAAGTAGTGCTTGTCGTCTCCGCGGTCGTTGAACGTCTTCTTCCATCGGCCGTCGACGTACACGTGGATCTTGCCCGCGTCCGCGTCGTGGATGACGTTGAGCCGGATCCACCGGTCGTACACGGGCGTGTGGATCCGGGTGCCGCTGTCGTAGTAGTTGATGCTGTTCGTGTTCATGGCCAGCGTCATGAAGGCCGTGGCGGAGGTGGCGCCGCCGAAGACCTGCTGGACGCAGACCCGGTGCGCACCCTTGGTGATCTTCATCTCGCACTCGAACTGGGCCGAGCCCGTGGTGTATTCGTCGAGAAACCTGAGCTCGCTGCGTGGCCCTGAGGAACTCTCCGGCCAGAGCACCGGATCGGTGTCCAGGAGCCAGAAGTGGTATTCGCCGGTCGCGCTGTCGTAGGTGTGGCGGGTCTTGCCGGTCGGCTGGTGCACGGTGTGCGCGTTGCTCACCTCGGTCCAGCCACCGCCGACCGGACCGGCCTCGGCGGGCCACGCGGTCGCCAGTCCGGCCGCGATACCGGAACCGGCGGCGACACCGGCGGCAAGGAAGGTCCTTCTGTCCATGGGGGGGCTCCTCGTGGGGGGAAGGGCCACACATTGGCCTGAACCAATGGAGCGGTCAAGGTCGTTCTCCGACGCGTCCGGCCCGCAAGAGACGGCCCGCCGCCCAGGCGAGGGGGGGCCTCCCGTGCCGGACGCCGAGCGGCCGAATCGGCATCAGGCCTGGCAGGAGCGGTGCCGGAAGCCGTTGGCGCGCCTCGTTGCCGTCCGCGGACCGGCGCATGGGCCGGCTGCGCGGAGGAACCGGCACGGTGCGGGCCATTCCATTCGCCTTCCACTCGCGTCGCGGGGAGCCGCCCGGCGTCGACGTGACCCGGCAGCGGCACCACGGCAGTTGTGCGACGCGCGGCTGAACCGACCCGCGATGGACACGGAATGGACGCAACGGCAAAGCGTCCGGGCGTGGTTCAGTCCGGGGTGAGGCGGTCCTGGCCGGTGGGTGGGGCGCACCCGGAGATCTGGTTCGGGCACCGGGACCCGAGCGGCGTTGACGCGTGCGCGACAGGCGGGGTTCGGTGCCGATCGTCGGGGCTCCGCTTTTCCGGAGCCACCCCCCCACTCTCCTCGAGGGAGCACCATCATGCGCTTCAGAGCCAGTCCTTGGCACCGACGCGGCGTCATCGCCCTGGTGGGCGCGCTGGCCGCGGTCGGGCTGACCGTCCCCGCCGGGGCGCAGACGCCATACGACCCGCCAACCGCCGTCCCCTCGAACGCCGTTGCGGCCAAGCAGCCGAAGGCGAGCCTGCGCACCGTCACCCTGATCACCGGCGACCAGGTCGTCGTCAGCACCCGGCCCGGGTCACGCCCGGAGGCCATGTTCCGCGCCGCCGAGGGACGTGAGCGCGTGGGCGTCCTCCGGTCGTACACCAAGGACCGCCGCGGCCGCCTCCGGCTGAATGTCGTCCCCGCGGACGCCGCGGACCTGCTGGCCTCCGGCCGTCTCGACCCGAGCCTGTTCGACGTCACCGGCCAAGCGGAGACACTCCCCTCCGGGGCCGTCCGTCCGGCCCGGGTGATCGCCGCCTACCGCGGCGCCCCTCCCGCGTCGTTACGCACCACCGACGGCGTACGCACCGTCCGCGGCCTCCCCGCCGTGGACGGCGCCGCACTGCGGGCCGCGCCCGACGAGCCCGGCGCCCTGTGGTCCGCGCTCACCACCGGAGGCGCGGTCAAACGGCTGCGGCCCGGCGTGGAACACGTCTGGCTGGACGGGCGCGTGCGTGTCATGGACGAACGCAGCAACAAGCAGATCGGCGCCCCGGACGCCTGGGAGTCCGGATTCACCGGCAAGGGCGTGGACATCGCGGTCCTCGACACGGGCCTCGACGCCACGCACCCCGACTTCGCCGGACGGATCAAGGAGAGCCGGGACTTCTCCGACAGCGGCGGCACCGAGGACAAGGTCGGCCACGGCACCCATGTGGCGTCGATCGCCCTGGGCAGCGGCGCGGGCGGCCCCGGCACGGCGTACCGGGGTGTCGCCCCCGACGCCTCGCTGCTGGTCGGCAAGGTCTGCGCCGACGAGTACTGCGACGACTCGGCGATCATCGCCGGGATGGAGTGGGCTGCCGAGCGCGGCGCCGACATCGTCAACCTGAGCCTCGGCAGCCAGGACGCCTCCGACGGCCGGGACCCGCTCTCCCTCGCCGTGAACGACCTCAGCGACCGTCACGGCACGCTGTTCGTGGCCGCCGCGGGCAACGGCTACTGCTGGGCGCCGACGATCAGCGGACCCGCCGCCGCGGACGAGGCTCTGGCCGTGGGCGCCGTGAACGCCGACGACGAGATGACCCCCTACACGAGCTGCGGCCCGCGCCCCGGCGACCATGCCGTCAAGCCCGACCTGGCGGCCCCCGGCGACGGGATCGCCGCCGCCCGCGCGGCGGGCACGAGCATCGGCGAGCCCGTCGATGAGCTCTACACCCGCCTGACCGGCACCTCGATGGCCACCCCGCATGTCGCGGGTGCCGCCGCGCTGCTCGCCCAGCGGCACCCGGACTGGACCGGGCGGCAGCTGAAGGCGGCGCTGGTCTCCTCCGCCGATCCGAGCGCCGCGCAGCCGGTGTTCGGCACCGGCTCGGGTCGTCTGGACGCGGCACGCGCGACGCGGCAACAGGTGTTCGCGGAGACGGGTGCCCTCTCCTACGGCCATCTCGCGTACCCGCAGCAGAACCTCCCCGATGTCCGCCGCACCGTGCGCTTCCGCAACTCCGGCGACACGGACGTCACCCTGGCCCTGGCCTCCTCCCTCAGCGAGGAGGAGGGCGACAAGGGCCCCGCACCGGACGGCAGCCTCACCCTGTCCGCCGACCGGATCACCGTGCCCGCGCACGGCACGGCGGAGGTGACGGCGACGCTGCGGGCGTCGGCGTTCCACCAGCGGGGATGGGGCCAGTTCGGCGGCCGCGTCCTCGCGACGGGAGAAGGCGTCCGCGTGGTCACCGCCGTGGGGGTCGTCGTGGAGCCCGAGTCGTACGACGTGAAGATCAAGGCGATCGACCGTGACGGCAACCCCACGCGAGACGACCTTGTGCAAGGCGTGTACGCCTTCCAGCACAACGCCATCGCGTACGCGGACCCGAACATCAGGCTGCGCGACGGCGAGGCCACCGTCCGGCTGCCCAAGGGCGACTACGCGTTCACCGGCGCCCTGTCGACCCCCGACCCGGAACTGCCCGCCCGGGAGGCGCCGCTGACCCTGGAGTCCCAGCCGCGCCTCGCCGTCGACCACGACGGGATGACGGTCACCCTGGACGCCCGCCGCGGCAAGGAGGTCGTCGACCGGGTGGACCGGCCCGACGCCCGCCGCCACTACACCGAACTGGACCTCAGCATGCTGTCCGACGACGACAAGTCCCAGTGGGGCCTCGTTCTCGGCGCCGTCACCCGCGCCCCGATGTACGCGGTGCCGCGGGCGGCCGATCCCGCACGGGTGGTCATGGGCCACACGGCCGTGATGCTGCCGGCGAAGGGAGCGGCGTACACCTACTACCTCGCGCACGCACCGCGCGGCGGCGGCATCCCGCAGAATCTCGACTATCCGGTCCGCGACGCCGAACTCGGCACGGTCCGCGCGGACTACCGGGCCCAGGGCAAGCCCGCCGCGGGCGCCCGCTCGGCCGGCCCGGTGTACATGCCGCTCCAGGCGCTGATCTTCGGGATCCTGCACGACATCCCCCTGCCCGCCACCCGCACCGAGCTCTACTCCCCCGGCACGGCGGACTCCGGGGCCCGCTGGTCGGAACACCTCTTCCAGCGTCCCGCGGGCACCCCGCTCGCCGGCAGCGGCAGCGACGGCGCCATCTCCGGCACCGGACACTACGCGGCGGGCACCTCGACGCCCCGCGTCTGGAACCAGGGCGTGCTGCGCCCCGACCTCGACACCCACCGCTACGCCAACGGCGTCTACCGCACCGGGGACACCCTGGCCGCCATTGTGGGCGCGTTCGCGCCGGCGGAGGAGGGGCACGGCTCGGCAGCCGTGTTCCAACTGCCGTACGTGCAGGCGGACATGACACTGAAGCGGGACGGCAAGGTCCTGGGTGAGGCGCCGCTGCCGGGCATCGGGTGGTTCGCGATGCCGGAGGACCCGGGCACGTACGAACTCACCCTAGCCGCGCGGCGATCGCCGGCCTGGGCGACCACGGCCACACGGCTCACCAGCGAGTGGACGTTCCGTTCCGAACGGCCGCCGGGCCTGGAGTGGGTGCCGCTGCTGCAGGCCGACGTCACCTCCGACTTCGACAAGCTGGGCCGGGGCCGGTCCTTCGACTGGCAGACCCTCGACGTGGCGGTCGCGGCGCAGTCCGGGGCGCCCGAGGTGACCCTCAAGGACCTGTCCGTGGAGGTCAGTTTCGACGACGGGGCCACCTGGACGCGGGCATGGATCCAGGAGCGTAGGGGGAACACGGCCAAGGTGGCCGTCTTCAACTCCTCCGACCGTTCCGCGTTCGCCTCGCTGCGGGTCTCGGCGAGCGACACACGGGGCAACAAGCTGCGCCAGACGGTGATCCGGGCCTACGGGCTCGCCTGACCGTACGCACGGGGGCGGGGCCCACGGACGATCGTGTCCGCGGGCCCCGCCTTCTCGTGTGGGCTTGGGTCTTGGCGGTGGGCCGTCAGCGCAGCCCGGTGTCCAGGGCGGTCATCAAAGTGCCGCTGTCGCCGGACATCTCCCAGATCATGCCGCCGAGCAGGCGTTTGCTCTTGATCCAGGTCGCCTTCTTACCGATGGTCCAGGCGTCGTCGAAGCTCCACCACTGGCCGCCGTTGCCGGTGTAGCCGTAGGCCGAGACCGACTGTTCGTCGTGATGGACGGTCAGGCCCGGCACCGAGGACATGAGGTTGTCGTAGCCCCGGGTCCCCGCCTCCTCCGGGAACTGCCCGGGCGCGGCGCCGCCCGCCTTCTGCCACTCACCGTGCACACCTCCGTCCTCGACCTGCTGCCAGCCGCGGCCGTAGAAGGCGAGCCCGAGCGTCAGCCGGCGCGGGTTGACGCCTGCGTCCAGATAGGTCTGGATGGCGCGCTGCACGCTGAACTCCGTGGTGTACGGGTCCTGGTCGTCGCGGTAGAGGTTGATGTGGTGGCCGGTGCGGTTCGGCTCCCAGGAGTTGTCGCTGCCCGCTCCGTGGAAGTCGTAGCCCTGGACGTTGGCGAAGTCCATGTAGTCGAAGACGCTGGGCGTGCCGTCCCGGGTGGTGATGTCCCAGCCCGCCTCGATCTTCGCCGGGTCGGCGGGGGTGAAGGAGGTCAGCAGGTACTTCTTGCCGGTGGCGGCGCCCAGTGCGTCGAGCTGACGGCGGAACTCCGCGAACAGCAGGGTGTTGTTGTTCTTGTCGGCCGCCGACCAGTGGTTGCCCGCGTGCCCCTCGGCCCCGGGCCACTCCCAGTCGAGGTCGATGCCGTCGAAGGCGCCCGCCGCCGCGCCCGCGCCGCCGCGGCCGTTGACGAGCGGCAGATTGCCCTTGATGTACATGTCGATGCAGGACGACACGAACTTCTTGCGGGAGGCGTCGGTGAGGGCCACGTCGTGGAAGTACTTGGAGTACGTCCAGCCGCCGATGGAGATCAGCGTCTTCAGGTGCGGATGCTTGGCCTTGAGCTTCTTCAGCTGGTTGAAATTGCCGGCCAGCGGCTGGTCCCAGGTGTCGCCGACTCCGTCGACGGACTCGGCGGCGCCCACGGAACGCTCGTAGTCGGCCCAGGAGTCACCGGCCCCGTCACCCTGGTTGGGGTCCTGCGGGTTCGGCGAGGTGGCCTTGGTGACGCCGTTCATGCAGGTGAGATCGGTCGGATGGATGTTGCTGAAGGCGTAGTTGAGGTGGGTGAGCTTCGCCGCGGCCCCGACAGTGTCCAGCTTCTTCAGCGGGAACTGGCGACCGTAGATGCCCCACTGGGTGAAGTAGCCGACCCTGGCGTACGTCGAGGGGGTGCTGCCGCCGCCGGTGCGCACGGTCAGCCCGCCGCTGGGCGGTCCGACCTGATCGGCGGTGTCGCGTGCCCGCACGGTGAAGGTGTAGTCGGTGTCCGGGGTCAGGCCGGTGACGGTGGCCGTGGTGCCGGTGACGGTTGTCGCGAGGACGGAGCCGCGGAAGACGTCGTAGTTCTTGATGCCCCGGTCGTCCGTCGCCGCCGGCCAGCTCAGCTTGATGCTGGTCTCGCCGATGTCGTCCGCGCGGGGCGTGCCGGGGGCGGACGGAGGCCGGTCGGTCCCGCCGCCGTCGGCGGTGCGGATGCGGGTGGCGGGGCTGGGCGGACCGGTCTGGCCGGCGGTGTCACGGGCGCGGACGGTGTAGCCGTACTCGGTGTCGGGGGTGAGCCCGGTGTCGGTGTACGTGGTGCCGCTCACGGTTGCGACGACCGTACCGTCACGCAGCACGTCGTAGTTCCGGACGCCCTTGTCGTCGGTGGCCGCGGCCCAGGTCAGGGCGATGGACGTGGTGGTCACGCCCGACGACTGCGGGGCCCCGGGGGCGCTGGGCGGGGTGTCGGCGGCGGAGCCGTCGCAGGGGCCGCCGTCGAGCTTGCAGTTCGTGGGGGCGCCGGTGCCGGAGGCGACGAAGCCGAAAGTGGCGGACGCGCCTGGGGTGAGCGTTCCGTTGTACTCGCGGTTCTTGGCGGTGTAGTGGCTGCCCGAACTTGAGATCAGCGCGTCCCAGTAGGCGCCGACGGAGGTGCCCGCGGGCAGGTCCCATTCCACCGTCCACGCGGTCAGGGTGGTGGAGCCGTTGTTCTTGATCGTGAACTGGCCTGTGTAGCCGGTGTCCCAGGCGGAGACCTTGGCGAACGTGGCCGTCGACGGGGCCGCGTGGGCCGGGCCGGCGAGCGCGACCAGGGCGCCCAGCGGGAGGAGCAGGGCGGTCAGTAAAGCGGTGAGTGTTCGTCTCGCACGTTTCATGACGCCTCTCTTCTACGAGCCGAGGAATGGCCTAGACCAATACGTCCCACATCCGGAGCGGCTGAGCCAGGGGCGCCCGGCGCGAATCCATTCGGCTTCCATCCGGCGAAGGCCGTGCCGTTCGCGTGCGCGGCAGTATTGGTCCATACCAATACCTGGAGGGGAGTCGTCCATGCACAGGTCCGACAGCCCGGTCCAGTACGAACTTCTCGGCCTGACCCGCGTCTCGCGCGCCGGACAGCAGCTCGTTCCGGGCCCGCCCATGCAGACCGCACTGCTCGCCGCACTGCTGCTGCACCCCGGCGCATGGGTCGAACGCGCCGACCTCATCCGGTCACTGTGGGGGGACACACCGCCGTCCGGGGCCCACGGCCTCGTGGCGACGTATGCCGCACGCCTGCGGAAGATCCTCGAACCGGACCGCCCCCGCCGTGCCGCACCCCGGCTGCTCCTGTCCCGAGGTGCGGCCTACGGCCTCCAGGCCGCACCGGACGACGCCGACCTGTGGCGGTTCCACCGAACGCTGGCCGAAGCCCGCCGCACCCGCGACACACACCCGGCCTCCGCCCGCACCGCCTACCGACGGGCCCTGGCCGAGTGGCACGGCCACGTCCCCCTGCCGGCGGTACCCGGACCAATGGCTCTCCTCGAACGCCGCCGCCTGACCGGCATGCGTCTGTCGGCTCAGCTGGAACTGGCCGAACTCGACGTCCAGTTGGGCGCATCGGGCGAGGCGGCGGAAGTCCTGGAGGCACTCGGCGCCGAGAACCCGCACCACGAGCGACTGCACGGGCTGTGGATGCTCGCGCTGTACCGCGAGGGCCGCACGGCCGAGGCCCTCGCGGTCTACCAGCGGATACGCCGTTCCCTGGTCCGCGATCTGGCGGTGGAGCCGGGCCCGATCCTCACCACGCTCCAGTCACGCATACTGCACACGGACCCCACGCTCGGCCACTCACCGACACCACCGGGTCGCCCCTGACGGGACGTTTCCTCATGTCACAGAACTGCACAGTGGGGCGGGTGGGACTCGAACCCACGGCCGACGGATTATGAGTCCGCTGCTCTAACCGGCTGAGCTACCGCCCCATAGCGGCGTGTCGCGTACATGTGTGCGCGCCGTCTGCCGCAGCATAGCCGCTCATACGATCTCCTGCTTCGCATGGTCGACTTCGCCTGCCCTGAAGGACTCCGCCGCGACCTGCACGGTTCCCGCCGCAGATGATCAGGCACGAAAAAGGACCCCCAAGGGGGTCCTCGTTCAGCGTGCTCCCCCGACTGGACTCGAACCAGTAACCTGCCGGTTAACAGCCGGCTGCTCTGCCAATTGAGCTACGGAGGACCGAGCTCCCCCGACTGGACTCGAACCAGTAACCTGCCGGTTAACAGCCGGCTGCTCTGCCAATTGAGCTACGGAGGAATGCCTCGTTGCATCGAACGTACCTACCTGGGTAATCGCCAGGGGGCGTGCGCTCGCTGCGACACATACATTAGCGCAAGCAGGGGGGTGCTCCGCCAATCGGTTCCCCCCGGCACCGACGCCGCACCAGGGACCTACTCAAGGGAAGGGTGGCAGCCATGCGCTACCGGCTCACGTTCGTCATCGGAGTAGCCGTCGGTTACGTCCTCGGGACACGCGCCGGACGGGAGCGCTACGAGCAGCTGAAGAAGACCGCCCGGGACATCTCCCAGAACCCCGCGGTGCGCAACACCGCGGAGTCGGCGGCACAGCAGGGCCGCGTGTTCGCGGGCAAGGCGTACCACACGGTCAGCGAGAAGGTCGGCGACCGGGTCCCGGAGACCGTCGCCCAACGGGTCCGCTCCCTACGAGAGCGCAGCGCCCACAACGGAGGCGCGGAGGACGACTGGGGCACGAGCAACACGTGACAGCACTTCTTGGGCGCCGAGCAGGGCAGCCGACCCAGGGGCGCGGGGCTGTATCGATATGCGGCTCCGCCGCGTGGGCGCGACCGGCCCCCACGCACCCGCACCCGAAAGCCGCCCCGAACCCCCACGGCGCCCACGGCCCGAGCAAGCGCAGCGCTACGGCACAATTTGGGCCATGGGGATAGTCGCCGGGCTGGACAGTTCGCCCGATTTCACTCGCATCGTCGTCTGCGACGCGGACACAGGCGCCGTGCTCAGGCAGGGGTACGCCCCGCACCCGGTGGAGTCGCCGGAGGGCGGCGCGCGTCCCTCCGACGTCGACCCGCAGGCCTGGCTGCTCTCACTCGGTGAGGCGGCCACCGGCGGACTGCTCGAAGGTGTGCAGGCCATCGGTGTGTCGGCGCAGCAGAACGCGGTGGTCCCGCTCGACGCGCAGGGCAACACCGTGCGCCCCGCGCTGGTCGGCGGCGACAAGCGCGCCCAGGTCGCGGCGGCGGATCTGATCGACGCGCTGGGCGGGCGCGAGGCATGGGCGCAGGCGGTGGGCTGTGTGCCGCAGGCCCCGCAGCCCGTGACCAAGCTGCGCTGGCTCGCCAAGACCGAGCCGGACAACGCCCTGCGCACCGCCGTCCTCATGCAGGCGCACGACTGGCTGGTGTGGCAGCTCCTGGGCCGGCCCGTGAGAAGGACCACAGACCGGGGCGGCGCCTCCGGCACCGGCTACTGGTCGGCGGCGACCGGCGGCTACCGTACGGATCTCGTCGAGCTGGCCCTCGGCCACCAGGCCATGCTGCCCGAGGTGATCGGCCCGGCCGACGCGGCGGGTACGACGCCGGAGGGGCTGCTGATCTCCGCGGGTACCGGCGAGACCATGGCCGCGGCCTTCGGGCTCGGTATCGGGCTCGGCGACGCCGTCGTGTCGCTCGGCGCGTCCGGTTCCGTGATGGCCGTGCACCCCGAGGCGCTCGTCGACAGCTCCGGGATGATCACCTCCCTGGCCGACGCGACCGGCATGCATCTCCCGGTCGTCACCACCCTCAACGCCGTGCGCACCCTGCGCGGCACCGCCGAGCTCCTCGGCGTGCCCGACCTCGAGGGCCTGTCGGACCTGGCGATGAAGTCGACGCCGGGCTCGCACGGCCTGGTGTTCCTGCCCTATCTGGAGGGTGAGCGGACACCGAACCTGCCGCACACCGCGGGCACGCTCGCGGGGCTGCGGCGGGAGTCGATGAAGCCGGAGCATCTGGCGCGGGCCGCGTTCGAGGGCATGCTGTGCGGGCTCGCGGACGCGCTGGACGTGCTGCGCGGCCGGGGTGTCGAGGTGCGGCGGGTCTTCCTGCTCGGGGCGGTGGCCGAGCTGCCGGCCGTGCAGGCGGCGGCGCCCGCGCTGTTCGGGACGCAGGTCGTCGTACCGCAGCCCGCGGACTACGCGGCGATCGGGGCCGCCCGGCAGGCCGCTTGGGCACTCGGTGCGTCGCAGGGCTCGCTCGACCCGCGCACCCCGCCGGTCTGGCAGGGCGCGGCGGCGCAGGTTCTGGAGCCCGGGGAGGAGCTGGCGGTGGGCCAGGCGGTGCGCCAGCAGTTCGTGTCGGTGCGCGAGCAGACGCACCCCGGGGCGTTCCGGTCGTAGCGGCCGGGGCGTTCCGGTCGTGGCGACACGGGCGCTGTGGATCTTCGGAAGGTAAGAGCGAGGTAGGAACCGGACCCGGAAGGCCGTACGAGGCGCCGCTGACGGCTTAATCGGTTGAGGTAACACCGCTGGAGTGTTCGACGATAGGGGCCAGGGGCAACCAAAGGCCGCCCCGTCGTCGACTCCGAGAGAAGCAGCGTGCTCATACGACTTCTGCGGACCTACCTCAGTCCGTACCGAAAACCCATCGCCTTGCTGGTGCTGCTGCAGTTTCTGCAGACCTGCGCCACTCTCTACCTGCCCACGCTGAACGCGGACATCATCGACAAGGGTGTCGTCAACGGCGACACCGGCTACATCCTGAGCTACGGCGCCCTGATGATCGGCATCTCGCTGGCGCAGGTCGTGTGCAACATCGGTGCCGTCTACTACGGCGCCCGCACCGCCTCCGCGCTCGGCCGGGACGTACGCGCCGCCGTCTTCGACCGGGTGCAGTCCTTCTCCGCGCGTGAGGTCGGCCACTTCGGCGCGCCGTCGCTGATCACCCGGACGACCAATGATGTCCAGCAGGTGCAGATGCTGGCGCTGATGACGTTCACGCTGATGGTGTCGGCGCCCATCATGTGCGTCGGCGGGATCGTGCTGGCGCTCGGCCTGGACGTGCCGCTGTCCGGGGTGCTGGTGGCCGTGGTGCCCGTCCTCGGCATCAGCGTGCTCCTGATCGTGCGGCGGCTGCGGCCGCTGTTCCGGACCATGCAGGTGCGTCTGGACACGGTGAACCGGGTGCTGCGCGAGCAGATCACCGGCAACCGGGTGATCCGCGCGTTCGTGCGCGACGAGTACGAGCAGCAGCGGTTCCAGAAGGCCAACGCCGGGCTCACCGACATGGCGCTGGGCACCGGCAATCTGCTCGCGCTGATGTTCCCGATCGTCATGACGGTGGTGAACCTGTCGTCCATCGCGGTGGTGTGGTTCGGCGCCCACCGCATCGACTCGGGCGGCATGCAGATCGGTGACCTGACCGCGTTCCTCGCCTATCTGATGCAGATCGTGATGTCCGTGATGATGGCCACCTTCATGTTCATGATGGTGCCGCGCGCGGAGGTGTGCGCCGAGCGCATCCAGGAGGTCCTGGACACCTCCTCCAGCGTGGTGCCGCCGACCGCGCCCGTGCGCGAGCTGCGTCGGCGCGGTCATCTGGAGATCCGGGGCGGCGGGTTCCGCTACCCGGGTGCCGAGGAGCCGGTGCTGAGGTCGGTCGACCTGGTCGCGCGGCCCGGTGAGACGACGGCCGTGATCGGCTCGACCGGCAGCGGCAAGTCGACCCTGCTGGGGCTGGTCCCCCGGCTGTTCGACGCGACCGACGGCCGGGTGCTGGTGGACGGGGAGGACGTGGCGAGGATCGACCCGCAGGTCCTCGCCAAGACCGTCGGCCTGGTGCCGCAGAAGCCGTATCTGTTCGCCGGAACGGTGGCGACCAACCTGCGCTACGGCAATCCGGACGCGACGGACGACGAGCTGTGGCACGCGCTGGAGGTGGCGCAGGCCAAGGAGTTCGTGGAGCGCCTGGAGGGCGGGCTGAACGCGCCCGTCGCGCAGGGCGGGACGAATGTGTCCGGTGGTCAGCGGCAGCGGCTGGCGATCGCGCGGACCCTCGTCCAGCGCCCGGAGATCTATCTCTTCGACGACTCCTTCTCCGCCCTCGACTACGCCACCGATGCCGCCCTGCGTGCCGCGCTGGGGCGTGAGACGTCCGAGGCGACCGTCGTGATCGTCGCGCAGCGGGTGGCGACCATCCGGGACGCGGACCGGATCGTGGTGCTCGACGAGGGCCGGGTCGTCGGCACGGGCCGGCACCACGAGCTGATGGCGGACAACGAGACGTACCGGGAGATCGTGCTCTCCCAGCTGACGGAAGCGGAGGCCGCCTGATGGCCGGGCCCATGGGACGGATGATGGCCGGCGGCGGTCCCGATCAGCGGTCGCTGGACTTCAAGGTGTCGGGCCGGCGGCTGGTCGCGCAGTTCAAGCCCGAGCGGATCACCATCTATGTGCTGCTGTGCTGCGTGGTGGTGAGCGTGGGCCTGTCGGTCGCCGGGCCGAAGATCCTCGGTGCGGCCACCGACCTGGTCTTCGCGGGCATCGTCGGGCGGCAGTTCGAGTCCGGGATGACCAAGGAGCAGGTCCTCGCCGCCATGCGGGAGCGCGGTGACGACCAGATCGCCGACATGCTGCGCAGCACCGACTTCACGCCCGGCCAGGGCATCGACTTCGGGGCCGTGGGGAACGTCCTGCTGTTCGCGCTGGCCGTGTTCACCGTCGCCGGTCTGCTGATGGCGGTGGCGACGCGGCTGGTGAACCGGGCCGTGAACCGCACGATGTACCGGATGCGCGAGGACGTCCAGACGAAGCTGTCGCGGCTGCCGCTGTCGTACTTCGACAAGCGTCAGCGCGGTGAGGTGCTGTCGCGGGCGACCAACGACATCGACAACATCGGGCAGACGCTCCAGCAGTCGATGGGGCAGCTGATCAACTCGGTGCTGACGATCATCGGTGTGCTGGCGATGATGTTCTGGGTGTCGTGGCTGCTTGCGCTGGTCGCGCTGGTGACCGTGCCGCTGTCGTTCTTCGTGGCCACGCGCGTGGGCAAGCGGTCGCAGCCGCACTTCGTGCAGCAGTGGCGCTCGACCGGCAAGCTCAACGCGCACGTCGAGGAGATGTACACCGGGCACACCCTGGTGAAGGTGTTCGGGCGGCAGGAGGAGTCGGCGAAGCAGTTCGCCGAGCAGAACGAGGCGCTGTACGAGGCCGGGTTCAAGGCGCAGTTCAACAGTGGTGTGATGCAGCCGCTGATGCTGTTCGTGTCGAACCTGAACTACGTCCTGGTCGCGGTGGTCGGCGGTCTGCGGGTCGCCTCGGGTTCGCTGTCGATCGGTGATGTGCAGGCGTTCATCCAGTACTCACGGCAGTTCTCGATGCCGCTGACGCAGGTGGCGTCGATGGCGAACCTCGTGCAGTCGGGTGTCGCCTCGGCCGAGCGGGTCTTCGAGCTCCTCGACGCGGAGGAGCAGCAGGCGGATCCGGTGCCGGGCGTGCGGCCGGAGGAGCTGCGGGGCCGGGTGGCGCTGGAGGGCGTGTCCTTCCGGTACGACCCCGAGAAGCCGCTGATCGAGGACCTGTCGCTGAAGGTGGAACCCGGTCACACGGTCGCGATCGTGGGGCCGACGGGTGCCGGCAAGACAACCCTGGTCAACCTGCTGATGCGCTTCTACGACGTGTCGTCCGGGCGCATCACCCTGGACGGCGTGGACATCGCGGGGATGTCCCGGGACGAGCTGCGTGCCGGGATCGGGATGGTGCTCCAGGACACCTGGCTGTTCGGCGGCACGATCGCGGAGAACATCGCCTACGGGTCGTCCAGGGACGTCACCCGCGGCGAGATCGAGGAGGCCGCGCGGGCCGCCCACGCCGACCGGTTCATCCGTACGCTGCCCGACGGGTACGACACGGTGATCGACGACGAGGGGTCGGGGGTCAGCGCGGGCGAGAAGCAGCTGATCACCATCGCGCGGGCGTTCCTGTCCGACCCGGTGATCCTGGTCCTCGACGAGGCGACGTCCTCGGTCGACACCCGTACCGAGGTGCTGATCCAGAAGGCGATGGCGAAGCTGGCGCACGGGCGTACGTCGTTCGTCATCGCGCACCGGCTGTCGACCATCCGGGACGCGGACACGATCCTCGTCATGGAGAACGGTTCGATCGTCGAACAGGGTGCGCACAGCGAGCTGTTGGCGGCCGACGGGGCGTATGCGCGGCTGTACAAGGCGCAGTTCGCCGAAGCGGTGGCCGAAGTGGACTGACCGGCCGGTCGGAACAGAGGCCCCGCCTTCCCGTCCCGGGGAGGCGGGGCCTCCTTCTTGTACCTTCTTGCACGTTCTTGCCGCGATCCCATCGTCTGACGGGAATCGGCCACCCGCGTCGTCCCTACGCTGCCCGGCGTGGGGAGGAAACCTGTGATCGACGGCGTGGCTGGAACATGGGGGGCACCCGCCGTCGGCGAACATCTGAACTGGATCCATGACGTCCTGAGGGGAACGACCCTCCCGAGCCGAAGCCGCGACGAGTTGTGGGCCGGATTTCGGACCGTGCAGAGGCGCGCGGGCGATCCGGAACTGCGCATCGCCGTGTTCGGAGAGGCCTCGAGCGGCAAGAGCACCCTGCTCAACGCCTTTCTGCGGCGCCGACTGCTGCCTTCGTCGGCCCGGGTGACCACCACCGTCACCACGGCGCTGCGGTATCACGACGGTATCGAGGGCCTGCGTCTGAGGACGGCCGACGAGACCGAACTCAGCTGGCCGTCGGCAGCCTTCCACGGCTGGGCAGGCGGCCCGCACACACCGTCGGCGGACACCCTGGAAGCCGTCCTGGATCAGGTCCTCACCACCGAACTGGCGCTACTGGTACGGGACTTGGAGGTACGACCGCCGGTCCGGCCGCTCGGCGAGGGTGTGACGGTACTGGACACCCCGGGTTTCAGCGTGACCGACCCGGGACACCGGGAAATCGCCGAGGCCGCGGTGGGCTCGGCGGATCTGGCGGTGGTGGTCGTGCCCGCCGTCGCGGCGATGTCGATGACCCTGACGGACTTTCTCACCGGACCGCTGCGGAACCATCTCGACCGGTGTGTCTTCGTGCTGACCAAGATCGATCTCATCGACGAGGACGAACGGGACGGCATCGTCGAGTTCGTCGGGGACCGGCTCAGGGCGATGGGCATCGCCGATCCGCTGCTGCTGCCCTGCGCTCCCGGCAAGGCGTTGGAGGAGATCTGCGGGCCCGGCGACGGGTCACGGACCCCGGACCGGCGGAGTCATCTGTCCGGCTTCCGTGCGGTGGAGCAGCGGATCCTGCGGCTGGCCGTGGAGCGGCGGGAGTCCGCCATCGCCGCCACCGTGCTGACCCTGCTCTCCCGGCTGCTGGTGGCCGTGGAGGAGAGCGCCGATGCCCAGCGCGCCGAGTACCGCCGTGCGGAGCGCGGACTGGCCGCCCTGTCCCTGCCGGACTTCCCGGGGTTCCTGGACACCTGGACCCGGCGGGTCCTCGACAAGGTGAAGACCGGGGCGGAGGACACCGCGATGACCGCCGCGGCTGAATCGGAACGCTCCCGGCTGGACGACAAAGTGGTCGCCGCGGTGGCCGATGACAAGATCGACGATCTTCGCGAGGCCGCCTCGGAGGTCTCCCGGATCGTCCGTCTCCATCTGAGGCAGGAGGCCGAGCGGACGGCCCGGGCCGCTGCACGGCGGGCCGGTGAACTGCTGGCCGCCGAAGCCGACGAACTCGCCCGGGACTTCGCGGCACAGTACGGCGCCCTTGCGGGGCTGGCCGGCGAGGCACCTGCCCCGCCCGTGATCCCCGTGACGGACCTGGAGCTGCCCGACCTCGAACTGTCCGGCATCGACCGGGCACTGACCTCGGTCGGCGCCGAACTGACCACCGTCGGCAACTGGCGCACCGGCGGCGGTGCGGCGGCCGGAGCCGTCATCGGCAGCATGATCGCCCCCGGTATCGGCACCGTCATCGGGGGCGCGCTCGGGGCCGCCATGGGCAAGCGCGGCCGGGACACGGCACGGACGCAGTTCCTGCAGAAGGCGCGCCCGCTCATCGCCGCCGCGCACGGCGAACTCGACACGTTGCGCTCCGCCTCGCTGGAGCGCATCTGCCAGGGCCTGAGCGACAGTGTCGCGGCCCTTCGGCAGAAGTACGACGCCGAGTTCAGCGACGAGATCGCCAGGCTCACCCTGGCCAACGAACGCCAGCGGGCCGAGCTGGCCGCAGGCATCGCCGCCGCCGAACGGACCGCGGCCGCCGCCCGGCACCGACGTGAGCAGGTCGCCGTCCTGCGCGGCGGCACATCAGTCGTCTCGCACGCATCCAAGGAGTCATGACCGATGGACACACAGCCCGAGCCCCAGCGCCCGCCCGCCTCAGACCCGCCGACCAGCACCATGACCACCGAAAGCGCTGTGCCCACCGAGAGCGCTGTGCCCACCGAGAGCACCGACCGGCCGGACCCCGGGGACGCCGCAGCCTTCCACGCGCCGCACGTCGCAGACGTCAGCAACGACACGCCCGGCTGGCTGCGGGAGGCGCAGACGCTGGCCGCGGACCACCGGCTGGACCGCATCGGGGCGGACCTGGAGGCGCTGGCCGACGGGCGGGGCCGACGGCTGTTCCGGATCGCCGTGGTGGGTGAGTTCAACCGCGGCAAGTCCACCCTCATCAACCGACTGCTCGGCCGGAATCTGCTGCCGACCGGCTCGTTGCCGATGACCCGGGTTCCGGTGGTGGTCCGGGCGGCCGAGGACGAGGCGCTGACCATCCGGTGGCCGGACGGACGTCGTGAACTGCGCCGGCTCGATGCCGACGGCGCATGGGGCGGCCTGACCGGTACCGGAGTGGAGGAGGGCTCCGGGACGACGACCGGGGAAGCCCCGGAGCCCTCCGTGACCCTCACCGTCGCGGACGACTGGCTGGCCGGGCTGGACGCCGAACTGGTGGACACCCCGGGCGTCAACTTCGGCAACGACGACCAGCTGGAGCAGGTACGCGAGGTCGCCGCCGGATGCGATGCCGTCCTGTTCGTCGTCTCCGCGCTGTCCCCGCTGGGAATCACCGAACGCGGCCTGCTGGAGGAGGAAGTGCTGCGTCGGCACATCCCCTTCGTCACCGTGGTCGTCACCATGCTGGACCTGGTCGACGACGAGGACCGGGCCGAAGCGCTTGAGGATCTCGGGCGACGGCTGTCCGGCCTGCCGAATCTGACCGTGCTGCCCGCCCCGGAACCCGGGGCGGGACGGGCCGAGGTGGCCGCGCTGCACGCACTGGCGGAGGGGTTCGCCCGGCGGGACGGGCGCGCCGTATGGCGGGACCGGAGGATCGCCGCCCAGGTCGCGGACCACTGTGACGCGATGACGGCGATCGCGAGCCGGACGATGGCGATGGACCGGCTCTCCGCGGAGGAAGCCCAGGAGGCCGCGAAGAAGGAGCAGGCGGCGCTGGAGGGCGAGAAACGGCAGTGGGATCAGCTGCACATCGATCTGACCGCGCGGCAGCTCGCCCTCACCACCCGGCTGCGGGAGTACGTGCAAGGCAAACGTGACGGGCTGATCGAACGGCTGCGCTGGGAACTGGACCGGACCGGCGACCCACGCGGCTGGTGGGAGCGCGATCTCCCGTTCCGGCTGCGGCACGAACTGTCCGTCCTGGCAAAGGAGTCCGAGCGTGCCGTACTGCTGCCGGCCCTCACCGCCGACAGCGGCTGGCTGGACGCGGAGGTCGCGGGCCGGCTGCCCGGGGCCGGACCGAGCTGGATCCCCGCCTCGGGCGGGCTGAAGCTGTCGGTCGAACCCGAGATCTCCGGTGAGGTCTCCAGCCTGGCCGGGGTCCGGCTGGCCACCAGGCTGGGCGCGCAGGGCGGGGCCATCGTCGGCTACCTGATCGCCGCCGCCCGTCATGCGCCGCTGCCGATGATCTACGGCGCCGGCTTCAGCCTGGTCGGCGGGCTGCTCGCCGAGGCGTCCATCAGGGCCGCCACCGAGGCCCAGCGCAGTGAGGTGGACGCGCTGCTGGTCCGGGTGGTCGACGAGACGACCACGGCCTTTCAGCGGCAGGCGGTCGAGATGCTCTCCGAGGTCTACGGGGACGTGTTCGAACAACTCCGGCAATCACATCTCGCCTGGCACGACGCCTGGCGGACGGTGGCCGTCGCCGGGACCGGTGGTGACCAGGACTGGGAGTCCCTGGGCCGGTCCGCTGCCGCCCTGGCCGCACGTATCCGGGCCGGGCTCCGGGCCTGACCCGTACCCCGGACTCACCAGCTTCAGCTCCGAACAGAGAGGACGTACGGACCATGAGCACGGAAGAGGGCGGGTACGCCGCCGCGGCGGCACAGCGCCTGCGGCTGACCGGGATCTGCCGCCAACTCGGCAAGATCGCCGAACAGATCGGCGACACCGGAGCGGAGAGCCTGGTGTCCGACATCCTGGACCGAATGGACACCGACGCCTTCTACGTGATGGTGGTCGGCGACTTCAAACGCGGCAAGTCCACGTTCGTCAACGCCCTGCTGGGAGCCCAGGTGCTGCCGGTCAAGGCGGTGCCGGCCACCGCGGTCATCACCGAGGTCAAGTTCGGTGACGCCCCGGCGGCCCAGCTGTGGAAGGAGGACGCCGTCTCCCCGGAGTCCGTCGCCCCCGAGCGGCTCGTCGAGCTCATCACCGTCAACAACAAGGCGCACGACCAGCGCAACCCCTATGTCAAGGCCGAGGTCATCTGGCCGCTGGAGCTGTGCCGCAACAACGTGGTGCTGGTCGACTCGCCCGGCCTCAACGACCACGAGAGCCGCGACGAGATCACCCTCGGCTACCTCCGCAAGGCCGACGCGGTGATCTTCCTCCAGCACGCCATCGCCCCCATGAGCATGGACGAGACACAGTTCCTGAGCTCCTATCTGGAGGCGTACGACCCGTTCTTCGTCTTCACCTACTTCGACGCCATCGACGACCACGAGCGCGGCGAGGTCACGGCGGCCGCCCGCCACCGCATCACCGCTCTGCGCGGGGAGGAGCGCGACGAGGGCCGCTTCTTCTTCGTGGACGGCAAGACGGCGCTGCGCGCCAGGATCGCCGGGGACACCGCCGCCTACGACTCTTCGGGCGTGGCCGCTCTGGAGAGCGCGCTCGAACGCTATCTGGCCACCGAGCGGCACAAGGTCAAGGTTCTCGCCCCGGCCCGTGCCCTGCGTGGTCTCGCCCGTGAACTGGACCGCAACATCCCGCACGAGCTCGCGATGCTCGACTCACGGACCGGAGAGCTGGAGCGCCGCTGGGAGAGTGCCCAGCAGCCGCTGCGCGAACTCCAGGCCCAGGCCCGGCAGATCACCATGGACGTCGACAACCAGACCCGGATGCTCCAGGAACGGGTGGAGAACCTGCTCGGCGGCTTCCTGGCGGCCGTCGCGGACGAGGCCCCGGTCGTCGCCGGCGACGTCCCCCTCACCACCAAGCTCGGTATGAACCCCCTCAAGCTCAAGGAGCGCGTGGAGCAGGTCGCCGGGGAGATCGCCGCCGGCACCGCGAAGAGGATCGAGGAGAAGGTGGCCCAGTGGGTGTCCGGGTCACTGGAACCGGTGATCGTCCAGGATCTGGAGAAGCTCGCCGAGCGGTTGAACGCGGAGCTGGGCTCCTTCGAGGCCCGCCTCGACCAGCTGCGGGTCGACCTCACCGGAGTGACTGGCGCCGCCGCGGCCGGTGAGCGTCAGCAGGAGCCGCCGCTCGCACGATTCCTGGCCGGGGTCGGCGGCTTCGTCCTCGGCGGGGTGGCCGGCGGCATGGTGGGGGCGCAGTTCGGCGTCAAGGAGGCACTGCGCGCGCTGTTGCCGACCATGGCCATCGCCATGGTGTGGCTGTTCACCCCGTTCGGACTGCCCACCCTGATCGCCGGTCTGGTCATCCAGGGCATCGTGCAGAGCAACATGGCGGGTGGCCGGCTGGAGACCAAGATGCGGGAGGCCGTCGGCCGGGAGATGGCCACCCAGATCAGGCTGGAGGCCCCCAAGCAGGCGCGCTCGGCCGCCAAGTCCTTCACCAACGAGACGATGCGGCCTCTCACGGAGTCCATCAACAGCGGGCTGTCCTCCCGTATCGAGGAGCTGACCCGCAGTGTGGCGACGGCCCAGGAGACACGGGAACAGGGTGCCGAGGCCGTCGGCCGGCGCCGCAGCGAACTCGAGCAGCTGGATCAGCAGGTGCGGCGCACCGGCGAGGACCTCGACGATCTGGTGGACGAGCTGGTGAGGTTGTGATGGCCCGGTACCGCAGGCGGCTGTGCCTGGCCGTGGACCTCCGCCACTACAGCCGCCACTCCTACCCCGAGCAGCAGGACGCCCAGTACCGGCTCAGGCTCGTGGTCGAGCATGCGCTGCGCCGGGCCCGTGTCCCGCGGGTCCGTGCGCAGCAGCAGCTCCAGGGAGACGGCCAACTGGTCGTCTTCCCGGCGGGCGTCGACGTGGTGCGGGCCGTCCCGGCGCTGGTTCTCGGGCTGCGCGACGGCCTCTACCAGGCCAACCGGGCGCCCGGCCGCTTCGGCCGGCTCCGGATGCGGGCCGGCCTCGGCCAGGGAGCGATCTCGCGCGCCGACCGGGGTTACCTGGGTGACTGTGTGGTGCTGGTGAACCGGCTGATCGACTCCGCGCCGGTGCGGGACGCGCTCGCGGCCGACACCGAGAGCGACCTGGCGCTCGCCGTCTCGGACGGCATCTACCGGGATGTGATCCTCCCTCAGGCACTCGGGCTGTCCGCCGCCGAGTTCCGCCGTATCGACGTGGTCCTCCAGGAGAAGGACTTCGCCGCAAGGGCCTGGCTGCATGTGCCCAGGTCGGCCCCGGCCAGGGATCTGGGGCCGGAACAGGTGATCTGGGGCCACTCGCCGGGCCGTGCCGCCATGCGGGATTTCGTGGTCCCGGCGCTGGGGGCAGCGCATCTCGCGGCGACCGTGATCTGGAACAGCGGGACGCTGCGGGAATGGGTACTGGCTGGGGGCGGGAGCGGAGAACCGGCGACGCAAGCGGCGACCGCGGCGGATGACGACGAATTCGACGGCCCGGACGACGGGTCCGGGGGGCACCACACGGACCCGCACCCATCGGACCCGCCCGCATCGGACCCGCACCACTCCGACGCGTACGGCCCGGACGACGGGCATCACCCGGACCCGTACCATCCGGACCCGTACCACCCGGATCCCTATCACCCCGATCCGCACCACGCCGACCCTTACCACCCGGCCGCCGGTGACCCGCACGCCGACCCGTTCCACTCACATGACGTGGGCCATCATCACTTCTCAGATTTCCACGACGGCGGGCACTGATCCGGCGATCCTGCTGAGCTCGGACACGTCCCGTACCAGAATCCGCCGGTACCCCGTTTCGATGACCGCCTGCTCGCGCAGGGACCGTAACACCCGGTGCACACTCGGCTCGGAGGCCCCGACCAGCTCGGCCAGTTCGGGTTGTGTGAGGGCCACCCCTATCGCGATGCCGTTCTCCCCCGCCCGGCCGTACACCCGGGCGAGTTCCCCGAGGACGCGGGCCACCCGCGTCACCACCGCGCAGCTGCCGAATTCCTGCCGTCGCCGGGTCGCCCAGCGGAGCTTTCCGGCCACGGCGCGCATCACGGCCTGGGCGGCATCGTCGTAGAGCGCCAGAAAGGCGAGGAATTCCTGGCTGCTGATCCGTTTGGCGACGCCCGCGCCGGACGCCACGACCGTGGCGACACGGGGCTGGGCGTCGAAGCACGCGAGTTCGCCGACTATGTCGCCGCCGGCCCGGACCGCCAGCAGCGCCTCACGGTTGTCCTCCGTCATGGCCAGCACCTTGAACCAGCCGCTCAGCAGCAGGAATACGTGCGAGCCTCTCTCCCCCTCGCGCAGCAGCCGCTCGCCGCCGGTGAAGTGCGTTCGTCGCCCCAGAGTGATCAGGTGGTCGCGTGTCGGTGCCGACAGCTCGCCCAGCAGGCTGGTGGTCGGCCAGGGATTGCTCTCCGGTTTCAGGGCGGATTGGGCAGATGCAGTGCGCGTGGCGCTTGACGCCATGAACGAGCCCCCCTTGAACTGCCGTTCGTTTCAGACATAGCGTCTGAATTCTTATTCTCCGATGCCCACCGCCGCCCTAGCCGCATATTTGCTTATTTGCGCATTTCAATGCAGACGACCCCACCCGGAAGGAAGGGCGGGGTCGTCGTCAGTGCATGGCTCATACATGGCTCCGGATCACGTCAGTCCAGATAGCCCCTCAATTGATCGGCGAATGCATGGTCCCTGAGCTTGTTGAGCGTCTTCGACTCGATCTGTCGGATGCGTTCCCGTGTCACGCCGAAGATGCGACCTATCTCCTCCAGCGTCCGGGGGCGGCCGTCGGCGAGGCCGTAGCGGAGTTGGACGACCTTGCGTTCGCGTTCGCCGAGGGTCGACAGGACCGCTTCGAGGTGTTCGCGCAGGAGCAGGAACGCCGCCGACTCGACCGGCGACGTCGCGTCACCGTCCTCGATCAGGTCGCCGAGGGCGACGTCGTCCTCCTCACCCACGGGCGCGTGCAGCGACACCGGTTCCTGGGCGAGGCGCAGGACCTCGCTGACGCGCTCGGGCGGGAGGTCGAGATGGTCGGCGACCTCGTCCGGCGTCGGTTCGTAGCCACGCTCCTGGAGCATGCGGCGCTGGACGCGGACCACCCGGTTGATCAGCTCGACGACATGGACCGGGACCCGGATGGTGCGGGCCTGGTCGGCGAGGGCGCGCGACATGGCCTGACGGATCCACCAGGTGGCGTACGTCGAGAACTTGTAGCCGCGGGCGTAGTCGAACTTCTCGACGGCCCGGATCAGGCCCAGGTTGCCCTCCTGGACGAGGTCGAGCATGGTCAGGCCGCGCCCGACGTACCGTTTGGCGACCGAGACCACGAGCCGCAGGTTCGCCTCGATGAGCCGCCGCTTGGCCATCCGGCCCATGACGACCAGCCGGTCCAGGTCCAGGGCGAGCTGGCTGTCCAGGTCGGGGGTGCTGCCGAGCTTCTCCTCGGCGAACAGGCCGGCCTCGACACGGCGGGCGAGTTCGACCTCCTCGGCCGCCGTGAGCAGCGGGATGCGGCCGATCTCCCGCAGGTACTGGCGGAACAGGTCCGAGGAGGGACCGCTGTTGTCGGCGCGGGCACGGGCCGGCAGCGGTGTCTCGACCGGCTCGGCGGTCTCGGCGGTGGCCAGCGCCTCGGCCGGCGGCTCCGTCGGCTCGGGCGAGGTATCGGGTTCCGCCTCCGGGTGGTGCACGACACGGTCCTGCGGCGGCACCGCGACGAGAACGTCGGTCTCCGCGTCCGCGGCCGTGCCGTCCGTACCGGTGTCGGTCTGGATGAGGGTCTGGGTCTGCACGGGGGCGACCTCCAGGATGATCGCTGCCGAGGCGTACGGCAGCGCTGCTTCGAGGGCGGAGTCGGCGGCCTCGCCGCTGTCCGTCCCGTACGCGATGAGCGGAACCGCGGGGGTGTGGGACCCGTGGGGAACGGATCGGCCGCGCTCCGAGGACTCAGGCACCGGAACCCAGTGTGGAGTACGACACATCGCCGCCACGAGGGGCGTGCGGTGACTTTTTGCAATCGGGCCGTGACCGCCCGGTTACCCCGTCGTACGGGGAACGGCCGGGACGGTCAGAGCGCTGCCGCGCCGTGCCCGCGCAATGCCTGGTCGTACTGCTGCAGCACCCACAGTTCGTTCTGCACGGAGGCCAGTTGGGCCGGGTCGCCGCCCGCGCCGAGACGGGTGAGCTGGCTCTGTACGTCGCGTACCCGGCGCTCCACCGCGCGACGGCGGACGGTGACGAGCTGCTCGCCGGCGTAGTTCTCGTCGACGGTCCTGCGCATGATCGCCTCGACGGCCAGCTCGGTGACCATCGCGCGGACCTGGTCGTCGGGTGCCGCGTCCCGGACGCGGACCAGGTACTCCTGTGCGTCCTGGATGCCGTACTCCGCGCCGCCCGCGTCCATGATCGCCTGGCGTACGGCGGCGTAGGGGGCGGCGGTGAACTCGTCGACGCCGTACGCGTCGAACGCCGGGGAGACCAACTCGGGCCGCTGGAGGGCGAGTTTGAGCAGCTCGCGTTCGGTGGCGTAGACGGGGTTGCGCAGGGTCAGGGCGGGGCCGGAGGTGCGGGGGGCGGGCGCGGCGTCGTACGGCTGCTGCCCGCCGCGGGACGTGGGCGCCTGGCCCCGGCCGCCGCGCTCGCGCGCCCAGCGCGCCAGCTGGGCCACCCGCTTGACCACGAACTGGGTGTCCAGGATGCCGAGCATGCCGGCGAGCTGGACCGCGACCTCGTGCTGGGCGCCGCTGTTCTTGATGCGGGCGACGATGGGCGCGGCCTCGTCCAGGGCGGCGGCGCGGCCCGCCGGGGTGTCGAGGTCGTAGCGGACGACGATCTGGCGCAGCGCGAACTCGAACAGCGGGGTGCGGGGTTCGACCAGGTCGGCGACGGCCTCGTCGCCCTTGGCGAGGCGCAGTTCGCAGGGGTCCATGCCGTCGGGCGCGATGGCGATGTAGGTCTCCGCCGCGAACTTCTGGTCGTCCTCGAAGGCGCGCAGAGCCGCCTTCTGGCCGGCCGCGTCGCCGTCGAAGGTGAAGATGACGCGGGCCGAGCCGTTGTCCATCAGCAGTCGGCGCAGGATCTTGATGTGGTCGCCGCCGAAGGCGGTGCCGCAGGTCGCGATGGCCGTGGTGACGCCGGCGAGGTGGCAGGCCATGACGTCGGTGTAGCCCTCGACGACGACCGCGCGGGACGCCTTGGCGATGTCCTTCTTGGCGAGGTCGATGCCGTAGAGGACGTGGGACTTCTTGTAGATCGCCGTCTCGGGGGTGTTGAGGTACTTCGGGCCGTTGTCCGCCTCGTACAGCTTGCGGGCGCCGAAGCCGACGACGTCGCCGCCGATGTCGCGGATGGGCCACATGAGGCGGCCCCGGAAGCGGTCGATGGGGCCGCGGCGGCCCTCCTGCGACAGCCCGGACAGCAGGAGCTCCTTGTCGGTGAAGCCCTTGCCGCGCAGATAGCGGGTGAGGTGGTCCCAGCCCTGGGGGCTGTAGCCGACGGAGAAGTGCTGGGCGGCGGACTGGTCGAAGCCGCGCTCGGCGAGGAACTGGCGGCCGGTGTCGGCCTCCGCACCGGTGGCGAGCTGTTCCATGTACCAGTCGGCGGCGATCTTGTGGGCCTCGACCAGGCGGATGCGTTCGCCGCGCTGGTGGGAGGGGTTGTAGCCGCCCTCCTCGTAGCGCAGGGTGATGCCGGCCTGGGCGGCGAGCCGCTCGACGGCCTCCGAGAAGGTGAGGTGGTCGACCTTCATCACGAACGTGATGGTGTCGCCGCCCTCCTGGCAGCCGAAGCAGTGGAAGAACCCCTTGCTGGGGCTGACCTGGAAGGACGGCGACTTCTCGTCGTGGAAGGGGCACAGCCCCTTGAGGTTCCCGCCGCCCGCGTTGCGCAGTTGGAGGTACTCGGACACCACGGCGTCGATCGGGACCGCGTCCCGTACCGCTTTCACGTCCTCGTCGTTGATCCGTCCTGCCACACGGTGATTCTACGGGGCAGAACTGACACTCCTGGGGTGAGCTTGGCGCCCCGCAGGGGCGCGGGGAACTGCGCGACCGGCCACACAGGGCCCGCGCCCGCGAGACGAGCGCAACCCGGCAGACGCCTAGGCGATCAGCCCCTCGAGCGAGACATGGGGATCTGCCAGGGCCTCCGTGTCGACCTGCGCCCTGGAACGAATCATCCGCTGGATCGGCTCTGTGACGTCCCACACGTTCACGTTCATCCCGGCGAGCACCCGGCCGTCCTTCATCCAGAACGCGATGAACTCCCGCTTGCCGGCGTCCCCCCGGATCACGACTTCGTCGTACGACCCGGCGGGCGCCCAGCCGGAGTACTCCATCCCCAGGTCGTACTGGTCGGAGAAGAAGTAGGGCACGCGGTCGTAGGTGACGTCCCGCCCGAGCATCGCCCGTGCCGCCGCCGGTCCGCCGTTGAGCGCGTTGGCCCAGTGCTCCACCCGCAGCCGGGTGTCGAACAGGGCGTGCGGGAAGGACGCCACGTCGCCGGCGGCGTAGATGTCGGGGTCGGAGGTGCGCAGCTGTTCGTTCACCACCACGCCGCGCCCCTGCGCACGGTCGGCGATCTCGAGCCCCGCCGCCTCCGCGAGAGCGATCCGCGGGGCCGCGCCGATCGCGGCCAGGACGTCGTGCGCGGGGTGCTCCTCGCCGTCGTCGGTGCGCGCGGCCAGCACCATGCCGTCCTGGCCGACGATCTCCGTCAGCTGCCGCCCGAAGTGGAACCGCACCCCGTGCTCCCGGTGCAGCTCGGCGAAGAGCCCGCCCAGCTCGGGTCCGAGGACACCGTGCAGCGGCGTCGGCCCGTGCTCGACGACGGTGACCTCGGCTCCGTACTCACGGGCCGCCGCCGCGACCTCCAGGCCGATCCAGCCGGCGCCGGCGATCACGATGTGGCCGTTGTCCCGGCCTAGGGAGGTCAGGACGCCCTTGAGGCGCTCGGCGTGCGCGAGGCGGCGCAGGTGGTGCACGCCGGCCAGATCGGTGCCCGGGATGTCGAGGCGGCGCGGCTCGGCACCGGTGGCCAGCAGGAGCTTGTCGTAGTGGACGACCGTGCCGTCCTCGCCGAACCGCACCGTCTTCGCCGTACGGTCGATGGCGTCGACGGTCTGGCCGAGGTGCAGCTCGATGTCGTTCTGTGCGTACCAGGCGGGCTCGTGCACGAAAACGCTGTCTCGCTCCTCCTTGCCGAGGAGATACCCCTTGGACAGCGGCGGCCGCTCGTACGGGTGGTCGCGCTCGTCGCAGATCAGTATCACCCGCCCGGTGAAGCCCTCCGCGCGGAGTGTCTCGGCCGCCTTGGCGCCAGCGAGCCCTCCTCCGACGATGACGAATGTCTGATCCGCGTCGACCACTTGATGCCTCCTCGTAAGGGTGCCGCCACATGAGCGTCCCGCACGCAGCGTGATGCGGGAAGAGGGGGTGACCCGATCAGGCCACGCAGGGTCACTTTCGAGTGCCCGTTCGCCCCCGGTGTCTCACCTGTCGCACGCGGGTGACGGCACCGGCGCTCACGCCCGCTGGGTGAGCCGGGTGTGCAGAGCGCGCGCCGAGGCGTCCGTGAGGGACGCGATCTGGTCGACGATCACGCGCTTGCGGGCACGCTCGTCACCGGCCGCGTCGAACAGGGCGCGGAACTGCGGGTCCAGTCCCTCCGGCGCGCGGGCGGTGAGCGCCTCGGCCAGTTCGGCGACGACGATCCGCTGGTCGGCACGGAGCCGCTCCTGCTCGGCGCGCTGCATGACGTACCGGTCGGCGACGGCCTTGAGGACCGCGCACTCCATACGGGTCTGACGGGGCACGACGAGCTCGGCGCCGTAGCGGGTGAGCCGGCCGTCGCCGTACGCGGCGCGGGTCGCGCTCTCGGCGGCCAGGCAGAAGCGGCCGATGAGCTGGCTGGTGGCGTCCTTCAGGCGGGCCTGGGCGACGGCGGAGCCGTCGTAGCCGTGCGGCCACCAGGGCGCGTCCTGGAGCCGGTCGAGGGCGGCGGCGAGTTCGTCGGGGTCGGTGTCCTCGGGGACGTAGCGGCCGACGGCCACGGCGAAGACCTCGCGGCGTTCGGGTTCGGCGTGCAGGCAGTTGGGGTCGATGTGGCCGGCGTGCAGGCCGTCCTCGACGTCGTGCACGGAGTACGCCACGTCGTCGGACCAGTCCATGACCTGGGCCTCGAAGGTGGTGCGGGAGCCGGGGGCGTCCTTACGGACCCAGTCGAACACCGGCCGGTCGTCCTCGTAGACGCCGAACTTCGGGGACTTGGGGTCGGCGGGGTGGGCGCCGCGGGGCCAGGGGTACTTGGTGGCGGCGTCGAGGGTGGCGCGGGTGAGGTTGAGGCCGACGGAGCCCTCCGGGGTGAACCGCTTGGGTTCGATGCGGGTGAGGAGTCTCAGGGACTGGGCGTTGCCCTCGAAGCCGCCGCAGTCCTCGGCGAACTCGTTCAGTGCGACTTCGCCGTTGTGGCCGAAGGGGGGGTGGCCGAGGTCGTGGGAGAGGCAGGCGGCTTCCACGAGGTCGGGGTCGCAGCCGAGGGCTGCGCCCAGCTCTCTGCCGACTTGGGCGCACTCCAGGGAGTGGGTGAGGCGGGTGCGGGGGCTGGGGTCCCAGGCCTGGCTGTGCGTGCCCGGCGTGACGACCTGGGTCTTCCCCGCGAGCCTTCTCAGGGCCGCCGAATGGAGTACGCGGGCTCGGTCGCGTTGGAAGGCGGTGCGGCCGGGGCGCTTGTCGGGTTCGGCTGCCCAGCGTTCGACTGCCGACTCGTCGTAGTACATGCACCCGACAGTAAAGGCAGACAGTGACAAACGGGGGGCTGTGTTTCGCCTACTCGTCTGCCGGGATGTGTCGGATTGCGGGTGACGGTGGTGTGTGGCTTGTCGCGCCCACGCGGCGGAGCCGCACATCGATGCAGCCCCGCGCCCCTGGAGGCACGTACGCTCCCCCGGCGTTCTATGCCGACGCCAGTTCCACCGTTGTCGTGACCGGCGTTGTCACCGTTCTGTCGTAGCGGTGCAGGAGCAGGCGGGCCATGGCCGGGTGGGTGCCCAGGGGGGCCGACGCTATCCATGGGGCCTTCTCCGCGCACTCCGTCGCGAAGCGGCCCGGGGCGGTGAAGTACGAGGCGATCGCCACCCTGGTGCGGCCCCGGGTCGCCAGCGCGGCCAGCGCGTCCGGGACCGTCGGAGCTGCCGTCGTCGCATAGGCCGGGATCACCGGGACGCCCAGGCGGTTGGCCAGGAGGTGGGCCGTGCGGGAGGTGTCGAGTTCGGAGTCGGGGTCGCGGGAGCCCGCCGCTGCCAGGATCACCGCGCTCTCCCGACGCGTCCGTTCGTCCATACGGGTGCGCCAGCCCGCCTCCACGAGGCGGGCGGTCAGAGCCTCCACCAGCAAGGGGTGCGGGCCGAGCGCGCCGGCCACGCGCGCGCGTACCGGTGACTCGGCGGCCATCTCGGGGATGTCCCGCTTGATGTGGTAGCCGCGGCCGAGGAGGAGGGGGACGAGGATCGCCTCGCGTTCGCCGAGGGCGGCGAGGGTGTCGGGGAGCAGGGGCTCGTTCAGCTCGATGTGGCCGAGGTGGACCGGCAGGCCGGGGCGCAGCGCGCGGACCTGGTCGAGGAGCGCGCGGACGGTGCTCAGGGCGCGCGGGTCGCGGCTGCCGTGGGCCACGACGACGAGCGCGGGCGGCCGGCGGCGCCGGCTGCCGTCGAGCGAGACGAGGCTGAGCTGGCTGGCGAGCTGGCTGCTGATCCGGTTCATGAGGTGCGCCGTACTGTCGAGGTGGGCCGTCGTGGACTCGTCGTGAAGGTGGTTCGACGCCGTCATGAACCGATGGTGGCGGCGGGACGTTGCCGTCCCGTTTCGCAGGAATGACGGGTTCTTACACCGGGTTCACGGTGCGGTACCCGGGTGGTGTGAGGCGGGGCTACCTGCGGTTTCATCGGCCGGAGTGAAGCTGCTCACGCTGTGGTGAGTGAACCGCGGCGGCCGGCGGGACGTCCCTGAAGGTCGAGGACAGGCCGTGTGCCGACCGGGGAGGGACCGTCCGATGCGCCGACCGAAGCTGGGCCGACCGAGACTTCCGCGTACCCGCGCCGGGCAGCGGCGGCTGGTGCAGGCCGTGATGGCCGGATGTGTACTGGCGCTGCTTCCGGCCACCTGGATGTACGTCGTCACCGGCGACCGGTTGCGCACCACGGCGGATGTGCCGCGCACCGACGTGGCGGTCGTCTTCGGCGCCGGGCTGTGGGACGGCGAGCCCTCCCCCTATCTCGCCCACCGGCTGGACGCGGCCGCCGAGTTGTACCGCGCGGGGCGGATCAAGGTGGTCCTGGTCACCGGGGACAACAGCCGCGAGGACTATGACGAACCCGACGCCATGCGCACGTATCTGACCCGGCACGGTGTGCCCGACGCACACATCGTCAGCGACTACGCGGGCTTCGACACCTGGGACTCCTGCGTCCGCGCCAGGAAGATCTTCGGCGTGGACGAGGCGGTGCTGATCAGCCAGGGCTTCCACATCCGGCGGGCGGTCGCGCTGTGCGAGGAGGCGGGGGTGGCGTCGTACGGCGTCGGGGTGCAGGACAAGCACGACGTCACCTGGTACTACGGCGGCACCCGGGAGATCCTCGCGGCCGGCAAGGCGGCGCTGGACGCCGTCTTCGAGCCGGACCCGCACTTCCTCGGCCGACGGGAACCGGGGGTCGCGAAAGCGCTGGCCGGGCAGCGGTAGCGGCGCCCGGAACGGGTGCACCATGCTCTCGCGCGCAGGTTTTGACGCGCGCACGCCAGCCAACCGCGTGAATCCCCCCGGCGAGAGCTTTCCGTAGTCATTCGGTTACTCATAGCGTCCGTCCCAGTGCGGCGGCGGATCGGACCGCCGCCGCGTCTGGGGGAAAGGACATCTGATGACTCGTCTTCGCTCTCTGTTCGCCACGGCCGCGGCGGTCGCACTGATCACCGGTGCGGCAGCCGCGGGGACCGCCTCCGCGGCCGAGGCAGGACAGCCGAGGGAGCCGGGCTGCGCCCACCTCGTCGGCTCCGGTCCCGGCTGGGCGGACATCTACAACGAGTGCGGGTACACCATCTTCGCCAGCGTCGAGGTCGACGGTTTCGACCCGTCGTGCATCCAGATCGGTCCGGGCGCGATCGGGACGATCGGCCTGGAACCCGGCGACGTCCCGTACTACGCGTACGAGTGCTGACCGAGGGCGTCCTCTGACCAAGGACGATCCCTGAAACGGGGGGGAGCGGGGCCATGGGCCCGGCTCCCGCCCTCCTTGATGTCCGGGCGCCTCACCGCGACCGGGCGGCGGCGGGGAGGTCACCGTCCCGGCCGCGTAACAGGGGGCCGCCGTGCGCGTAACACGTCGGAAGCACGCTGAACGGTATGCCGAACTCCGCGACGCCCACCCACTGCCCGTACTGCGCCCTGCAGTGCGGAATGAACCTCACGCCCCAGCAGGACGGGGGTGTCGCGGTGGTCGAACGCCCGGACTTCCCGGTGAACCGGGGAGCGCTGTGCGGGAAAGGCCGTACGGCTCCCGCGGTGCTCGCGTCGAGCGTCCGTCTGACCTCGCCGCTGGTGCGGTCGGGCGGCGCGCTCGTGCCGGCCACGTGGGACGAGGCGCTCGACCGCGTCGCCGAGGGCCTCGGTCGCACGCGTGCGGAACATGGCCCGGACGCGTGCGGGGTCTTCGGCGGGGGCGGTCTGACGAACGAGAAGGCGTACAGCCTCGGCAAGTTCGCGCGGATCGTGCTCGGCACCTCACAGATCGACTACAACGGCCGCTTCTGCATGTCGTCGGCGGCCGCGGCCGGGATGAAGGCGTTCGGCCTGGACCGGGGGCTGCCGTTCCCGCTGGAGGACATCCCGAGGACGGGCTGTGTCATCCTCGTCGGCTCCAACCTCGCGGAGACGATGCCGCCCTCGCTGCGCTTCTTCAACGAGTTGAAGGAGAACGGCGGCACTCTCGTCGTCGTCGACCCGCGCCGCACCAGGACCGCCGAGCAGGCCGACCTGCACCTCGCACCCCGCCCGGGGACGGACCTCGCACTCGCCCTGGGGCTGCTGCACCTGGTCGTCGCCGAGGGGCGGGTCGACGAGGAGTACGTCGCGGAGCGCACGGCCGGCTGGGAGGACGCGCGGGCCGCCGCGATGGCGCACTGGCCGGAGTACGTGGAGCGGATCACCGGCGTGCCCGTGCCCCAACTCCGGGAGGCCGTACGGCTGTTCTGCGAGCCGGAGCACGCGATGGTGCTGACCGCGCGCGGGCCCGAGCAGCAGTCCAAGGGCACGGACACCGTGGGCGCCTGGATCAACCTGTGCCTGGCGACGGGGCGGGCGGGCCGGCCGCTGTCCGGATACGGCTGCCTCACCGGGCAGGGCAACGGGCAGGGCGGGCGCGAGCACGGTCAGAAGGCCGACCAGTTGCCCGGCTACCGCAAGCTGGACGACCCGGCGGCGCGCCGCCATGTCGCCGAGGTGTGGGGCGTGGACCCGGACAGCCTGCCCGGCCCTGGACGCAGCGCGTACGAACTGCTGGACGCGCTCGGCACCGACATCAGGTCGCTGCTGCTGATGGGCTCCAACCCGGTGGTGTCGGCGCCGCGTGCCGCGCACATCGAGGAGCGCATCAAGTCCCTTGATTTCCTCGCCGTGTGCGACGTGGTGCTGTCGGAGACGGCCGAGCTCGCGGATGTCGTCCTGCCGGTCACGCAGTGGGCGGAGGAGACGGGCACGACGACGAACCTGGAGGGCCGGGTCCTGCTGCGCCGCCGGGCGATCACCCCGCCGCCGGGCGTGCGCAGCGACCTGGAGGTCATGCACGAGCTGGCCGCGCGGCTCGGCGGGGAGAGGGGCCTGGAGAAGGGCTTCCCGACGGACGCCGAGGAGGTCTTCGCGGAGCTGCGGCGGGCCAGCGCGGGCGGGCCGGCCGACTACTCGGGGATCACGTATCGGAGGCTGGCGGAGGAGAACGGGGTGTTCTGGCCGTGTCCGGCGGCGACGGGGACGGCCGACGACACCGCCGGGGACTGCGAGGACGCCTCGCTGGACGCGGAGCCCGACGACCCGGCACAGGACCACGACACCGTCGCGGCACCGCACCCCGGCACCCCCCGTCTCTTCCTCGACCGCTTCGCCACACCGGACGGACGGGCGAGGTTCGCCCCCGTCTCGCACCGGGCGGCCGCCGAGGAACCCGACGCCGAGTATCCGGTTCTCCTCACCACCGGGCGGGTCGTGGCCCAGTACCAGTCCGGCGCCCAGACCCGCCGCGTCGACGAGCTGAACGCCGCCGCGCCGGGCCCGTTCGTGGAGCTGCACCCCCGCCTCGCGGCGCGGCTCGGGGCGGCCGAGGGCGATCCGGTGGCCGTGGTCTCCCGCCGGGGCCGCGCGGTGGCACCCGCCCGGATCACGACCGGCATCCGCCCCGACACCGTCTTCATGCCCTTCCACTGGCCCGGCGAGGGCCGCGCCAACACCCTGACCAACCCGGCACTGGACCCGACGTCACGCATGCCGGAGTTCAAGACGTGCGCGGTGCGGGTGGAACCGGTGCAGTCATAACGGACCGGACCCCAACGCCCTGAAGGGCGGGTCGTGGCGGTACGTCACAGCGGACGGGGCCCCAACGCCCTGAAGGGGCGCGGGTCTGTATCGATATGCGGCTCCGCCGCGTGGGCGCGACCGGCCACGACGGCGCCGCAGCCGGACAACGACCGATCGCGGCACCCACAGTGGACCTCAACGCCGTCCCCAGTCCCCGCTCTCGATCACCGGCCCCCTCGCCCGCAACCGGGCGGCAACGGCCGGTGCGGCCACATACACCCACGCCCGCACAGCCGTTCCGTCGACATCGCGCAGCACCTCGCGGGCAACCCGCTCGTACAGGTTCCGCGCGTCACCCGGCGCGTACTCCTCCAGCAGATCGAGGGCGGTCAGCAGCGCGCCGTACTCCTCGGGCCGGGCCGTGACCAGATCGCCGTACACGACACCGCCCCCGCCCACCTCCTCGACGACATACGGATACCCCGGCCCGTCGTACAGCACCGCCCCCTCCATCCGCGCCGGTTCCTCCGCGCGGACGCGCCCCCGCAGGAAGTGGTCGTGGTTGGGCTCCCCGGGTCGCAGAGTGCCGTAGACGAAGAACGGGAGTCGAGGAGAGAGGGTCACGGAAACGATTCTCTCCTCTCACACACCTCCACGTATTCACCCTGGCCACGGCCGGTTCACGCCCCCTTGAATCTGGGTCAGCTCCCGAGCATCCGCCCAGTTCAAGGAGACCGATGAGCCGAATACGGCCGCACATCCGACGTTCCCGACTGGCCACCGCGGGCACCGCGGCCGCCGTCGCCGGCCTGCTGGCCGCCGTCCTCACCCCCACCGCCGGCGCGGACGAACCGCCCAGCAGGGCCGACGCCGTGGAGAACGCGGCCTCGGTCCTCCCCGACGTCGCGGGGAGTCTGGGGCTGACGGCCGCGCAGGACACCCGCGTCCGGGACGTGGTGGTGGACTCGGACGGAACCCAGCATGTCCGCTACGACCGGACATATCACCGACTCCCCGTTCTCGGGGGCGACTTCGTCGTGCATCTGAAGAAGGACGGCACCTACCGCGGTGCCTCCCGTGCGGTCGGGCGCGCGATCTCCCTGAAGAGCGTGTCCCCCAAGGTCTCCGGGCCCCGGGCCGCCGACCTCGCCGCGAGCGCGCTGCGTGCGGTGAACGTCGGCGAGATCCTCAAGAAGCTCACGTCCAGGCCCGAGCTGGTGGTCGACGCCCTGCACGGCGCGCCGAAGCTGGCCTGGCGGACCGACGCGGTCGCGCAGGACTCCCTCGGCAACCCGGTCGCGCGGACCGTGCTGACCGACGCCGCCACGGGTGCGCAGATCGACGCCTGGGACAGCATCGAGACGGCGTCCGGTGACGGCAAGTCGCTGTACGCGGGCACGGTGCCGTTGGAGACGACGGCGTCGGGTGCGGCCTACCAGCTCAAGGACGCGACGCGCGGCGGCACTTACACGGGTGACGCGGCGAACAAGACCGACCTGTGCATCCTGACCGTCTGCCTCAACCGCGCGCCCGCGACGGTCTTCACCGACGCCGACAACCACTGGGGTACCGGGACTTCGGCCGACCGTTCCACGGCCGCGGTGGACGCGCAGTACGGCACGGACACGACGTGGGACTACTACCGGGACGTCCACGGCCGCAACGGCATCGCGGGCGACGGCAAGGGCTCGTTCAACCGGGTGCACTACGGCAACGCCTACAACAACGCGTTCTGGGACGACAGTTGCTTCTGCATGACGTACGGCGACGGTGACGGCACCCAGCTCGGTCCGCTGGTGTCGCTGGACGTCGCCGGGCACGAGATGTCGCACGGCGTGACGTCGAAGACGGCGGCGCTGACGTACTCGGGCGAGTCCGGCGGGCTGAACGAGGCGACGTCCGACATCTTCGGGTCGCTGGTGGAGTTCCACGCGGGCAACTCCTCGGACCCCGGGGACTATCTGATCGGTGAGAAGGTCGTCCGGTCGGGGCTCGGGCGCGGCGCCCTGCGGTACATGGACAAGCCGTCGCGGGACGGCGTCTCGGTGGACTGCTGGAGCACGTCGACCGCGCAGCTCGATGTGCACTACTCGTCGGGGGTCGGCAACCACTTCGCGTATCTGCTGGCCGAGGGCAGCGGTGCGAAGACGATCAACGGGGTGAGCTACAACTCCCCCACCTGTGACGGCTCTTCGGTGAGCGGGATCGGGCGGGCCAAGCTCGGGAAGATCTGGTACCGGGCGCTGACCGTCTACATGACGTCCTCGACGAAGTACGCGGGGGCGCGGACGGCCACGCTGAGCGCGGCGCGGGATCTGTATGGCGCCGGGAGCGCGGAGGAGCGTGCGGTGGCCGCGGCCTGGAGTGCGGTGAAGGTGGGCTGACCGACGGGGCAGGGATCGGGTGGTGGGCCTGCGTGGCCGGGTGCGGGTCATCCGTGGCTGGTCGCGCAGTTCCCCGCGCCCCTGGGTGGGCAGCGTCCTGCCCAGCCGGGATGGAACCGTGAGTCGTCGCCCGCCTCCGTCACCCGTTCACACCCCCGCGTCCCGCCCAACCGATTCTCTTCCACGGCGCCTCCGACCCGCCCCTCTGACCTGCTGAAACGGCGGTCTGCACGCTCCCTCCCGGCGCCCGTTCACCCCGCTCGCGGTGTTCTCTCGGCAGGCGCGCCCGTCGCATCGGCCGTTTCCTCGTAGGGCAGGGCTCGGCCGAGACGGCGGCACATGGGGGTGTCGCGGGCCGTGGGTCCGTTGCGCTCGGAGGAGCATCGATGCGTCGTACCGCCCGTCTGCTGACCGGGACCGCACTGGCCGTCGGCGCCCTGGCGACAGTCGTCGCGCCCGTGTACGGCGCCGACGCCGACCGTCTGGAGCTGCGTCCGGCCTCGGTCGATCCGGGCGAGCGGGTCACGGTGGACACGTCCGCGTGCCGGGACGGCGGCGCGGCGGGCGACGCGAGCGCGGTCGGCGCCGGTTCGTTCGCGCTGGCACCGCACAAGGGCAAGGCGACCGGACGGTTCCGGGTGCCGCCGAGCGCGCAGCCGGGGACGTACGAGATCGTCGCGACCTGCGCCGCCGGCGGCAAGCGGGTCGCGGGCGACCTGGTGGTCACGCTGACGTCGGCGAGCGGGCAGCAGGCGCATCCGAGAGGAAGTGTGAAGACGGGGGTCGGCGGCGCTCTTGACCGCGATCCCGTGCAGACCGCGGCCGGCGTGGCGGCTCTCGCCGTCGCCGCCGCGGGCGGTACCTGGCTCCTGCATCGCCGGGCGAGAGGCGACGGGATCTGACGGGCACCCTCCGCTGTCCGTCCGCCGGTACCGCACGTCCCCTCCCCCTCCGGGTCCGATGCCCCTCGCGGCCCGGAGGGGGAACGGGGGCCCGAGGAGAGTCCCAGGAGGCTCGCGTGCGCAGTCGATGGAGCGTCGGTGACACCGCGATAGCCACCGTGACCGTCCTGGCCGTGTGCTGCGGCGCCTGGCTGCTGCACAACGGCGGCGCGTCGCACGCCCCGCCGCAACCGTCGGCGGCGCAGGCCGGGGCCGCCTCGCCGGGCACCGAGAGCGGCGACCCCCGCGCCGGCCCGCGGGACCCGCTGCACGCCGCCGCCCTCGCGCTCGCGCCCTCCCCGCCCGACCGCATACGCATACCGTCGATCCGCGTCGACGCCCCCGTCATGGGCCTCGGTCTGACGAAGGCCGGCAGCCTCGACGTCCCGCCCGCCGGGCGCGAGAACCTCGCCGGCTGGTACGAGGCCGGCACCACGCCCGGCGAGACGGGCACCGCGATCGTCGCCGGCCATGTCGACAACGCCGACGGGCCCGCCGTCTTCTACCGCCTCGGCGCCCTGCGCAAGGGCAGCACGATCGAGGTGGACCGCCGCGACGGCGGCACCGCCCTGTTCTCGGTCGACGCCGTAGAGGTGTACGACGCGAAGGCCTTCCCCGACGAGAAGGTGTACGGCGCCGCGGCCCGCCCCGAACTGCGGGTGATCACCTGCGGCGGCGGCTACTCACGGACGACCGGGTACCGGGGCAATGTCGTCGTCTTCGCGCATCTGACCGGCAGCCGCTGAACGCTCCTCGGGAGCGTCGGCCTCCACTCCCGCAGCTGGGCGGCGAGCACTTCCTCGGCACCGGCGCCATGGGCACCGCCCTGCGCATTCCCAAGGGACGTCCAGCGCACGCCCTGCTTTCAGGGGCGCGGGGAACTGCGCGAGCAACCACGAACCACCCGCACCCGCCAAACGCACCGAGGGCGGCACCCCCTGTCGCGACAAGGCCCGCTGCCTAGGCCAGCCACTGCTCGTAGGCGAGCTTCACCACCAGGGAGAACACCACCGTCAGCAGGACGATCCGGACGAATCCGCTGCCCTTCTTCAGTGCCGTGTGGGCTCCCAGGGTGCCGCCCGCGAGGTTGAACACGGCCATCACCGCGGCCAGTTGCCACAGCACGGTGCCCTGCCAGGCGAAGGTGGCGAGCGCGCCGGCGTTGGTGCAGCAGTTGACGATCTTCGCGGTGGCGGAGGCGGTGACGAGGTCGAGGTGGAGCACGGCGGTGAGGGCGAGGACGAGGAACGTCCCGGTGCCGGGGCCGATCAGGCCGTCGTAGAAGCCGATGCCCAGGCCCGCGAGGCCGATCGCCGCGAGGATCCGGCGGGGTGAGGCCGGGCCGGTCGCCGGGGCGGTGCCGAAGGCGGGTCGCAGGATCACGAAGGCGGCCACGCCCAGCAGCACCACCATGATCACGGGCTTGAGCACCTCGGTGCTCATCCCGGCCGCGAAGAAGGCGCCCCCGGAGGAGCCCGCGAGCGCGGCGAGGCCGATGCGCACGGCGAGGCGTACGTCCACCGGTGCCTTGCGGGAGTACGTCACCGCGGCGCCCGTCGTGCCGACGATGGCGACCGCCTTGTTGGTGCCGAGCGCGTAGGCGGCCGGGGTGCTCGCGGGCAGGCCGAGCAGCAGGGCGGGGAGCAGCAGCAGTCCTCCGCCGCCGACCACGGCGTCGATCCAGCCGGCCGCGAGGGCCGCGAGGCACAGGACGACGACCGTGGTCAGGGATATGTCGGGCATGATCGCGACCCTAGGCGGCGGTTCTATGCACAGTCCATGTACCTGAGGAGCATCTGAGGTTCGCGGGGCCGGGTCAGGCGCGCGTGTCCTCCAGATATCTGAGCACCGCCAGCACTCTGCGGTGTCCCGTCTCCGACGGCGGCAGGTCGAGCTTGGTGAAGATGTTGGCGATGTGCTTCTCCACGGCCCGCTCGGAGACCGTCAGCGCGGTCGCGACGGCGTGGTTCGTGCGGCCCTCCGCCATCAGGGCGAGCACCTCGCGCTCGCGGGGCGTGAGCGCGTCCAGGGCGGTGGCGCGCCGGCTCGCGCCGAAGAGCTGGGCGACGACCTCGGGGTCCAGCGCGGTGCCGCCGGCCGCGACCCGCTCAAGGGCGCCCACGAACTCCCCGATGTCGACGACCCGTTCCTTCAGCAGATACCCGAACCCGGCGGGGTCGGTGAGCAGTCGGGCGGCGTGCGCGGTCTCGACGTACTGCGAGAACAGCAGGACCCCGAGGCCGGGGTGCTCGCGCCGCAGCCGCAGGGCCGCGCGGACGCCCTCGTCGCTCTGGGTGGGCGGCAGCCTGATGTCGACGACGGCGACGTCGGGGGCGTGTGCGGCGACGGCGGCCAGGAGCGCCTCGGCGTCGGACACGGCGGCGGCGACCTCCACGTCCCTGAGCTGGAGGAGTTGCACGAGCCCGTCGCGCAGGAGCGCGGAGTCCTCGGCGATGACGACGCGCATGCGGCTCCGATCGGCGGTGGGGGGTGGTCCGTGGGGCCGAGTCAGGCGCGGGGCAGCTCGACGGTGACCACCGTAGGCCCTCCCGGCGGGCTGTCGCAGGTGAGGGTGCCGTCGACGGTGCGCACCCGGGCCAGCAGCCCGGTGAGTCCGGAGCCCGCGCCGATCACCGCGCCGCCCCGGCCGGGGTCGGCGACGCGCAGGCGCAGCGGGCCGTCGTGGGCGGTGACGGTGATCGTGGCCGTGTCGGCGCCGCTGTGCTTGGTGGCGTTGGCGAGGAGTTCGGCGGCGCAGAAGTAGGCGATGGACTCGACGGCGGGGGTGGGGCGGGTGCGGATGTCGGTGCTGACCTCGACGCCGAGGGCGCTGTCGGCGGCGAGGGTGGCGAGCGCCGCGGGCAGGCCCTCGTCCAGTACCGGCGGGTGGATGCCCTTGACCAGGTGGCGCAGGTCGGCGATGGCCTGGGTGGCGTTGGCGCGGGCCGTGTCGACGGCGGCGAGGACACGGTCGCGGTCGGTGTCGGCGGTGACCAGTTCGTGGATCACGGTCAGATGCATGGCGAGGCCGACGAGCCGGGCCTGGGTGCCGTCGTGCAGGTCGCGCTCGATCCGGCGCAGGGTGGCGGCGGCGTCCTCGACGGCGTGCGCGCGGGTCTCCTCCAGGGCGCGGATCCGGCGGTCGGCGGCGCTCGGGCCGAGCAGCGCCGTCAGCAGCAGCCGGTGCGGGGTGAGGGCGTGGCGCAGTAGGGCGGGGGCGACGGCGAGCAGCAGCAGTCCGGCCGTGACCGGGATCAGCCAGCGCGGCCAGCTGTCGACCTGATAGCCGAAGAACTCCAGCGACACCCGCGTCACCGAGCCGTCGGCATGGTGGACGGTCCGGTTGTTCAGGTGCTTGAGCAGCGGGTGCAGGGTGAACAGGGCGCCGTATACGTATCCGGCGAGGACGGCCGCCAGTGCGAGGACCGCGGTGAACGGCGTCGACAGCGCGCAGGCGACGGCCCGCCAGCCCACCCGCTCGCCGAGCAGCGCCCGCCGCCGGCCCAGCACCCCGGCGCCGCCCGGCGGGGCGGGCTCCTCGATCTCCACTCCGAGCAGCCCGCGGGCCAGGCCCCGCTGCACCGCGCCCAGCGCCAGCGCCCCGCGCACCGTCCCGGCGATCAGCCACAACCCCAGCGTCGTCACGGACAGCGCCCCGCCCAGCGCCAGCCCGACCAGGACCAGGACGAAGCCGACCAGCGCCGGCGGGAAGGCGATCACCGCGTACAGCAGGGCGGCCAGGGCGCGGCGGCCGAAGGTGGCGGCAGCGAGGGAGCGGAGGCGGTTCACAGCGGCCAACCTAGGCGAGGGCCGTACGGGCCCAGCGGAGCTGGAGCCCGGTCAGCGCGCGTACGACGCACGGCATGAGCAGCAGGAAGCCGAGCCCGCCGACGATCGCGTGGAACGCCCAGGCCCCGGCGAACGTCGGCCCGCCCCACGCGCCGGCGGGATCGCCGCCCGCGCGCAGGGGCCAGCCCAGGTTCATCGGCACGATCGCCCAGCCGTACAGCGTGACGAGGGCGCTGAGCAGGTTCAGCGGCAGCGCGCCCAGCGCGTGCACCAGGCCGGCGCGCGGGCCGCCGTGGCCCCGCTCACCGAGGTCGGCACCGAGCAGCCGGTGCGCGAGCTCCCGCTGCCAGCGCCCCGTCGGCAGCCCGGCCAGGCCGAGGGGGACGCACACCGCGCCGACGGGGAGGGCGGTGAGCGCGTACGCCGTCCGCCGCCACGTCCGCGCGGTGAACGGCTCGCGCACGAGCCGCCACACCCATACGGCGGCGGCGTCCCGGCCGACCGGTCCCCTCTCGCGAACGAGGTCCCTCACACGTTCCCCCTGGCATGAGCCGCTGAAAGCCGACGCCTCCAGGCTCCCGTCCCCCCGGGTCGTATGCGATGGGGACTGCACGGAGACCGGGGGTACGGTTCACCCCACCCCCGGCGCATCTCCACGGCCCGGCCTCACAGCCCGCCCCCACCGCGCCCTTCGAACCCTCACACCCGCCCCCCGGACTCGCTGAGGGCAGCGTTCCTCGTGGGAAACAGAGGTGATGCGGTCGGGAAACACCGGCACCGCACGCTCCTTTGCATGACCTCGAATACGCGTGTGGTGGTGATCGGCGCCGGACTCGCGGGCGTACGACTCGCCCGGCGGCTCGGCGAGCTGGGCACGCCCGTGACGCTCGTCGGCGACGAGGAGCACCGCCCGTACAACCGGGTGCTGCTCGCCGAGGTGCTCGCCGGACGGTACAGCCCCGAGGTGATCGCCCTGCCGGCGCCCGCGGAGCTGACCCGGGGCCGGGTCACCGGCATCGACCGCGAGATGCGAGCCGTACATCTCGCGGACGGGTCGGAGATCGCATACGACACCCTGGTGCTGGCCACCGGCTCCAACGCGGTGCTCCCGCCGCTGCGGGGTCTGTTCACCCCGGATCATGAACTGCCGGAGGGCGTCCACGCCTTCCGCACCATGGACGACTGCCTGGGCCTGTCCAAGGCGGTACGGCCGGGGGCGCGGGCGGTCGTGATCGGCGGCGGGCTCCTCGGGGTCTCCGCGGCCCGCGCGCTGGCGCTGCGCGGCGCGCAGGTCGTGCTCGCCCAGCAGTCCGAACGGCTGATGGAGCGTCAGCTCGACCCGGCCGCCTCGAAGCTGGTCCGGCGCCATCTCACCGACCTCGGCGTCGAGGTCCACACCGACCTGCGCGTGCGGGACGTGCGCTGTGTCGGCGGCGCGGTCCGCTCGGTGGAGATGGCCGACGGCTACGCCCTCGACGCCGACCTCGTGGTCCTGGCCTGCGGCGTCCACCCGCGCGCCGGCCTCGCCAAGGAGGCGGGGCTCGCCGTGCACAAGGGCATCCTCGTCGACGACGAACTCCGTACCTCCGACCCGCACATCCGGGCCGTCGGCGACTGCGCCCAGCACGACGGGACGGTGTACGGGCTGGCCGCGCCGGCACTGGAACAGGCCGACGTCCTCGCCGAGTCGCTGGCCGGGGACAGTGCCGCCCGCTACACCGGCACGCGTGCGCTGACCCGGCTGACGCTGGCCGGGGAGGGCTTCTTCGACCTCGCCGCGTTCGGCGAGACCGAGGCCCGGCCCGGCGACGACGTCGTGCAGCTCACCGACGCCACGCGCGGCACCTACCGCAAGGTCGTCGTCCGTGACGACCGCCTGGTCGGCGGGGTCCTCGTCGGCGAACTCGGCACCGTCGGCGCGCTCGCCCGCGCCTGGGAGGGAGCAGAGCCGCTCCCCGACGACGCCCCTCTGCTCCACCTGCTCACCAACGATGGAGGCTCCTGATGACCGCCACCCCGGAGGCCACGGAGGCCACCCCCACGATCGTGCTCGTCGGCCACGGCATGGTCGGCCAGCGCTTCCTGGAGGCGCTCGCCGAGCGCGGCCTGACCGCCACGCACCGCGTGGTCGTGCTGTGCGAGGAGCCGCGTCCGGCGTATGACCGCGTGGCGCTGACCTCGTACTTCTCGGGGAAGACGCCCGAGGACCTGTCCATGACGGACATGGAGTTCATCGAGACGCACGGCATCGAGCTGTACGTCGGCGACCCGGCCGTCTCCGTGGACCGTGAGGCGAAGAGGGTCACCGCCCGCTCCGGTGAGGTCTTCGAGTACGACACGCTCGTCCTCGCCACCGGCTCCTACCCCTTCGTGCCGCCGGTCCCGAACAAGGACGCCACCGGCTGCTTCGTCTACCGCACGATCGACGACCTGCTCGCGATCGAGGAGTACGCCAAGACCCGCACGACCGGTGCCGTGGTCGGCGGCGGACTGCTCGGCCTGGAGGCGGCCGGTGCGCTGAAGGGTCTCGGACTGACCTCCCACATCGTGGAGTTCGCGCCCCGGCTGATGCCCGTCCAGGTCGACGAGGGCGGTGGCGCGGCGCTGCTGCGCACCATCGAGGACATGGGTCTGACCGTGCACACGGGGGTCGGCACTCAGGAGATCGTGACGGACTCCTCGGGCGCCGTCACCGGTATGAAGCTGTCCGACGGCTCCGAACTCGCCACCGACATGGTGGTGTTCAGCGCCGGTGTCCGCCCCCGCGACCAGCTGGCCCGCGACTGCGGCCTGACGGTCGGCGAGCGCGGCGGCATCACGGTCGACGAGCAGTGCCGTACGGTCGCCGACCCGCGCGTGTTCGCGATCGGTGAGTGCGCGCTGGCGGCGGACGGCCGGGTGTACGGCCTGGTGGCCCCGGGTTACGAGCAGGCGGAGACGGCGGCGGCGACGATCGCGTCCGACGAGGCGTCGTTCGTCGGCGCGGACCTCTCCACCAAGCTGAAGCTGCTCGGCGTGGACGTGGCGTCCTTCGGCGACGCGCACGGCGCCACCGAGGACTGCCTGGACGTCGTGTACTCCGACTCCCGCGCGGGCCTGTACAAGAAGCTGGTCATCGGCCGCGACGGCACGCTGCTCGGCGGCATCCTGGTCGGCGACGCGGAGGCGTACGGCACGCTGAAGGCGTTCACCGGCTCGGTCCCGCCGGTGTCGCCCGAGTCGCTGGTGCTGCCGGCCGGCGCCGGTGCGCCCACCCAGCTCGGCCCGTCCGCGCTGCCGGACGAGGCGATCATCTGCTCCTGCAACAACGTCACCAAGGGCACGATCCGCGGCGCGGTCACCGACCACCAGTGCACGACCGTGCCCGAGGTGAAGAAGTGCACCAAGGCCGGTACGACCTGCGGCAGTTGCGTCAAGGTCCTCGGCCAGCTGATCAACGCCGAGCTGGAGGCGTCCGGCGTCGAGGTCGACAAGGGCCTGTGCGGCTGCTTCGGGCAGACCCGCGAGGAGCTCTACGAGATCGTCCTCGCCCTGCGCATCAACACCTACCAGGACCTGCTGGACCGCTACGGCCGCGACGGCGCCCGGGGCGGCGACGGCTGTGAGATCTGCAAGCCGGCGGTCGCCTCGATCATCGCCTCCCTCGCTCCGACGATCGGCGCCAGCGGCTATGTCCTGGACGGCGAGCAGGCGGCCCTCCAGGACAGCAACGACCACTTCCTCGCCAACATCCAGAAGAACGGCTCGTATTCGGTCGTACCGCGGATCGCCGGGGGTGAGATCACCCCGGAGGGGCTGATCGTGATCGGTGAGATCGCCCGGGACTTCGGCCTCTACACGAAGATCACCGGTGGCCAGCGCATCGACATGTTCGGTGCACGTGTCGAGCAACTCCCGCTCATCTGGGCCCGGTTGGTGGACGCCGGCTTCGAGTCGGGGCACGCGTACGGCAAGTCGCTGCGCACCGTGAAGTCCTGCGTGGGCCAGACCTGGTGCCGCTACGGCGTCCAGGACTCGGTGCGGATGGCGATCGACCTGGAGCTGCGCTACCGAGGGCTCAGGTCGCCGCACAAGCTCAAGTCGGCGGTGTCGGGCTGCCAGCGGGAGTGCGCGGAGGCCCAGTCGAAGGACTTCGGCGTGATCGCCACGGCGGGCGGCTGGAACCTCTACGTCGGCGGCAACGGCGGCGCGACCCCGCGCCACGCGGACCTGCTGGCGCAGGACCTCTCCGACACGGAGCTGATCCGGCTGATCGACCGCTTCCTGATGTTCTACATCCGCACCGCGGACCGCCTGGAGCGCACGAGCGTGTGGCTGGAGCGGATCCCGGGCGGCCTGGACCACGTGCGTGACGTGGTCGTCGAGGACTCCCTCGGCATCTGCGAGGAGCTGGAGTCGCTGATGGCGGCCCACGTCGCCAACTACCGCGACGAGTGGTCGGAGACCATCAACGACCCCGAGAAGCTGGCCCGCTTCGTCTCCTTCGTCAACGCCCCCGACACCCCCGACCCGGTCGTCGGCTTCGTCCCCGAGCGCGACCAGATCAAGCCCGACCTGCCGCTGCTGACCATCGGCTCCCGCCCCCTGGAAGGAAGCGCCCAGCGATGACCCTGGCACCCGAGACCACCGACCTGAAGATCCAAGTACGGCTGGACGAGGACTGGTTGACGGTCTGCGACCTGACCCGGCTGCTCCCGGGCCGCGGTGTGGCGGCCCTGCTGCCGGACGGCGGTCAGGTGGCCCTGTTCCGCGACCGTGCCGGACAGCTGTATGCGATCGACAACCGCGACCCGTTCTGCGGCGCGGCGGTCCTCTCCCGCGGCCTGACCGGCACCCACCAGGGCCGCCCGTTCGTGGCCTCGCCCCTGCTGAAGCAGCGGTTCGACCTGGAGACCGGGCAGTGCCTGGACGACGAGTCGGTGCGGATCACTACGTACGAGGTACGGGCCTCGTAGGGGCCCGTCTCAAGGCTCGTAGGGGCTCGTCCTCAAGAGAGAGGTCAGCGGCTCGCGCGCCGTCGGTGGACCGCCAGCAACACCCCGCCCCCGGCGAGCAGGGCCGCGCCGCCCGCCGCCAGGTACGGGGTGTTGTCGTCGCCTCCGGTCGCGGCGAGGTCGGTGTCGTTGCCGTCCTCGCCGGCCGCTTCGCCGGAGGCCGACCCTTCCTCCGCCGCCCCTTCCCCTGCCGCCTGTTCGTCGGCGGGGACGAAGTCGGACGGTGGGTTGTCGCAGCCGAGGCCGTCGCCGTCCCGGTCCAGATGGGAGCCGTAGTGCTCATCGTTCGCAGGGATGTCGGAGTGCCCGTTGGCGTACGCCTCGGTGCAGTTCTCGAACGGGTGGGCACCGTCATGGGCGGCGGCGGTGGACGGCAGTGCGGCCAGCGCCAGCGCGGCGACGACGATGGCGCCGGGCTTGCGAAGCAGGTTCACGGGGAGTCCTTCCCTGGTCGTTCACGAGGTGACGAACGTAGCCAGGGGCCGCTGATGCGGTGGAGTTATGAAGGACCCGTGATGCTAACGTGACGTGACCGGAGGGTAGCTCTCCGCGTAGGTGTGCATCGGATCCGCGTGACCGTCGGAGAGCGGGCCCGTGTCCAGGTAGAACCACTCGGCGTCCGGGCCGGGAGCCGACGGTGGCGTGAGGGGCGGCTCCGGGGCGGGCATCGCGGCGGCCGGTGCCTCCGTCCTCGCCGGTCCCGGCATCAGCAGCTCCACGCGCAGCCCCAGCCCCCGCTGCTGCGCGGTGAACTCCTCCACCTGGTTGCGGCACGCGTGGTCCAGGTGCGTCACACCGGTCAGGTCCAGACGGATGCGCGGCTTGCCCGAGGCGGCGGCGTTCTCCAGCGCCTCGATGACCTGCGGCAGCCGCAGGAAGGTCGCGTTGCCGGCCATGACGACCTTCGCGGTGTCCTCCTCGATGTGCTGCCGGATCACCGTCTGCGACATGCGCAGCGCCGCCAGCACGATCCCGGCCGCAAGACCGATCAGGACGCCCTCCAGCAGTGCCGTGGCCACGATGACCAGCGTCGTCACCGTCATCACCACGAACTCGCCGCGGTCCTGACGCCACATCTTCGGGAACTCCTCCGGCGCGAACAGCTTCCAGCCGCTGTGCACGAGGACGCCGGCGAGCACCGAGATCGGGATCAACGCAAGGACCTGCGGCAGCAGCAGCGCGAAGGCCAGCAGCCACAGGCCGTGCAGGGTGCGGGAGAGCCGGGTCTTCGCGCCTGCCTGGACATTGGCCGAGCTGCGCGCCACGACCGCCGTGATCGGCAGGGCGCCGAGGATGCCCGCGATGGTGTTCCCGGCGCCCTGGGCGATGAGTTCCGTGTTGTACCGGGTGCGCGGGCCGCTGTGCATCCGGTCCACGGCGGCCGCGGTGAACAGGCTCTCCGCGGAGGCGATCACCGTGAAGGTGAGGATGGAGGTGATGATCGCGGTGTCGGCCAGACCCGCGAACTGCTCCGCCCCCGGCACCTGCACCGACGCCAGCAGATTGCCGACCTGGAGCGTCTTCACGTCCACGCCGGGCAGCGCGGCCACCACGATGCCGATGGCGACCGCGACCAGCGCGGCCGGGATCCGCTTCACCGGGCCCGGCGCCTTCTTCCACACGAAGCTCAGCACGATCGTGACGATGCCCAGCAGCGTGGCGATCATCGCCTGCGGGTCGGTGAGGATGTCGGCGAACAGGCCCGGGATCCCGGCCATGTTCTCGATCGGCGTGCCGGGCGCCTTGGCGTCGGACATCGGGTACGCCTGACTGAACATCAGCGGCAGCCCGATACCGGCCAGCATGCCCTGCACCACGGCCAGGGAGATCGCCTGGAACATCCGGCCGAGGCGTACGACGCCGAGGACGATCTGGAGGATGCCCGAGAACAGGACGATCACGCCGAGCATCGCCAGGCCGTGCTCCAGCACCGTCTCCGCGACCAGCGCGGCGAGCCCGGCGGCCGGCCCGCTCACCTGGAGCGTGCTGCCCCGGACCGCACCGACGACCAGGCCGCCGATCACGCCGGAGATGATGCCGAGTTCGGCGGGGACACCGGAGGCCACCGCGACGCCGATGCACAGCGGCAGGGCGACGAGGAAGACGACGAGGGAGGCGGTGATCTCGTTGGCGAGGTCGGGCCGCGCACCCGCCGCCTTCGCCGGTGACGCGCCCCCGGCCTTCGCCGACCGCGCGCCTCCCGCCTTCGTCTGCCGCTCGCCCCCGGCCCGCGCCGACTGCGGCCCCGCGGCCGCCGCCGGCTCCCCGCTCCCCCTGCCGCGAGTCCGCCCGCGCGCATGTGCCCCGCTCATCCGGTATGCACCCGGAACCGGCCGTCACCCTCCAGCTCGTGCACCTGCCCGGTGTCGACCTCGTAGTACCAGCCGTGCAGCCGCAGCCGTCCCCCGTCCAGCCGCTGCCGCACCACCGGGTAGGTCGACAGGACGGCGAGCTGGTTGACGACATTGCCCTGCGCCACGTCCGGCAGCGAGGGGTCGTCGGTGGCGGTGGTGAGGACCGGCGCCAGTTCAGGGCGGGCCAGCTGGAGCCAGGCGTCGACACCGGGCAGCGCGGTCAGGTCGTCACCGGACTTCAGCGCGCCCATGGCACCGCAGTGTGAGTGACCGCACACGACGATGTCCTGAACCCCGAGCACCTCCAGTGCGTACTCGATGGTGGCGGCCTCCCCGGACGCGCCGGGACTGCCGTACGGCGGCACGATATTTCCCGCGTTGCGCAGCTCGAATATCTCTCCGGGCCGGGCACCGGTAATCAGTGCGGGTATGACCCGCGAGTCCGAGCAGGTAATGAAGAGCGCCTCGGGATATTGCCCCTCGGCCAGTTTCCGATATGCGTCGCTCTCGAAATCGACCCTGCGCCTGAACGAACGGGCACGGTCCAGCAATGCCTTCAACGATGCCTCCTCAGCTGGGAGTTCAACCAGTTCACAGCACCGTAGAGGAGTGCACACCAGAGGAAGGTTAAGTAAAGGCCAGAGCGCGTACAGCAATTGGACATTCTTTGTCGCAACGCCAGGCAAGCGCTTGTTACTTGTAGCGTGTGTACGTCAGGGCAGAGAATGCAAATTCACGGAGAGACAGGACGCATGGGCATACGAGTGCTGCTCATCGAGGACGACGAGACGATCGCCGAACCGCTGGTCGAAGGACTGGCCCACTTCGGGCTGACGGTGCATCACGTGACCACCGGGGCGGAGGGGTTGAGAAGCGGGTACGGCGATGTCGTCCTGCTCGACCTCGGGTTGCCGGACATGGACGGCATCGATGTGTGCCGGGGCATCCGGCAGGTCTCGGACGTGCCGGTCATCATCCTGAGTGCGCGGGGTGAGGAGGCCGACCGGGTGCTGGGCCTGGAGCTGGGGGCGGACGACTATCTCGCGAAGCCGTTCAGCATCCGGGAGCTGGTGGCACGGGTGCGCGCCGTGACCCGGCGGACCCAGCGGACGGAGACGGCGGCGGAGACGCCGCGTACGGAGGCTCCGGGCGATCCGGAGCGTTTCGAGACGGCGGCGCCGGACCGTGGCCGCACGGAGGCGCTGGTGGAGCGGCTGCGTGCCGGGGCGCTGGCGGAACGGGCGGCCGCCCCGCCGCCCGCCGCACCCTCGTACGAGGCCGAGTCGCTTCCGCCGTACGACGACCCGACACCCCGCCCCTCCTACCCGCCCGGCCCGTTGGTCGTGGACCGCCGCACCCGTCAGGTCTGGGTCGGCGAGATCCCCGTCACCCTCACGCCGAAGGAGTTCGAGCTGCTGGCGCTGCTGACCGAGGATCCGGGTGCGGTGTACTCCCGGCAGCAGATCCTTGACCGGGTGTGGGACCCGCACTACGAGGGCCCGACCAAGACGCTGGACGTCCATGTCGCCTCGCTGCGGCGCAAGCTGGGCGACCCGGCGTGGATCCAGACGCTGCGCGGGGTCGGCTTCCGGCTGGCGGTGCAGACCGAGCCGGGCGGGCAGCAGGTGCCCTCGCCGTGACCCGCAGGCTGCTGCTCAGCTACCTCAGTCTCGCCGCGCTCGTGCTGCTGTGCCTGGAGATCCCGCTGGGCTTCGTGTACTCGCGCAGTGAGCGGGAGCGGGTGGTGAACGCGGCGAAGGACGAGGCCGAGTCGGTCTCCGCGTACGCCTCGCTGTCGCTCAGCGCGGGCCGTGCCGAGCGGGATCTGCCGCACCGCGCGGTGCACTGCGCCCAGCGCATCGGCGGCAAGGTGGTGATCGTGGACGCGGTGGGCACGCTGCTCGCCACCTCGCATCCGCGGGCCGCCGTCATGTCGTCCGACCTCGCCTCGCGCCCCGGTATCGCGGCCGCCCTTCGGGGCGCCTCCACGGTGGACGTGCGCACGTCGACCATCGGCGGGGTCGAGTACCTCTCGGTCGCCGCGCCGGTCCGGCACGCCACGGGGTTGCAGGGCGCCGTGTGGCTGACGCTGCCGACCCGGACGGTGCACGAACGGGTCCATCGCGTGTGGCTGGTGCTGGCTCTGGTCGGGCTCGGGGTGCTCACGGCCGTGGCGGTCGTGGGGTTCGCCATCGCCCGCTGGACCGGCCGGCCGATCCGCGAACTGGAGCGGGCCACCCATGAGTTGGCCGAAGGCGGGCGGGCCACGCCGGTGACGATGACGAAGGGCCCGCCGGAGGTGCGCCGGCTGGCCACCGCGTTCAACCGTACGGCCGCCCGGCTCGCCCATCTCCTCGCCGCCCAGCGCGCGTTCGCGGGCGAGGCCTCGCACCAGCTCAAGACGCCGCTGGCGGCGTTGCGGCTGCGCCTTGAGAACCTGGAGCCGAACGTCTCCGACCGTGGCCTCGGCAGCCTCACCGCCGCCGTGACCGAGACGGACCGGCTCTCCCGGATGGTCGAGGGGCTGCTGGCGATGGCCCGTCTGGAGGAGGACTCCGCGACGCCCACCCAGGTCGACGTGGGCGCCGTCTGCGCGGAACGGCACCGCACCTGGCTGCCGCTCTTCGAGCAACAGCGGGTCTCGCTGGTGCTGTTCGCGGGCAGTGTGGGCCCGGTCCTCGCGGTGCCGGGCGGTGTCGAGCAGATCGTGGACAACCTGCTCTCCAACGCCCTGCGCGCCTCCCCGCGCGACTCCACCGTGACGATGGAGCTGCGGCTGCACGTCCCGGCCCGGCGCGCCCTGCGGGACGCCCGCCCCGCCTGGGTCGACCTGCACATCACCGACGAGGGCCCCGGCATGACCCCGGAGCAGCGGGACCGGGCCTTCGACCGGTTCTGGCGGGCGCCGGGCGCCCCCAAGGGCGGTACGGGTCTCGGCCTGTCCCTGGTCCAGCGCCTGGCCCACGCGAGCGGCGGAGAGGCGAGCCTGCACGCGGCGAGTTCGGGCGGCCTGGACGCGGTGATCCGCCTGCCGTCGGCGGACCCGCCGCGCGAGGGGCACGGCCCGGGCGGCGACAAGGTGCCCGGTCAGCGCAAGCGGGTGGTGCCGGCGTTGCGTGCGTGAGCGCACGAGGGCGGGGATACTCAGGGGGCGCACACTGGTAGCGGCACTCCGGGGAGCGTACGCGGGTGGCACTCAGCTGAGCGCTCGTCAGCAGCGCACAGTCAGCACCCGGGTATGCCGTCCGTCGGTCATGCGTTGGCCACGGTCCGTCCACCATGCGCCCCTAGTTTCCATGCCGCCCCCCCCAGGCACGACCCCTGCCGCCGACCGGCGGCGGGGCGGTCTCCACCTCTTGGAGTGAGAGTGGAACGTCGTAATCTGCTGCGTGCGGCCGTCCTCGGCGGTTCTGCCGCCGTCTTCGGCGGAACCCTGTGGCGCGGTGCCGCGTACGCCGCGCCCGCCCAGCCCGGCCCCGGCCCCTACGGGGCGCTGGGCTCCCCCGACGCCAACGGCATCAGACTCCCCAGCGGCTTCACCAGCCGCGTCATCGCCCGCTCCGGCCAGACGGTCTCCGGAACGTCGTACACCTGGCACAACGCCCCTGACGGCGGCGCCTGTTACGCGGACGGCAGCGGCTGGATCTATGTCTCCAACTCGGAGATCAACCCCTCCGGCGGCGCGAGCGCGGTCAAGTTCTCGTCCTCGGGCGCGATCACGGCCGCGTACCGCATCCTTTCGTCCACCCGGCAGAACTGCGCGGGCGGCAAGACCCCGTGGAACACCTGGCTGTCCTGCGAGGAGGTGTCCCTCGGCTTTGTCTACGAGACCGACCCGTGGGGCACGAACCCGGCCGTGCAGCGCGCCGCGATGGGCCGCTTCAAGCACGAGGCGGCCGCCGCCGACCCGGTGCGCAAGGTGATCTACCTGACCGAGGACGAGAGCAACGGCCGCTTCTACCGCTTCGTCCCGACGACCTGGGGGAACCTGTCGTCCGGCACCCTCCAGGTGATGGTCGCGGGCAGTGCCACGTCCGGCTCCTTCACCTGGGCGAACATCCCCGACCCGGACGGCTCCCCGACCGCCACGCGCTCCCAGGTCTCGGGCTCCAAGTCCTTCAACGGCGGCGAGGGCTGCCACTACGCCGACGACACGGTCTGGTTCACGACCAAGGGCGACAACCGGGTCTGGCAGCTCAACCTCACCAACAGCACCTACGAGTTGGCGTACGACGACTCCCTCGTCAACGGCACCGCCCCGCTCACCGGCGTCGACAACATCACCGGGGCCTCCTCCGGTGACCTGTTCGTCGCCGAGGACGGCGGCAACATGGAGATCTGCGTGATCACCCCGGACGACGTGGTCGCCTCGTTCCTGCGGATCGACGGCCAGTCCGGCTCGGAGATCACGGGCCCTGCGTTCTCCCCCGACGGCACCCGTCTGTACTTCTCCAGCCAGCGCGGCACCAGCGGCAGTTCGTCGGGCGGCATCACGTATGAGGTGACGGGCCCCTTCCGCGCATAGCGGTCACGAAACAGACACACCACCTGCACACTCCGTCGCGAAGCAATACGGTCATCCCCTCACGCAACACCAGTGGGGGGATGACATGACCCATCCGTACACCTCGGCACCCATGCCACCGCAGCCGCCGCTGCGCCCGGCCCCGAAGTGGGCCCGCAAACGCTATGTACTGCCCGCCCTCGCCCTGGCCTTCCTCATCGGCATCGGCGCGGGCGGCACGTCCGGCGAGAAGACCGACGAGGCACAGCCCGCGGCGGCATCACCGCGGCCCACGGTGACCGTCACCACGACGGCGCAGGCTCCCGACCCCGAGCCGGCGCCGACGGTCACCGCCACCAAGACGGTCAAGGTCACCAAGACGGTCACCGCCACACCGGCGCCGGACACAGTCGCCGACTCCGACTCCGACTCCGACGTCGGCTCCGGCTCCGGCTCGTCCGACGCGGACGTCTACTACGCCAACTGCTCCGAGGCCCGCGCGGCGGGCGCCGCCCCCGTCCACCGAGGCGAACCCGGCTACGCCTCCCACCTGGACCGGGACAACGACGGGGTGGGCTGCGACAGCTGACGGTGCCTCGGTGCCCGCCCGCCGCGGTCGCGGTCGCGGCGGGCGGGCACTTCACCGGCCCCGGCTCACTTCACATCGACGAAGTCGGCCCAGCCGGTCGTGGGCGTGGTGAGGCTCGTGCCCGCGAAGTCGTAGCGGTAGGCGCCGTCGGCCGTCGCCGGCACGGTGGCCGTGGCCCAGCCGTTGCGGTCGGTCTTGATCTTCTTCAGCGTGACGAAGGGGCCGCTCGTGCCCTTGCGGTACTGGAGCAGCACCTGGTGCCCGATGAGGGGCACGTCCTTGCGCGTCTCCCAGCCGGCGACGGTCATCCGGGCCTTGACCGTGAGGTTCTTGCCCTTCGTCACCGACTGCGGGGTGGCGACGGTCTGGGACACATAGGTCTGGCGCTTGATGCGTGCGAGGTAGGCGCCGTCCCCGCGGGTGACGTTGCCGGCGCCGTCGGTGGCCACGGGGGTGATGGTCCAGACACCGGCGAGGGCGTTGCTGCGGAGGTTGACGTTCGGGTCGGCGGTCACGAGGGCTTCGCAGTAGGAGGTGATCTCGTTGAGCTTCGAGCAGTGAGCGCCCGCGGTCAGGACTCCGTCGGCCGTCGCCCGGTCCTGCCCGTGCCACAGTTCGTACGACACGCTCTGGACGCCGGAGGGGTCGGTGACCGTCGCGGAGACCGAGAACACCCTCTTCTGTGCGGCCGCGACGCCGACGGTGTAGTCACGGTTGTGGTTGACATCGATGTTCCAGAACTTCGTGCCCGCGTCGTCCTGACCGGCCCCGGCGGCGGGCACGGCGAGAGCGGCCACCCCCAGGACGGCACTGAAGGCGGCGGCGGTGGCGATGACGGCAGTGGCGCGTCTGCGCATGGTGTTCGGTTTCCCCACGCTCGATGAATTGGATGTTGACTTCACCCGCGTCAGACAGGGGGAACATCCGGGTGGTTGTGCCCCCGGACCACCCCACCCCACCTCTTAACCCTGCCGTCGCCCCGGGTTGCCGGAATCACGGGTTGCCGTCCAACTTCCATCGCGCTCAACAGCCGAATACGGGAGAGGGCGGCACCCCCGCACAGGGTGCCGCCCTCTTTTCGTGCACCGGAGTCGCCGCCCATCGGTCTTGAGGGTCGGGGACGGGCGACGACTCCGGAGTATTTCGGCCGTGTCGGCTATCGGTGGTCGCTGCCCACCGACTGGGAGGCCGCGCGGCCCGCCTCCAGGCGCGCCACCGGGATGCGGAACGGCGAGCAGGAGACGTAGTCGAGGCCGACCTCGTGGAAGAAGTGCACCGACTCCGGGTCGCCCCCGTGTTCGCCGCAGACGCCGAGCTTGAGGTCGGGGCGGGTGGCGCGGCCGGCCTCGGCGGCGAGCTTCACCAGGGAACCCACGCCGTCCTTGTCGATCGTCTCGAAGGGGGAGACTCCGAAGATGCCCTTCTCCAGGTAGGCCGTGAAGAACGAGGCCTCCACGTCGTCGCGGCTGAAGCCCCACACCGTCTGGGTGAGGTCGTTCGTGCCGAAGGAGAAGAACTCCGCCGCCTCGGCGATCTGACCGGCGGTCAGCGCGGCGCGCGGGAGTTCGATCATCGTGCCGATCGACAGCTTCAGCTTCGTACCGGTCGCCGCCTCGACCTCCGCGATGACCTGGTCGGCCTCCTCGCGGACGATCTCCAGCTCCTGGACGGTGCCGACGAGCGGGATCATGATCTCGGCGCGCGGGTCGCCCTTGGCGTTCTTGCGCTCGGCGGCCGCTTCCGCGATCGCGCGGACCTGCATCGTGAACAGGCCGGGGATGACCAGGCCCAGGCGTACGCCGCGCAGACCCAGCATCGGGTTCTGCTCGTGCAGCCGGTGGACGGCCTGGAGGAGGCGCAGCTCGTTCTCGTGGGGCTCCTGGCGGGACTCCGCCAGGGCCACGCGGACCGAGAGCTCCGTGATGTCGGGGAGGAACTCGTGCAGCGGCGGGTCGAGGAGACGGACCGTCACCGGCAGGCCGTCCATCGCCGAGAACAGCTCGACGAAGTCCTTCTTCTGCAGCGGCAGCAGCTCCGAGAGGGCCGACTCGCGCTCCGCCTCGGTGTCGGCGAGGATCAGCTTCTCGACCATCTCGCGGCGCTCACCGAGGAACATGTGCTCGGTGCGGCACAGGCCGATGCCCTGGGCGCCGAAGCGACGGGCACGCAGCGCGTCCTCGGCGTTGTCCGCGTTCGCCCGGACACGGAGCCGGCGCTTGCGGTCCGCGAAGGCCATGATGCGGTGGACCGCCTCGACCAGCTCGTCGGCGTCCTGGGCGCCCGCGTGCATCCGGCCCTCGAAGTACTCCACGACGGGGGACGGGACGACCGGGACCTCGCCCAGGTAGACCTTGCCGGAGGACCCGTCGATCGAGATGACGTCGCCCTCCTCCACCACGTGTCCGCCGGGGACCGTCATGCGGCGGCGCTTGGTGTCGACCTCCAGCTCCTCCGCGCCGCAGACGCAGGTCTTGCCCATGCCGCGCGCCACGACGGCCGCGTGGGAGGTCTTGCCGCCGCGGGAGGTGAGGATGCCCTCGGCCGCGATCATGCCGTCCAGGTCGTCGGGGTTGGTCTCCCGGCGGACCAGGATGACCTTCTCGCCCGAACGCGACCACTTGACCGCGGTGTACGAGTCGAAGACGGCCTTGCCGACCGCCGCACCCGGCGACGCCGCGATGCCCCGGCCGACCTGCTCGACCTTCGCCTCCTCGTCGAACTTGGGGAACATCAGCTGCGCGAGCTGGGCGCCGTTGACGCGCTGGAGCGCCTCCGCCTCGTCGATGAGGCCCTGGTCCACGAGCTGGGTGGCGATACGGAAGGCAGCGCCCGCCGTGCGCTTGCCGACGCGGGTCTGGAGCATCCACAGCTGACCGCGCTCGATCGTGAACTCGATGTCGCAGAGGTCCTTGTAGTGGTTCTCCAGCGTCTCCATGATCTGCATCAGCTGGTCGTACGACTTCTTGTCGATCGACTCCAGCTCCGCGAGCGGCACGGTGTTGCGGATGCCCGCGACGACGTCCTCGCCCTGGGCGTTCTGGAGGTAGTCGCCGTAGACGCCCTGGTGGCCGGAGGCGGGGTCACGGGTGAAGGCGACGCCCGTACCGGAGTCCGGGCCGAGGTTGCCGAAGACCATGGAGCAGACGTTGACGGCCGTGCCGAGGTCGCCGGGGATGCGCTCCTGGCGGCGGTACAGCTTGGCGCGGTCGGTGTTCCACGAGTTGAAGACCGCCTCGATGGCGAGGTCCATCTGCTCGCGCGGCTCCTGCGGGAAGTCCCGGCCGGCCTCCTTCTTGACGATCTTCTTGAAGGCGGTGACCAGCTTCTTGAGGTCGGCGGCCTCCAGGTCGGTGTCGACCGTGACCTTCTTGGCCTCCTTGGCCTTGTCGAGGGCCTCCTCGAAGAGGTCGCCGTCGACACCGAGGACGGTCTTGCCGAACATCTGGATGAGGCGGCGGTAGGAGTCCCACGCGAACCGCTCGTCGCCGGCCTGCTCGGCGAGGCCCTTCACGGACTTGTCGGAGAGTCCGATGTTGAGAACCGTGTCCATCATGCCGGGCATGGAGAACTTGGCGCCGGAACGGACCGAGACCAGAAGCGGGTTGTCGGCCTGGCCGAGCTTCTTGCCCATGCGGGACTCAAGGGCGTCGAGGTGCGCACTCACCTCGTCACGCAGTGCCGCGGGCTCCTCGCCGCTGTCGAGGTAGACCTTGCAGGCTTCTGTCGTGATCGTGAAGCCCGGGGGAACGGGAAGCCCCAGGTTGGTCATCTCGGCGAGGTTGGCGCCCTTGCCACCCAGGAGGTCCTTGAGGTCCTTGTTTCCCTCGGTGAAGTCGTAAACGAACTTCGCTACGTGGGGATCTTTGTTTTCCGACACGGTCTCGACTCCCTCGAGGACGTGGTGGCTGCCCTGACGGCGAGGAACATACCCAGATCGAAGGCGCCTGGGTACGTCTACTCACGCGTCATGCGCCTGTAACCACCCGTCCGCCAGTGGATCGAAAGTCAAGGCTTGGCAAGCCGTGACGGGCTGATGTTTTCACTTCTTGAACGCAAGAGCGTCGACAGGTGCGGTTTCTTGCTCGTATGAGCGGCCTTACCGCACGTTTGATTTCGATCGATGAACGATCAAGGGGTGGCACCCAGTGCCACCCCTTGGAGAAGTGCAGCCGCTCAAGATCCGCTCATCTGAGCGCAACCCTTATCAAGGGTGGCGAGAATCACGCTGCCACAGCCGACGGGATTTCACCATGCGGACCGGTCCTCGAAACGGAAACGCGGCTGTCACACACCCAGCGCGACCAGCCGATCTTCGACCCGCTCGGGTGCGTAGAGATGCTCCACGACGAGCGCCCCGGCCCCGATCAGCCCGGCCCGCTCCCCCAGCCGCGAGGTCACCACGTCCAGATGAGCGGTGGAGCGTGGCAGCGCCCGCTGGTACAGCAGCTCCCGCACCCCGGTGAGGAAGGCCGTCCCGGCCAGGTCCCCGGCGATCATCAGCACTCCGGGGTTGAGCAGCGTCACCACGGTCGCCAGTACGTCCCCGACCTGCCGCCCGGCCTCCCGGGCCAGCGCGGCCGCCCCCGGGTGCCCGGCCGCGAGCAGATCCCGTACGTCCGAGCCGGAGGCCGCGGGCACCCCGTCCTCGGCCAGCCGCCGGGCCACGGCACGGCCGGAGGCCACGGCGGCCAGACAGCCGTAGGAGCCGCAGCGGCACAGCGCGTCGGCGCCGATCCGGATGTGCCCGATGTCGCCGGCGCCCCCGTCGATGCCCCGGTAGACCGAGCCGTCCACGACGACTCCGGCTCCGATACCGGTCGACACCTTGACCAGGACGAAGGCGGAGCAGTTTGGGTATCCGGTGCGCTGTTCGCCGTAGGCCATGAGGTTGGCGTCGTTGTCGACGAGGACCGGCACAGCGGCGGCACCGGTCTCCTCGCCGAAGGCCCGCGCCAGCCGGCCCGTTATGTCGTAGCCGTCCCAGCCGGGCATGATCGGCGGCTGGACGACCCGGCCGGTCACGCTGTCCACCGGACCCGGCACCGCGAGCCCGATGCCGCACACCTCCTCGGCCGGCCGCCCGGCCTTCACCAGCAGCTCGGCGAACCAGCGCCCGAGGTCGCCCAGGACCGCCTCCGGACCGTCCTCGACGACCAGGGTGCCGCTGTGCTCGGCGAGGATCTCGCCGGTCAGCGACAGCACGGCGGCACGCGCGTGCCGGGTCTCCAGGTCGGCGGCGAGGACGACGGCGTGGGCGTCGTCGAACTCCAGGGTGATGGAAGGGCGCCCGCCCAGCGGGGAGTCCACCGGACCGCCGGCTCCTTCGCGCAGCCAGCCGGCCCGGAAGAGGCGGTCGAGACGCTGGCCGACGGTGGCACGGGACAGCCCGGTGGCCTGTTGAAGTGCTCCGCGTGTGACGGCCCGTCCGCTCCGCACCAGCTCGAGCAGTTCCCCGGCGCTCGCCTGACCCCGTGCGCTCATGCACACCCCCTTGTGTTTCTCAAGCTTGCATTACATATTGGGTTTTGCGTGTTAACTGGACGTAACTCTATGGTGGCACCGACCGAACCGGTCGGCCGGACGTCTTTTCGGGGAGTCCCGAGTGGATCGCACTGCCCAACTCACCGCCCTCCGCGCGGACCGTGACATTGCATACGATCCGCCGCCGGAGGCCGGTTCCCCGCATGCCGGGGCCGCCCGCGTGCTGGAGGCCAACTGGACCGGCACCTCGACGGTGCCCTCGCGCGGTCTGTACCCGCACCAGTGGTCCTGGGACTCGGCGTTCATCGCGATCGGCCTGCGGCACGTCTCGCCGTTACGGGCACAGACGGAACTGGAGACACTGCTCGACGCCCAGTGGGGTGACGGGCGCATTCCGCACATCGTCTTCAACCCCTCCGTGCCGCTCGACGCCTACTTCCCGAGCCCGGACTTCTGGCGCTCCTCGACCGCCGGACGGCCCGCCGGCGCCCCGCGCACCGTACAGACCTCCGGCATCGTGCAGCCACCGGTGCACGCGCTGGCCGCCTGGCTGGTGCACCGCGCCGACCCGGGGCTGTCCCGGGCACGCGGTTTCCTCTCCCGGGTGTATCCCCGCCTGGCCGCCTGGCACCGCTATCTGCTGCACCGGCGCGACCTCGGCGGCGCCGGCCTCGCCTCGGTCGTGCACCCCTGGGAACAGGGTATGGACAACAGCCCGTGCTGGGACGCGCCCCTGCACCGCGTCCCGCCCGCGCCCACCCGCTCCTTCCGCCGCGCCGACCTCGACCACGGGGCTGCCGAGGACCGGCCGACGGATCTGGACTACGGGCGCTATGTGCGGCTGGCGGCGGACTACCGGGACGGCCGGTACGCGGACGGGCCGGGGCTGTTCGCCGTCGAGGACCCGGCCTTCAACGCCCTGCTCATCGCCTCCGAGCACGCGCTGGCCGGCATCGCGCGGGAGCTGGGGGCGACGGGCACGGCCCGGCACGCCCGCGCCGAACGCCTGACGTCGGCGCTGATCGAGCGCATGTGGGATCCGGCGAGCGGGATGTTCCTCTGCCACGACGTGCGGGCGGGCGAGCTGATCCCCGAGCGCGGCGTCAGCGGCCTGATCCCGCTCCTGCTGCCCACGCTGCCGCGCGACATCGCCGCCGCCCTGGTCCGCACGGCGCACGGCCCGCACTTCGGCCTCGGCCGCTCGACCCGCCTCGTCCCGTCGTACGACCTCCTGGGCGAAGCCTTCGACCCGCACCGCTACTGGCGGGGCCCGGCCTGGTTCAACACCGGCTGGCTGCTGGAGCGGGGCCTGCGCACACACGGCGAGCGGGACCGTGCCGACGCCCTGCGCGAGGCGATGCTCGACCTCGCCGTCGCCTCCGACTTCGCCGAGTACGTCGATCCGTACACCGGCGAGGGCTGCGGCACCACGCGCTTCAGCTGGACGGCGGCGCTCACGCTCGATCTGCTGCACGGCTCCGATCTGCCGCACGGCTCTGATCTACCGCACGGCTCCGATCTGGCGCACGACTTCGGTCTGCCGCACGACTTCAAGCAACCCATGGACTCCAAGGGAGGGAACCGGGGATGACGGATCGTCATCATCTGCTCGTGTACGGGGGGACGTTCGCCGCCGTGGGCGACGCCGGCGACATCAGCGGCGTACGGGCCGCCGGCTCTCCGGAGGGGTTATTCGTACGCGACGCCAGGCATCTCAGCCGCTGGCAGCTCACCGTGGACGGAGCGGTGCCCGAGACGCTCTCGCCGGTGGCCGACGGTGACACGGCACGCTGTGTGCTGGTCCCGCGCGGCGGGCGCGACGAGCCTCCGGCGTACACGCTCTTCCGCGAACAGGCCGTCGGTGACGGCTCGTTCATCGACGAGATCCGGGTGACGAGCAACCGTCCGGTGCCGACGACGATCCGGCTCGCGCTGACGGCCGACGCCGACTTCACCGACCAGTTCGAACTGCGCTCCGACCACCGCACCTACGCCAAGTCCGGCGCCAAGCGCCACCGTCAGGTCCTCGACCACGGCGTGGAGTTCAGCTACCGGCGCGGCGAGTGGCGTTCGGTGACGACCGTGACGGCCGAACCCGCGCCCGACGCCGTCGAGGAGACCGGGACCGGTGCCCGCAGGCTGGTCTGGGCCCTGGATCTCGCACCGCACGGCACGGCGGAGCTGACCCTGCGCGTGATGGCCCGCCCGCACGGCGACAAACGGGCCCTGCGCGTACCCCGCTCCCCCGCCTCCCTCTCCGCCCAACTCCTCGCCCAGGAAGGCGAGTTCGTCGAGGGCGTGGCCTTCCCGACGGGCTGGCCCGAGCTCGCCGCGGCCTGTGCGCGCGGCCTGGCCGACCTGGCCGCGCTCCAGGTCCCGGCGACGGGCCCCGACGGCGAGGAACTCCGCGTACCGGCTGCCGGCGCCCCCTGGTTCCTGACGCTGCTGGGCCGAGACGCCCTGCTCACCTCGCTCTTCGCCCTGCCCTACCGGCCCCGGCTCGCCGCGGCCACCCTCCCCGCGCTGGCGGCCACGCAGGCGACGGCCCGGACGGGAGCCGACGCGGTCTCGCAGCCCGGCAAGATCGTGCACGAGGTCCGGCACGGCGAGCTGGCGCACTTCGGGCAGGTGCCGTACGGCCGTTACTACGGCTCCGTGGACGCGACACCGCTGTTCCTGATCCTGCTCGGCGCGTACGTGGAGCAGACCGGCGAGGTAGATCTGGCCCAGCGCCTGGAGCCCCACGCCCGAGCGGCGATCGGCTGGATGCTGAACCACGGCGGCCTCACCACCCGCGGCTATCTGGTCTACCGCGCCGACCAGGGCGGCCTGGCGAACCAGAACTGGAAGGACTCCCCCGGCGCCATCTGCTCCTCCGACGGCACCCGTCCGGCCGGCCCGGTGATGGCGGCGGGCGCCCAGGGGTACGCGTACGACGCCCTGCGCCGCACGGCGTGGCTGGCCCGTACGGTGTGGCAGGACGGGACGTACGCGGCGCTCCTGGAACAGGCGGCGGCCGATCTGCGCGACCGGTTCCAGCGGGACTTCTGGATGCCGGAGCACTCCTTCCCGGCGCTGGCGCTGGACGGGGCGGGCCGCCAGGTGGACGCGCTCGCGTCCGACGCGGGGCATCTGCTGTGGTCCGGGCTGCTGGACAAGGAGTACGGCGAGTTGGTGGGGCGCCGGCTGCTGGAGCCGGACTTCTTCTCGGGCTGGGGCGTCCGCACGCTGGCCTCCGGGCAACCGGCCTACCATCCCCTGTCCTACCACCGGGGGTCGGTCTGGCCGCACGACAACGCCCTGGTCACCCTGGGCCTGGCCCGCTACGGCCTGCACGACGAGGCTCGCACGGTGGCCAACGCGCTGGTCGACGCGGCGACGACGACCGGGCACCGGCTGCCGGAGGTTCTGGCGGGGTACGGCCGCGACACCCATGCGGAGCCGGTGCCGTACCCGCATGCGTGCGAGCGCGAGTCCCGGTCGGCGGCGGCACCGCTGGCGCTGCTGACGGCGGTGGGCGGAGCGTAGCCCGGCTCCGCCTTCGGCGGATTCGTCTTCCCACCCGCACCACCCGTGCGACTTTCGTCGCCGGGTGCGGGTGGCCCCGCGGGGCGAATTCGCCGAAGGCGGGTGACCGGCTTCAGTGCAAGTAACCCCTGCGGGGCGCATTCACCGGTCCGCGAGCGACGGCCCCGGTGCAGGTCGCCCCTGCGGGGCGCATCCGCCGTCGGCGAGTGACCGGCTTCAGTGCAAGTAACCCCTGCGGGACGCGTTTCGCCATCGGCGCGCGACCGTCGTGGGCCTGTTGGCCTGGGGTTTGCCGGGTGTTTGCCCAGCGCTGGGGCGGAGTGGGTGAACAAAGGCCGAGGTGGGACCGTACGTGGAGATGGCGGGCCCCCAGCCTCCCCAGCGCGGCCCGCCACACCACTCCAGCAGGGGCCTCGCACGGAAGGACCTTCGGGTGCCTGTCTTCACGCGCTTTCGTCAATTGCCGGGTACGAACGATGACTTGGCCGAGGACACGCCCGACGAACCCGCGGCCGCCGGCGGCGACGAGCCCCCGCAGGGGCCACCCGCACCCGACGACGAAAGTGCCACCAGTGGTGCGGGAGGGAGCAAACCGGCCGAAGGCGAAGCTGAGGACACGCCCGGCGAACCCGCGGCCGCCGGCGGCGACGAGCCCCCGCAGGGGCCACCCGCACCCGACGACGAAAGTGCCACGGGTGGTGCGGATGGGAGCACGTCGGCCGAAGGCGGAGCCGAGGACGAGTCACCCCGGCGCCCTTACCTCCGCTGGACCCTCACCCTCCTCTCCGCCGCCCTCATCTACCTCTGCCTCCAGATGCCGAACACCCTCGGCAACCTCAGGCTCCGAGAGTTCACCCGCCTCCCCGCGGAGGCGATCATCGGCGCCGCGGTCCTCCTCGGCCTCCCCCGCCGCCCCCGCATCATCACCGCGGCCACAGCAGGCGCGGCCCTGGGCGCCCTCACCCTCCTCAGCCTGCTGGACATCGGCTTCAACGAATACCTCGGCCGGCACTTCAACATCGTCCTGGACTGGGAACTCCTCGACGACGCGACGTCGTACATGGAGGACTCCATGGGCGACACGACCACCGTGCTGCTCACGATCGGCGCCATACTCCTCGCCGTACTCCTGACGGCCCTCGTCGCCCTGGCCACCGTCCACGTCGCCAACCTCCTGGCCCGGCACAAGGCGGACGCGTCCAAGGGCGCCCTGATCGCCGGCACCGTCTGGATCACCTGCACGGCGTTCGGCCTCCAGATCGCCGGCGTGCCGATCGCCGCCGACCACACCGCGGGCGTGGTCAAGGTGCACGCCCGCCGGGCGATGGACACCCTGCGCGACGAGGCGCAGTTCGCGAAGGACGCGAAGGCCGACACATTCGGCGGCACCCCGCCCGCCCAGCTCGTCCCCGACCTGCGCGGCAAGGACGTCATCTTCACCTTCATCGAGAGCTACGGCCGCAGCGCGATCGAGGACCCCGAGATAGCCCCCGGCGTCACCGGCACGCTCGACAGCAGCGCCGAGGCGCTGGCGAAGGCCGGCTTCCACGCCAAGAGCGGCTGGCTGACGTCGGCGACGTTCGGCGGCAACAGCTGGCTGGGCCACTCCACCACCCTGTCCGGCCTGTGGATAGACAACCAGCAGCGCTACCGCACGGTCATGGCCAGCGACCACCTCAGCCTCACCAAGGTCTTCCAGAAGACCGGCGAGTGGGACACGGTCGGGGTGATGCCCGGCGTGCAGAAGAGCTGGCCGGAGCAGAAGTACTACGGCCTGGACAAGGTCTACAACGCCTTCCAACTCGGCTACAAGGGACCGAAGTTCAGCTGGTCGACGATGCCCGACCAGTACGCCCTGGAGGCCTTCCAGCGCCAGGTGCACGGCAAGAAGCGTGACAAGGACCTGATGTCGGAGATCATCCTGACGTCCAGCCACCAGCCCTGGGCGCCGATCCCGAAGCTGGTCGACTGGGACGACCTGGGTGACGGCTCGGTCTTCAAGTCCATCCAGAAGGCGGGCGTCAAGCCGGCGGACATCATCTCCGACTCCACCCGCTCCAAGCAGGAGTACGGCAAGTCCGTCTCGTACTCCGTCACCAGCCTCACCCAGTGGCTGGAGCGCTACGGCACCGAAGACACCGTCCTCGTCTTCCTGGGCGACCACCAGCCGATGTCCCGGGTCAGCGGCGTCAGGGCCAGCCGGGACGTGCCGATCTCGATCGTCGCGAAGGACCCGAAGGTGCTGGACAAGATCGCCGACTGGAACTGGACGGACGGCCTCCAGCCCGCGTCCAAGGCCCCCGTGTGGAAGATGGACTCCTTCCGGGACCGGTTCCTGACGGCGTACGGCTCGACGCCGAGCGCGTCGCAGTAACCCTCAGCCGCCGGAGGTGTCCAGCTCCGCGTCCTCGCTCACCCCGGCGCAGTCGTACGGGTCCTTGAGCCAGCCGTCCGGCAGCACCACCCGGTTGTTGCCGGACGTACGGCCGCGGGGGCCGTCGGCGCCGGTGGGCCAGGGCTGGTCGAGGTCCAACTCGTCCAGGCCGCCGCGCAGTTCCGCGAGCGAGGAGGTGATGGCGAGCCGCTTGCGCATCTCGGAGCCGACCGCGAAGCCCTTGAGGTACCAGGCGACGTGCTTGCGGAAGTCGATGACGCCGCGTGCCTCGTCGCCGATCCACTCGCCGAGCAGTGCGGCGTGCCGGACCATGATGTCGGCGACCTCGCGCAGGGTCGGCCGTGCACTGCATCCATCAGTGCCTCCGGCACGGGCTTCCGTACGTTCTTCGAAGACCGCGACCAGGTCCGAGAACAGCCAGGGCCGCCCCAGGCAGCCGCGCCCGACCACGACCCCGTCGCAGCCGGTCTCGCGCACCATCCGCATCGCGTCCTCGGCCGACCAGATGTCGCCGTTGCCGAGCACGGGGATCTCCGGCACATGCTCCTTGAGCCGCGCGATGGCGTCCCAGTCGGCGGTGCCGCCGTAGTGCTGGGCGGCGGTGCGGCCGTGCAGCGCGATGGCGGTGACGCCCTCCTCGACGGCGATCCGTCCGGCGTCGAGGTAGGTGATGTGGTCGTCGTCGATGCCCTTGCGCATCTTCATCGTGACCGGCAGGTCACCGGCCCCGCTGACCGCCTCCCGCAGGATCGCCCGCAGCAGGTTCCGCTTGAACGGCAGCGCGGAGCCGCCGCCCTTGCGGGTCACCTTCGGGACCGGGCAGCCGAAGTTCAGGTCGATGTGATCGGCGAGGTCCTCCTCCGCGATCATGCGGACGGCCTTGCCGACGGTGGCGGGGTCGACGCCGTACAGCTGGATCGAGCGCGGCTTCTCGGTCGCGTCGAAGTGGATCAGCTGCATGGTCTTCTCGTTGCGCTCGACCAGCGCCCGGGTCGTGATCATCTCGCTGACGAACAGTCCCTTGCCGCCGCTGAACTCCCTGCACAGGGTGCGGAAGGGCGCGTTCGTGATCCCGGCCATGGGGGCCAGGACGACGGGCGGCTGGACGGTGTGCGAGCCGATCTGCAGGGGCGAGGCGGTCGTGGGCATTCCCCCATTCTCACGTACCGGACCGGGTGCGGCGAAATTCATTAGTTAGGCGTACTATTCAAGAATGCCGGAGCTCAGCCCACGCCGCCGCGTGCTGGTCCTCGCGATCTGCTGCATGAGCCTGCTGATCGTGAGCCTCGACACCACGGCACTCAACGTCTCCCTCCCCGCGATGCAGCGCGACCTCGGCGCGAGCACGTCGGGTCTGCAGTGGACGATCGACGCGTACACCCTCGTGCTGGCCTCGCTGCTGATGCTGGCCGGCTCCACGGCGGACCGGATCGGCCGCAAACGCGTCTTCATGACCGGCCTGATCCTGTTCACCATCGGCTCGGCCCTGTGCTCCGTCGCACCGACTCTCGACTCGCTGATCGTCTTCCGGATGGTGCAGGCCGTGGGCGGGTCGATGCTCAACCCGGTCGCGATGTCGATCATCACCAACACCTTCACGGACCCGCGCGAGCGCGCCCGCGCGATCGGTGTCTGGGGTGGCGTCGTCGGGATATCGATGGCCGCGGGACCGCTGGTCGGGGGTCTGCTGGTGGACGCGGTGGACTGGCGCGCGATCTTCTGGGTCAACCTGCCGGTGGGCCTGACCGCTCTCCTGCTCACCCTCCGCTTCGTCCCCGAGTCCAGGGCCCCCAGGGCCCGCCGCCTGGACCCGGTCGGCCAGCTCCTGGTGATCGCGCTGTTCGGCGCGCTGACGTACGCGATCATCGAGGCGCCGAACGCCGGCTTCACGTCGGTGCTGCCGTTCGCGGTGGTCGCGGCGGCGGCCCTGCTCGGCCTCCTCCGGTACGAGCCGCGCCGTGCCGAACCCCTCATCGACCTGCGATTCTTCCGTTCGGCGCCGTTCAGCGGGGCCACGGTGATCGCGATCGGCGCGTTCGCCGCACTGGGTGGGTTCCTGTTCCTGTCGACCCTGTATTTGCAGAATGTGCGGGGCCTCGACGCCCTGCACGCGGGCCTGTGGATGCTGCCGATGGCGACGCCGATGTTCCTGTGTGCCCCGCTGTCGGGGCGGCTGGTGGGGAACCGGGGGCCGCGGCTGCCGCTGCTGATCGCGGGCGTCGCGATGACGACCAGCTGCGCGCTGTTCGCCGTCTTCGAGGCGGAGACGTCCAATGTCACGTTGATGCTCGGGTATGTGCTGTTCGGTATCGGCTTCGGGTTCGTGAACGCGCCGATCACCAATACGGCGGTGTCGGGGATGCCACGGGCCCAGGCCGGGGTCGCGGCCGCCGTCGCCTCCACCAGTCGTCAGCTGGGGCAGACGCTGGGGGTGGCGGTGATCGGGGCGGTGCTGGCTGCCGGGGTGGGGGCGTCGTCGTACAAGGACACGTTCGTCTCCGCCGCCGTGCCCGGCTGGTGGATTCTCACCGGGTGTGGGCTCACGGTCCTCGTGGTGGGCGCGCTGACCAGTGGGCGGTGGGCGCGGCGCACGGCCGAACGGACGGCTGAGCGGCTGGACTCGGCGGAGGTGCGCGAAGCCGCGAGGGCCGGTGTGTGAGGGGCAGCCGACGCAACGGGTGACTCAGGAGGCGTAGGCACTCGGCTGTGTCCGACCGCCGAGAAGCTCGCGTACGGCCTTCGCCTCACTGGACCCGAGTTCCTCGTACACGGCCTGAGCCTCGATCCAGCATGCGGTGGCCCGGTCGGTCTGGCCGATTCCCTGGAGCGCCCGGCCGAGGACGGTCAGCGTGTGGGCGCGCTGCCCCTCTCCCGCGGTTCCTGGCAGCACGGCGAGTGAGCGCTCCGCCGCGCTCGCCGCCTCTCGCAGAGATCCCATGGCCAGGTGCGTCTCCGCGATGCGCGCGAGCGTCATCCCTTCCCAGAACCGCTGCCGGCTGTCGCGGAAGACGTCGAGCGCCTCCACCAGGACATTCATCGCCTCGCTCGTCGATCCGGTCGCCGCCAGTGCCATCCCGAGGGCATACCGGGCGCCGGCTCCAGGGAGGGCGTGGCCGAGGCGATCCCTGATCTCGACGGCCTGCCTGGCGAGGAGGACGGCGCTGCTTTCCCGTCCCGTCATCCGGTGGATGCGAGAGAGACCGGCCAGCGCCATCGCCAGAGCCGGTTCGTCACCGTTCGACCGGGAGCTGTCGATGGCCTGGCGAAGGTAGGTCTCGCCCTCCGTGTCACGACCGTTGTGCAGCGCGATGCCCGCGCTGGTGTTGAGCACATCTCCGGTGACCCAGGAGTCGTCGACGGATGCGCAGAGTGCTCGCGCCTCACGTGCCTCTTCGTCGGCGTCCCGGAAACGGCCGGCCAGGGAGTGGGCGCGAGCGAGGATGGCGCGCACCCGTACCTCGGCGTGCTTGTCGCCCACGTGGACCGAGGCGTCACGAAGAGCGAGGGCGGCCGATTGATAGAGCGTGACGGCGTTTCCGGACTCCGCCAGATCCTGCGTGGCGAGCAACAGGTCGGCCTTCTTGCGCAGGCGCGCTGTCGCGGGCGCTTGCCGGACGGTGGCGAGGAGACAGCCGGCCTCGGCGTAGAGCCAGTCCCGCGCCGCATCGCGATCCGGAAACTCCAGCCCCGGGTACTCCGTCCGCTCCAGGTGGTCGACGAGCCGGTCGCCGGGTCGCTCGATCGCGTACACCCCGGCCGCCGTGGCCAGGTAGAAGTCCAGCAACCGCGCCAGGGCCGCGTCCCGTTCGTTCGGCGGCTGCTCGTCCCGCTCCGCGCACGCACGCGCGTAAAGCCGCACCAGATCGTGGTACCGGTACCGGCCGGGCGCCGCCGACTCCAGCAACGACGTATCGACGAGGGACTCCAGCAGGTCCTCCGCGTCGTCCACCGGCAGATGCAGCACCGCGGCCGCCGCGGCCAGCGAGATGTCCGGGCCGTCGGCCAGGCCCAGCAGCCGGAAGGCCCGTGCCTGGGCGGGCTCCAGGGCGCCGTACCCCAGCTCGAAGGTGGCCTTCACCGCGAGGTCCCCGGCCTGGAGCTCGTCCAGCCGGCGCCGTTCGTCGGCGAGCTTGGCGGCGAGCACGGAAACCGTCCAGGTACGCCGGGCCGCAAGACGGGATGCCGCGATGCGGATCGCCAGCGGCAGGAAGCCGCACGCGGCGACCACGTCCAGCGCGGCCTCCCCCTCGGACGCGACCCGTTCCTCGCCCACGATCTTCGTGAACAGGGACAGCGCCTCGTCGGGGGACATCACATCCATGTCCACCAGATGCGCCCCGGCCAGGTCCACCATCCGCACCCGCGACGTCACCAGCGCCGCGGAGGCACCCGTCGGCGGCAGCAGCGGGCGTACTTGGGCGGCGTCACGGGCGTTGTCCAGCAGGACCAGCACCCGCCGGTCGTCCAGCACGGACCGGTAGAGCGCGGCCCGCTCCTCCAGGGAGTCCGGGATCGCCGAGTCCGCGGTGCCGAGGGCCCGCAGGAAGGAGCCCAGCACCGTCGCCGGTTCCGCCGACTTCGGGCCCGCGCCCTGGAGGTCGACGTAGAGCTGCCCGTCGGGGAAGGCCGCGCGCGCCCGGTACGCCACATGCACCGCGAGCGTCGTCTTGCCCACGCCGCCGATGCCCGCCAGCGCCGACACCGGCATCACCCGGCCGTCGGGCGACGCCAATGCGTCGGTCATCTCGTCGACGAAGGCGGCACGGCCGGTGAAATCCGGGACGGTCGCGGGGAGTTGCGCCGGTCGCACGGGCGTCGACTCGGGCTTCGGGGTGGACGAGGTGGCCAGTCCGGGGTCCGCCTCGAGGATGCGTTGCTGCAACTCCTGCAGGCCCGCTCGGGGGATCACGCCCAGCTCATCGGCCAAGAGCCGCCGGGTGTCCGCGTAGACCGCCAGCGCCTCCGCCTGACGCCCGCTGCGGTACAGCGCGAGCATCAGCAGCTCCCGCAGCCGCTCGCGCAGCGGATGCGCCGCCGTCAGCGCGGTCAACTCCCCCACCACCTGGGCGAGTTGCCCTCGTTCGAGCTCCATGTCGAGGCGGGCTTCCAGGAGTTGGAGGCGCCATTCCTCCAACCGCGCCCGCTGTGTCTCCGCGTAGGGGCCCGGTACGCCCGCCAGCGCCTCCCCGTCCCACAGCGTCAGCGCCTGCGACAGGGCCTCCCCGGCACGACGCAGGTCCGCGGCGTTGCGCGCCTGCTCCGCCCGGGCCGCCAGCTCCTGCGCGACAGCCAGGTCCAGCGCGCCCTCGGCCAGGCCGCGCACCGCGTAGCCGCCCGACTCGCTCACCAGGACTCCGGGGTCCAGCACCTTGCGCAGCCGGGAGGCATACGTCCGTACCGCCGCCAGCGCCTGAGAAGGCGGCTCCTCGCCCCACAGGGCGTCGATCAGCTCCGCCGCGGTCGCCGTACGGCCCTCGCGCAGCAACAGGGCCGCGAGCAGGGCGCGTTGTTGCGGGGAGCCGGTGGACAGCTGCTCCGCGCCGCGCCAGACTCTGACGGGACCGAGCACGCTGAACCGCAGCGCCCCGGTGCGCGGCAGGCGGTCCGTCGGCTCCTGCGCGTGGGGACGCCGCTGCTCCGGCGTGCGTGGCACACCGTCCATGGTCGCCTCCCTGGGCAGCAGGCTATCAGCACGTTTAGCGCGCGTATATCGTTCGTTTATTGCGGCCTGGCACTCTCTGCGCAGCAGCGCTCCGTGACTTGCCCAGTCCGGGCCTGACTTGAGCCGGGGATTCCCGGGACTGGCATCCCGGGACCCCAGCTCGTCTTCGCTCTTCTGGCCAACTCTGGCCCACTCACGCCTCTTTGAGCTACCGTCATGCCACGCGCCACGATGCTGCGAGTGGTTCGGGCTCCCATGCCAGGGCCCATTCCGGTTCCCCTTGCCGCGGTTGCGTCGCGTATCCGGACTGGGCACTGTCGCAAGGGAGAAGAATGCTGTCATGCAAGCCGGCGATCCATCTATGTGGCTTTTGGCTGGAGTTGTAGTCACCCTGGCCTATTTCGTGCTGGTGGGCTATCTCGCCAGGGCGTTGAGGGCGACGCAGCGACTGCCCGTGGTGATCGCGTCCATCGCAGGCCTTGTGGGGACACTGCCCGCGGTCCTGTACGCGTTGTACTACGTCGTCACCAACGTCATGGTGTAGCACCGCACTTCGCCTGAGCCTCGGGCGGGCCGAGCAGTTCTGCCCCGCCCGAGGCTCACCGTTCGGACGCGATCGCGTGCAGCTTCTCCAGCCGTTTCCGCGACTCCTCGTCCGCCGGTACGTACGTCACCATCCTCGGGCCCACGTCCGGGCTCAGCCACAGGTCCGTGTGGTCGACCAGGATGCGGCCCACATGGTGGTTGAGGAACTCCTTGCGTTTGCTGCGGTGGGACACCACCTCGTGGCGCTCCCACACCTCGCGGAACGCGGGGGACTCCGTGCGCAGCCGCTTGAGGAGCATCTTCCAGGCCGGTTCGCCGAGGTGGCCGGCCATCGCGGCGCGGAAGCGGGCGGCCATGAGGCGCTGGGTCTCCTCCAGATGCACGATCGAGGACTGCCAGTCCTGGTGGGTGTAGGAGAGGATCATGCAGTTGCGGTCCTCGGGCGGCACCGCCTCCAGGTCGCACAGCAGCAGGCCGTAGGTGCGGTTGTGGGCGAGGATGTCGTACCGGCTGTTCTGCAGGCACGCCGGATACGGTTCCAGCTGTTCCAGTACGGCGCGCATCGCGGGTGTCACCGACGGGCAGGCCGTCGCCGGTGTCGGGTCCACCGCGCCGGCCAGCTGGAAGAGGTGGGAGCGCTCGCTGGGGTCGAGCATCAGGGTGCGGGCCAGGGCGTCGAGGACCTGGACGGAGACCTGGATGTCACGGGCCTGTTCGAGCCAGGTGTACCAGGTGACCCCGACCGCGGCGAGCTGCGCGACCTCCTCGCGGCGCAGGCCGGGTGTGCGGCGCCGGGTGCCGCGGGGCAGGCCGACCTGCTCGGGGGTGATGTGCTCGCGGCGGTGGCGCAGGAAGGCGGCCAGTTCATGGCGCCGGATCGCCGACGCGGCAGTACCGTGCGAGCCGTCCGCGGTCGCCGTCATCTCCTGGGCCATGGTCGTCATGCCTCCAGCCTGCCGCTTCCCGGACCCTGTTTCCAGGTGGTTCTGCTACCAGGATAAGGACACTCTGGTACCAGCCTGCGCAGCGCACCAGCCTGGTGGGCGTGACCGAAACCATCACCTCACGCAAGGCCGACCGGGCCACCGCGGCAACACCCTCGCTCGGCGGCCTCGGCCTGTTCACGGTGCTGCTCGCCGCGGCACTGCCCCTCATCGACTTCTTCATCGTCAACGTGGCCCTGCCCACCATCGGCCATGACCTCGCGGCGAGCGAGGCCGTGCTCGAACTCGTCGTCGCGGGCTACGGGTTGGCGTACGCCGTGCTGCTCGTCCTCGGCGGGCGGCTCGGCGACCTGTTCGGCCGGCGCCGGCTGTTCCTCGGCGGCATGGCGGCCTTCGGGCTGACCTCGCTGGCGTGCGGTCTTGCGCCCAGCGCGTGGACACTGGTCGCCGCGCGGGTCGCGCAGGGCGCGGCGTCGGCGGCGATGCTGCCGCAGGTGCTCGCGACGATCCAGGCGGCCACCGAGGGCCGGCGCCGAGCGAAGGCCATGGGTCTGTACGGCGCGACGGCCGGTCTGTCGATGGTCGCCGGGCAGATCCTCGGCGGCGTCCTGGTCGCGGCGGACATCTGGGGCACCGGCTGGCGCTCGGTGTTCCTGGTGAACGTGCCCGTCGTCCTGGTCGGCCTGTTCCTCGCCACCCGCGCGGTCCCGGAGACCCGCTCCCAGCGCCCGGAGCCGCTCGACGGCCCCGGCACGGTCCTGCTCGCCGCCGCCCTGCTCACGCTGCTGGCCCCGCTCACCGAGGGCCGGGCGGCGGGCTGGCCGCTGTGGACGTGGCTGTCTCTGGCGGCGTTCCCGCTGGTGGCGGCGGCGTTCTACGCGGTGGAGCGCAGGGCGGACAGGGCGGGCCGTACGCCCCTCGTGCCGCCGAGCTTGTTCGGACTGCTGTCCCTGCGCCGGGGTCTGCTGCTGATCGTGCCGTTCTCGATCGGCTTCAGCGGCTTCATGTTCGTGATCGCGGTGGCGTTGCAGCAGGGTGCGGGGCTCGGCCCGGTCGGGGCGGGTCTCGCACTGGTGCCCATGGCGGTGGCGTTCTTCTTCGTGTCGCTGGCCGGTCCTCGGCTGGTGGCCCGGTTCGGCACCCGGGTGGTGACCGCCGGTGCGGCGATCCAGGGGGTGGGCGTGGGCCTGATCGCCGTGACCGCCTGGCGTTCCTGGCCGGACCTCGGTCTCCTCGAACTGCTCCCCGGTGCGGCGATCGCCGGCGCGGGCCAGGCCCTGCAACTCCCCGTGGTCTTCCGGATCGTGCTGTCCGAGGTGCCGCCGGCCAGGGCGGGCGTGGGCAGCGGGGTGATGATCACGACCCAGCAGTCGGCACTGGCGCTGGGTGTGGCGACCCTGGGCACGCTGTTCCTCTCCCTCGTCCCCGGGGCGGGCATGCGGGACGCCCTGGTGACGACGCTGCTGGTCCAGTTGGCCGGGGTGGCGCTGACGGCGCTGCTCAGCCTGCGACTGCCGCGCACGATCGCCTGAGCACCTGATCGATTTGTGAGGGTGTGGCCACAGGTTGGTCAACGCGCCGGGGAAGAGTCCCTGTTGATGTTGGTCTTGCTGCACACTCCTTGCTGCGCAAGGCCGCGCACACAGACTCGATGTCCTCGGACGCTGGAGGCGTCATGCTGGAGATCAACACGAGCAAGGTGAGCCGCTGGGACCACCACGGACGAGAACATGTCGTACGGGTACTCCGCAGGGGCACGCAGCGCACGGTCAGATGTGACACCTGTGGCTGGCGCAAGGGCGCGCAGTTCCTGCCCTGGCTGAAGGCGGAGGAGCATCTGGCCGAGGCACACCAGGCCACGGTGGACCCGGCCGAGGCGCAGTCCGACGGATGACGCACGTCCGCCGCTACCACCCCGGGGACCGTGCGGCCGTAGAGGACATCTGTGTGCGCACGGCGCATGTGGGCGGCGACAGCCGGCCGCACTACCGGGACCCCGGCATCTTCCCGGCGACCTTCGCGATCCCGTACGTCGTACTGGAGCCGGAGCTGGCGTTCGTCCTGGACGACGGGGACGGACGGGCGGTCGGCTATGTCGTGGGCGCCGCGGACACCGCGCGTTTCGTGACGGCGTTCCGCACGCAGTGGCTGCCGACGGCCGCCGGCCGGTATCCCCTGCCGGACGGCCCGCCCCGCACGCCGGACGAGGAGATCGCCGGGCTGCTGCACCACCCGGAGCGGATGCTGGTCCCGGAGGTCGCCGCCTACCCGGCCCACCTCCACATCGACCTGCTGCCCGACCGGCAGGGCCGGGGTAACGGGCGGGCGCTGATGCGCACACTGCTGCGGGCCCTCGGAGACAGGGGCGTGCCGGCCGTGCATCTGTCGATGGTGACGGCGAACGAGCCCGCGCGGGCGTTCTACGACCGTCTCGGCTTCCACGAGATCGCCGTCCCCGACCCCGGCCCGGTCACCTACCTCGGCCGCACGACGGGCGCGCTCGACGTCCTGTGACGGCTCAGCCGCGGGTGCGCAGCCCGCGCAGCAGCAGGTCGACGAGGGCTTCGAAGTCGCCCTCCACGTCCGGCTGTTCCCACTCCCGGGCGTAGTGCGGGTCGTGGAAGCGGTCGGTCGCCCGGAACAGGGCCCCGGCGGTGACGGCCGGGTCCTCGGCGGTGAAGGCGCCCGCGGCGACGCCCGTGCGCACGATCTCGGTGAGCTGGCCGGTGAGTTCGGCGATGTGCTCGCCGACGACCGTCTCGGCGGTCTCGGTGGTCAGCACCGTGTACGTGGCGAACAGCTCGGGGTCGTCGAAAGCCTTGCGCCGCTTGGCCGCGAAGAGCGCCGCGAGCCACTCGCGCACCCGGGTCTCCGGGTCCAGGTCCGGTGCCGCGACGATGGCCGCGAGCACCTGCGTGGTCCGGTCCAGCCACCGCTTGGTGACCGCTTCGCGCAGGGCCGCCTTCGTACGGAAGTGCCGGTAGACGCTGCCATGGCTGACGCCGAGCGCGCGGGCCACGTCGACCACGGTGGCCTTGGCCGGGCCGTGGCGGCGCAGGACCTCCTCGGTGGCTTCGAGGATGCGCTCGGCGGTCAGGGTCTGGGGCGTCGGTGACATGCCCTAGACCGTACCTGGCAGGGACCTGGTCACTTGCTGCCCAGGTGGGCCATCTGCGGGGCCGGGTAGCGGTCGCCCGCCGCCGCGTCCGCCGGCACCGCCCGCTCGATCGCCGCGAGGTCGGCGTCGTCCAGCGTGACGGCCAGCGCGCCGAGGGACTCGGTGAGCCGCTCGCGGGTGCGGGCGCCGACGAGGGGCACGATGTCGTCACCGCGGGAGAGCACCCAGGCGATGGCGATCTGGGCGACGGAGACACCCTTCCGCTCGGCGATCTTCCGCAGCGCCTCGACGAGGTCGAGGTTGTGCTGGAGGTTCTCGCCCTGGAAGCGGGGCGAGTACGCCCGGAAGTCGTTGGCGCCGAGCTGCCGGTCGCGGGTGAAGTGGCCGGAGATCAGCCCGCGGGACAGGACGCCGTACGCGGTGATGGAGATGCCCAGCTCACGGGTGGTCGGCAGGACCGACTCCTCGATGCCGCGGGAGATGAGCGAGTACTCGATCTGGAGGTCGGCGACGGGGGCGGTGGCGGCGGCCCGGCGGATGGTGTCGGCGCCGACCTCGCTCAGCCCGACATGGCGGACGTACCCCTTCTCGATCAGTTCCGAGATCGCGCCGACCGTCTCCTCGATCGGTACGTCGGGGTCGAGCCGGGCGATCCGGTAGACGTCGATGTGGTCGACGCCCAGGCGCTGGAGGGAGTAGGCGGCGAAGTTCTTCACGGCGGCCGGGCGGCCGTCGTGTCCGATCCAGTCGCCGTCCGGGGAGCGCAGCGCGCCGAACTTCACACTGACCTGGGCCTGTTCGCGCAGGGCGGCGGGCGCGGTGCGCAGGGCCTCGCCGATCAGCAACTCGTTGTGGCCCATGGCGTAGAAGTCGCCGGTGTCAAGGAGGGTCACGCCCGCTTCCAGGGCGGCGTGGACGGTGGCGATCGACTCGGTCCGGTCCGCGTCGCCGTACAGCGCGGACATGCCCATGCAGCCGAGGCCGAGGGCGGAGACCTGGGGGCCGGTGGTTCCGAGGGTGCGGGTTTGCATCGTCATGCCTCCACCATGCCTTAACAGATGACAGATTTCAATATCTGTCATTCCATACCTGTCCGCCCACCCTCCGGCTCACCCGATGTGGTCCAGACCTATTGACGAAAGGTCTGGACCACGAGCACTGTCATGCCTACGACATCGCGCGCCCCGACCCCCACCGGGAGGCCCCGTATGCTCCGCCGCGCCCTCAGCCTGCTCACCGCGGCACTGGCGACCGTCTGTCTCACCCAGCTCCCCGCCGCATCCCCCGCGTCCGCCGCCGACACCTGCGCGGTCAAGTCCAAGCCGTCCGGCAAGGTGCTCCAGGGCTACTGGGAGAACTGGGACGGCGCCGCCAACGGCGTCCACCCGCCGTTCGGCTGGACCCCGATCACCGACTCCCGTATCGCCGCGCACGGCTACAACGTGCTCAACGCGGCGTTCCCGGTCATCCGCTCCGACGGCACCGCGCTGTGGGAGGACGGCATGGACTCGGGTGTGAAGGTGGCCACCCCCGCGGAGATGTGCGCGGCGAAGGCGGCCGGGCAGACCATCCTGATGTCGATCGGCGGCGCGACGGCCGGCATCGACCTCAACTCGACGGCCGTGGCCGACAGGTTCGTGGCGACGATCGTCCCGATCCTGCAGAAGTACAACTTCGACGGCATCGACATCGACATCGAGACGGGCCTGACCGGCAGCGGCACCATCGGCCAACTGTCCACGTCCCAGGCGAACCTGATCCGCATCATCGACGGGATCCTCGCCCGGATGCCGTCCAACTTCGGTCTGACGATGGCCCCGGAGACGGCGTACGTCACCGGCGGCAGCGTCGTCTACGGCTCGATCTGGGGCGCGTATCTGCCCATCGTGAAGAAGTACGCCGACAACGGCCGCCTGTGGTGGCTGAACATGCAGTACTACAACGGCAGCATGTACGGCTGCTCCGGCGACTCCTACTCCGCCGGCACCGTCGAGGGCTTCGTCGCGCAGACCGACTGCCTCAACAAGGGCCTTGTAGTGCAGGGCACCACCATCAAGGTGCCCTACGACAAGCAGGTGCCCGGCCTGCCCGCGCAGCCCGGCGCGGGCGGCGGCCACATGTCACCGTCCCTCGTCGCCCAGGCCTGGCGGCACTACGGCACCTCGCTCAAGGGCCTGATGACCTGGTCGATCAACTGGGACGGCTCGAAGAACTGGACGTTCGGTGACAACGTCAGGTCGTTGCAGGGCCGTTGATCAGCCCGTGGTGCCCGCGTGCAGGGTGGCGAACAGGCCGTGCACGCGGGTGCCGTCCGGCAGCTGCCAGGCGCCGCCGACATGCCCGACGGCCCCTTCCGGCAGCGGTTCGCCCTGCGGAGCGGGCCGCAGAACGCGGTGCAGCCGGAGAGTCGTGCCGTCCGGCGCGGCCGACAGGGTGCCCTCCGCCGAGTCCTCGACGACCCGGACGGCACCCTGCTCCGTCGCGAGCCCCGGGCCGGTGTACGAGCGGGTGACCTCCCGGTCGACGGCGTCGGTGACGCTCTGCGCCTGTGCCTGGACCCGCCCCTCGACCAGGGCCCGCAACTGGGCGGCCAGCACCGGGTCGTGGCAGCCGTCGTAGGCCCAGCGCGGTCCCAGCACGCCGTGCTCCATGGTCCCGACGAGGGCGTGCTCGGCGCCGTCGAGAGGCGCCCCGCGATAGGTCAGCGGGGTCAGATAGCAGACCGGCTCGGGACCCGTGTCATCGCTGACCACCATGAACTCGATCCCGACCTCGCCCTGCGGGTCGTCCAGCCGGAAACCGCCGGCCTTCGCGAGCCGGGGCGCACCCTCACCGGCGCACCACGGGCGGGTGGGCAGCCAGGCGGTGAGCAGTTCCAGCTTCGTCGGCTTGAGCGTGGTGTGGTGAATGACGGCCATGCCGCAGCCTCTCACGGAAGCCCGACCGGCTGGTACGCTTTTTCGATCATGACGATGACGTACTTCTTCCACCTCCGCTAGCCGCTCCGTCGGCACGACGCGGAACACCCCGGCGCCGGCGAAGCGGGACGGTCCTCCACCGTCCCGGGCTTCGACGTGGGAGAAGACGGCATCATGCGCACACCGCGCGTGTTCCTGGTGGCTCGGTGCGTACGCGGGCTGGAGTCCGCCCTCGGCACCGAGATTCTGCGGACGCGTTCCGCGACCATCGAGTGGATCGGCCACCGCGAGGTGGGTTTCCGGGCAACGGACGACATCGCCCTTCGGCTGCGCACCGCCGACGATGTCTTCCTGCTGGCCCACCGCCGGCACGACATCGGCCCGCACAAGAGCGACCTGACCGAACTGGCCGAACTGGCCCGCACGGTCGACCTGGAGGGGCTGGCGCGGGGGCGCCGGACCCACGGCGGCCCGTCCGGCTTCGGCAACGGCATCGAGATCTCGGCGTCCTTCCTGGGACGCAGGACGTACAACCGCTACGACATCGAGGACACCGTCGGCCGGGTGCTGGCCGAGCGCGTCGGGGTGCCGTACCACTCGCGCCGGCACGGTGAGGCACCCCCGGCCGGTCACAGCGGCTGGCGGCTGACCCTGGACGGCACCCACGCCGGCCTGCTGCTGCGCCTGGGCCGGCGCCCGGCGCACCGGCGTGCCTACAAGAACGCGACGATCGCGGGCACCCTGCACCCGCCGGTCGCCGCCGCCATGGCCCAGGCGGCCGAACTCCGGGCGGGGCAGCGGGTGCTGGATCCGTGCTGCGGCGCGGGCACCCTGCTGATCGAGGCCCATCACACGGTGCCGGGCACCACCCTGCTCGGCTTCGACCTCGACCCGGACGCGCGCCGGGCGGCACGGGAGAACGCCGGCCCGCTGCCGGTCACGGTCCGCCACGGCGACGCCGGGGCTCTCCCCGTGGCCGACCGCAGCGTGGACCGGGTGCTGTGCAACCCGCCGTGGGGCGCACAGGTCGGCGCGGGCGGCCGCCTCGCCGGGCACCCGGAGAGCTGGTGGCGCGAACTCGCCAGGGTCCTGACCCACGACGGACGCGCGGTCGTACTCCTACCGGATGCCCGCGGACTGGCCCACGCCCTGGCGTTCGGCCTGTCCCCCGTCCACGTCCAGCGACTCAGCCTGTTCGGCAGCAGCCCGCTCCTGATCCACTTGGAACGCCCAGGGCGACGGCCACCATCAACGCCGGGTCCCGGCAACTCCCAAGGGGCGCGGGGAACTGCGCGACCAGCCACAACGGCGCCGCAGCCGAAGACGGCACAGCCGCGCAGCGCCTAGCGGGCGGTGAGCGCCAGCTTTGCCCCCAGGGCCACGAACGACCCGGCGAAGGTCCGCCGCAGCCACGCCATCACCCGGGGACGGGAGGTGACGTGGCTGCGTACGGAGGCGGCGAGGACGCCGTACGCCGCGAAGACCGCGAACGTCGCGGCCATGAACACCCCGCTGAGCGCGAGCATGCGGGGCAGCGCGTTGGCCTCGCCCGGGTCCACGAACTGCGGCAGGAAGGCGAAGAAGAACATCGTCAGCTTCGGATTGAGGATGTTGATCAGCACGCCCCGCACGACCACCCGCCCCGCGGAGAGCGGCGCGGGTGCGTCGTCCACCACGAGTGCCTCCTTGTCCTTGAGCGTCGCCCACGCCATGTACAGCAGATAGGCGACCCCGGCGAACTTCAGCACCTGGAAGGCGGTCGCGCTCGTGTGCAGCAGCGCGGCGACGCCGGTGATCGTGGCCAGCATGTGCGGCACGATCCCGAGCGTGCACCCGAGAGCGGCCACCACACTCGCCCGCCGTCCCCGGGACAGCGCGGCGGCGAGTGTGTAGACGACGCCGGTGCCGGGGGTGGCGACGACGACAAGGGTGGTGAGGAGGAAGGCGAGACTCATGCCGGCCAGCCTGCCGCGGCCGCCGCACCGGCATACAGGGCCAATCGGCGACCTGGCTGCCGGACCAATCCGCTCCCCGGCGCGACGCCTCGTCCCGGGCTCAGCCCTGCCGCGGCGGCAGAGCCAGGTCCACCACCTGCCGGCTCTTCGGGAAGCCGCCGGTGACCGTCGCCCTGCCGGTCAGGAGGTCGATCCGCAGGGTGCGTGAACCGGTCACCGCGTAGCCGGTGTTGGTGGCGGCGGACGGGGAGCTGTAGATGTCGAAGCCCGCGTCGGACGGCAGGTCCGCGCCGGTCTTCCCCGTCGGCGCCAGGTTGCCCGCGTTGGCCGGGGACTGCACGGAGACCTGGTCCTGGACGGTGTCGAGGTCGAACAAGGTCGTGGCGGTCGCCGGGTCGAGGTCGTTGTTCGTGTACGCCGCTCCCGTCACCCCCGTCGCCGTCGCACCGGTGGTCGCGGGCGGCACCGGCGGGTTGGTGAGCGTGCCGTCGACGGCCGTCGTGCCGGCGGCCGGTGCGCCGGCCGGGTCGTCGATGTTGTGGCGGAGGTTCTGGCCGGTGTCGCTGATGACGCGCAGCCGGTTGGCGGCCGGGTTGAAGTCGACGCCGAAGGACCGGCCCTGCAGGGCGACGCTCAGCTGCGACACCTTGGTGGCCTTCGCGCCGATCTCACGGATCGTGTAGACGCCGCCCTTGTCGCCGACGCCGTACAGCTTGTTGTTCTGCACCCGGTAGTCGATGCCGACGAGCCTGCTGTCGCCCTTGAGCCCGCTCACCCCGCCCAGCGGGAGGACGACTCCGGGCCGCTCGACCCGGAAGCGGACCAGACGCTGGTCGGCGGTGAGTCCGACGGCGACAAGCCGGTTCCCGGCCGCCTGCGGCAGCGCGCCCCCGACGCCGCCCTTCGCCTCGATACCGGCGGCGGAGCCGGCGTTCCGGTCACCGTCGCTCGCCGCCACATAGCCGACCGATCCGATCGCCAGAGCGAGTACGGACGCCCCGATCACTGCTTGCTTGCGCATGATGCCCCCGTGAGAGGTTCCTCGCCGCGCCCCGCCCGCTGCGGGCCGCGCATGACCTCTCCTTCGGAGCGGACCGCCCCATGGACGGCAAAAACCCCGATTCCGTTACGTCTGTGACGTCCGTAACGGAATCGGGGTTTTCAGCGGATCACTCAGGCGCCGACGAGGCGGCTCGCGAGGTAGCCCTCGATCTGGTCGAGGGAGATGCGCTCCTGCTTCATGGAGTCGCGCTCACGCACCGTCACCGCGTTGTCCTCGAGCGTGTCGAAGTCGACCGTCACGCAGTACGGCGTGCCGATCTCGTCCTGGCGGCGGTAGCGGCGGCCGATGGCACCGGCGTCGTCGAACTCGATGTTCCAGTTCTGCCGGAGCGCCTGGGCGAGGCCCTTGGCCTTGGGCGAGAGCTCCGGGTTGCGGGACAGCGGCAGGACCGCGACCTTCACGGGAGCCAGCCGGTGGTCCAGGCGCAGCACGGTGCGCTTCTCCATCTTGCCCTTGGCGTTCGGCGCCTCGTCCTCGACGTAGGCGTCGAGCAGGAACGCCAGCATCGCGCGGCCGACACCGGCCGCGGGCTCGATGACGTACGGCGTCCAGCGCTCGCCGGCCTCCTGGTCGAAGTAGGAGAGGTCCTGGCCGGAGGCCTTGGAGTGCGCACCCAGGTCGTAGTCGGTGCGGTTGGCGACGCCCTCCAGCTCGCCCCACTCGTTGCCGCCGAACTGGAAGCGGTACTCGATGTCAGCGGTGCGCTTGGAGTAGTGGGAGAGCTTCTCCTTCGGGTGCTCGTACCACCGCATGTTCTCCTCGCGCAGGCCGAGACCGGTGTACCAGTTCCAGCGCTGCTCCATCCAGTACTCCTGCCACTTCTCGTCCTCGCCCGGCTTGACGAAGAACTCCATCTCCATCTGCTCGAACTCACGGGTGCGGAAGATGAAGTTGCCGGGCGTGATCTCGTTGCGGAACGACTTGCCCATCTGGGCGATGCCGAACGGCGGCTTGCGGCGCGAAGTGGTCTGCACCTGGGCGAAGTTGGTGAAGATGCCCTGGGCGGTCTCGGGGCGCAGATAGGCGATGGAGCCGGAGTCCTGCGTCGGGCCGAGGTGGGTGGACAGGAGGCCCGAGAACTGCTTGGGCTCGGTGAACTGGCCCTTGTTGCCGCAGTTCGGGCAGTTGACGTCCGCGAGGCCGTTCTCCGGGAGGTGGCCCTTCTTGGCCTCGTACGCCTCCTCCAGGTGGTCCGCACGGAACCGCTTGTGGCAGGAGGTGCACTCGGTGAGCGGGTCCGTGAAGGTGGCGACGTGTCCGGAGGCGACCCAGACCTCGGGGGCCAGGATCACGGACGAGTCGATACCGACGACGTCCTCGCGCGAGGTCACCATGTAGCGCCACCACTGACGCTTGAGGTTCTCCTTGAGCTCGACACCCAGCGGCCCGTAGTCCCAGGCGGCGCGCTGGCCGCCGTAGATCTCACTGCAAGGGAATACGAAGCCACGGCGCTTGCTCAGGCTGACGATGGTGTCGATCTTGTCGGCGGCCACGGTGCTCTCTTCATTACGACGACGGGCGACGAAGCGAGGCGCTTCACAGCGAATGCTTCAGGGTACCGGCGGGGCCTCCCCCTCAACCAAATCGGTAGCCCTCTGTGGACGGCCGCTCACGCTTGTTGACAATCGTTTCCAACTTTGCTGAAAATGACTGTCATGAACGTACGACGACCTCACATATCCGGGATCGCCCTCGCGGCCGTCACCGCTCTCGGTATCGGCACCCTCTCCGCCTGCTCCTCCGACAGCGCGGCCGCGGGCAACACGGACAAGTTCGACGTCGTCGCGTCGTTCTACCCCATGGCCTTCCTCGCCGAGCAGATCGGCGGCTCCCATGTGAAGGTCACCAGCCTCACCGAGCCCGGCCAGGAGCCGCACGACCTGGAGATCAGCGCCCAGCAGCGGGCCCAGCTGGAGGAGTCCGACGCGGCCCTCTACCTCAAGGGTCTCCAGCCCTCGGTCGACGAGGCCATCGGCCAGGCCGGTCTGAAGACGAAGATCGACGCCGCCACCCTCACCGAGCTGGAGGACCACGGCGACGTCGAGCACGAGCACGAGGGCGAGGAGGCGCACTCCGAGGAGGAGGAGCACGCGCTCGACCCGCACGTCTGGCTCGACCCGGTGAAGTACGCCGAGATCGCCAAGGGCGTCGGCGCTGCCTTCGAGAAGGCGGACCCCGACCACGCGGCCGACTACAAGAAGAACACCGACGCCCTGGTCAAGAAGCTCGACGGGCTGAACACCGAGTTCGCGGACGGCCTCAAGAACACCAAAACCAAGGTCTTCTTCACCAACCACGCCGCCTTCGGCTACCTCGCCGAGCGCTACGGCCTGACCCAGGAGGCCATCTCCGGCCTCGACCCGGAGAGCGAGCCCAGCCCGGCCCGGATCAAGGAGCTCCAGGAGGAGGCCAAGGCCGACGGCGTGACCACTGTCTTCTACGAGACGCTGGTGTCCGACAAGACCGCGAAGACCCTCGCCGACGACGCCGGTCTGAAGACCGATGTCCTCGACCCGCTCGAAGGCATCACGGACAAGTCCAAGGGCGACGACTACATCGCGGTCATGCAGGCCAACCTCGCGGCCCTGGAGAAGGCCCTGGGAGCCAAATGATCAACCCCATGGAGGACGGCATGACCGAGCCCGTCATATCGCTGCGCGGCGTCCGCGCCGAGCTGGGTTCGCGCCCCGTCCTGCGCGGCATCGACCTCACCGTGCGCCGCGGTGAGGTCGTCGCCCTGCTCGGCGCCAACGGCTCGGGCAAGTCGACGGCCGTGCGCAGCGTCATCGGCCAGGTGCCGGTCAGCGCCGGCGAGATCGAGCTGTTCGGCACCGCGCGGTCCCGGTTCCGCGACTGGGCGCGGGTGGGCTACGTCCCGCAGCGCACCACGGCCGCGGGCGGCGTGCCCGCCACGGTCGGCGAGGTCGTCTCCTCGGGCCGTCTGTCCCGCACCCGCTTCGGCGTCTTCCGCAAGGCCGACCACGCGGCCGTACGGCAGGCCCTGGAGCTGGTCGGCATGGCGGACCGGATGAAGGACTCGGTGAACGCGCTGTCCGGCGGCCAGCACCAGCGGGTGCTCATCGCCCGCGCGCTGGCCTCCCGGCCCGAGCTGCTGATCATGGACGAGCCGATGGCGGGCGTGGACCTGGCCAGCCAGGAAGTGCTCGCGCACACGCTCAGGGAGCAGGTCGCGGGCGGTGCGACGGTCCTGCTCGTCCTGCACGAACTGGGCCCCCTGGAGCCGTTGATCGACCGGGCGGTCGTCCTGCGCGACGGCTGTGTCCTGCACGACGGGCCGCCCCCGAAGGCGCTCGGCCAGCACGCGCTGCCCGGCCACGACCACGTACACCCGCACGCGGCTCACGACGCCGAACCGATCCGGACGGGGCTGCTGAGCTGATGGACCTCCTGAACTACGACTTCATGCAGCGGGCGCTGCTCGCCGCCGTCCTGGTCGGCATCACCGCCCCCGCCGTCGGCATCTACCTCGTGCAGCGCCGCCAGGCCCTGATGGGCGACGGAATCGGCCATGTCGCGATGACCGGCGTGGGCCTCGGCTTCCTGCTCTCCTGGTCGCCGGTGTGGATGGCGACGCTGGTGTCGGTGCTCGGCGCGATCGTCATGGAACTGATCCGCTGGTACGGCAGGATGCGCGGCGACCTCGCGCTCGCGATGCTGTTCTACGGCGGCATGGCCGGCGGCGTGATGCTGATCAACCTCGCGCCCAACGGCTCCAACGCGAACCTGACGTCGTACCTCTTCGGCTCCCTGTCCACGGTGAGCGAGTCGGACGTGACGGCGATCGTTCTGCTCGCCGCCTTCGTGGTGCTTGTCACACTCGGTCTGCGCCGTCAACTGTTCGCGGTGAGCCAGGACGAGGAGTTCGCGCGCGTCACCGGCCTTCCGGTGCGCGCCCTGAACCTGCTGACGGCGATCACCGCGGCGGTGACCGTGACGGTCGCCATGCGGGTGGTCGGCCTGCTGCTGGTGAGCGCGCTGATGGTGGTACCGGTGGCGGCGGCGCAGCAGTTGACGCGCAGCTTCGCGGCGACGTTCGCCATCGCCGTGGCGATCGGCATCACGGTGACCATCGGCGGCACCGTGACGTCGTACTACCAGGACGTGCCGCCCGGCGCGACGATCGTGCTGCTGACAATTGGCGCGTTCATCGCGTTGACCGCGCTGGCGACACCGCTGGCCCGGCGCAGGGCCCGTGCCCTGGCGGCTGCGCAGCCCTCGGGCGACCCGGCGGAGTGCGCAATTCCGGCCAGCAGGGACAGCGACGGGAAGGTGAGCGTCTGACCGCGCTCAGTCCGGGCTGGCACAATGGCCCGGCAAGGCGCAGACGTGAGGAGGCAAACCGGTGACGACCGCTGGACCGCCCGTGAAGGGCCGCGCGACTCGACAGCGGGCCGCCGTGGCGGCGGCCCTGGACGAGGTCGACGAGTTCCGCAGCGCGCAGGAGCTCCACGACATGCTCAAGCACAAGGGCGACTCGGTCGGCCTCACCACGGTGTACCGCACCCTCCAGTCCCTGGCCGACGCCGGCGAGGTCGACGTCCTGCGCACCTCCGACGGTGAGTCGGTCTACCGCCGCTGCTCGACCGGCGAGCACCACCACCACCTGGTCTGCCGCGTCTGCGGCAAGGCGGTCGAGGTCGAGGGCCCGGCCGTGGAGAAGTGGGCGGACGCGATCGCCGCGGAGCACGGCTTCGTGAACGTGGCGCACACGGTGGAGATCTTCGGCACCTGCGAGGACTGCGCGACCGCCAGCCGCTGAACCGTCTCGGCCCCGCACCACTTCGGTGGAGCGGGGCCGTTCGGCTGTGTGCGGGAGGTCAGCTCTCCTCGGTGCGGCCTTCCATGGCGAGCAGTTCCTCGTTCGGGATCGCGCCGCCGAACCGCCGGTCGCGCGAGGCGAACTCCACGCAGGCGCGCCACAGATCACGCCGGTCGAAGTCCGGCCACAGCACGTCCTGGAAGACCATCTCGGCGTAGGCGCTCTGCCAGAGAAGGTAGTTGGAGGTGCGCTGCTCGCCGCTCGGGCGCAGGAACAGGTCCACGTCCGGCATGTCCGGGTAGTAGAGGTACTTCGCGAAGGTCTTCTCGGTGACCTTGGACGGGTCGAGCCGACCGGCCCGTACGTCCTCGGCGAGGGCCTGCGCGGCGTCCGCGATCTCGGCCCGCCCGCCGTAGTTCATGCAGAAGTACAGGGTCAGCTTGTCGTTGTCCTTGGTCTGCTCCTGGGAGATCTCCAGCTCCCTGGCGACCGACTTCCACAGCTTGGGCATCCGCCCGACCCAGCGCACCCGGACTCCCAGCTCGTCCAGCTGGTCCCGGGTCTTGCGGATGAAGTCCCGGTTGAAGTTCATCAGGAAGCGCACCTCGTCGGGCGAGCGCTTCCAGTTCTCGGTGGAGAAGGCGTACAGGGAGATCGCGCCCACGCCCATCTCGACGGCACCCTGGAGGACGTCCAGCACCCGCTCGGCGCCGACCTTGTGGCCCTCGGTGCGCGGCAGTCCGCGCTCCTTGGCCCAGCGGCCGTTCCCGTCCATGACGATCGCCACATGCTTCGGGATCAGCTCACCCGGGAGCTTCGGCGCGCGGGCGCCGGACGGGTGCGGCTCCGGCGCCTTGTACTCGCGTCGCCGGCGCCCCAGGAACCCACTCACAGCCATGTGCCCGTCGTCTCCCTTGCTCTTACTTTTCCACGTACCGAAGCGAACGCAGTCCGCGCTCCAGGTGCCAGTGCAGATAGGCCGACACCAGTCCGCTGCCCTCCCGGACGTAGCGCGGCTCGCAGGCGTCCGCGGTCTCCCAGTCGCCCGTAAGCAGCGCCCCGAGCAGTTCCAGGGTCTGCGGGGACGGTACGACGCTACCGGGCACCCGGCAGTCGACACAGACCGAGCCCCCGGAGGCGACCGAGAAGAAGCGGTTCGGTCCGGGCATACCGCACTTCGCACAGTCGCTGAAGGTCGGGGCGTAGCCGTTGACGGCGAGCGACCGCAGCAGGAAGGCGTCGAGAACGAGGTGGGGCGCGTGCTCCCCGCGGGACAGCGTCCGCAGGGCCCCGACCAGCAGCAGATACTGCTGCACCGCCGGTTCGCCCTCATGGTCGGTGAACCGCTCGGCGGTCTCCAGCATGGCCGTGCCGGCGGTGTAGCGGGTGTAGTCGCTGACGATCCCGCCGCCGTACGGCGCGATGGTCTCGCTCTGGGTGCACAGCGGCAGCCCGCGCCCGATCAGCTCGCTCCCCCGCGCGAAGAACTGCACGTCGACGTGGGAGAACGGTTCGAGCCGGGCACCGAACTTCGACTTGGTCCGCCGTACGCCCCGCGCCACGGCCCGCACCCGCCCGTGCCCCCGGGTGAGCAGCGTGATGATCCGGTCCGCCTCACCGAGTTTCTGGGTGCGCAGCACGATGCCGTCATCCCGGAAAAGACTCATCGCCGGCCTCCGCTGTGTTCCGGCCGGGGGTCCGGCCCGCGGCGCAGCCGCAATCGATTGCAGCGTCCCCCGGGAAAGCACAGCATGATCCGGTCCGCCTCACCCAGCTTCTGGGTGCGCAGCACGATGCCGTCGTCGCGGAACAGACTCATGGGGCCATTCTCGCGTACGGCGGGGGTCAGGGGGTGCGGTCGGGGTGACTGATCGCGTCCCAGGGGGCCCGGTTCCACGGGCTGGCGCGGTTCGCCGGGTCCAGGAGCGCCTTCAGATGCTCGTCGGCGACCGCCTGCGACGCCGGCAGATCGGACTCCGCCGCGTCCCGCAGCCCGGCCCGCCACACCTGCCGTCCGAGCAGATAGTGATCGGCGTACTCCTGCCAGGAGGCGTACTGCCGCACCACCGTCGGCACGATGTTCTTCAGGGCGGTCCAGGCGTCGGCCTCACCGATCAGCCCGCAGGCGAAGCCGCGCCGTGTGATGTCGACGTACAGCGCGGCGTCCCAGGCCAGCGGTGAGACGCCGATCTGCCGGTACGCCCGCGCCCGGTAACCGCTGCGGGACAGGTCGTCGAGCCGGTCGACCAGCTCCTCACGCGAGGTGATCTCCCACTGGTCGGCCAGCCAGCGCCGGGCACTGTCGTCGTCGATCCGCACATACGGGTACAGCGTCGTCCGCGAGGCGCTCTTGTCCCGGCTCACCGGCGCGCTCAGCGACACCATCCACAGCTGGTGCGTGGTGAGCGGCACGGGGTAGCGGCGGGCCGCCTTCACACCACGCCTTCTCCATCTCCACAAGGCCATGCCGCCGCACCCTATGCGCACCCCCCTACGTCAAGGAACCTCACCCCTGCTGCGTGCGTTCGCGTACGCCGTCGCGGCCCGCAGCCGCTCGGCGGGCGTCGCGGTACGTACGGCCGCCGGCTCGGCGTCCCATTCCTTGCCGCCGCCGTACGGTCTCAGCTGTACGTACGGACCTTCGTGCCCCATCACTATGCCGATGCGACCCGAACGGGTGTCGACGACATACGCACCGATCGGCGGTTTCATCGCAGCACCGCGGCGAGGCGCTGCGCGGTCTCCACGGAACAACGGCCCAATTCGACGAGCGGGCACGGAGCCTCACGCGCAAGACTCGCCGGATCGATCCGGAGTGTCGGGAGCGTAATTCCTGCGTTCTCCAGCACCGCCCGCAATTCCTTCACTGCTTCCTCCGCTTCTTCGACGCAGCGCGCCGAGTGTCGTGCCGTCACCTGACTCCCCTCGAATTCGGGTTTCACGCTTCCCATCTCCATGGTGACCTGCGACGCCTACACTCGGCAGGAGTCTGTGCCCTACAAGTGCGGGGCAGTGCAAGGGGGTTGGCCATGGCCAACGGTTCGCGTCAGGCGGCGTGGGAGTTCTTCGGAGCGGAGCTGAAACGGCGCCGGGAGAACGCCGGTATCACTCAGGTGGAGTTGGGTTCCCGGGTATTTGTCTCCGGTGGATACATCGGCCAGTTCGAACAGGCAATTCGAAAGCCGCAACTCGACGTGGCCCAGCGGATTGATGAGGCCCTGCAAACCGACGGTATTTTCGAGCGACTTTGGCGAAAGCTCATCAAGGAGCAGCCTTACACCGAGTACTTCGCGCATGTGGCGGAACTGGAGCGCCTGGCGACGGAGATCTACGAGTACGCGCCGATGGTGATCCCGGGGCTTCTCCAGACGCCGAAGTACGCGCGGGCGGTGTTCCTGGCGAGCAATCCGCTCGCGGCCGACGAGTACATCGAGGAACTGCTCATGGGCCGCATGGAGCGGACTCGGCTCCTCAAGGACGCCACACGGCCCGTGTACTGGGCGGTCCTGCACGAGGCGGCCCTGCGCATCCCGGTCGGCTCCCCTGAGGTCATGGCGGCACAGCTGGACCACATCGCGGCGCTGATGCGAGAGCGCAAGGTGCTGGTACAGGTGCTGTCATCCGCGGCAGGGGCTCATCCGGAGATGGGCAAGATGATCAAGCTGATGGAGTTCGAGGACGCCCCACCAACCGTCTATACAGAGGGCGTGCTTTCGGGGAATCTGCTGGACGACCCAGCTGTGGTGAAGCGGGTCCGGTCGTCTTACGATCTGCTCAGGGCCACCGCGTTGTCGGGGGAGGCATCCCTGGCCCTGATCGAGTCGGCAGCGGAGGACTACAGACGATGCGCGAGTACGACCTGAGCAAGGCTCGCTGGCGCAAGAGCAGTTACAGCGGCGGGAGCGGCGGCGAGGACTGCGTCGAAGTCGCGTACGACTTCCCCGGCGCCGCCCGCTGGCGCAAGAGCTCCTACAGCAACGGCGATGGCGGCAATTGCGTCGAGGTAGCCGACGGAGTCCCCGGCGTCATCCCTGTCCGAGACTCCAAGCTCGCCTCGGACAGTCCCGTACTCCTCATCCCCGCCTACGCCTGGGACGGCTTCCTCACGTCTCTGAAGTGACCCGCGGCGCCGTCTGCTGACGTTCCGCCTCTGCCCACAGTTCGGTGAACTGGGTGATGTGGTCCTCGATATGGTCCGGCTCGGTGTTCAGCAGCGTGCTGTCCGGGTTGTTCTCCTGGTCCGGCCTCATCTCGTGGCAGAGCTCGCTGTCGAAGACGATGAAGTCGCTGACCCTGGGGTTGGACTGCATCAGGGACCGGACCGCGATACGCGCGTCGATGCCCCGTCGGCGATGGCTCTCGCACAGCGCTCTGAGTTCCGGGGTGACCTCGTCGGGGTCCCGCACGATGAACAGCCGCCGGATCTCCACGCCGCGCCGCTTGATCGCCTTCTCCTGCGCGGCGAGGTACCGCTCGGCCGGGCCGCTGTTCCAGAACTCCCGGTCCACCGAGGTACTGGTGGCGTCGAGGGTCATCTTCACGCAGTCGGTGATGTCGATCAGCCACTCGTGGTTCTCGCCGGGGCAGTCCGCGCTGCCGCTGCCGAGGCCCTCCATCATCTTGGCGAGCCGGCCGAGTTCCTTCTCGGCGAAGGCCTGCACGATGTCGCCGCCCTGCTCACGGACCTTGGTGTAGCCGAGGACCAGCCGGGTCACCTCGTCGGAGCGCAGCACCGAACCGTCGACCTGGCTGAACAGCGTCGTCGCGGCGAGGATCTCGTTGAAGCGGGTGTCGACCTTCTCGAACCGCTCGCCGAAGTCGATGAGGAACTGCACGATCAGCGCCGCGCTGCCGATGACGATGGACGCCACCCACTGCCAGATGTTGCCGTCGTCCTCACTGAGGACGCTGGTCAGCAGGAAGGCGCCGGCCGCCGCTCCGGCCGTGATCAGGATCCGCCAGAACATCTTGGGCATGCGCTGATCCTGCCGTGGTGCCGGGTGTCCGTTGCTTCCCGCTCCTAACGACGGCGTTCCACTCATCTCTCATCCCCCGTCGGGTGTGTCTTCCGGTACCGTCCCTCAGCGTGCGCTCAGCGCCTGGTGCGGCGTCGCCACGGCCTGGAGGGCCAGTCGATCTCGGATGCGCCGGCTCAGGTTCTCCCACTGGCGGGAGAATCCCGGTTTGTCCTCCAGCACGTCCCACAGGTGAACCAGCGCGGGGTCCACGTGTGCGCGCGGCATCCACAGATGCAGCAGATGGACGACGACCGGTTGCAGCGTCTCGACCACCGAGGGGCCGTCCGCCGTACCGAGCCGACTGTTGTCAAGCATGTGCTGAACAGTCGTCAAAAGCCAGTCGTGCAGGGCGAGATCCTCGCAAATGCCTGCCGCCGATGCCGCCGGGATGTGCTCCGGCAGCCGTAGCTCCATGGTCCGCAGCCCGCCCTCGGCGACGGTGAAGTTCAGCAAGGACGCCCGCTCGCCGTCGGTGGTGCGGCGCGCGACCCAACGCAGCCTCGTGGGGCTGGACTTGAAGGGCACCCGGCGGTCGAGCAGCGGATGGCGGCGCAGCTCGGCCAGCAGTCCCTCGGCGATCATCCCGAGGTCCAGCTCACCGCGCCGGGCGCCTTGCAACACGCCCTCTGCGGTGGCCTGTTGGGGCAGCTTGCCGAAGGGTTCGACCAGGCCGGGGCGGACCAGATACTGGCCCCAGGGACGGCGCATGTCGGGGCCGGAGGCCGGGAGGCTGAAGTACGCCGTCGACTGCAGCAGCCGGCCCTCGGTCAGCGACGCCCGGACGGCGACCGTACCGACGGCCCGGACCTTGGAGCCGTTGGAGGCGGGCAGCCGGCAGTCCACTCCGGTCAGGACCTCGGGCGACAGGGCGTACATGGACGGCCGCTCGGAGACCCGGACGTGTTCGTCGGCGCGCAGCCTGAGCAGTTGGGCGGCGGCCCGGCCGTCCAGCGCCTGATGGGACGGCAGCAGACAGGTGCGCACCTCGCCGCAGGCGAGGACGGAGCGCGCGGGTTGTCCGAAAGCCGTCGCCATCTCAGGTCCCCTCGGCCTCGGAGGAGTCGCCGGGCTCCTCGTAGTAGACGTAGGTGGCGCGCTGTGCGACCGCCGCGGGTACCGGCATCCCCTCGCCTGCGGACCGCTCGGCGACCTGCTGGAGCGCTCCGGCGTCGACGTCTATCTGGTCCAGGATGAGCCGTACGGCGTCCTCGACGGCGAGGAAGCGGTTCGGCATCAGGCTGCAGGTGCGGTACGCGCTGAAGGCGGCCTTGGTGTCGGTGAGCCTGAGCAGTGGTGCCAGCCGGTCCCAGTCCTGCGGGAACTCGCCGCCCTCCCACTGGGTGGGCACCAGCACGGGCTCGCCGAGGTGACGTAAGAGGCCGAGCCTGGCGAGTTGCCATACGGCGGCCAGGAACGGGCAGGACCACAGCCGCTGTCCGTCCTTCTCGGACCACAGCTCGACGTCCATGAAGATGGAGTGGTTGCGGGCCGCGGTCTCCTGGGGTGCCGCCCAGCCCTTGACCTCGCCCAGGGCGCTGCGGGACGTCGAGGGCGTGCGCTGGCCGTTGGCGAGCCAGCCGGAGTGGCTGACGGACGGCCGGGCGCCGTAGCTGCCCGGCGGCGGGGACTCCACCAGGCGGTGCATGACGGACTCCGCGATCTCGACACGTTCCGCGACCGCGCACGCCGACTCGCGGGCCAGGTAGTCGATGACCAGGCCCGCCTTCTCGGCCTCCTTGAGCACCATCGGGATCAGCTCGGCCGGGGTGGAGAAGCGGGTGAAGTAGTCGTCGATGAGGAAGCAGGTGCTGATCCGGGGCCGCTTGCTGCGGCGGGCCGCCGAGGCGCGCACGGCGTCCACCCAGATCCGCACCTCGGCGAAGTGCTCGGCCAGCCGCTCGGGGCCCGCCTCGAAGTCCTCCATGTAGAGGTGGCCCAGCTCCAGCGAGAGGTGGGCCAGCGGGACGGACTGGGTGCGCCGCTCCGCGGTGGTCTCCTGGAACACGGCCTCACTCACGCCTGCTCCCAGTACTTGTCGTCGGTCAGCCGCCCGGCGAGCTGGCTGAGCGCCTGCCAGGTCTCCTGGTTGGCGATCTGGCTGTCGAGGACGTCCTCGTCGGTGATGAGCTGCTCACGCCACTGGAGGACGGGTTCGAGCGGGACCGAGCCGAGGACCTGGCTGTAGCCGATGCCGTGCGTGGAGGCGAGCTGCTTGAGGTCGCCGTCGGTCTTGCGCATCCACGCCGACTGGGTGGGCGAGACCTGCGACCACAGCGGTGACTCGGGGTCGGGTACGGCGGCCCGCACGAAGCGGATCGAGTTGCGCAGCGCGTCCTCGCCGTGGCCGCGCTCGACCCCGCCGGCGACGATGCCGCGCTTGCCGAACACCAGGCTCGCGGCGGCGCCCACATGCTGGCGGGTCCAGCGGTGGAAGACCAGCCAGCGGGCCGTGACCTCGCTCATCTCGGCCTGGGCGGTGGCCTCAAGGACCATGTCGACGGCGTAGGAGCGGCCGGCGCTGAGGTCGACGATCACCAGGTCGAACTCGTAGTACAGCGTCATCAGCAGGTCGACGCAGCGGCGCAGGTTGTCGTCGCTGGTGGCGAACTCGCCGCCGCTGACGTCACCCGGCATCAGCACCAGACGTCCGCTGCCCGGGGGCGGGAACCGCAGCACCTGGTGCTCCGTCTCGGCCCATACGTCGATCCGGGCCGGTTCGCTGACCTCTCCTATGAGGTAGGCGTGCAGTCCGCGGTCCTCGGTGGCCTGGCGGGCGTCGCCCACGTCGAAGACGGCCGCCGCGGTGGGCGAGCCGAAGTCGAAGTCCAGGTAGCAGACGTCGTCCCCGGCCATCGCGCGGTGGTAGGCGAGGTTGGCGCTCGTGACGGAGCGGCCCGTGCCTCCTTTGTCGGAGGCCGCGAAGATCAGCACGGTTCACACTCCCCGGTCCGCGGCTTCGCGGGCACGGGCGAGCGAGTCGAGCTGTCCCAGCACGTCGAGCGTCAACGCGTAGGCGGTACCCGGCTGTTCGTCCACGAGGCTGCGGGCGCGGCGCAGTTTGACCTCGATGTTCCTGAGCTGCATACCGTGCCGGCCGGCGTCCGAGGGCGCGGGTTCCATCTGTTCGTTGCCCAGCAGGTGCGCGGACTCACTGAGCAACGCCCTTGCCAGATCGGTCAGTTCGAGGCTGCGGATCGGGGGCTGCCGGTACATGGCGTGGGCCTGCACCATCACCTCGGTGACACGCTCGGTGATGCTCCAGGACACCGGTACACGCCGTTTGTGGATCTCCGCGTCGGGATAGGCGGCGTGCACGTTGTCCCACAGGCCGACGCCCTCGCCGTCCCGGATCCGGCGGCGCCACATGTGGTCGAAGATGTCCTCGGAGAGCCGCAGCAGCCGGTCGTGCGAGCCGAGGTTGCGCGACAGCGTGCACAGCTGGACGGTCCGCTTCAGCAGCTGGGCCGAGAAGTCGGTCATGGCCCAGGTCATGGGCGGTCCGAGCCGCTCGCTGCCCTGCAACGGCAGGGCGACGCCGACGTTGTGCAGCTGGTGGACCATGGGGTCGTCGCGGGTCATACGGCTGGTGATGCGGCCGCGCTCGGCGAGGCGCTCCATGATGCCGACGGTGCGGGTGAGGTCGTCGTCGGTGGCCCGGCGGCGCATCAGGTCGTGCACGAGGATGGCGGCGACGGAGAGCGAGAAGTACTCGGACTCCAGCTTCTGTCCCGTCGTACGCCAGGGGATGTCCTCCAGGGGCCAGCGGTCCTCGTCGAAGCGGGCGATGCGGGACCAGTACTGCTGGGTGAGCTCCCACCGCAGCCGGAGCGCCTCGGCGAGCCGCTGCTGTTCGGTGTTGAGCAGACCGAGGGTGAGGGTACGGTCGGAGAAGAGGTCCTGGATACCGTCGAGGGCGACCACGGTGAAGTACAGGTACGGCACCGGGTTGGCGACGCCCTCGGGCTGCGGGCCGACGGGTTCGGTGGTCTCGACCTCGGGCGCGTCCTTGACCATGGTCCAGGCCCAGCCGCACTCGAAGAGCTGGTTCTCGTCCTTGAGGCCTTCCTGGACGTCGATACCGAGGTAGACGCTCTCGACGATCGCCGCGCGTAACGCGCGGAAGCGGCTCTGGTACTTGTTCAGCACCTGGCGCTGCGACAGCCGCCCCTGGCCGAGGAGTTCGGTGAGGGTGCGGCCCTGCGAGGAGTCGGTGTCGAAGACGTTGACGACGAAGGAGCGCAGCAGGCTCACCATGGCGGCGGTCAGCCGGTTGCTGGTGGCCTGGCGCAGTTCGGCGATCGTGTCCCGGACGTCGCTGCGCCGGGTTCTGGTCTCGTAGATCTTGAGGAAGCCGAGGGTCGCCAGGCACAGGGTGATCGACATGGAGTAGGAGTCGACGACGCCCAACTGGCGTTGTTCCTCGGTGACTTCCTTCTTCTTGTCCGCCGAGCCGAAGTAGTAGCCGCCGGCGAAGGTGGGCCGCTTGTCGTCACCGGTGTGGGTGCGCATGAAGTCGGCGGCGGCCGTCACGAGGTTGGCCGGGATGTCCAGTCGCCCACCGGCCTTCTTCAGGACCTGCTGGACGTCCTCCTGGGTGGTGTCGGGGTCGTCGAGCCGGAACGCGGGGATCTCGGTTGCCGGGTACAGCAGGCAGAGCAGCCGCTCGGCGTCGGCCACACTGCTCTCTCCGCCCCATTCGCCCCATTCCCACTCTCCCCCGTCGAAAGAGTGGCGAGCGATTCCCTGCCAGATGTCCAGCAGATGCTGGCGTGGCTTGATCTGCATCCCATGCCCCTCACACAGGCCGCACTACCCTCAGTCGAGGAATATCCCTCTTCTGTTGTGAAGCTTCACTGCGAAAATTCACTGATCAGTCGATCGGAATGACCGGAATGATCGAGTCCGAATTGCTGCGCCACCCGTAGGCGACGATCATTCCGGAATAACCGTCACGCACTTCGGCCGCGGATTCGAGCCGTTGCACCTTGAAGTCACCCGCGAATGTCTCAAGACTCGCGCGCACCTCGGATTCTCCCACGTCACAGGCCGGGAAGAAATGCTCACCCGCGTGATAGCCCTTGGAATGTTCCATGAAGGCCGCCGCGAAGGGCGCGCCCGGGGCCAGGGCCCGCATGAAACGCTCGACGCCGAGCCGGAACTCCTGCTGGGACGTGGTCATGGACTCGGCGACGAAGAACATGGTCCCCATGGACCACCGCCCCTCGTACCGCGCGAGGTCGAACAGGTCGCCCTGCTCGACCGAGACGACCTTGCGGAACCGTTCACGCGGGTCCACACCAAGGGAGTTGTACGCCTCGTGCCGGCACAGGGCGCTCCAGAACTGGTCCCAGTTGCGGTCGTAGGACTCGGTCTGGCTCCTGAGGTAGGCGACGTTCGCGGACGAGCGCTCGAAGAGCGTGATCTCGTCGCACCACGGCATCATGGAGAGCGCGGGATAGAGATTGGCGCCGGCACCCACATCGATACCGGACACGGGGCCGCTGCCCTGCTTCCGGAAATGATCGCCGAAATGATCCCGCAGCATGTGCAGGATCTCCGCGTCCTCCGCCTGTAAGTCGCGGTAGTTGTGATCAACGTAGGCGATCGGGTCGAATGCCGCCCAGCGCACCTCAGCGTTCTTCAACTGGACGCCCCCCGACGATCTCTGGGTCATTCACTCACGGTACCAAAGGAAGGCGCACTGGGAGCGCGTCGAGGCAAAGCCATCTCGCACTCCCGCCGCACTCTTGAACCGCTGGATTGCCCTGCTCAAGATGGGCGGATCTCCAACTGAGCAGCTGAAACGGCGGGCAACGGGCGCTCACCCACACGAGTGAGACCATTCCATCACATAGGGGGCAGTTGATGGCTGTACCGGAGGAACGTTTCCCTCTTCTGGGTCGCGGCGCCCATCAGGCATTTCTCGCCGACAGCAGCGATCGGCCACTGACGATGAGGGGCGTCACCGATACGGACCTGCCCGAGCTCCTCCGGGTGGACCGGGAGGTCTTCCCCGACGACCCGTACCCGTACTTCGTGCTGCGCCAGCACATCGACGTGCACGGCGACCGGATCCTGGTCCTCGACGACGGGGAGTGCCTGCACGGCTATGTCCTCTTCGTGACCACCTCGGACGGCTATGTGTGCTGGGTGCTGAGCCTGGCCGTCAGCGCCGATCAGCGCGGCCGCGGCCTGGGCAAACGGCTGATGCTCGAGGTGCTGCGGCAGCTGCGCAGGGAGCGGGTGCGCGAGGTCCGGCTGACCGTCGAGCCGACCAACGCGGCGGCGATCACGCTGTACCGCACCCTGGGGTTCGACACCGACGGAGGTATGCACCGGGATTATCTGGGTCCCGGGGAGGACCGGCTCATCATGGTGCTGGGGTTGGGTTCCGCGTAGGGCGGGCCGGGGGTAATCCCCCGGGGAGATCGGGGAGTTGGCCGTATGTGACGCTCCGTCACGATCCGTCAGGCTGCTGTGCATGAAGCAGATCACGAAGAGTGCCACCCTGATCGCCGCCACCTCCGGAGTCGTCTTCGGACTCGTCACCCCGCTCACCGCGTCCGCCACCGGCACGCCCGCGCCGCTGAAGTGGACCGAGTGCGAGGGTGCCGGACTCGACCCGCGCCAGCAGTGCGCGACCGTGTCCGTGCCGATGGACTACGCCGACCCCGGCGGCCCGAAGATCGACATCGCCGTCTCCCGTATCCGCAGCGAGAACCCGTCCGCCCGCCGGGGCGTCCTGCTGATGATCCCCGGCGGGCCGGGCGGGGACAGCCTGGCCCACCCTTCCGACAAGGGAAAGCTGATGCCGCGCGAGGTGCGGGAGGCCTACGACCTGGTCGGGTTCGCGCCGCGGGGCAACGCCCCGTCGACCGCGGTGAGTTGTGAGGTCGAGCACCGGGACCTCGCGCTCACGGCGCTGCGCCCCTGGCCGGCCCCGAACGGGTCCGTCGCCGAGAACATGGCCACCGCCCGGCGCATCTCGGACGCCTGCGCCCGCAACGGCGGTGAGCTGATGAAGCACATCAGTACCAAGAACAACGCCCGCGACATCGACAGCATCCGAGCCGCCCTCGGCGAGCGCAGGCTGTCCGCCTGGGGCGTCTCGTACGGCACGTATATCGGCGCCGCCTACACCGAGCTGTTCCCGCGGCGCACCGACCGGATCGTGCTGGACAGCAGCGACAACCCCGACCCCGTGCAGGCGGAGCGCGCATGGCTGAAGGCGTTCGATGTGGGCGTCGAGGACAACTTCCCCGAGTTCGCCAAGTGGGCGTCCCGGCCCGGCAATCCGGACCGGGTCGCGGACACGCCGGGTGAGGTGCGGGCGCGTTTCCTGGCGCTCGCGGACCGACTGGACCGTGAGCCGATGCCGTGGCCTGGCGCCAATCCGGCGGAGCTGAACGGCAACGTGCTGCGCCAGGCCATGCTGAACAGCCTCTACGACCCCGACGACTATCCGGGGCTCGCGAAGCTGATGCTGGCCGCGCGGCAGGGGACGCTGCCGCCGGCGCCGCCGAGCCCGCCGGAGGAGGCGCTCCAGAACTACACCGCGGTCGGTGCGGCGACCATCTGCAACGACGCCGCGTGGCCGAGGGCGGCCTCCGTGTACGAGAAGGGCGTGGCCGCGAGCCGGGCGAAGTATCCGCTGACGGCGGGCATGCCGAGGAACGCGATGGTGTGCGTCGCGTGGCCGGGGCGGCCGAAGGAGGCGCCGGTGCGGGTGAGCGATCGGGGGCCGTCGAACGTTCTGATGATCCAGAACGAACGGGATGTGGCTACGCCGCTCAGTGGTGCGGTTCGCTTGCGCGAGGCGTTCGGCAGGAGGGCCGTCATGGTCACCGTGGACTCCACTGGGCATGAGGCCTATCTGGGGAACGGCAATGCGTGTGGGGATGCGGCGGTTTCGCGGTATCTGGTGTCGGGGGTGCGGCCTGAGCGGGATCTGTACTGCGGGTGAGTGTTGTGTGCCGGGTGCGGCGCCGTTGTGGCTGGTCGCGCAGTTCCCCGCGCCCCTGAGGGCGTTGCTGGGCCGCTCGCTCAGCGGCAACCTGCGTATCGATCGGCCAGAGCGTGGAACGCCTCCTTCGGTTCCCAGTGCCACGGGGTTGTGGGGATCGGCTTGGTGATGGCGTAGCTCGCCAGGTCCAGGTCGTAGCGGGGGTTGTCGGGGCGGTGGGGGGCGTCGGGGGTGATGAACTCGAAGGCCATCGCGGCGTAGAGGTTCATCGACTCGAAGACGTCCAGGAGATCCATCAGGTAGGCGGCCTGGGTGCGCTCGCTGCGTACCGGGTCGCCCTTGATCTCGTGGGGCTCCTTCGTGTAGTCGACGATGTTCCAGCCCATGCCGGCCGTCTCGGGGGCGCCGACATAGGCGCAGGTGCCGAACTCGGTGATGGCCAGGGGTTTGCCCCAGCGCAGATGGCGGCGCAGCTCGCGGACGTAGTCGGAGGGGTCGCGGAAATAGGAGTAGTAGTCGATGCCGATGATGTCGAAGAGGCTCCAGTCGACCGGCTCGAACGTCTCGTCCTGGGCGGCGGCGTAGCTGAGGTGGCCGTGGAAGACGGAGCGGCCGACCGCGGCGGCTTTCGCGGTGAAGCGGGCCAGGCGGCGCTGCATCGCCGCCATGTCGACCGTGCCGTTCTGGAGGTTCTCGACCCGGTCCAGGACCGTCTCGCCCGGGATGATCCCCGGCACGAACAGCCAGAACTCGCAGCCCACGCTGAAGTCGACGCTCGCGCCGTGGCGCCGCAGCCGCTCCGCGAACCGGCCGCACTCGGCGATCGAGTCCAGGATCTCCTTCTCCGGGATGTCCCCGAGGGTGGGCTGGAGCCAGATGTGCAGCCCGCGTTCGGCGGCCTCGGCGGCCGTGACGGTGAGGCGGTCGACGCCGTCGCCGGTGACGTCGACGGTGTCGGCGTGCAGCTCGTCGCGGATGACACGGATGTCCCGGCGCATGCGGGCGGCGCTCCACGCGGTGCCGGGCGTCTCACCCGCGCCGACGGTGTAGACGACGCCCCGGTGCTTCAGGCCCCGGTGCCTCTGCTCCCGGGAGGCCGCCGCGGCCTGCCCCGCGGGCAGCGCCACCGCCCCCGCCAGTCCGGCGGCCGCCGCCCCCGCGAGAAATCGTGCCCGGCTGATCCCCTTGGTGTTCTCCATACGTCAACTGTCGCCAGCGGGCGCGGCGTTGGCCGTCCGCCGATGGTCTACGACACGGCAACCAAGGAATGACATTTGGCGTCGATCATTGAAGAGAACGTCGTCATCCGTCAGACGAAATCCGAGCGAAGGAGACCGAGATCCTAGGCCGACGCACCCTGCTCACCGCAGGCACCGCCACCGCCGCCGCACTCCTCACCGGCGCGCCCGCCCACGCCACCACCGACCGCCTGCGCGAACTGGAGCGGCAGCACAGCGCCCGTCTTGGCGTGTTCGCGTACAACGTCCGTACGAGGAAGGCCGTCACCCATCGCGCCGACGAGCTCTTCCCGATCTGCTCGGTGTTCAAGCCCCTGGCCGCCGCGGCCGTCCTGCGTGACCTGGACCGGCACGGCGAGGTGCTCGCCAAGCGGATCCACTACACGGCGGAGGACCTGGTGGCCAACTCCGAGAAGACCAAGCAAAACCTGGCGACCGGCATGACCGTCGGTGAACTCGCCGACGTGGCCATCCGGTTCAGCGACAACACGGCGGGCAACCTGCTGCTTCGCGAGCTCGGCGGCCCCACCGCCGTCACCCGCTTCGCCCGCTCGCTCGGCGACCGGGTGACCCGTCTGGACCGCTGGGAGACCGAGCTCAACTCGGCGGAGCCGTGGCGTGTCACGGACACCACCAGCCCACGCGCGATCGGCCGCACCTACGCCCGGCTGGTCCTCGGCGACGCCCTGAACCACCGCGACCGCGACCTGCTCACGCACTGGCTGCTGAACAACACCACCAGCACCAATCGCTTCCGCGCGGGCCTGCCCTCGACCTGGGCGGTCGCCGACAAGACCGGCGGCGGCTTCTACGGCGCCAACAACGACGTCGGCATCGCCTGGACCGAGGACGGCACCCCGCTCGTCCTGGCGGTCCAGACGACGCTGCCGGAGCAGGACGCCGCCTACGACCACGAGCTGATCGTGGAGACGGCGAAGCTGCTCGCCGAGACCCTCGTCTGAGGCACCGGGCGGGTACTGAAGGGGCTAGCGCCTCGGCCGTGTCACCTGCTTCGACAGACACGACGGGATCCCCTCCGTCGCATCCGCCGCCTCCCGGCGGTACGCACTGGGCGACATCCCGACCAGCTCCGTGAACCGCGTACTGAAGGTGCCCAGCGACGAACAACCGACCTCGAAGCACACCTCGGTGACACTGAGGTCACCCCGGCGCAGCAGCGCCATCGCGCGCTCGATGCGCCGGGTCATCAGGTAGCTGTACGGCGACTCACCGTAGGCGGCCCGGAACTCGCGGCTGAGGTGGCCGGCCGACATGTGCACGCCCCGCGCGAGGGCCTCGACGTCCAGCGGCTGGGCGTACTCCCGGTCCATCCGGTCACGTACGCGGCGCAGCGCGGCGAGGGTGCGCAGGCGCTGTTCCTCGGACGTCGGCTGGGACGTCGACCGGCTGGATCGCACACCCGCATCTTCCCCGGTCGGCTCCCATCTCGTCCACTCCCGCGATCGGCGGGAGCGGGACGAGAGAAGAGCCAGCACCGGTGCGGAATTCACGCACATCGCCGCTCAGCCGCCGACGTAGGCGGCGAGGTGCTCACCGGTGAGGGTGGAGCGCTCGGCGACGAGGTCGGCGGGGGTGCCCTGGAAGACGATCCGGCCGCCGTCGTGACCGGCGCCGGGTCCGAGGTCGATGATCCAGTCGGCGTGCGCCATCACGGCCTGGTGGTGCTCGATGACGATGACCGACTTGCCGGACTCCACGAGCCGGTCCAGCAGGCCGAGCAGCTGCTCGACGTCGGCCAGGTGCAGACCGGTGGTCGGCTCGTCGAGGACGTACACCCCGCCCTTGTCGGCCATGTGGACGGCCAGCTTCAGCCGCTGCCGCTCACCGCCGGACAGGGTGGTGAGGGGTTGCCCGAGGGTGAGATAGCCGAGCCCCACGTCCGCCATCCGCTCGACGATCCGGTGAGCGGCCGGGATCCGGGCCTCCCCCTCCCGGAAGAACTCCTCCGCCTCGGTCACCGACATCGCGAGCACCTCGCTGATGTCCCGCCCGCCGAAGTGGTACTCCAGCACCGACGCGTCGAACCGCTTGCCCTCGCAGTCCTCGCACGTCGTGGCGACGCTCTGCATGATCGCCAGGTCGGTGTAGATGACCCCGGCGCCGTTGCAGGTGGGGCAGGCGCCCTCGGAGTTGGCGCTGAACAGGGCGGGCTTGACGCCGTTGGCCTTGGCGAACGCCTTGCGGATCGGCTCCAGCAGTCCGGTGTACGTCGCCGGGTTGCTGCGCCGCGAGCCGCGGATCGGGGTCTGATCGACGGAGACCACACCCTCGGGGGCCGGGATCGAGCCGTGCACGAGCGAGCTCTTGCCGGAGCCGGCGACGCCGGTGACGACACAGAGCACGCCGAGCGGGATGTCGACGTCGACGTCCTGGAGGTTGTTGGCGGTGGCACCGCGGATCGCCAGCTTGCCGGTGGGCGTGCGCACCGACTCCTTGAGCTTGGCCCGGTCGTCGAGATGGCGGCCGGTGACGGTGTCGGAGGCGCGCAGCCCGTCGAGGGTGCCCTCGTAGCAGACGGTGCCGCCGGCCGTCCCGGCGCCGGGACCGAGGTCGACCACATGGTCGGCGATGGCGATGGTCTCCGGCTTGTGCTCGACCACGAGCACCGTGTTGCCCTTGTCGCGCAGCCGCAGCAGCAGGTAGTTCATCCTCTGGATGTCGTGCGGGTGCAGACCGATGGTGGGCTCGTCGAAGACGTAGGTGACGTCGGTGAGCGAGGAGCCTAGGTGGCGGATCATCTTGGTGCGCTGCGCCTCACCGCCGGACAGCGTGCCCGAGGCCCGGTCGAGGGAGAGATAGCCGAGGCCGATCTCCACGAACGAGTCGAGGCTGTGCTGGAGCTTGGCGAGCAGCGGCGCCACCGACGGCGCCTTCAGTGCGCGCACCCATTCGGCCAGGTCACGGATCTCCATCGCGCAGGCGTCGGCGATGTTGACCTTGCCGATCTTCGAGGAGCGGGCCGGCTCGCTGAGCCGGGTGCCACCGCAGTCGGGACACTCGGCGAAGGTGACCGCCCGGTCCACGAAGGCCCGGATGTGCGGCTGCATCGACTCGCGGTCCTTGGACAGGAAGGTCTTCTGGAGTTTGGGGATCAGGCCCTCGTAGGTCAGGTTGACCCCGTTGATCTTGACCTTGGTCGGTTCGCGGTACAGGAAGTCGTGCCGCTCCTTCTTGGTGTACTTCGCGATCGGCTTCTCCTTGTCGAAGAAGCCCGACTCGGCGATGACCCGCACGACCCACCCGTCTCCCGTGTAGGTGGGGATGGTGAACGGGTCCTCGGAGAGCGATTTGGAGTCGTCGTAGAGCTGGGTGAGGTCGATGTCGGAGACCCGGCCCCGGCCCTCGCAGTGCGTGCACATGCCACCGGTGCGGCTGAAGCTGACCTTCTCGGTCTTGGTCTTGTCGGCACCCCGGTCGACGGTGAAACCGCCCTGCGCCGAGACCGAGGCGACGTTGAAGGAGTACGCGGCGGGCGGGCCGATGTGCGGCTTGCCGAGCCGGCTGAAGAGGATGCGCAGCATCGCGTTGGCGTCGGTGGCGGTGCCGACGGTGGAGCGCGGGTCGGAGCCCATGCGCTGCTGGTCGACGGTGATGGCGGTGGTCAGGCCGTCCAGGACGTCGACCTCGGGCCGCGCGAGGTTCGGCATGAACCCTTGCAGGAACGCGCTGTAGGTCTCGTTGATCAGCCGCTGCGACTCGGCGGCGATCGTGTCGAACACCAGCGAGCTCTTGCCCGAGCCCGAGACCCCGGTGAACACCGTCAGCCGGCGCTTGGGGATCTCGATGCTGACGTCCTTGAGGTTGTTCTCCCGCGCGCCGTGCACGCGGATCAGTTCGTGACTGTCGGCGATGTGCGGCTCGGTCATCGGCTCAGCCACGCTCCTGGATACGGACCAGGTTGCCCGCGGGGTCGCGGAAGGCGCAGTCGCGGATGCCGTACGGCTGGTCGGTGGGCTCCTGGACGACCTCGGCGCCGCTCGCCTGCACCTTCTCGAAGGTGTCGTCGACGTTCCCGGTGGCCAGCAGGATCCAGCCGTAGGTGCCCTTGGCCATCATCTCGGCGATGACGCGGCGCTCGTCGTCGGTGACGCCGGGGTCCGCGGCGGGGGGTGCGAGCAGGATGGACGTACCGGGCTGGTCGGCGGGGCCGACCGTGATCCAGCGCATCTTGCCCTGGCCGACGTCGGTGCGCACCTCGAAGCCGAGGGCGTCGCGGTAGAAGGTCAGGGAGGCGTCGGGGTCGTCGTGCGGAAGAAAACTGGCGTGAATGCTGATGTCCATGTCCGTCACGCTAGCCGTGGCCCGGTGGCGGCGCTTCTCGATTCCTGACCCCCTTTTCCTCGCCCCCGCCGCCCCTACCCGTCCCATCCTTCCGGGGCTCCGCCCCGGACCCCGCTCCTCAAACGCCGGAGGGGCCGAGTTTCAGCCCGCGATGCCCCGGAAATGGACCGTCATCGCCCGCTGCGCCCCCTCCACGTCACCGGCACGCAAGGCCGTCACGATGTCGCGGTGCCGGCGGGCGGTGACCTCGGGCGAGGGGTCGTCGGGGCGGCCGCGGGCGCCGTTCACCCGGCGGAAGACCGTCCAGAACGCGGCGAGCAGCTGCGGCACCAGGTCATTGCCGAGCGAGGCGTACAGCAGCTCGTGGAACTCGCGGTCCAGCTCCGGAAAGGGCCGCCCGGACCGCCCCGCCGCCTCCATCCGGGACACGACCGCTTCCAGCCGGTCCAGCTCGTCCTCGCCGACCGTCGCCGCCACCCGCCGGATCAGCCCCTCCTCCAGCACCTCGCGCACCTGGAGGATCTCCGCGAGCGCGCCCGAGTCGTCGTGGTCGTACCGGGCCAGCGTGCGAAACGTCAGTCCGTCGATCAGCGGAGTCAGCGAGGCCTGGCCGACGTAGGTCCCGTAGCCGTGCCGGATCTCCACGATGTCGAGGGCCTGCAACGCCTTCAGCGCTTCGCGCACGGAGTTGCGGCTGACGCCGAGGTCCTCCATGAGCTCGGCCTCGGTGGGCAGGAGAGCGCCGGCCCGGAGCCTGCGGTCGATGATCAACTGCATGACCTGGCGCTGGATCCGGTTGTTCCTGGACTCCTCGGACGTACGACTGTTCCTGGGCTGCCCGGGCATGCGGCGCATCGTACGCGCACCCGGACGTCCCACGTCCCATGTCTGTCGTAAACGCCCCTGACGGGGGGTCAACTCGCGCCATTTCACAGCGCCATTGGTCCGACCTGTGGCAGATGCGCCATTCGTGTGAGATCCCTTGACCGCCCCCATCGCCCCACCTATGGTCGCGCTGACCGTCAGGACGTAGGACGTCGTATCTCCTCAGACCTTCCGAGATCCTTCCGAGCTCTCTCCGCTGGAGGAACCGTGCGCGACGTGACCCACGACGTGCCGGCGCTGCACCGCCGGTCGTTCCTGAAGTACTCCGGCGCGCTGGGCGCGGCCGCCGCCGTCTCCGCGTCGCTGTCGGCCTGCTCGTCGGGGCCTCAGTCCACGAACGAGACCGGCGGGGGCGGTGGCCAGAACCGGACCCTCACTGCGGTGATCGGCTACGGCAACGACGGCAGCTGGGATCCCACCCAGACGGCGTCGGCCTTCTGCATGGCCGCCAACAACCACATCTACGAGGGCCTCCTCGACACCGACCCGATCTCCCGCGAACCGTACGCCGCACTCGCCACCCAGGTGCCGGCCGACCCGAACGCCACGTCGTGGAAGTTCACCCTGCGCGCCGGCGCCACGTTCCACGACGGCAAGCCGGTCACCGCCGACGACGTGGTCTTCGTCTTCGACCGGATCCTCGACCCGAAGACCCAGACCCTCGCCAAGGGCTTCTTCGTGAGCTGGCTGAAGGAAGTGCGCAAGATCGACGCGCAGAACGTCGAGCTGGTGCTCAAGTTCCCCTTCCCGGACGGGCTCGCCCGGCTCACCCTCGCCAAGATCATGCCGAAGCACGTGTTCTCCCGGCCGGGCGGCTGGGACGAGGCCATCAAGGGCAAGGCGATCGGTTCGGGGCCGTATGTGCAGAGCGCGCACCACCCGAAGTCCAACACCACCTTCGAGGCGTATCCGGACTACAACGGTCCGCGCAAGCCGGCCTTCAAGAAGATGAACTGGCTGACGATCGTGGACGCGGCGCCGCGCGTGGCCCGTATCTCGGGGGCCAGCGCGGGCGCGCAGATCGCCGACAACATCCCGTACGCCAACATCGGGCAGCTGGAGGGGAGCGGGCTGACGGTCGCCGGCGGCGCCGGGATGAACAACCTGTTCCTGATGTTCAACACCAAGCACAAGCCCTTCGACGACGTCCGCGTCCGCCAGGCCCTGCACTACGCCATCGACACCGGCAAGATGATCGAGGTCGCCCTCAAGGGGCACGGGAAGCCGTCGTCGTCCTTCCTCAACGAGTCCAACCCCAGCTTCCGGCCCGCCAAGACGGTCTACGACTACGACCCGGACAAGGCGAAGGCACTGCTGAAGCAGGCCGGGGTCAGCGGGCTGAAGGTCGAGATCCTCGCGGTGAACGTGAGCTGGATCGTGGACTGTCTGCCGACCATCAAGGCGTCCTGGGACGCGATCGGCGTCGAGACGACCCTCTCGCCGCAGGAGACGACGGCCGTCTTCACCAAGATGGACCAGAAGCAGGACTACCAGGTCGTCGCCGCCGCCTCGAACCCCAACCAGTTCGGCCTCGACGCCGATCTGATCATGCATTACAACTACGGGCCCGAGAACCTGTGGATGCAGTACACGCGGTGGGCCGACAACTCCGTCGCCAAGGCGCTGTTCAAGGACATGGACCGGGCGACCCAGGAGTCGGACGCCGAGAAGAAGAAGACGATGGTCCAGGACTACATCGACATCGTCGCCGAGCAGGCCGTCCTCTACCCGGTCGTGCACAACGAGCTGATGACCGCGTGGAACCCGAAGGAGCTCACCGGGATAAGGGCACAGCCGTACCCCGGCATCAACCTCCTCCAGGCCAAGTGGGCCTAGGAGTCACTGAGTGATCACCGTCGTCAGGATCCTGGCCAGGCGCGTTCTGCTGCTCGTGCCGCTGATGCTGGGCATCGTGCTGTTCGTGTTCCTGGTCATGCGGTTCTCGGACGTCGACCCGGCGTCCGCGTTCTTCCAGGGCGCCAACCCGACACCCCAGCAACTGCACGACTTCCGCGAGCAGAACGGCCTGCTGGATCCCCTGCCCGTCCGCTACGTCGCCTTCATCGGTGACCTCGTCCACGGCGACATGGGCACCAGCGCCCTGACCCGGGCGCCGGTCGTCGACCAGGTCATGACCGCGCTGCCGCTGACCATCCAGCTCACCTTCCTCGGCCTCGGCATCGCGGTCGTGCTGTCGCTGGTCGGCGGCGTGACGGCCGCCATCTACCGCGACCGCCTGCCCGACCAGATCATCCGCGTCGTCTCCCTCACCGGGGTCGCCGCCCCCGGCTTCTGGCTGGCGCTGCTGATGATCCAGTACCTCGCCGTCGACCTCGGCTGGTTCCCGACCGGCGGCTACATCAACCCGGCGGACTCCTTCACCGGCTGGCTGAAGACGATGACCCTGCCCGCCCTAGCCCTGTCGCTGCCGGTGGCGGCGCAGCTGACACGGATCGTGCGCACGGCGGTGGTGGAGGAGCTGGACAAGGACTACGTCCGTACGGCGATCGGCAGCGGGCTGCCGCCCCGCGTGGTCGTCGGCCGGAACGTCCTGCGCAACGCGCTCATCAACCCACTCACCGTCCTCGGCCTGCGCGTCGGATATCTCCTCGGGGGCGCTGTGGTCATCGAGACGATCTTCTCCCTGCCGGGCATGGGGAAGCTGATGATCGACGCGGTGAAGAACGGTGACCCGGCCGTGGTCCAGGGCGTCGTCCTCACCACGGCGATCGGCTTCGTCGTCGTCAACCTCGTCATCGACATCCTGTATCTGCTGGTCAACCCGCGGCTGCGGGAGGCGACGTGACGTTCAACCGCAAGCGTCTGGCCGACGCGCTGTCCCGGCCCGGCATCCGTCTGCGCGGCTGGCGCAAGCTGCCGCTGCTGTCGAAGGTGGCCGTCGGCTTCCTGGCCGTCGTCGTCCTGGTGGCGCTGTTCGCGCCGCTGCTCGCCCCGCACGACCCGCTCGACCAGCAACCGCCGGTCGACGGCACCGGGCATCCGTCCGCCGAGCACTGGATGGGCCAGGACAGCCTCGGCCGGGACATCCTGAGCCGGCTGATGTACGGGGCCCGCTGGTCGCTGGCGATCGGGCTCGGCGCGACCCTGCTCGCGCTCGTCGTCGGCGCCCTGATCGGCGCGGTCGCCGCGACCTCCCGCAAGGCGGTCGACGAGACGCTGATGCGCTGTCTCGATGTGGTGATGGCGTTCCCGGGCATCGCGCTGGCCGCCGTGCTCGTCGCGGTCTTCGGCGGCGGCATCACCGTCCTGATCTGCGCGATCGCGTTCCTGTTCACCCCGCCCGTGGCCCGGGTGGTCCGGGCGAACGTCCTCGACCAGTACGGCGAGGACTATGTGACGGCGGAACGGGTCATCGGCGCCCGCACCCCGCACATCGTCCTCAAGCACGTGGCGATCAACTGCGCCGCCCCGGTGCTGGTGTTCTGCACGGTGCAGGTGGCGGAGGCGATCGTCTTCGAGGCGTCGCTGTCGTTCATCGGCGCGGGCGTGCGGCCGCCGGACCCGTCCTGGGGCAGCGTCATCGCGGACGGCAAGAACATGGTGCTCACCGGCGGCTGGTGGGCGACCGTCTTCCCCGGGCTGCTGATGCTGGTGACCGTGCTGTGCCTGAACATCCTCTCCGAGGGCGTGTCGGACGCGTGGGCGGCGCCGTCCGCGCGCGAGGTCGACGTCAAGGAGCAGCACGACCGGCTGGAGGCACCCGAGCCGGGCAGCGGCCAGGTGCTGCAGCTGCCCGGGCTCACGGAGGCGGCGGCCCGGCTGCGGTCCCGGGCCCGGCCGTTGCCCGGGGGACGGCTGCCGGTGCTCGCGGTGGAGAACCTGGCCATCGGCTTCGAGGGCCGGCACGGCGGCGTGGACATCGTCGACGGCATCAGCTTCGAGGTGCAGCCCGGCGAGGTCCTCGGCCTGGTCGGCGAGTCGGGCTGCGGGAAGTCGCTGACCGCGCTCGCGGTGATGGGCCTGGAGCCGAAGGGCGCCCGGGTGCGCGGTCACGTCCGCTTCAACCAGCGGCAGCTGGTGGGCGAGCCGATGCGCGTCCGGCGCAAGCTGCTGGGCCACGAGATGGCGATGATCTACCAGGACGCCCTGTCCTCGCTGAACCCGGCGATGACGATCCGCACCCAGCTCAAGCAGGTCGTACGCCGCGGAGGGCGCCGTAGCCCCCACGAACTGCTCACCCTGGTCGGCCTCGACCCCGAACGCACCCTGCGCAGCTATCCGCACGAGCTCTCCGGCGGCCAGCGCCAGCGGGTCCTGATCGCCATGGCCCTGTCCCGGGACCCGAAGCTGATCGTGGCCGACGAGCCGACGACCGCGCTGGACGTCACCGTGCAGGCGCAGATCATAGAGCTGCTGCTCAGGCTGCGGGAGGAGCTCGGCTTCGCGCTGATCCTGGTCTCGCACGACCTCGCGCTGATCTCGGCCGTCACCGACCGGGTGGTCGTGATGTACGGCGGGCAGATCGTGGAGACCGGCGTGACCGCCGACCTGGTGGAGGCACCGGCGCACCACTACACGCGGGGTCTGCTCGGCAGCGTGCTCTCCCTGGAGTCGGCGCAGGAGCGGATGACGCAGATCAAGGGCGTGGTCCCCTCCCCCGCCGACTTCCCCGCGGGCTGCCGTTTCGCGGACCGCTGCCCGCTGGCGAGCGAGGTGTGCCGTACGACCGCGCCGGCCCTGGTGGGCACACGGACGCACACGGCGGCCTGCCATCACCCGGCGATCCTTCTGGCGCCGACGGACCGCTCGGAGAGCGAGGCGGTGACATGAGCGCGAGCGAGACGAACGCGGATGATGTGAGCACCGGTGACGTGACCGTGGGCGAGGTGACCGCGGGCGAGGTGACCGCGGGCCCGGTCGACCCGGACGCGCTGGTGACGCTGTCCGACGCGCACGTCGTGCACAAGGCGCGCAGCGGCGGGCTGTTCACCCGGGACAAGGTGTACGCCCTGACCGGCGCCGACCTCACCATCGCGCCCGGCGAGACGGTGGGCGTGGTCGGCGAGTCGGGGTGCGGCAAGTCGACGCTGGCGAAGGTGCTGGTGGGGGTGCAGCGGCCGACGTCGGGGACGGTGGCCTTCCGTGGCCGTGACCTGTGGACCATGACGCCGGCCGAGCGCAGGACGACGATCGGCGCCGGCACGGGCATGATCTTCCAGGACCCTTCCACGGCCCTGAACCGCCGGCTGCCGGTCCGGCAGATCCTGCGCGACCCGCTGGACGTGCACGAACGCGGCACCAAGCGCGAGCGTGAGGACCGGGTGCGGGAGCTGATGTCCCTGGTGGGCCTGCCCCGCGCCCTGACCGACGCCCTGCCGGGCCAGCTGTCGGGCGGTCAGCGTCAGCGCGTCGCCATCGCCCGCGCGCTGGCCCTGGATCCCGACCTGGTGGTGGCGGACGAGCCGACGAGCGCCCTGGACGTGTCGGTGCGCGCCCAGATCCTGAACCTCCTCCTGGACCTCAAGGAGCGCCTCGGCCTGGCCCTGGTCTTCGTCTCGCACGACATCCAGACGGTACGGCGGATGAGCGACCGGGTGATCACGATGTACCTGGGCCGGATCGTCGAGGAGGCCCCGGCGGCCGATGTCACCGACGGCTCCCGGCACCCGTACACCCGCGCCCTGTTCTCGGCGACCCCCGGTCTGCTGGACCCGATCGACCCGATCCCGCTGGTCGGTCCGGTCCCCTCGGCGACCCGTCCACCGAGCGGATGTCCCTTCCGGACGCGATGCTGGAAGGCGAACGAGGTATGCGCGGAGGCAATGCCGGACTTCTCGGCCACGTCTCGCCCCGAGCATCGTTACAGGTGTCACCATCCGGTGGAGGAGGGCGAGGCCACCCGCGACCTCGTACGGCAGAGTCACAGTTCCAGGGAGCCCTGACCATGATCCCCACCCCGCTCACCGGTGTCGTCCCGCCCGTCTGCACGCCCCTGACACCGGACCGCGAGGTGGACGTCCCGTCACTGCGCAGGCTGATCGACCATCTGACGGAGGGCGGGGTGCACGGTCTGTTCGTGCTCGGCTCGACGTCGGAGGTGGCGTATCTGACGGACCGGCAGCGGCGCCTGGTGGTGGAGACGGCCGTAGGACACGCGGGCGGCCGGCTTCCGGTCCTGGCCGGCGTGATCGACATGACGACGCCACGGGTCCTGGACCACGTACGGCAGGTCACGGAGGCGGGCGCGGACGCCGTGGTGGCGACGGCCCCGTTCTACGCGCGCACCCACCCCGCCGAGATCGCCCGCCACTACCGCCTGATCGCGGCGGCCTGCCCGGTCCCGGTCATCGCCTACGACCTGCCGTCCGCCGTGCACACCGAACTCCCCGCCGAGGTGGTCCTGGACCTGGCAGCCGAGGGTGCGCTGGCCGGTCTGAAGGACTCCAGCGGCGATCTGGCCGGTTTCCGCGAGGTCGTCATGGGCGTCCGCAACCGGCCCGACCTCAAGGGCTTCAGCGTGCTGACCGGCTCCGAACTCCTCGTCGACGCGGCCCTCGCGATCGGGGCCGACGGGGCGGTGCCGGGCCTGGCCAACGTCGACCCGGCGGGCTACGTCCGCCTCGACCGCCTGCACCGCTCCGGCGACCTGACCTCGGCCCGCGCCGAGCAGGAACGTCTGTGCGCCCTGTTCGGCATGGTCACGGTCGGGGATCCCGGGCGGATGGGCGGCAGTTCGTCGGCCCTGGGCGCGTTCAAGGCGGCGCTGTACCTACGGGGCGTCATCGACTGCCCGGCGACAGCGGACCCCCAGGTACCGCTGTCGCCCGAGGAAGTGGAGCGGGTGGGAAAGTTCCTGGCGGGGGCGGGGTTGCTGTAGCTACGGGATCGACAGGCGGCGGAACTCGATCGTCTCGTACGTCCCCGACTCGCCCGTCTCGTACAGGATGCCGACCGTGCTCCCGTCCAGCCCCACCAGGTCGGAGTACGCCGCCCGCTTCTGGGACAGGGTCAGTGCCTTGGTGAAGGTCGCTCCGCCGTTCGTGCTGCGCCACACCGCCATCGACTGCCGTGCGGTGGGGACGGACGGCCCGGAGAAGAGCAACGGGGCACCGGTGCCCGGGAGTTGGAGGACGCTGCCCTCGACCACCGGCACGTCGTTCAGTGAGGGCTGGATCGTGTACGGGCGGTCCAGGGTCTCGCCGCCGTCGCTGGAGACGCTGTCCAGGCGGTTGCCCGCGCTCGTGCCGTTCTGGTCGCGGGAGTTGAAGTACACCCTGCCGTCGGGGAGTTCGGCGGCGGTGGACTCGTTGGCGTTGCTGTAGCCGTCGTACGTCTCGTCGACGAAGCCCGTCTCCCAGGTGTGCCCGCCGTCGTCGCTGTAGATGGCGTGCGCGCCGTAGTACTTCGCCTCCTGCCCGGTGTCACCGGATCCGGACGGCGGGGCCACAGAGTGGTTCGACGGGACCACCAGGCGCCCCGCGTGCCTGCCGCGCCGCAGCGCGATCGCGTGCCCGGGGCCGGTCGCGTACCAGCGCCAGTTCGCCCGCTTCACGTCCCCCGTGACATCGCGCGGGGAGCCGAAGGTGCGGCCGTCGTCCGTGCTGCGCTGCACGAACACCCGACGGCTCTGCGCCGCCGTCACCTCGCCCCGCATGATCTGGGCCTCCGTCACGTCCCCGCTGTTGTAGGAGGTGACCAGCACGACCGCACCGGTGGCCGGATCCACCACCGGCGCCGGATTGCCCCGTGTGTCCCCCTCCCCGGCGGCGACCACCGCCAGGGGGCCCCAGGTGCAGCCGCCGTCGGCGGACCGTCTGAGGACGACATCGATGTCCCCGGTGTCGCCGGCACCGTCGTGCCGGCCCTCGGCGAAGGCCAGCAGCGTGCCCTGCGGGGTCGTGACGGTGGCCGGGATGCGGTACGTGTCGTAGCCGCCCTCGCCCGAGACGTACGGGACGGAGGACGTGCAGCCGGGGGCCGCCGAGGCGGTGCCGACGGCGGTGAGTGGGGTCAGGAGTACGGCGGTGGCCAGGAGTGTGCGGCTCAGGAGGGTCATCGAGCTCCCTTGACGGAGGGTCAGACATTGACCTGTCCGTCACAGGTTCCCCGGAGTCACCATCCCTGACTCATACGCCACGACGACCAGCTGTGCCCGGTCCCGCGCGCCCAGCTTGCCCATGATGCGGCTGACATGGGTCTTGGCCGTGAGGGGACTGAGTCCCAACGCTTCCGCGATCTCCGTGTTGTTGAGGCCGCGCGCGACCAACGTCAGCACTTCGCGTTCACGTTCGGACAGGCATTCGGGCCCGCCGGCCGCGGGTGCCGAGGGGCTGCGCAGGAACCGCTCGATCAGCCGTGCGGTCGGCCCCGGCGACAGCAGGGAGTCCCCCGCGGCCACGGTACGGATGGCGTCGAGGAGTTCGGCCGGGCGGGTGTCCTTGACGAGGAAACCGGAGGCGCCGGCGCGCAGCGCGTCCACGATGTTCTCGTCGGTGTCGTAGGTGGTCAGGACGAGCACGCGTACCCCGGCCAGATCCTCGTCGGCCGCGATCAGACGGGTCGCCTCGATGCCGTCGAGGTCGGGCATGCGGATGTCCATCACGACGAGGTCGGCACGCGAGGCGCGGGCCAGTTCCGCGGCCTCCCGACCGGTGGCCGCCTGGCCGACGACCTCCATGTCCGGGGCCGACTCGACCAGCATGGCGAACGCCTCCCTGACCAACGTCTGGTCGTCCGCGAGCAGGACGCGGATCATCGCTCTCCCTCCCGGCCGGTGCCGGTGGGCAGCACTGCGCTCACTTCGAATCCCCCCTGGTCGCGCGGCCCGGCGTCGAGTGTGCCACCCACGCTGCGGGCCCGCTCACGCATCCCCACCAGACCGTGGCCCGGGGCCTGGCCGGCGGGGGCGGGGCAGCGGCCGTCGTCGGTGACCGACAGCCGCAGGTCGCCCCGCTCCTCGTACAGCGCGACACGCACCGCCGGTTCGGGTCCCGCGTGCCGGACCACGTTCGTCAGCGCCTCCTGCACGATCCGGTACGCCGCCGCGCCCACGGCCGGCGGCGCCTGACGCACCCGTACGTCCGAGACGACCCGGGCTCCCGCGAGGCGCGCCGTCTCCACCAGGTCCGGCACTCCGTCCAGGCCGGGCAGCGGGCCGCGGGTCTCGCCCGCGACGCCCTGGTCGCGCAGCACTTCCAGCGTGCCGCGCACCTCACCGCGTGCCGTACGGCAGGTCTCGGCGATGTCGTCGAGGGCCTTGGCGATCGTCGCGCGGTCCAGCCGCTCCGGGTCCGCCGCCAGTACGTGCGCGGCCACCGACGTCTGCACGCCGATGAGGGTGATGCTGTGGGCGAGCAGGTCGTGCAGGTCCCGGGCGATGCGCAGGCGCTCCTCGGCGACGCGGCGGCGGGCCTCCTCCTCGCGGGTGCGTTCGGCGCGCTCGGCGCGTTCGACGATGGCGGCGACGTACTGGCGGTAGTAGCGGACGTCGATGCCGCTGAAGAGGAACGCGAAGACCCAGCCGGAGATCCGCAGGAGCTCCGCCGTCCCGTCGGGGTTGGTGAGGGCGTTGAGGAACAGGGTCACACCGAGGACGGCGGCGCCGGTGAGCAGGGTGCGGCGCACCGTGCCGGTCACGGCGACCGTGTACAGCACCACCATGGTCGCGAAGATGGGCGCGGCGTGGTTGTTGTCGAGGGCGTGGTACGGGGCGATGCAGATCATCACCGCGAGCAGGACCAGCAGCGGACGGTGGCGCCGCCACACCAGGGCGGCGTGAGCGGCGAGCAGCAGGGCCCAGCCGAGCGCGTCGGGCCGGCGCCCGTCGTCGGCGAGCAGGGCCATCGCGGTGGCGAGGACGGCCCACCCGGCGGCCAGGAGCGCGTCGTTGCGGGTGCGGTGCGGGGCGGTCATGGGGTCGCGGTTGATGGCCGCCATGACCCGCTCGCCGACGCGGGGCCGTACCTGTGTTCTGTTCGCCTGCACGGGCTCATCCTCCGCGATGGGGGCGCCCCTCCGGGAAGGAGGGGCGCCCGTCGGTTCAGTGGGCGGACACGGCCACGGGCTCCGGTTCCTTCGGCGGAACGGGCGGCTGCGGCCCCCGGGAGAGCGGGCCCGGCCACCACACCTTGCGCCCCAGCGCCACGCCGGCGCTGGTCACCAGGTAGGTGCGGACCAGGAAGGTGTCCAGGAGCACGCCGACCGCGATGACGAAGCCCAGCTCCACGAGCTGCACCAGCGGCATGTTGGTGAGCACCGCGAAGGTGGCGGCGAGGACGAGCCCGGCGGAGGCGATGACGCCGCCCGTGGTGCGCAGCGCGGTGAGCGCGGCCGCGGCCGGTTCGGCGCCGCTCAGGCACTCCTCGCGCATCCGGTGCATCAGGAAGATGCCGTAGTCGACGCCGAGGGCCACGAGGAACACGAAGGAGAGCAGTCCAAGGCCCGGGTCGGTGCCCTCGAAGCCGAAGACGGGCCCGAAGACGAGTCCGCCGATGCCGAGCGCCGCCGCCCACACCGCGACCACGGCCGCCACCAGGATCAGCGGCGCGACGAGCGAGCGCAGCAGGGCGACGAGGATCAGCAGCACCGACAGCAGCACGATCGGCACGACGACGAGGCGGTCGCGGGCGTTGGTGTCCTTCAGGTCGAGCTGCTGGGCGCTGGCCCCGCCGACATAGGAGCCGTCGAGCCGCTCACGCAGGGCCTCGATGGTGGCGGTCTCCCCGGCGGACTGGGGCGGTGCGGTGGCGAGGACGGAGATCTCGGTCCAGCCGTCTCCGGTACGGCCCTGCCGCGCGCTGTCGACGCCGCGCGTGTCGCGGATCGACGCCAGGGTGGCCCCGGCGCGGCCCTCCGGCGTGATCACGCTGATGGGCTGGGTGCCGCGCTCGGGGTAGGCGGCGGCCAGCGTCTCCATGGCGGCGACGGCGTCCGGCTTGGAGGTGAAGGAGTCCTCCTGCTTGAGGTTGCCGGGCAGGTCGAGGGTGCCGAGCGCGAGCGCGCCGAGCAGGACGGCGCCGGCCGCGAGGACGGTGCGGGGCCGGCGCCCGGCCGAGCCGCCCATCGCCGTGAACAGGGACCGGCGGGCCTTGGGTGTGCTGCCGAGGCGCGGCACGAGCGGCCAGAACACGCGCCGGCCGAGCAGGACGAGGATCGCGGGCAGCAGTGTCAGCATGGCGAGGAGGGCGCACAGCACCCCGACGGTGCCGAGCGGGCCCATGCCCCGGCTGGAGTTGAGGTCGGCGGCGAGCAGGCACAGCAGTCCGGCGGCGACGGTGCCGGAGGAGGCGAGCACGGCGGGCCCGCAGCCCCTGAGGGCGGCGACCATGGCGTCGTAGGGGCGCTCGATGCGCCGCAGTTCTTCCCGGTACCGGGAGACGAGCAGAAGCGCGTAGTCGGTCCCGGCACCGAACACCAGAATCGTCATGATCCCGGAGCTCTGGCCGGAAACGGACGTCCCGAATCCCTGGTTGAGCCCGTAGGCGACGCCCATGGACAGATAGTCGGCCAGGCCGGCGACGGTGAGCGGGACCAGCCACAGGAACGGGCTGCGGTAGATGAGGACGAGCAGCAGCGCGACGACCGCGGCGGTGGTGTAGAGCAGCGGCCCGTCGAGCGAGTTGTAGACCTCGCCGGCGTCGGTGGCGAGCGCCCCCGACCCGCCGACGTCGACGCTCAGCCCGTCGTTCCCGCGCGCGACGTCCCGGACGTCGTTGACGAGCCGGTCGCGTGCGTCCTCGTCGGTCCCCGGCTCGGTGCTCGCGACCGGGTACATCAGCGTGGTCCCGTCCCGCGACGGCACACCCTGCGGTTCACCGGTGAGCTTGTGCTCGCCCGCGATCCGCTCGATCTGCTCGGCGGCGGTCGCCCTGTCCCCGGCGGTCAGCCCACCGTCCCGGTGATACACGACGACCATCTCGGTGGCCTCACCCCCGGGCAGCCGCTCCTGGATCCTGGCCACCTGCGTGGAATCGGCACTGGCCGGCAGATAGTCGACGGCCCGGTCCCGCTGCACGTCGGCGAGCTTCGACGCGAACGGCGACACCACCGCCAGCACGACGATCCACAACCCGAGCACAAGCCAGGGCACCGCCCGCCGCCGCCCACTCGTCCCTACGGCCCCCATGAGACGGGCCCCCTTCCGATCGGATGTCTGAGTCGCTTCAAGACTTCCGGCCGGGGGGCGGTGAATCGTCGGGCGGGAGGGCGAGTTGGGGGCTACTGCCGGGGGCGACGTGACGGGGCGATTACTCCCTGGGGAGTACGGCGCTCACGACGGCGTTCGGGCCGCCGCCGCCAGCAGTCTCGTCACATCGTCCGTGCAGATCGTGAGGGCCGCGCCCACCGTCGCGAGGGCGTCCCGTTCGGCGGGGGTGTAGGGGCCGTCGGCCAGGGCGATACGGGCTCCCTGCAGGAGGATCGATTCGCGGCCGGCGGGGGCGAGGTGCGCGGCGAGGGGGTCCAGGGCCTCGTGGAGCTCTATGGCGAGGCCGGCCCCGCAGGGCTCGGCGAAGACACGGCCGGTGTCGGCGGCCAGGGCCTCGACCAGGGCGCTCAGCTGGTCCACCGTGCAGTCGTCGAAGCCGGCGGCGCGCACGGTGGTCGCGGCGGTCTCCAGGGACGTACGGGCGCAGGTGCCGCCCGCCGCCAGCACCGCGAGGGCGACCGTGTGGACGGCGTCGCGGAGCATCGCGGAGAAGCGGGTGGTGGTCGGATGGTCGAGGACCTCGGTGCCGAAGTGGCGGCGGCAGGCCGCGCACTCCACCACGGGGGCGGTCTCGCCGCGCGGCAGCACGGGCACGCCGAGCAGCGTGAAGCGGCGATGGCCGGCCAGCCGCTGGTAGTTGCGGTCGCCTCCGCATCCCGGGCAGAAGAACTCACCGTCACCCACGGCCGACCATGCGGTGCGGGTGCCCAGGATGCGCGCAGGCCTGGCGGCACGGCCGTCTCGTCCCCGTCCTGGCAGCACGTCGCACCTCCGTAATGCCGCGGCAACATCGCCGCGTTGGCGTGATGTTAGCCACATCATGACCGCGGAGTCAGTACCCCGAACGAGACCTTTCTGTGACCTGCACAGGTCAATGGCCGAAAACAGACAGTTCTCCGCGCCCCTCAGGGGCACGGAGAACTGGGAGCGAACCGTCAGCGAGCCGCCCGGTTGACCGCCGAGACGACCGCCTTCAGCGAGGCACGGGTCGTGTTCGCGTCGATACCGATCCCCCACAGGACCTTGCCGTCGATCGCACACTCGATGTACGAGGCGGCCTGCGCGGAGGCACCCTCGCTCATCGTGTGCTCCTGGTAGTCCAGCAGGCGTACGTCGATCCCGATGGACTGCAGGGCGTCGAAGAAGGCCGAGATCGGACCGTTGCCGGTACCGGACAGCACGGTGTCGGCGCCGTCGACCGTCGCCTCCACCTTCAGCGTGTCCACGCCGTCCGTGTCGGTCGTCGACTGACCGTTCCTGACCTGGATACGACCCCACGGGTTCTCGGGGTTCGGCAGGTACTCGTCCTGGAAGACCGCCCAGATGTCGGAGCCGGTGACCTCGCCGCCCTCGGCGTCCGTCTTGGCCTGGATCAGCTTGGAGAACTCGATCTGCATCCGGCGCGGCAGGTCCAGCTTGTGGTCGTTCTTCAGGACGTACGCGATACCGCCCTTGCCGGACTGCGAGTTGACGCGGATGACCGCCTCGTAGGAGCGGCCGACGTCCTTCGGGTCGATCGGCAGGTACGGCACGGCCCACTCGATGTCGTCGACCGTGACGCCGCGGGCGGCCGCGTCGGCCTCCATCGCGTCGAAGCCCTTCTTGATGGCGTCCTGGTGGGAGCCGGAGAAGGAGGTGTAGACCAGGTCGCCCACGTACGGGTGGCGCGGGTGGACCTCCATCTGGTTGCAGTACTCCCACGTACGACGGATCTCGTCGATGTCGGAGAAGTCGATCTGCGGGTCGACGCCCTGCGAGAACAGGTTCATGCCCAGGGTGACCAGGTCGACGTTGCCGGTGCGCTCGCCCTGCCCGAACAGACAGCCCTCGATGCGGTCGGCGCCGGCCATCAGCGCCAGCTCGGCCGCCGCCACCGCCGTACCGCGGTCGTTGTGCGGGTGGACCGACAGGCAGACGTGCTCACGGCGGGACAGGTTGCGGCCCATCCACTCGAAGCGGTCCGCGTGCGTCGACGGGGTCGAACGCTCCACCGTGGCGGGCAGGTTGAGGATGATCTCGCGGCCGGGACCGGGCTGGTAGACATCCATCACCGCCTCGCAGACCTCCAGCGCGAAGTCCAGCTCGGTGTCGGTGAAGATCTCGGGGCTGTACTGGTAGCCGAACTCGGTCTCCGGGCCCAGCAGCTTCTCGGCGTACTCCATCACCAGACGGGTGCCGTCGACGGCGATCTGCTTGATGTCGTCCTTGGAGCCGCGGAAGACCACCCGGCGGAAGACGGGCGCCGTGGCGTTGTACAGGTGGACGGTCGCGCGCTTGGCGCCCTTCAGGGACTCCACCGTGCGCTCGATCAGGTCCTCGCGGGCCTGGGTCAGTACGGAGATGGTGACGTCGTCCGGGATCGCGCCCGGCTCTTCGATGATCGACCGTACGAAATCGAAATCCGTCTGTCCCGACGCCGGGAAGCCGACCTCGATCTCCTTGTAGCCCATCTTGACCAGCTGGTCGAACATCCGGCGCTTGCGCTCGGGCGACATCGGGTCGATCAGGGCCTGGTTGCCGTCACGCAGGTCGGTGGAGAGCCAGCGGGGGGCGGTGGTGACACGCTTGTCCGGCCAGGTCCGGTCGGGGATGTCGACCTGCTCGTAGCGGCCGTACTTGTGGATCGGCATAGCGCTGGGCTGCTGGCGGTTCGCCATGTCTGCGGGGCTCCTCAGGATGTCCGGAAGGACGGCCGACGACGCAACGCGAAGCTCCGCGGGGAGGGAGTCGACCTGGACTACAGGCCCTCGCCGCGGCAGCTAAGAAGAAGCAGCCCGAAACGCATGATGCGAAGCATGCTAGCCGAGGCTCTTCGGATGCGGGGCGCCGTTCCAGTATGCGGGACCCGCGGGACGAAAAGGGCAAAACGTGCGCCATACCACTTCGTCACAGAGAGTGCCGCTCTCTATCCGCATATTTCACCAATCATGGTTGCGACTAGTGACAGCCCGCTAACGCAGTGCAATGGTGCCGGACATGACGACCAACGGGGGCTTCGAGCCCGTCTTCTGCACCGTCGTACCACCCCACGTCCTGGACAAACTGGCCCGCAACGACGACCCCGCCCTTTCCGGCCCCGCCCGCCGCACCCTGATGCGCGACAGCGAGCTGCGCGGCCGCCGCCGTGTCACGACCGAGTTCGCCCTCGCGTCCGCCCCGACGGCGAAGGCACCGTCGGACCGGCCGCTGCGCACCGTCTACGACGCCGGGCACGGCACCGCCCTGCCCGGCACCGAGGTCCGCGGCGAGGGCACGGACCCCGGCCAGGACGCCACGGTCAACCGCGCCTTCTCCGGGCTCGGCGCCACCTTCGAGCTCTTCCTCAAGGCCTACGCCCGCCACTCCATCGACGGCGACGGTCTGCCACTGGACGCCACGGTCCACTACGACGAGAACTACAACAACGCCTTCTGGAACGGCGAGCAGATGGTGTTCGGCGACGGTGACGGTGAGATCTTCCTCGACTTCACCATCCCGATCGACGTCATCGGCCACGAGCTCACCCACGGCGTCACCCAGTACACGGCGAACCTGACGTACTACGGCCAGCCCGGCGCCCTGAACGAGTCCATGTCGGACGTCTTCGGCGCGCTGATCAAGCAGTACACCCTCGGCCAGACCGCCGCCGAGGCCGACTGGCTGATCGGCGCAGGTCTGCTCGCGCCCAGCGTCTCCGGCAAGGCCCTGCGCTCCATGAAGGAGCCCGGCAGCGCCTACGACGACGACGTGCTCGGCAAGGACCCGCAGCCCGCGACGATGGACGACTACGTCCGCACCGGCCGCGACAACGGCGGTGTCCACATCAACTCCGGCATCCCCAACCACGCCTTCTACCTGGCCGCCACCGCCCTCGGCGGCCACGCCTGGGAGAAGGCGGGACAGGTCTGGTACGACGTGCTGACCGGCGGCGAGCTGTCGGACCGGGCCATGTTCACCGACTTCGCCAAGCTGACCGTGAAGGCCGCGAAGGACCGCTTCGGGGACGGCGGCGAGGAACTTCAGGCCGTCTCGAAGGCTTGGGAGCAGGTCGGGGTGCGGATCTCCTGAGTCCGTACTAGACAGGGATCCATGCGTATTCAGGTACGGCGCACGGGTGGATTCGCGGGCATCGAGCGGTTCGCCGAGGTGGACACCTCGGGGCGGCCCGACGCCCAGGAGTGGCAGGCCCTGGCCGAGCGCGCGGTCGCGTCCGGCCGGGGCACGCCCCCGGTCGGGGTTCCGGACGGCTTCAGCTACCAGATCACCGTGGACGGCACGACGGTGTACTGCTCGGACCCCCGGCTCTCCGAGGAGCAGCGCAAGCTGATCACCAGGGTGCTGAAAGAAGGAGCGTAACGGGCAGTTCACGTCGGGGCGTTGACTTCCGTTACCGCCGGTACGGATGATCCGGCGCATGGCGATCGATGAGCGCGGCGCGACCCGACCGATACCCCGTTTCCCGGACGGCTTCCTGTGGGGCGTCTCGACGTCCGCCCATCAGATCGAGGGCGCGGTGGACGAGCGCGAGCGGTCCGTGTGGGACGCCTTCACGGCCGAGCCGGGACGGGTGAAGGACGGCTCCACGGCCGAGGTGGCGTGCGACCACTACCACCGCTACCGCGAGGACGTGGCACTGCTGGCCGGCCTCGGCGTGGGCGCGTACCGCTTCTCGGTCTCCTGGCCCCGGGTGAACTCCCCGAAGGGACTCGACTTCTACGACCGTCTGGTCGACGAGCTGTGCGCGGCGGGCGTACGGCCGGTCCCGACCCTCTTCCACTGGGATCTGCCCCTCACGCTGGACTGGCTGGAGCGGGACACGGCCGCGCGGTTCGCCGAGTACGTGTCCGTGGTCGCCGAGCGCCTGGGCGACCGCGTCCAGAAGTGGATCACCCTCAACGAACCTGCCGAGCACACTCTGCTGGGACACGCCCTCGGCACCCACGCCCCGGGCGGACAGCTGCTCTTCGACGCCCTTCCGGTCGCCCACCACCAGCTGCTGGCCCACGGCCTGGCGGTACGGGCCCTGCGCGCGGCCGGCGCCACCGACATCGGCATCGCCAACTCGCACGGGCCGACCTGGCCGGCGTCACGGGAGCAGCCGGACCTGGAGGCGGCCGACTTCTACGACCTGCTCCTGAACCGGCTGTTCGCCGACCCGTTGCTGCTCGGTCAATATCCGGACGGCATCGGCGAGTTGATGCCCGGAGACATCGAGTCGGACCTGAAGGTCATCGCCGAGCCGATCGACTTCTACGGCATCAACTACTACGCCCCGACCCGCGTGGGCGCCCCGCAGGGCACCGAGATCGACTTCGGCGGCGTGACGATGCCCGCCGAACTGCCCTTCTCGGTACGGGAGATCGAGGGCGTGCCGACGACCGACTTCGGCTGGCCGGTGGTCCCCGAGGCCCTGACGGCACTGCTGACGGGCTTCCGCGAACGCTACGGCGACCGGCTGCCGCCCGTCGTCATCACCGAGAACGGCTGCTCGTACGAGGGCGTCGACGACCAGGAGCGGATCGCCTATCTGGACGGCCATATCCGCGCCCTGCACCGGGCGGTGGAGGCGGGCGTGGACGTGCGCGGGTACTTCGTGTGGTCGCTGCTGGACAACTTCGAGTGGGCCGAGGGGTACGCGCGCCGGTTCGGCCTGGTCCATGTGGACTACGAGACACAGACGAGGACGCCCAAGACGTCGTACGGCTGGCTGCGGGACGTGCTCCGGGCGCAGGGGTGAACCCTCCGCACGCCCTCGCCGATCCGGTCGAACGGGTCGGCGGGGGCTGGACGGCGACGCTGGGACTGGCCAACGTGGCGATCTGGGTGGGCTGGTACGGCCCGCTCCAGATCCTGCTGGCCCAGCAGGCGGAGGACTTCGCGCCCGGCACGGGGATGTCGAAGGAGACCCTGCTGGCGTGGGTCACGGGTGCGGGCGCGGTGGTGTCGCTGGCGGCGAACCCGTTCTTCGGCGCGCTGTCGGACCGCACGACGGCCCGCCGGGGCCGCCGTACGCCGTGGATCGTGGCCGGGGCGGCGGGCGGCGCGCTGTCGTTGCTGCTGCTCGCGGGCGCGGGCGGGCTGTGGCTGATGGCGCTCGGCTGGTGCCTGGTCCAGCTGACCCTGAACGCGGCCTTCGCGGCGGTGACGGCCGCGGTGCCGGACCGGGTGCCACGGCTCCAACGGGGCGTCGTGGGCGGCTGGCTGGGGGCGGCGCAGATCCTCGGGGCGGTCGCCGGGACGGGTCTGGCGACGGCGGTCGGCGGGATCGCGGCGGGGTACGCGGCGTGCGCGGTGTTCGTCGTGGCCGGGGTGCTTCCGTACGTGCTCCGGTACCGGGATCTCCGGCTGGACGCCGCGGACCGGGCGGCCTGGTCCTGGCGCTCCTTCACGCGCGGCTTCTGGCTGAGCCCGCGCCGCTACCCGGACTTCGGCTGGGCCTGGCTGACCCGCTTCCTGATCAACCTCAGCAACGCGCTGGTGATCCTCTACCTGCTCTACTACCTCCGCGACCGCCTCCACCACGACGACCCCGAGCAGGGCGTGCTGATCCTGACCGCGGTGAACGCGGTGTCCCTGCTGGCCACGGTCGTGGTGGGCGGCATCCGGTCGGACCGGGTGGGCCGCCGCAAGCCCTTCGTGCACTGGTCCGGCGTCCTGATGGCGGCGGCCACCGCCCTGCTCGCCGCCTGGCAGACCTGGCCGAGCGCGATCGTCGTGGCGGCCCTGCTGGGCGTGGGCCTGGGGGTCTTCATGTCGGTCGACTTCGCGCTGATGACGGACGTGCTGCCAAAGGCACGGGACCGGGGCAAGGACCTGGGCGTGATCAACGTGGCCAACGCCCTGCCCCAGGTCGCGGCCCCCGCCCTCGCCGCCCCGATCGTGACGTACCTGGGCGGCTACCGGGTGCTGTACGCGGTGGCGGCGGTGATCGGGGTGGCGGGGGCGGTGCTGGTGAACCAGATCAAAGGCGTCGATTAGACGCGCCCAAGGGGCGCGGGGAACTGCGCGACCAGCCACAACGAACCCGCGCCCGCCAGACCACCCCTCGCGGCACCCCGTTACAGCGCCCCGGCCTCCCGAGCCGCATAAACACTCGGAAACACCGGCCGATACCCCAGCTCCCGCCGGATCCGCTCGGTGGACATGACCCCCACCCACGGATCGGGATCCGTACGCTCGTACAACTCCTCCGGCACCTCGAGCCCGTTCAGCTGATGCAGCTCGACCGCCGTGACCGGGGCGTCGTCGGCGATGTTGTACGCCCGCCCCGCGATCCCCGGCGCGTGCAGGATCCGCAGCAGCCCCTGAGCGACGTCCACATGGTGACCCATGTGCAGCCGCTGCGTCGCCGCCCAGTCCCGCAGCAGGACCACGGCCCGGGCCAGATGCGGATCACCCTCGCCGTAGACGAACGGAAGCCGCGCGACGCGTACGTCCATGCCCTCCAGCGCGAGCAGAGCCCGCTCCGCCTGCGCCTTGGACTCGGGGTAGGCACCCCACAGCGACCCGCCGGGCCGGCTCTCGTCGTCCTCGGTCATCGGCCTGCCACGCCCGGTGCCGTACACCAGGCCCGTGCTGACCTGCACGAACCTGCGCACACCGGCGGCCTGGGCGGCGCGGCCCAGTTCCACGGCCGCGTCCCGGTTGACCGCCCGCGCCTCCTCGTCCGGGACCCCGCGGAAGGCCGCCGCGACGTTGACGACCGCGTCGACCCCGGCGACCGCCTTGCCGAGCACCTCGGCGTCCCGCAGGTCGCCGACGACGACCTCGGCGCCCAGGTCGGCGAACGGCTCGCCCCGTGCCGCGTCCCGGACCAGAACCCGTACGCGCTCCCCAGCCCTGGCCTGCGCCAGCAGCCGCGGCACGAAGCGCCGGCCGACCTGTCCCGTCGTACCCGTCACCAATGTCAGCATGATCTGCTCCTCTCGTCACCGACCACCCTCGGACGGGGCCGGTGGAAGCGGGAGAGACCCGTTGATCAGGGGATCGGCAGTCCCTGGATAAGGCGCCCGCCGTGCCGCAGGCTGGAGGGGTGAACCGAGCCGAACTCGCCGACTTCCTGCGCCGTGGCCGCGCCCGGCTGACCCCGTCGGACGTGGGCCTCACGGCCGGCTCCCGGCGCCGTACGCCGGGCCTGCGCCGCGAGGAGGTGGCGCAGCTGGCGGGCATGTCGGTGGACTACTACACCCGGCTGGAACAGTCCCGGGGCCCGCGCCCGTCCCGCCAGATGCTCACCGCGCTGGGCCGCGCGCTGCGCCTGACCGACATCGAGCAGGACCATCTGTTCCATCTGGCCGGCGAGGAGCCGCCGCGGCGCGAGACCGCGTCGGCGCATGTGCGCCCGGGGCTGCTGCTGATCCTGGACCGGCTGCACGACACACCGGCGCAGGTGGTGAACGACATCGGTGAGGTGCTGGCGCAGAACACCATGGCCAAGGCGCTGGTCGGGGACGTGATGTCCCGCCCGCGGCGCGAGCGCAACCTGATCCGGCTGTTCTTCCTCGACCCGGCGGCGCGCACGCTCATCCCGGAGGAGGACTGGCCGGGCCACGCCCGTGCCCATGTGTCCAGCCTGCGCGCGGTGGCCGCCGCACGCCCCGACGATCCGGAGCCGGCCGGCCTGGTCGCCGAACTGCGCGCCGGCAGCGAGGAGTTCGCCCGGCTGTGGGACGAGCACGAGGTGTCCCAGCGCGACCGGACGACCAAGCGCTTCGCGCACCCGCTGGTCGGCCTGCTGGAGCTGGACTGCGAGGTCATGGTCAGCCACCAGCACCACCACCTCCTGGTCGTCCACTCAGCCCGCCCCGGCACGGACTCCTACGAACGTCTCCGGCTGCTGCGCGTGGTGGGCCTCCAAGACATGGTGACCCGTGGGTAGTTGAGGCCGGAAATCACCCTTGCCGACCCCCGCCCCAGGCGCATCAATGGAAACGACGGTTCCGACGGACCGTCAGATCCCAGTTCGCTGCGCAGCGTGTCCGCACCCACCTGCCGAACTGTCCCCCCACGGAATTCCCCCACCCCGAAAGGGAGCGAATCCCCATGAGACGAACGCGTATCGGAGCAGGTGCGGCCCTGGCGGCCGGGGCCCTCGCCGTCACCGGCCTCGCCTTCGCACCCGCCGCTCTCGCCGTCACCCCCGCCACCGCGACGATCAACGCCGACTGCGGCAGCTTCGGCGGCGGCGAGTCCACGCTCACCGCGACCCAGAGCGGCACCTCCGCGACCATCACCCTCAAGTCCTCCGCGGTCACCGCGCCGATCGCGCTGGGCGCCGACTCGATCTCCTCGAAGCTCACGCTCGCGAAGGCGGGCGGCGGCAGCGTCGAGTTCACCGGCAAGGTGAACCCGGCGATGGCCGCCGGTGACCCCGTCCAGGTCGGCCCGCTCCCGGGCACCGTGGCCTCCGGCGACAGCCTGGAGGCGTTCGGCGGCTCGCTGGAGATGTCCGTCTTCGGCATCACCATCACCTGTACGGCGACCGGGCCGCAGTCGCCGGGCCCGTTCGTGTTCGACTGAGGCACCTGACGCACTGAGGAGCGCGGTCCCGGCGCCGTCGTGGCTGCTACAGCGCGTCGGGGCCGCGCTCGCCCGTCCGTACCCGTACGACCGTGTCCACCGGCAGCGCCCAGACCTTGCCGTCGCCGATCTTGCCGGTCCGGGCGGCCGTCACGACGGCGTCGATGACGTCCTGCGCCGCCGCGTCGTCCACGACGACCTCGATACGGACCTTCGGCACCAGGTCGACCTGGTACTCCGCGCCGCGGTACACCTCGGTGTGGCCGCGCTGCCGGCCGTAGCCGCTGGCCTCGGTCACGGTCAGGCCCTGCACGCCGATCTCCTGGAGAGCGGTCTTGACCTCGTCGAGCCGGTACGGCTTGACGATCGCGGTGATGAGCTTCATGCCTGCTTCTTGACCTTCTGCGCGGCGGGAGCGGACGCGGTGCCGGGGCTGCGTGCCCCGGGACCCCGCGATCGTAGGCGGTCCCGGCGTGCACCGTAAGGTCCGGGACCTTGTGCGGCGGGAGGTTGTGGATCAGGGAGAATGGGCGCCATGAGCGTTCGTCATCAGTCATCCGAGCCGTCCGAGGCCCCCCACCGCGCCGGCTTCGCCTGCTTCGTGGGCCGCCCCAACGCGGGCAAGTCCACCCTCACGAACGCTCTGGTCGGCCAGAAGGTGGCGATCACCGCGAACCAGCCACAGACGACGCGGCACACGGTGCGGGGGATCGTGCACCGGCCCGACGCCCAGCTGATCCTGGTGGACACCCCCGGGCTGCACAAGCCGCGCACGCTGCTGGGCGAGCGGTTGAACGACGTCGTACGCACCACCTGGGCCGAGGTCGACGTGATCGGCTTCTGCCTGCCCGCGAACGAGAAGCTCGGCCCCGGTGACCGGTTCATCGCGAAGGAGCTGGCGTCGATCAAGAAGACGCCGAAGATCGCGATCGTCACGAAGACCGACCTGGTGGACGGCAAGACCCTGGCCGAGCAGCTGATCGCGATCGACCAACTCGGCAAGGAGCTCGGCTTCGAGTGGGCCGAGATCGTGCCCGTCTCGGCGGTCGGCGACAAGCAGGTGGGCCTGCTGGCCGACCTGATCGTCCCGCTGCTGCCGGAGGGGCCCGCGCTCTACCCCGAGGGCGACCTCACCGACGAGCCCGAGCAGGTCATGATCGCGGAGCTGATCCGGGAGGCCGCGCTGGAGGGCGTCCGCGACGAGCTGCCGCACTCCATCGCCGTCGTGGTCGAGGAGATGCTCCCCCGTGAGGACCGCCCCGCCGACAAGCCCCTGCTCGACATCCACGCCTTCGTCTACATCGAGCGCCCCAGCCAGAAGGGCATCATCATCGGCCCCAAGGGCAAGCGCCTGAAGGACGTCGGCATCAAGTCCCGCAAGCAGATCGAGGCCCTCCTCGGCACCCCGGTCTTCCTCGACCTGCACGTGAAGGTCGCCAAGGACTGGCAGCGGGATCCCCGGCAGCTGCGCAAGCTGGGCTTCTGAGCCGCTCGGCCTGTCCCCGGGAAAAGCCCTACGGCACTGTCAGTCCCCCGGCGTACCCTTGAAATCGCCAGGCCGCCCATGTGGCGGGCGAGTCGTATCGAGGAGGACGAGCAAGGCCTACGAGCCGGCCCATGACTCAGACACCCACAGCTCACACACCCGCGCAGGGGCAGGCGAGAGCACAGTTCACCGTCCCCGCCCAGCACCCCATGGTGACCGTGCTGGGGTCCGGCGACTCCCTGCTGCGCGTGATCGAGACGGCCTTCCCGGCGACCGACATCCACGTCCGGGGCAATGAGATCAGCGCCGTCGGCGACTCAGCGGAAGTCGCCCTCATACAGCGCCTGTTCGACGAGATGATGCTGGTGCTCCGCACCGGGCAACCGATGACGGAGGACGCAGTGGAACGCTCGATCGCCATGCTCAGAGCCACTGAGAACGGGGAGGGCCCGGAGGAGACCCCGGCCGAGGTGCTCACCCAGAACATCCTCTCCTCCCGCGGCCGCACGATCCGCCCCAAGACCCTCAACCAGAAGCGGTACGTCGACGCGATCGACAAGCACACGATCGTCTTCGGCATCGGCCCCGCCGGTACCGGCAAGACCTATCTCGCCATGGCGAAGGCGGTGCAGGCCCTGCAGTCCAAGCAGGTCAACCGCATCATCCTGACCCGCCCCGCGGTGGAGGCGGGCGAGCGGCTCGGCTTCCTGCCCGGCACGCTCTACGAGAAGATCGACCCGTATCTGCGGCCGCTGTACGACGCGCTGCACGACATGCTCGACCCGGACTCCATCCCCAGGCTGATGGCCGCCGGGACCATCGAGGTCGCGCCGCTGGCGTACATGCGCGGACGCACGCTGAACGACGCCTTCATCATTCTCGACGAGGCCCAGAACACGAGCCCCGAGCAGATGAAGATGTTCCTCACCCGCCTCGGCTTCGACTCGAAGATAGTCATCACCGGTGACGTGACCCAGGTCGACCTCCCGGACGGCACCAAGTCCGGTCTGCGGCAGGTGCAGGACATCCTTGAGGGCCTGGACGACGTCCACTTCTCCCGGCTGTCGTCGCAGGATGTCGTCCGGCACAAGCTGGTCGGCCGTATCGTCGACGCCTACGAGAAGTACGACAACACGCACGGCACCCGGAACGGCACACACAAGGGCCGCGGCAAAGCCGGGCACAAGGGGAAGTAGAGACCACGCACGCCCATGTCGATCGACGTCAACAACGAGTCCGGCACCGAGGTCGATGAGCAGGCGATCCTCGACATCGCCCGCTACGCGCTCACACGGATGCGCATCCACCCGCTCTCCGAGCTCTCGGTGATCGTCGTGGACGCCGACGCCATGGAGCAGCTCCACATCCAGTGGATGGACCTGCCGGGACCCACGGATGTCATGTCCTTCCCGATGGACGAGCTGCGGCCGCCCTCGAAGGACGACGAGGAGCCGCCGCAGGGGCTGCTCGGCGACATCGTGCTCTGCCCCGAGGTCGCCGCCAAGCAGGGGGCCGAGGCGCCCACGCAGCACACCATGGACGAGGAGCTCCAGCTGCTCGCCGTCCACGGTGTGCTGCACCTCCTCGGGTACGACCACGAGGAGCCCGACGAGAAGGCCGAGATGTTCGGTCTCCAGGCGGCCATCGTGGACGGCTGGCGTTCGGAGAAGGGCCTGACCGGTCCTTCCCCGGCCCCGACCGTGTCATGAGTCCCGCCCTGGTCTCCGGCGCCATCGCCCTGGTGGTCGTCGCCTGGCTCGCCGCCTGCGCGGAGGCGGGCCTGGCGCGCGTCTCCAGCTTCCGGGCCGAGGAGGCCGTACGCAGCGGGCGGCGCGGCAGCGAGAAGCTCGCGCTCGTCGCCGCCGACCCGACGCGCTATCTGAACGTGGCGCTGCTGGTGCGCGTGGCCTGTGAGATGGCCGCCGCCGCGCTGGTGACGTACGCGTGTCTCCAGGAGTTCGACAGCACCACCCAGGCCCTGCTGGTCGCCATAGCCGTCATGGTCCTGGTGTCGTACGTCGCCGTCGGGGTCTCCCCGCGCACCATCGGCCGCCAGCACCCGCTGAACACGGCGACGGCCGCGGCGTACGTCCTGCTGCCGCTGGCCCGTGTCATGGGCCCGATCCCGTATCTGCTGATCCTCATCGGCAACGCGCTCACCCCCGGCAAGGGCTTCCGGCGCGGCCCGTTCGCCTCCGAGGCGGAGCTGCGGGCGCTGGTCGACCTCGCCGAGAAGGAGTCGCTGATCGAGGACGAGGAGCGCCGTATGGTGCACTCGGTCTTCGAGCTCGGTGACACGCTGGTGCGGGAGGTCATGGTCCCGCGCACCGACCTCGTGGTCATCGAGCGCTACAAGACCATCCGCCAGGCCCTCACCCTCGCCCTGCGCTCCGGTTTCTCGCGGATCCCGGTGGTCGGCGAGAGCGAGGACGACGTGGTCGGGATGGTGTATCTGAAGGACCTGACCCGCAAGACGCACATCTCCCGGGACGCGGAGAGCGAGCTGGTGTCGACGGCGATGCGGCCCGCCTTCTTCGTGCCCGACACCAAGAACGCCGGTGATCTGCTGCGCGAGATGCAGAAGGAGCGCAACCACGTCGCGGTCGTCATCGACGAGTACGGCGGCACCGCCGGCATCGTCACCATCGAGGACATCCTCGAGGAGATCGTCGGCGAGATCACCGACGAGTACGACCGTGAGCTGCCGCCGGTGGAGGACCTCGGCGAGGACCGCTACCGCGTCACCGCCCGCCTGGACATCACCGACCTGGGCGAGCTGTACGGCCTCGACGAGTACGACGACGAGGACGTGGAGACGGTCGGAGGTCTGCTGGCGAAGGCGCTGGGCCGGGTGCCGATCGCCGGGGCGTCGTCGTCGGTCGACCTGCCCGACGGACGCACTCTGCGGCTGACGGCCGAGGCGGCGGCCGGCCGCCGGAACAAGATCGTGACCGTGCTCGTCGAGCCGGTGGGTCCCCTCGTGCCCCCGGAGGAGGAGAAGGAGTCCGAGTGACACCTCAGGAGCTGCGCGCCTTCTGTCTGTCGTTCAACGCGTCGGTGGAGGACTTCCCCTTCACTCCGGAGACCTCGGTCTTCAAGGTCCTCGGCAAGCTGTTCGCCCTGACGCGACTGGATGCGCGCCCTCTGACGGTCAACCTGAAGTGCGACCCGGACGACGCGGTCCGCCTGCGCGGCGAGTACCCCGGCCTGATCATTCCCGGCTATCACATGAACAAGCGCCACTGGAACACGGTGACGGTCGACGGCGACCTTCCCGACCGCCTGGTCCGGGAGCTGGTGGAGGACTCGTACGACCTGGTGGTGGCGGGCCTGCCGAGGCCCGACCGGCTCCGTCTCGACCGTCCCTGAGTACCCCCCGCGACGGCCGGAAGGGTGCTTTCCCGGCCACACGCGACCAACCCACTTGCGATGCCTCGCCATAGCGCGTGTGGAGCGGCAGAATGGAGGGACTGGCGGAACCTAGACAGTCCCACTCCGGGCTGCCGGCCAGGGAAACTCGGAGTGGAACATATGCGTTGGCGTCCGCCTACTTGGCCCCGGCCCTCAGGTCGGGGCCGCTTTCATCACACGTGGGGAAGTACCCAGTCCACGATCTGCTGGATAGCGATGAGCAGACTGAACCAGGGAAGCGCAAGTGCGAGCCTCTGGTTCCATGTGCGATTGTTGCGACGCCCCGGCGGCTCTTCCTCAGCCATGGGGCCGTTCTCCTTCCTGGTCCCCATAGGTCACGGAGACCGCGGCGCTCCATGACGCTCGCGACCTGGAGGGGAGAGACGCCCCGACGGCTGAGCCGACGTCAACTTCGATGCTGCTGCGCTCAACCTCCCTTCGGGTTCCGCCTGTTGAGGTCAGACGACCGGTCCAGTCCAGCGTAGCCGGGCGGTGCGCACCTGGGTAGAGCTCTTTGCCAGGTCGCTAACGTCACCCGGATGACTGAGGGGTCACGTCGGCGAGTTGACAGACTGCCATGTAGCTTTCTGCTACCTGGGCCGCAGGGATGGCTGCCATATACACCGAGTTGCCGACCTGCGGCTTTTGGGTTCCGCTGAAAAGAAGACAACCGGACCGGAAGGTCTCGATGAGTAAGCAGCTATTCTGCTATGTTGCACCCCGCGAGGTCCATTTGGGGGTGGAGCCAACATGAGCGCGCCAAGTGCGGCACTGCAGCGGCTACGACTGCGCACGGAGCTCCGCAGGGCGCGGACCAGTGCGGACCTCACGCAGCGCGAAGTGGCGAAGATGATGGAGTGGAGCCCCTCCAAGCTCATCCGCATCGAGGCGGGCGAGGTCGGCATCTCGATCAACGACCTCCGATCGCTGCTGGCCGCTTACGGGATCACCGACCGCCGCAAGATCGACGCGCTTCTCGACCTCGCTCGCGGAAGCCGCAAGATGCCGTTCACCGAGTACCGCGACCTCTACAGCAAAGAGGTCCTGCAGTTCCTCGCGCTGGAGTCGGCGGCGTCGATCATCCGCCAGTACAGCTCCCTGGTGCTTCCCGGCCCGCTGCAGACCGAGGAGTACGCGCGCGCGATCATGCGTGCCTACGACAAGGGAATCGCCGACGAGAAGCTGGACCGTGCCGTAGAGGCCAGGCTCGCCCGGCAGGAACAGCTCACGTCGGGAGCGGGCGGTGACCGCCAGCTCTTCTACATCCTCGACGAGGCCGTCGTACGGCGTCAGGTCGGTGGCCGTGGTGTGATGCGCGCCCAGTTGGAGCGGCTCTCCGAGCTGGCGGCACAACCCGGGATCACGCTGCAGATCCTCCCGCTCAGCGTCGGCGCTCACCCCGGCATCATGGGTCCGTTCACGCTCTTCGAGTTCGAGACCGACGAAATGCCGGACTCGCTCTTCATCGAGAACTCCCGTGGCGACACCTACAGCACCAACGCCCCCGAGGAGACCGGCCGTTACCTGGAGAGGTTCTGGGAGCTGGAGGACCTCGCGCTCAAGGACGGCGTCGACAGCCTGCTGCGTCTGCTGGCCACCCGGATGGACGCCGGCACGGACGACCTGGAGGCGCTCCTGCGCGCCGAGTCAGGAGAAACCGTCTAACTCGCGCTGGCACAGGGGACGTTGGCGAGAATTGGGTCATTCATATTCCAATGACGGCCCGATACTCTGGAAGAGGTGCTGCGTGTCCCTGCACCAGCCGTGGGGAAGGCGACCGAGCCGAATCCCAGATGTCGTCCTTCCCTCCCGCTGACAGCCGCGGCTGGCCTTCCGCACCCGGGCTGGAGGAGAAGGCGTGGGCGGTTCGTGGGCGTGGCGCAAGAGCAGTGCGAGCAACCCCGACGGGAGCGCGTGTCTGGAAGCGGCCTGGACCGGTGAGGAATTGCTGGTACGCCATTCGACCCGCCCGCACGCAGCGGTTGTCGCCTTTCGCCGGGTGGCCTGGTGCGCGTTCCTCGATCACGTGAAGGATTCCGCCGAGTCCCCGTCCGTCGGCCGAAGTTGATGCGTCGGCCCACCTCCGGTGTCGGAGGTGGGCCGTCGCTCTCACTGTGCCCCTTGGTCAGCGACGAGCCGCGCCCCGCAGACCCAGCGCCACCAGAGCCGCCGCGGTCAGGACGATCGCCGCGTTCAGGGCCATCGCCGTACGGGTGCCGGACAGCAGGTCGTCGGCGGTGGTGGCGAGGACGCCGAGCAGCGGGATGCCGACGGTGAGGCCGATCTGCTGGGTGGAGGTGACCAGGCCGGTGGCCAGGCCCTGTTCCTCGTCGGGGACACCGGAGGTGACCGTCAGGCCGTAGGAGATGATCGCGCCCAGGTGGAACATGCTCGCCACCGAGACGGCGGCCGTGGCCAGCCAGACGGACCAGGTGCCGGTGTCCAGGAACACCAGGGCGGAGATGAAGGCGCCCTGTCCTGTGAGGGAGTAGACCAGGGTGCGGCGGGCGCCGAGGCGGCTGACGAACCTCGGGGTGAGCGCGCCCGCGACGACCGAGACCACGCCCTGCACGCCGAAGACCAGACCCGTCTCCCAGGCCGACAGGCGCAGGATCTCCTGGAGGTACAGGGTGAGCACGAAGATCACCGTCGACATCATCGAGAAGGTGACCAGCCCGCCGACGTTGCCCCACGCCACCGTGCGGCGGCGCAGCATGGGCAGGGAGACCAGCGGTGCCGCGGTGCGGGACTCCACGATCACGAAGGCGGCCAGGAGCGCGAGGCCGACGATCAGGGTCACGATGACGTCGGCGCGGGCGAAACCGTGGTCGGCGGCCGTCGTCAGGGCGTAGATCAAGGACAGCAGACCACCGGTGACGGTGATCGCGCCGGGGACGTCGAGGTGCGGGCGCTCCGGGGTACGGGACTCGGGCAGCAGGCCGGGCGCGAGGGGCAGCACGATCAGGGCGAAGACCGCGAGCAGGCCCATCGTGGAGCGCCAGCCGAGCGCGTCGGTCAGGATGCCGCCGGCCACCATGCCGATGGTGAAGCCGAGGGACATCAGCGTCCCGGAGATACCGAGGGCCCGGTCCCGGGCGGGGCCCTCGGCGAAGGTCGTCGTCAGCAGGGACATCCCGGTCGGGACGATGACCGCCGCGCCGAGGCCCTGGAGGGCGCGGCCGGCGAGGAACGACGCCGGGTCCCAGGCGAACGTGGCAAGGACCGAGGCGGCGGCGAACAGGGCGAGGCCGGTGAGGAACAGCTTGCGGCGGCCGAAGAGGTCACCGATGCGGCCGAACAGGAGCAGGAAACCGCCGGACGGCAGCGCGAACGCGGTGATCGCCCACTGCAACGCCGACTGGCTCATGCCGAGGTCGGCGCCGAGGACGGGCAGGGCGACGTTCAGCACGGAGAAGTCGAGCGCGACCATGAACTGGGCGGCGCACAGGACGAACAGGACGAGTCTGTCGCGCGTCGGCAGCTTGGGGGTGTCGAGCGGTGGGGTGGCTGTGGGAGTGGGAGTGTCGATCGCCATGGGCAAGAGCCTGCTGGCGTCGGAATAGCCGTGGGGAGCGGGAAGTTGTGCTGGTGGTGGCACCACCAGGCAACGGGATGAGGGGGATCCGGACGTGTCCGAGGGCACGCTGAAGAGCCATCGGCGGCTCGAACTGCGCGAGTTCCTGATGAGCAGGCGGGCCCGGGTGACCCCGGGCGAGGCCGGACTGCCCGACGGTGGCGCGCGGCGCCGCACACCGGGGCTGCGGCGCGAGGAGGTCGCCGTGCTGGCCGGGGTGGGCGCCTCCTGGTACCAGTGGCTGGAGCAGGGGCGGGAGATCTCCGTCTCGCCGCAGGTGCTGGACTCCGTGGGCCGGGTGCTGCGGCTGAGCAACGCCGAGCGCCGGCATCTGTATCTGCTGGCCGGACTGAATCCGCCGGCGCCCGAAGTGGCGCCCGGGAAGCAGGACATGTGCGACGGGCTGCGGCGGCTGATCGACGCGTGGATGCCGTATCCGGCGCACATCATGGACAAGTACTACAACGGCGTGCTGTACAACGACGCGGCCGCCACGGTGCTCGGCATGCGCCCCGGCAAGCGGTGGAACTGCCTCATCGACTTCTTCACCGACCCGATGTACCGCGCGCGCTCCAGGAACTGGGAGGCGAACGCGGCCACGGTCGTGGCACAGTTCCGCGCGGTCTGCTCGGCCTCCCCCGACGACGAGGGGTTCCAGGCCGTGCTGGCCGAGGCGAAGGAGTCCAGCGCGGAGTTCACCGCGCTGTGGGAGCGGCGGGACATCGAGGACGCCGGGCAGATCCGCAAGGAGCTGGAGCATCCGCTGGTCGGGGTGCTGTGTCTGGAGTCGAGCGTGATGCAGATGCCGGTGCGGCCCGATCTGTCGATCGTGCTGCACACACCGCTGGACGAGGCGAACACGGCGGCCAAGCTGGAGTGGCTGGCCTCCCCGGAGGGCCGACGCGGGGCGATGTACCCCGTGGCCGGATAGGCGTGGTGGTGCTACGTATGCTCGGCTCATGACCGACAACAGCGCGCTCGACCCCGAGGACCGCAAGATCGTCACCCTGGCCCGTTCCGCACGGGCCCGCAACGGTGTGCCCGAGGGGGCGGCCGTACGGGACGAGACGGGCCGTACGTATGTCGCCGGGACGGTGGCCCTGGAGTCGTTGAAGCTGAGCGCGCTGCAGACGGCGGTGGCGATGGCGGTGGCCTCGGGGGCGACGTCGCTGGAGGCGGCGGCGGTCGTGACGGAGGCGGAGGGCGCCTCGGACGCGGACCGGGCCGCCGTGCGGGATCTCGGCGGGGCGGGGACGCCGGTGCTGGTGGCGGGGCCGGACGGGGCGGTGCGTACGAGGGTGACGGCGGGCTGAGGTTCGAGGCGTTTTCGCCCCCGCCGCCCCTACCCGTCCCATCCTGAAGGGGGCTCCGCCCCTTCAACCCCGCCAGGGGGCTCTGTCCCCTGGACCCCCCGGTTCTTCAGCCCGTCCGGCGTTTGAGGACGAGGCCCGTTCAGGCGGGGGCGAGGAAGGTCGGCGGGCGATTGTCGGTGGCCGGTGTCACGCTGAGGGCATACAGGATCGGCGGAAGGGAATCGTCATGATCACCACCGACCAGGCCCCGGGTTCCCCCTGCTGGCTCGACCTCGGCGCCCCCGATGTGCGGGCCTCCGCGGCCTTCTACGGTGCCGTGCTCGGCTGGGAGTACGAGTCCATGGGCGGGGACGAGGAATTCCAGGGCGGCATGTTCAAGAAGGACGGCAAGACGGTCGCCGGCCTGGGCCGGCTCACCGAGGAGGGGGCGCGCTCGGCCTGGATGATCTACTACACGGTCCCGGACGCGGACGCCACGACGCAGGCGGTGCAGAGCGCGGGCGGCACGGTGCGGGTGGCGCCGATGGATCTGGAGGACTGGGGCCGGATGGCGCAGTTCACCGATCCGCTGGGCGGACAGTTCGCCGTGTGGCAGCCGGGGAAGAACTCGGGCTTCGAGCTGGCGGACGAGACGGGCTCGCTGTCCTGGACCGAGCTGTACACGACCGACGCCGCGGCCGCGAAGGAGTTCTACGGCGGGATCTTCGGCTGGCAGTACAGCGACATGGAACTGCCGGGCGGCGGTGGCGCGTACACCATCATCACGCCCGCCGGGCAGCCCGAGGAGCGTATGCAGGGCGGCCTGATGGAGCTGCCGACGGAGAACCTCGCGCTGGCGAACGGCAAGCCGTACTGGCACCCGGTGTTCAACGTCGACGACTGCGACGCGGCGGTCGCCAAGGTCACCGAGAACGGCGGCAGTGTGCAGATGGGCCCGGACGACGCCGAGGGTGTCGGCCGGCTCGCGGTGTGCGTGGATCCGTCGAACGCGGACTTCGTGGTGCTGACCCCGGCGACACCGAGCTGACCCCGGCCCGCCGCCGCTCTCACGCCGACCGTCAGTGCCCGACCGGCCGACGCTCTCATGGCTACTGCCAGAGCCCGGCCGCCGCGGCACTCACGCCGACCGTCAGAGCCCGGCCCGCCGACGCTCCAGTGGCGGCTGTCTCAAGCCCGGCCGCCACCGCTCTCACGCCGACCGTCTGAACCCGATCGTCGGCACCGCCCGGCGCAGTGGCCAGGGTCTTCCCGCGTCCTTCGGCACCAGGTCCGTCAGGAACGCGTACCGGCGCAGGGCCTCGGGGTCCTGCCGGTCGAGGGACTGGACCTGCCGCCACCAGGCGCCGATCTCGGCCCAGGAGGGGGCCGAGAGGGAGCCGCCGAACTCCTGGACCGAGAGGGCGGCCGTCAGGCCCGCGAAGGCCAGCCGGTCGGCCAGCGGCCAGTCGGCGAGGGTGCCGGTGACGAACCCGGCGACGAAGACATCACCGGCGCCGGTCGGGTCCAGCGCCTCCACGGCGATGGCCGGGACCACGGCCGTCTCCCCGGTCCTGCCGTCCACCGCGTACGCGCCCTCCGCGCCGAGGGTGACGACCGCGAGCGGGACGTGCTCGGTGAGGGCGCGGGCCGCCTCGCGGGGGCACTCGGTGCGGGTGTACCGCATCGCCTCCTGGGCGTTCGGCAGGAACGCCTCGCAGTGCTCCAGGTCCGCGAGACCCGCCAGATCCCATGCCCCCGTGTCGTCCCAGCCGACGTCGGCGAAGATGCGGGCGCCCTTGCCGGCAGCCTGCGCGATCCAGGGTGCGCGGGTGCCCGGCACCAGGGAGGCGACGGCGGCACGGGCGCGCGGCGGGCACTCCGGTGCCCCGTCCGGGAGGGGCACGGGCTCGGGGGGCGGCTCGTGGCCGTGGGAGACCATCGTGCGCTCCCCCTCGTACGCCATCGACACCGTCACCGGCGAGTGCCAGCCGGGGACCGTGCGCGACGGTGAGAGGTCGATGCCCTCGCCCTGCTCCAGGGCGTCCCAGCAGTAGTCGCCGTAGTGGTCGTCGCCGAAGGCCGCCGCGAGCGAGGTGCGCAGGCCGAGGCGGGCCAGGGCGGTGGCCATGTTCGCCACGCCGCCGGGGCTGGAGCCCATGCCGCGCGCCCAGGACTCGGTCCCGCGGACCGGGGCGGAGTCGAGGCCGGTGAAGATGATGTCCAGGAAGACCGTGCCCGTGAGGTACACGTCCCAGGGCGGGTCGGCGGGTGTGCGCAGGCCGTCGAGAGGGTCGACCTGGGCCCGGCGACACGGCCCCGCCGCCATGGCCGACGGCCGCTGGGGCGAGGGTCCCTTTCCGGTGGGCGTGGTCACGGTGTGCTCCCTGACGTGGTGCCGATCTGGCCAGTGTGCACCAAGCCACTGACAACGCCACCGCGATCTTCGTGGCGCCGCCCGTCCGTGCGGGTCGAGGAGCCGCCACCCGCCCCGGGCCGCCCCTACCAGCGCGGCACCGGCGGCGCGGTCCACCCCGGTTCCGCGACCCGCATCGCCGCCGCGTCGTCGCGGTCCCTGAGGGAGCCGTCGTCATCCAGCCAGCGTCGGTGCAGTTCGGCGAGGCGCGTGCGGTCCAGTTCGACGCCCAGGCCGGGGCCGTCCGGGACGGCGACCTTGCCGGCCTCGAAGGTGAGGCGCTCGGTGAGGACGTCCTCGGACTGCCAAGGGTAGTGGGAGTCGCAGGCGTGGTGGAGGTCCGGCACGGTGGACGCCACGTGGGTCATCGCGGCCAGCGAGATGCCCAGGTGGGTGTTGGAGTGCATGGACACCCCGACGCCGAAAGTGCGGCAGATCGCCGCAAGTTGCCGCGTGTTGTGCAGCCCGCCCCAGTAGTGGTGGTCGGAGAGGACCACCTGGACGGCGTCGTTCGTGAACGCTTCCTTGATCTCGGCGAACGTCGTCACGCACATGTTGGTCGCCAGCGGCACCCGGGTCCGCGCCGCGACCTCGGCCATGCCGGCCGTGCCGAGGGTCGGGTCCTCCAGGTACTCCAGGACGTCCCCGAGCTCCCGTGCCACCCGCAGCGAGGTCTCCACCGACCAGGCCCCGTTGGGGTCGAGCCGCAGCGGGTGCCCGGGAAAGGCCTCGGCGAGGGCCCGTACGGCCGCGATCTCCTCGTCCGGCGGGAAGACACCGCCCTTGAGCTTGAAGGAGGTGAAGCCGTACGTCTCCTTGAACCTGCGCGCCTGCTCGACGACCCCGGCCGGGTCGACGGCGGCACCCCAGTCGTCCTTCTCCGCGCGCACGCCCGCCGGATGGCCGGCCCACTTGTAGAACAGGTACGCGCTGTACTCGACCGTGTCGCGCACCTTGCCGCCGAGCAGCGTGTGCACTGGCAGCCCGAGCGCCTTGCCGAGGGCGTCGAGGCAGGCGACCTCGAAGCCGGAGACCACGGACAGCCGTAGCTTGTCGGCGGTCTGGACGCCGCGCAGGCCGCCGACGTCGACCTGGCCGGAGACCCGGGACCGGTCTACGGCCACCTCGTCGGCGAGGGCGAACAGGCCGTTCAGGTCCGTGACCTGGCGTCCGACCAGCTTGCGCGCGAACGGCCGCGCCGGCTCCAGGTATTTGGTGTCGCCGTACGTCTCCCCGAGGCCCGTGACCCCGTCGGCCGTCTCGACCTCCACGATCAGGCGGGGCGTGTAGGGCTGGTGGACGCCCTGGGTGTTCAGCAGCGGCGGGTCGGCGACCAGGATCGGGGTCAGGCGTACGTCGGCGATCGTCAGGTTCACAGCGCGGCTCCCACGAGGTCGAGTCCGGTGGCGAGCAGGGCCCTGAGCTCGGCCAGGTCGGCGGGTGTCGGGTCGGTGAGCGGGGCGCGCACGGGGCCGACGGGGCGGCCGCGCAGCCGGGCCGCCGCCTTCACCAGGGAGACGGCGTAGCCGGGCACCCGGTCGCGCAGTTCGACGAGCGGGACGTAGAACTCGCGCAGCAGCTTGTCGGTGAAGCCGTGGTCGCCGTCGCGCAGGGCGGCGAAGAAGGCGTTCGCGATCTCGGGGGCGAAGGCGTGCACGGCGGAGGAGTAGGCGGGGACGCCGACGGTGGCGTAGGCGCGGGCCTGGATCTCGGCGGTGGCGGCGCCGTTGAAGAACAGGAAGCCCTCGGGGGCGGCCAGGGTCAGCCGCTGGAGGCGGTCGAGGTCGCTGTGGCCGTCCTTGAGCCCGATGACGCCGGGGATGCGCGCGATGCGGCGCAACGAGTCGGCGGTGAAGGTGACCTGGCCCCGCTGGTAGGCGATCAGCGGCAGCCGGGTACGGGCCGCGAGCTGCTCCAGCTGGCCGACGAGGCCGTCCTGCGGGGCGGCGACGAGATAGTGCGGCAGGACGAGGAGGGCGTCGGCGCCGGCCTCCTCGGCGATCCGCGCGAACCGGGCGGCCTGCGCCCAGCCGTATCCGACGCCGGCCACCACGGGCACCCGGTCGGCCGCCTCCTCGACGGCCGCGGTGACGACGACGCGGTACTCGTCCTCGTCCAGCGAGAAGAACTCGCCGGTGCCGCAGGCGGGGAAGAGCGCGCCGGGTGCGGTGGCGAGCTGGGCGGCGAGATGGGCGCGGCAGCCGTCCGGGTCCAGCGAGCCGTCGTCGTGGAAGCTCGTCAGCGGGAACGACAGCACGCCGCGTGCCATACCCTCCCGCAGCCGACGGATCGTGTCCGAGTACGAGTCCGTGTCCGTGTCCGTGTCCGTACCCAGGCTCACCCTCGTCATCTCCCCATGTAGACGTCTTCCACGTATAAGAACTGAGATTAGATACGCGAACGGTGACCGTCAATCGCACGGCCCGTCCGATTACGATCGCCCCATGTCGGAGACAGGCGGCGTACGCGAGGTGAAGTCCGCGGCGCGCACGGTGGAGCTGCTCGAACTCCTCGCCGCGCGCGGCGACCGCCCCGCGCGCCTCCAGGAGCTGGCCGACGAACTGGAGGTGCCGCGCAGCTCCATGTACGCGTTGCTCCAGACCCTGATCTCGCGCGGCTGGGTCCGCACCGACGTCACCGGCTCGCTCTACGGCATCGGCATCCACGCCCTGCTCACCGGCACCAGCTACCTCGACTCCGACCCACGGGTACGCCTGGTGCGCCCCTACCTCGACGAGGCGTCGCAGGCGCTGGGCGAGACGATCCACATGGCCCGCCTCGACGGCCGGGACGTGGCGTATCTGGCGACCCGTGAGTCGCACGAATACCTCAGGACGATCAGCCGGGTCGGCCGCCGGCTGCCGGCGCACGTCGGCGCCCTGGGCAAGGCGCTGCTCGCCGAACGCCCCGACGGCGAGCTGCCCGAGGGCCCGTACCGGGCGCTCACCCCCAACACCCGCACCAGCCGCGCGTCACTGGCCGCCGACCTGGCCGAGGTGCGGGCGCGCGGCTGGTCCATCGACCGCGAGGAGGGCGTCCTCGGCATCGTCGGCTTCGGTTTCGCGCTGCGCTACGACACCCCGGCGCAGGACGCGATCAGCTGCTCGGTGCCGGTGGCCCGGCTGTCGGCCGCGCACGAGGAGCGGATCGTGGCGGTCATGCGGGAGACCCGGGCGAAGATCGAGGCGAGGGCCCCCGGCGGGACGGGCGGCTCGGTGCACTGGCGCAGCTGAGAGCGCCTGACGAAGGCCCGGGCGAGCGCCACTGTTCCCCCCCTTTCCCCAACGCAAACGGAATGTGCCTCAGATCACTCCGTCCCCACTTTTTCGCGGCTCCCTCCGCTTGATACAAATTGCCCGCGCGGTCCTGTCCGTCGACGGCATGCGCCCCTCCCCCTTATCTGTGCCGCTCCTTTCGCATGCCCTGGGAACGCCCGTGTTCGCCCCCCGCACCACTTCCTGGCCCCTCGTCGCCCTTTTCACGGCCGGGTACCTCGCTCCGTATCTGCTGCCGACGGTCGTCGGCAGGCTCGACTCCGGACTTCCGCTCTCCCCCACCCAGGCGGGTGCCGTCGGCAGTGTGCTGCTGCTGAGTTCCGCCGCGGCCGGCTTCCTGCTGGCCTCCCGCGTCGACCGCGTCGGCGCCCGCAGGCTGGCCCGGATCGGCCTCACCCTGGCCCTGCTCGGCTACGGCGGCGCCGCCCTCGCGCACGCCGTCCCGGCCGTCGTCCTCGGCGTGCTGGTCGGCGGCTTCGGATCGGGTACGGCCACCGCGGTCGCCGCCACCCGGATCGCCGCCCAGCACGACCCGCACCGGACCACCACGGCGGGCCTGCTGGGCGTCTCCGCGCTCGCGGGCGCCGTCTATCTGACGGTCCCGCACCTCGGTCCCGGCCATGCCCAGCCGCTGGCCGCCATCGCGCTCACCGCGCTCGCCGTATGGCCGCTGACGGGCCGTATTCCCGTCGACGCGCCGACGACCGAGTCACGCCGGCCCCCCGCACGTCTCCCCCATCGCCGCCCCGGCCTGGTCCTGGCCGCCTGCATGCTGTGCTGGTCCCTGGCGCAGAACTCCCTGTGGGGTGTCAGCGGCCGGATCGGCCTGACGCAGGCGCAGTTGACGGAGGCCACGGTCGGCGCGGTGTTCGCCGTGGCGCTCGGCGCCGGGCTGCTCGGCGTCACCGGGGCGGGTGCTCTCGGCCCGCGTCTCGGCCTCGCGCTGCCGATCGGCGCCGGCACGGTCGTCATCGCGGGCTGCATCGCGCTCAGCGCGTCCGCCACCGATCTGCCGACCTTCGCGACCGGCGAGATCGCCTGGAACACGATCTACCCGATCGTCCTGTCGTACGTCATCGGCCTCGCCGCCTCCCTCGACCCGCGGGGCCGCTGGGCGGTGCTCGTCGGTTCGGCGGCGTCGCTGGGCACGGCGGCGGGCCCACTGACCGGGAGCGTGCTGTCGGCGCAGGCCGGGTTCCCGGTCATGGGCGCGGTCCTGGCAGTGGGGCTGCTGGTCGTCTCCGTACCCATGACGGCCGTTGCGCTGGGCCGCCTGACCCGCACGAGCGGCGAGGCCGGCGAGACGGCGGAGGTCGTCGAGGTCGTCGAGATCCCGCTGGACACCGTCGAGGCCACCCCGGCCGCCCCCGACCGCCTGACCGCCGCCACCTGAGCGGCTGCCCGGAGGACTACCCGAACCGGTAACCCTCCACCTCGGCGAGATACCGCGCCCGCAGCTCCTCGTCGTCCTCCAGGAAGGAGGCGAGGAAGGAGTTGCGGGCGAGCTCGCGCAACCGCCCCTCGCTCAACGCCAGCGTCTCGCGCACGGCGTCGAAGTTGTCGCCCGCGTACCCGCCGAAGTACGCCGGGTCGTCGGAGTTGACCGTGCACATCAGACCGGCGTCGAGCATCGCGGGCAGCGGGTGGTCGGCGAGGGTGTCGACGGTCCGCAGCCGCACGTTGGACAGCGGGCACAGGGTCAGCGGCACCCTCTCCCGCGCCAGCCGCTCGACCAGCGCCGGGTCCTCCATGCAGCGCAGCCCGTGGTCGACGCGCTCGACGCCGAGGACGTCCAGGGCCTCGGCGATGTACGCGGGCGGGCCCTCCTCGCCGGCGTGCGCGACGCGCCGCAGCCCGAGTTCGGCGGCGGCCTCGTAGACCTCGCGGAACTTCACCGGCGGATGGCCGACCTCGGCCGAGTCGAGGCCCACGCCGGTGATCCGGGCGAGATACGGCTCGGCGGCCCGCAGCGTCTCCATGGCCGACTCGGCGGAGTCGTCGCGCAGGAAGCACATGATGAGCCGGGTGGAGACCCCGTGGTTGGCCTCGCTGCTGCCCAGCGCCCGCCACAGTCCCTCGACGACGGTGCCCAGCTCGACGCCCCGCTTGGTGTGGGCCTGCGGGTCGAAGAAGATCTCCGCGTGCCGCACGCCCTGGGCGGCGGCCCGCGCGAGGTAGGCGTTCGCGAGGTCCGCGAAGTCCTGCTCGGTGCGCAGGACGGCCATGAGCTCGTAGTACAGGTTCAGGAAGGACTGAAGGTCCTCGAACTCGTACGCCTTGCCGAGTTCGCCGGTGTCGCCGTACGGCAGTGTGACGCCGTTGCGGGCGGCCAGTTCGAAGGCGAGCTCGGGTTCGAGGGTGCCTTCGATGTGAAGGTGCAGTTCTGCTTTGGGGAGGGGCATCAAAGCATCGTACGGCGGCATTACCGACGTTTCGGGAGCGGGACTCTCAGCAGGTCGTGCGCCACCGTCAGCTCCCCGTCAAAACCGGCGTCCCGTGCCTGCCACTCGAAATCGTCCGGCTCGGTGTAGCGCTGGCTGAAGTGCGTGAGCACGAGATGCCGTACGCCGCTGTCGAGCGCGACCCGGGCGGCCTGACCAGCGGTCAGATGACCGTGCTCGGCGGCGAGTTCGCCGTCCTCGTCCAGGAAGGTCGACTCGATGACGAGCATGTCGCAACCGTCGGCGAGCGCGTACACCCCGTCGCACAGCCGGGTGTCCATGACGAACGCGAACCGCTGCCCGCGCCGGAACTCGCTCACGTCGTCCAGCGAGACACCGTCGAGGACGCCTTCGCGCTGGATCCGGCCCACGTCCGGGCCCTTGATGCCGTGCGCGGCGAGCCGTTCGGGCAGCATGCGCCGGCCGTCGGGCTCGACGAGGCGGTAGCCGTACGACTCGACGGGGTGCGACAGCAGGGCGGTGTGCAGCGTGTAGCCGCCGGTGTCGGCGATGACGCCGTCGGTGTCGACCGGGGCCTCGGTGATCTCGACGGTCTCGCGGTAGGCGGTGGCGTACCGAAGGCGGTCGAAGAAGCGCCGGCCGGAGCGCGGGTAGTGGGCGGTGACGGGGTGCGGGACCTTGTCGAGGTTGATCCGCTGGATGACTCCGGCGAGCCCGAGCGAGTGATCCCCGTGGAAGTGGGTGATGCAGATCCGGTTCAGGTCATGGGCGGCGACGCCGGCGCGCAGCATCTGCCGCTGGGTGCCCTCACCGGGGTCGAAGAGGATGCCTTCGCCGTCCCAGCGCAGCAGATACCCGTTGTGGTTCCGGTGCCGGGTCGGGACCTGGCTCGCCGTCCCGAGGACGACCAACTCGCGTACGGACATGACGACTTCGCCCTAGCCGGGGGGCCACTGCAGACCACGGCCGCCGAGGACGTGGGCATGCGCGTGGAACACGGTCTGGCCGGCGCCGGCGCCGGTGTTGAAGACCACGCGGTAGCTCTCCAGCTTGTCCTCGTCGGCGACGGCCTGTGCCTCGCGCAGGACGTCCGCGGCGAGGGCCGGATCGGCGGTGGCGAGGGTGGCGGCGTCCTTGTAGTGCGCCTTGGGGATGACCAGGACGTGGGTGGGCGCCTGGGGGTTGATGTCCCGGAACGCTACGGTCGTCTCCGTCTCCCGCACGATCGTCGCCGGCACATGGCCCTCGGCGATCTTGCAGAACAGGCAGTCGTCCTGCGGTTCCCCTGACATGTTCCCTCCGGGGGTTCGGCGGCGCTTTACGGTTGGCATCGTATCGTCGTCGGGTGCGGGTGCGTTGTGGCCGGCCACGCCCACGCGGCGGAGCCGCAGATCGATACGGCCCCGCGCCCCTACGTGGGCAGACTCGGCGGCGTTCTTGCCGGCCGTTCCTCCAGCCCCTCCAGCGCCAGGCGGATCGCCTCGTCCAGTTGGGCGTCCCGGCCCGCCACCCAGTCCTGCGGGCGCTGGAGCACCTCCACGTCCGGGTCGACGCCGTGGTTCTCGACGTCCCAGCCGTGGCCCTCCAGCCAGATGGCGTACTTCGGCTGGGTGATCAGGGTGCCGTCGACCAGGCGGTAGCGGCTGTCGATGCCGATGACCCCGCCCCAGGTCCGGGTGCCCACGACCGGGCCGAGGCCCAGTGCCTTGATCGCCGCGTTGACGATGTCCCCGTCGGACCCGGAGAACTCGTTGGCCACCGCGACCACGGGTCCCCGGGGCGCGTCCTGCGGATAGCTGTACGGCCGCATCCCGCGCGGCAGTTCCCAGCCGACGATCCGCCGGGCCAGCTTCTCCACGACCAGCTGGGAGGTGTGCCCGCCGCCGTTCTCCCTGACGTCCACGACGAGCCCCTCCCGGGCCACCTCGACCCGCAGGTCCCGGTGGATCTGGGCCCAGCCCGGCGCCTGCATGTCCGGGACGTGGAGGTAGCCGAGCCGGCCGCCGGACCTCTCGTGGACGTACGCCCGCCGGTCGGCGACCCACGCGTGGTAGCGCAGCGGCTGTTCGTCCGCGATGGGCACCACGACGGCGTGCCGTACGTCCCCGCCGCCGGCCGGTGAGATCGCCAGCTCCACCGCCTTGCCCGCCGTGCCGACGAGCAGCGGTCCGGGCCCGGTCACCGGGTCCACGGGCACCCCGGCCACCGCGACGATCGCGTCGCCGGCCCGCACCGCGACGCCGGGGGCGGCCAGCGGCGCCCGCGCCTCGGGGTCGGAGGTCTCCGACGGCAGGATCCGGTCGATGCGCCAACTCCCGTCGCCGTGAAGGGAGATGTCGGCGCCGAGCAGACCCTGGCGGGCCCCGCCGCCGTATCCGCCGCGTGGCGAGACGTAGGCGTGCGACGTGCCCAGCTCGCCCTGCACCTCCCACAGCAGGTCGACCAGGTCGTCATGGGTGGCGACGCGGTCGAGGAGGGGGCGGTAGCGGTCCAGGACGCCCGGCCAGTCCACGCCGCTCATGTCGGGCCGCCAGAAGTGGTCCCGCATGATGCGGCCGGCCTCGTCGAACATCTGCCGCCACTCGGCCGCCGGGTCGACCCGCTGCCGTACGCGGGTCAGGTCCACGGTGATGTTCGAGTCACTGTCCTCGTCGCCCGAGGCACGACGGTCGCTCGGTACGACCTTGAGCCTGCCGTCGGTCCACAGCAGGACCCGCTTGCCGTCGCCGCTGACCTCGAAGTCGTCGGCGTCGTCGGCGAGATGCTCCACGCGCCGCTGCAGGAGGTCGTAGCGCTCCAGCTCGGTCTTGGGCTCGGGGTCGTCGGGCGTGGCACGGGAGGCGCCGAGCGCGCCCCGCACGGGGTGGCGCAGCCACAGCACGCCGTCCTTCGCGGCGCGCAGGTGGGTGTAGCGGGCGGCCTCGACGGGGAACGGCACGATCCGGTCGGCGAGCCCTTCGAGGTCGATGCGGGTGGTGGGGGTGCCCTCGCTGTCGGGGGTCTCCTCCTTGTCGGGCGCGTCGAAGGGACGCCCGTGCCGCTGCGGGCCGAAGGGGGACGGGGTGGTGGCCGCCAGCGTGATCAGGTGCGGGCGGGAGCCGACCACGAAAGCCAGGTCGAAAACGTGCTCGTCGTAGACCGGGTCGAAGGCGCGCGTCGACAGGAACACCAGGTGCTTGCCGTCCTGGGTGAACGCGGGCGCGTAGTCCTGGAAGCGCAGCGGGGTCGCCTCGGAGACCGACAGGTCGGTGGTGTTGGCGAGTTTGAGCTGGGCCAGCGGGCGCGGGCCGGGGTGCGACCAGGCGAGCCAGGCCGAGTCGGGCGAGAACACCAGCCCGGCCACGTCGCCGTCCACGCTGCGGTCGACCTCGCGGACCTCGCCGCTCTCCCGCTCGACGAGCAGCACCCGGCCGTCGTGCGCGGCGACCGCCGCCCGGCTCCCGTCGGGTGCCATGGCCAGCTCCAGCACCCGCCCGAGCTGTCCGGCGGCCAGTCTGCGCGGGGTGGCCCCGGGCGCCGGCCCGGTCGCGGGGGCGAACTCCAGCGCGTCGTCGCCCTCGGCGTCCGTCACCCACACCACCCACTCCTCGCCCTCCGCGCGGAAGGTGCGCGGCAGCCTGGCCCGTACGCCGGGCTCGGCGGCCAGCGCGCGGGCGGGGCCGGAACGATGGGTGACCCAGTGCACGGTGCCGCGGACACACACGGCGCTGCCGCGCGCGGTGTGGTCGGGCGCGGCCTCCCCGAAGGAGCGGGCGGCGTTCAGCGGGTAGGGCTGCCGGTCGGTGCGCTGGCCGCCGAGCCGGATGTCCAGCCGGCGCGGCTCGGCCCCGTCGAGGTCGTCCAGCAGCCAGAGTTCACCGGCGGACGCGTACACGACGCGGGTGCCGTCGCTCGCGGCGTGCCGGGCGTAGAAGCCGTCGAGGGGCGTGTGCCTGCGCAGGTCGGAGCCGTCGGCGAGGGAGGAGTGCAGGGCCCCGACGCCCTCGTGGTCGGAGAGGAAGGCGATCCGGTCCCCCACCCACACGGGGTCCTCGAGGTTCCCGTCCAGTTCCTCGTGGAGCCGTACGAAGTCGCCCTCGCCCTCCCGGTCGATCCACAGCTTGCCCGCCGTACCGCCCCGGTAGCGCTTCCACCGGGCGGCCTCCAGTCCCATCGGCGCGGAGGCGAGCACCAGGTGCGGTCCGTGCACGACGTCGCCGACGGGGCCGTAGGGCAGGGTGGTCGCGGGGCCGCCGTCGAGCGGGACGGTGTGGGCCCAGGTGCGGCGGCTGCCGGCCTGGCCCTGTGTGCTGATCGCGAGGACCCGGCCGTCCGGGGTCCAGCCGCGCACCCGGGTCTGCCAACTGCCCCAGTGCGTAAGGCGCTTGGCGGGGCCACCGTCGACCGGCGCGATGTGTACCTCGGGGGCGCCGTCGCGGGTGGAGGTCCAGGCGACGGTCGTGCCGTCGGGCGAGATGCGCGGCCGGGTGACCGGCACGTTGTCGGCGCTGACCCGCCAGGCGCGGCCGCCGTCGAGGGGGGCGAGCCATACGTCGTCCTCGGCGGTGAAGGCGACCAGGTCGCCGCGCAGATGCGGATACCGCAGATACGCGGCCCAGGGGTGGGGGACCGAAGCCGGGGCAGACGTCGCGGACTGTGTCACCCGATCACCCTAAGCAGGCGCGGCGTGCGCGAACAGCCCTTTGGATCACTTGCCCGCGCCGCCCGGGTGACGCGGTCACTTGCCCTCCGGCCAGCAGTTCGGGTGCTGCTTGCAGTAGACGGTCTTGGTGACGGTGACCGTGACGGTGGGTCCGGGCTGCTGTCCGCCGCCGGGGTTCACGGGCGAGGGCGTGGCGTTGCAGTTGCCCAGCCCGTTCACATGGAACCACTCCTTGCCGTCGATCTTGGCGACGAGGTCCCCGCGCACACAGGCGCCGCTGACGGCCCGGGTGATCCGGCCGGTGACGACGATGTCCTTGCCGTCGCCGGTCTCGCCCTCGCAGTCGACCTTGACCACGGTGTTCTCGCTCGCCGAGGGACCGGAGGCGTTGTTGCCGCCGTCGTAGGAGCCGGTGCAGTTGAGCCACTGCACATCGGCCTTCTGCCGTTCCAGTTCCGCGGTCACGGTCTGGTCGGTGGTGAACGCGACGGTCGCGCTGCTCAGTCCGCCCGGGTCACAGGCGCCCAGCCCGCCGACCGCGATCACGGCGAGCCCGGTGGCACCCGCCACCCGCGCCCCGCGCCCGCGGCGCCCCGCACGCCGGTCCACGCGACTCCGAACCCAACTGAATGCCCCCATGGGAGGCGAGCCTGCCACTGTCCCGGCCGACGCGGTAGAGCGCATACGGCCACGAACGGATCGGTCACGTCACCGTGCCGAGCGCGTGGCCGATGTCAGGACCAGCGGCCGGTGCGGCCGAGGAGCAGGGCCGTCGCCGCTGTTCCGGCGGTGGAGGTGCGCAGGACGGTACGGCCCAGACGGTACGCCTTCGCCCCCGCCTCCTCGAAGAGGGCCAACTCCTCCGGGGACACTCCGCCTTCGGGCCCGACGACGAGCACGATCTCACCCTCGGCGGGCAGTTCGGCGGTCGCGAGCGGCTCGCTGCCGTAGTCGCGGTCCTCGTGCAGTACGGCGGAGAAGTCGGCCGCCGCGAGCAGCGCCGCGACCTGCTTGGTCGTCGCCGCGTCCGCGACCTCGGGGAAACGCACCCGGCGGGACTGCTTGCCGGCCTCGCGGGCGGTGGCCCGCCATTTGCCGAGCGCCTTGACGCCCCGCTCGCCCTTCCACTGCGTGATGCACCGGGACGCCGCCCACGGCACGATCGCGTCGACGCCGGTCTCGGTCATGGTCTCCACGGCGAGTTCACCGCGGTCGCCCTTGGGCAGGGCTTGGACGACGGTGATCCGGGGCCGCTCGGGGGCCTCCTCGGCCACGGCACCGAGTTCCAGCACGAGGCGGTCCTTGCCTTCGGCCGCCTTGACGACGCCCTCGGCCCAGCGGCCGTGCCCGTCGGTGAGGACGACGTCCTCGCCGGCCCGCAGCCGCTTCACCGACACCGCGTGCCGGCCCTCGGGCCCGTCGAGCACGAACTCGGCGCCGCCGGCCCGCTCCAGCGACTCTACGACGAACACCGGCGCGGTCATCCGGCCGTACCGCCCTTCGGGAAGACCGACAACGCTGTCGACGCCGCGTCCAACTCCGCGACCAGCACCTCCACCAGCCGCCCGGCGGCGAGTTCGCGGGCCATGCGGTGTCCCTGCCCGGCCCACAGCGCCATGCCCTGCGGGTCGCCGGTCGCGGCGGCCTTCTTGCGCAGCGGCGAGGTGAGGTGGTGGACCTCGGGGTAGGCGGCGGGGGCGTACGGGCCGTGCTCGCGCATGAAGCGGTTGACCAGGCCGCGCGCGGGCCGTCCGGAGAACGCGCGCGTCAACTCGGTGCGGACGAACAGGGGGTTGGTCAGCGCCTGCTTGTGCAGGGCGTTCGCGCCGGACTCCGGGGTGACCAGGAAGGCGGTGCCGAGCTGCGCGGCACTGGCGCCGGCCGCGAGGGCGGCGGCGATCTGGCTGCCTCGCATGATGCCACCGGCCGCGACCAACGGCAGGCTCACGGTCTCGCGGACCTGGGCGATGAGCGACAGCAGCCCTATTCCGGTGCCGTCGGTCTCGGGGTTGTCGCGATGGGTGCCCTGGTGGCCGCCGGCCTCGACGCCCTGCACGATCACGGCGTCGGCCCCGGCCCGCTGCACGGCGAGGGCCTCGTCCGGGGTGGTGGCGGTGACGAGGGTGACGGTGCCGGCGCGGCGCAGCGACTCCAGTACGTCCGCGCCGGGCACGCCGAAGTGGAAGGAGACGACGGGCACCGGGTTGTCCAGCAGCACGGCGAGCTTGGCGTCGTAGCCGTCGTCGCGGCCGCTGTCCGGGTCCCCCAGCTCGACCTCGTACCAGGCGGCCTCACCGGCGAGCTGATGACCGTAGACGTCCACGGCCGCGGCGTCCGCGTGGTCGGGCTGCGGCATGAACAGGTTGACGCCGAAGGGACGCTGGGTCAGCCCGCGCAGCTGCTTGATCTCCTGGTACATCCCGTCGGCGGTTTTGTACCCGGCTGCGAGAAACCCCAGCCCACCGGCCTCGGACACGGCGGCGGCGAGGTGCGGCACGGAGACGCCGCCCGCCATGGGGGCCTGCACGATCGGATGGGGGAAAAGATCGGTCAGCGCGGAGGACATGACGGCATGTTGTCACGTCCCCCGAACAAGTCCGAATCGGCCCTTCCCCTTGCCCTGGACCGTGACTTTCCCACGGTCGTCAGCGCCCGTTGAAGGCGTCCTTCAACCGTGAGAACAATCCCTGCTGACCCGGCTGGAACTGCCCCTGGGGACGCTCCTCGCCCCGTAGCTTGGCCAGCTCGCGCAGCAGTCGCTCCTGCTCCGGATCCAGCTTCGTCGGCGTCTGGACCTCGACGTGCACGATGAGGTCACCGCGCCCACCGCCGCGCAGATGCGTGACACCGCGGCCGTGCAGCGGGATCGACTGGCCGGACTGGGTGCCGGGCCGGATGTCGACCTCCTCCATGCCGTCCAGCGTCTCCAGCGGCACCTTCGTGCCGAGGGCCGCCGCCGTCATCGGGATGGTCACCGTGCAGTGCAGGTCGTCGCCGCGCCGCTGGAAGGTCGAGTGCGGGAGTTCATGGATCTCGACGTAGAGGTCACCGGCGGGACCGCCACCGGGTCCGACCTCGCCCTCACCGGCGAGCTGGATCCGCGTGCCGTTGTCCACACCGGCCGGGATCTTGACCGTCAGGGTGCGCCGGGACCGGACCCGGCCGTCACCCGCGCACTCGGGGCACGGCGTCGGCACCACGGTGCCGAAGCCCTGGCACTGCGGACACGGCCGCGAGGTCATGACCTGGCCCAGGAAGGACCGCGTCACCTGCGACACCTCACCGCGCCCGCGGCACATGTCACATGTCTGGGCCGAGGTCCCCGGCGCCGCGCCCTCGCCGTTGCAGGTGTTGCAGACGACGGCCGTGTCGACCTGGATGTCCTTCGTCGTGCCGAAGGCCGCCTCGTCGAGCTCGACCTCAAGACGGATCATCGCGTCCTGGCCGCGCCGGGTGCGCGAGCGCGGGCCGCGCTGGGACGCCGTACCGAAGAACGCGTCCATGATGTCCGAGAAGTTGCCGAAGCCACCGGCGCCGAAGCCGCCCGCGCCCGCGCCGCCCGCCTGGGACAGCGGGTCGCCGCCGAGGTCGTAGACCTGCTTCTTCTGCGGGTCCGACAGCACCTCGTAAGCGGCGTTGATCTCCTTGAACCGCTCCTGGGTCTTCGGATCCGGGTTGACATCCGGGTGCAGCTCGCGGGCGAGCCGCCGGAAGGCCTTCTTGATCTCTTCCTGCGACGCGTCGCGACGCACGCCGAGCACGGCGTAGTAGTCCGTGGCCACTTACGACTCCGCCAGGATCTGTCCGACGTAACGTGCCACTGCGCGTACCGCTCCCATCGTTCCCGGGTAATCCATGCGGGTCGGTCCGACCACGCCGAGCTTGGCGACTGCCTCGCCGCCCGAACCGTAGCCCACCGAGACCACGGAAGTGGAGTTGAGTCCCTCATAGGCGTTCTCGTGCCCGATCCGCACGGTCATGCCCGAATCCCCGGCCTCGCCAAGCAACTTGAGGAGGACGACCTGCTCCTCCAGGGCTTCCAGGACCGGCCGGATGGTGAGGGGGAAGTCATGTCCGAAGCGGGTGAGATTGGCGGTGCCGCCGATCATCAGCCGCTCCTCGTTCTCCTCGACGAGTGTCTCCAGAAGCGTGGAGAGCACGGTCGAGACGGTGCCGCGGTCCTCCAGGTCGAAGGCCTCGGGGAGGTCCTCGACGAGCCTGGGCACATCCGTGAAGCGACGCCCCGCGACCTTGCTGTTCAGCCGCGCCCGCAGATCCGCGAGCGAGGCCTCGCCGAACGGCGCCGGGCAGTCGACCATCCGCTGCTCGACCCGGCCGGTGTCCGTGATCAGCACGAGCATCACCCGCGCCGGCGCGAGCGAGAGCAGCTCGACGTGCCGGACGGTGGACCGGGTCAGCGACGGGTACTGCACGACGGCGACCTGCCGGGTGAGCTGCGCGAGCAGCCGTACGGTCCGCGCCACCACGTCGTCGAGATCGACGGCGCCGTCCAGGAAGTTCTGGATGGCGCGCCGCTCGGGCGGGGTCATCGGCTTGACGCCGGCGAGCTTGTCGACGAACAGCCGGTAGCCCTTGTCGGTCGGGATGCGCCCGGCGCTGGTGTGCGGCTGGGCGATGAAGCCCTCGTCCTCCAGGGCCGCCATGTCGTTGCGGACGGTCGCCGGGGAGACGCCGAGGTTGTGCCGCTCGGTGAGCGCCTTGGAGCCGACCGGCTCCTCCGTCCCGACGTAGTCCTGGACGATGGCGCGCAGCACCTGGAGCCTGCGTTCACTCAGCATCTTCGCGCACACCTCCAGAAGTCGTTCCCCTTGGCATCTTTCCTGGCACTCTGTCCATCCGAGTGCCAGCCGTCCCCGGCCAGTGTACGGCGGTGGGGTACACCCCGGGCAAGGCCGGGCCAGGTCCGCCGTGCTCGACACGGGTGTCCCCGCTAGCGTCGCCGCATGACGGTGACTTGGGAAGAGCTGGGATGGGAGCGGCTGGCGTCCGGGGTGGGCCGGTGCCGGCTTCCGGAGTGGGACTGCACGGCGGGGCTGGTCGTGGGGGACGGCACGGCGCTGATCGTCGACGCCGGTTCGAGCCTCGCGGAGGGCGTGCGGTTGCGTACGCAGGCGCAGTGGCTCGCCGGTCACCGTGTGACTCATCTCGCGCTGACCCATCCCCACTTCGACCATGTCTTCGGTGCGGCGGCGTTCGCCGGCACGGAGGTCTACGGCCCGGTCGGCATGGACACGGTGCTCGACGGGCGGCAGGCACGCGAGGAGCTGCGCGACGACGCGGTGACCCACGGTCTCGATCCGGCCGCGGCGGAGGAGGCGGTGGACGCGCTGATCCGCCCCCACCACCAGGTCAGCGGCGAGTGGACGCTCGATCTGGGCGGCGGCCGCCGGGTCCTGCTGGCGAACGTGGGCCCCGCGCACACGGCCCACGACCTGGTGGTGCTGGTGCCGGGCGAGTCCTCCGCCGACCGGGAGGTGGTCTTCTGCGGCGATCTGGTGGAGGAGTCCGGCGAACCCCAGGCCGGTTCCGACGCGGTGCCGTCGCACTGGCCGGCCGCCCTGGACCGGCTGCTGTCCCTGGGCGGCGAGAACGCGCTGTACGTGCCCGGTCACGGAGCGGTGGTCGACGCGGAGTTCGTACGACGCCAGCGCGACGAGCTCGCCTCCAGATTCGGCGTGTCGCAGTGATCCGCGGGACGGGCGGGGCGCGCTTCTCCTATCGTCACCCGAATGCGCCCACCCGTCTCCCGCCACCGCCCTTCCAACGAGGGCCCTCCGGGCCCGCGCCCTCGTTCGTACTCCCCGGACCTGACCCCGCCCTGGAAGAAGCCCGGGTCCGTCCCTGAGGTCCCGGCGGATCCCGGCCTGGTGGTCGAGGAGCCCGGTACGGGCTTCTGCGGCGCGGTGATCCGCTGCGAGGCGGGCACGGTGACCCTGGAGGACCGCTTCGGCAAGCACCGGGTGTTCCCTCTGGAGCCGCGCGGGTTCCTGCTGGAGGGACGCGTGGTGACGCTGGTGCGCCCATCCGGTCCGGCTCCGGTACGCCCCTCCCGTACGGCCTCCGGTTCGGTCGCCGTCCCCGGTGCACGCGCGCGCGTGGCCCGCGCCGGCCGTATCTATGTGGAGGGCCGGCACGACGCCGAGCTGGTCGAGAAGGTGTGGGGCGACGACCTGCGTGTCGAGGGCGTGGTGGTGGAGTACCTGGAGGGCGTGGACGACCTGCCGTCGGTCGTGGCGGACTTCGCACCGGGCCCGGACGCCCGCCTGGGCGTGCTGGTGGATCACTTGGTGCCGGGCACGAAGGAGTGGCGCATCGCCGAGTCGGTGACCAGCGAGCACGCCCTGGTGGTGGGCCACCCGTACATCGACATCTGGGCGGCGGTGAAGCCGTCGGCCCTCGGCATCGAGGCGTGGCCCCGGGTGCCGCACGGGCAGGACTGGAAGACGGGGGTGTGCCGGGCGCTGGGGTGGCCGTCGGAGAACACCGGGGCGGTGTGGCAGGCGATCCTGAAGCGGGTGGGGTCCTACAAGGATCTGGAGCCGGAGTTGCTGGGACGGGTGGAGGAACTGATCGACTTCGTCACGGTCGGCGGTGGGGCGTGACGTCGGTGAAGGCGCCGAACCCGACCGGCCCGCGGCGCCGTTTCACTCACCCGAGTGATCAGTCCACCAAGTCCCTGACCACCGCGTCCGCCAGCAACCGCCCTCGCAGCGTCAGCACCGCCCGCCCTTCGTCATACGGCCCCTGCTCCAGCAGCCCTTCCGTCAACGCCCGCTGAGCAGCCGCGCGGCCGGCCTCCCGCAGCAGCCCCAGCGGGACCCCCTCCCGCAACCGCAGCTCCAGCAGGATCCGCTCGACCCGCCGGTCCTCCTCCGCCAGCAGCTCGCGCCCCGCCCCCGGCGACCGCCCCGCCGCCAGCGCACCCGCGTACGCGCCGGGATGCTTCACGTTCCACCAGCGCACCCCGCCGACGTGCGAGTGGGCTCCGGGCCCCGCACCCCACCAGTCGGCGCCCCGCCAGTACAGCTCGTTGTGCAGACAGCGTCCCGCTTCCGAGGTCGCCCAGTTCGAGACCTCGTACCACTCGAAGCCCGCCCCCGACAGCACCGACTCCGCGATCAGGTACCGGTCCGCGTGGACGTCGTCGTCCGTCATCGGGACCTCGCCCCGGCGGATCCGGCGGGCCAGCTGGGTGCCCTCCTCGACGATCAGGGCGTACGCCGAGACATGGTCGGGACCGGCGCCGATCGCGGCCTCCAGCGAGGCCCGCCAGTCGTCGTCCGACTCCCCCGGCGTGCCGTAGATCAGGTCCAGGTTCACATGCTCGAAGCCGGCCGCCCGTGCCTCCGCCACGCACGCCTCCGGCCGGCCCGGCGTATGCGTCCGGTCCAGCACGCGCAGCACATGCTGCTTCGCGCTCTGCATGCCGAAGGAGATCCGGTTGAAGCCGCCCTCGCGGAGGGTGGCCAGATAGGCCGGGTCCACCGACTCCGGGTTGGCCTCCGTGGTGATCTCCGCGTCGGGCGCCAGCCCGAACTCGTCGCGGATCGCCCCCAGCATCCGTACGAGATCACCGGCGGCGAGCAGGGTGGGCGTACCGCCGCCGACGAAGACCGTGCGGACCTCGCGCGGATCGTCGCCGAGGACCTTGCGGGCCAGGCGGATCTCGTCGACGAGGGTCTCGGCGTAGTTGTCGCGGGACGCCAGGACTCCGCCCGTGCCGCGCAGCTCGGTCGCGGTGTAGGTGTTGAAGTCGCAGTAGCCGCAGCGGGTCGCGCAGTACGGGACGTGCAGATAGAAGCCGAGGGGACGGTCGGCGGACCCGGCGAGGGCGGACGCGGGGAGCGTGCCGTCGTCGGGGACGGGCTCGCCGTCGGGAAGTGCGGAGGGCATGGGTTCCATTGTCCAGCACGCGCGCGTGAGCCGCGGAAACCCCTACTCGGCCTGGAGCACCAGCAGCGCCAGGTCGTCCTCGGGCGGGCGGCCGCCGAACTCGTGCACAAGGCGGCGGATCCGTTCCGCGATCAGCTGGGCGTTCAGGCCCGCGCACCCGGCGAGCGCGGTCGCGAGGCCGTCGCCGTCGTCGAACTGGCGGGAGCCGCTGCGCCGCTCCGTCACCCCGTCGGTCACGCACAGCAGGGTGTCGCCGGAGCGCAGCTCGAAGGTCTCGCTGGTGTACGTCGCGTCCTCGACGACCCCGAGGAGGGTCTGTGGCTGTGCCGCGGTGTGGACCTCGCCGTCCGCGCCGAGAAGGAGGGGCAGCGGGTGGCCCGCGGAGGCGAGGGTGCAGCGGATGCCGCCGTCGAAGGGGGTGAGCTCGCCGTAGAGGAGGGACAGGAAGCGGGTCTGCGGGCCGTCGCCGGGCGCGGCCGGGCCGACGAGGGCGCGGGCGGCGGCGTCGGCGGCCTCCGTGGCGTCGTCGAGAAGGAGCTGGTTGAGGCGGTCCAGGACGTCGGAGACGCGGTAGCCCTCCCGGGCCAGGAGCCGCAGCCAGGGCCGTGCGATGCCGATCACCACGGCCGCCTCGGGGCCCTTGCCCTGGACGTCGCCGATGGCGAAGCACCAGCGGCCGTCGCGGGCCGGGAAGAGGTCGTAGAAGTCGCCGCTCGGACCGCCCTTGTCGCACGGCTCGTACACCAGCGCGCTGGCCACACCCGGGATCTCCGCCACGGCACCGGGCAGCAGTCCGCGCTGCAGGACCCGGCTGATGGTGGCCTGCCGGGCGTACTGGCGGGCCGCGCCGATGGCGAGGGCGACCCGGCGGCTGAGGTCCTCCACCAGACCCGTGACCTCGTCGGGGAAGCGCACGAGGTCGGCCCGCCCGATGACCAGCGTGCCCAGCGGATGGCCGCCGGCGATCAGCCGGTACGCCAGCGCGGTGCCGTGCGCCTGGCGCCGGTCGAGCGCGTCGCCGGGCCAGGGATAGGGGACGGGTCCGGTGCGGTGGTTGTCGGGCGGCAGCGGCGGCTCCTTCTCCAGGGCGCGGCGCAGTTCCTCGATGAGGTTCTCGGAGGAGTGCCAGACCCGGGCGAGCCGGGGCCCGGTGCCGGCGATGCCGTCCACGGCCCAGCCGCCGCCGCTGTCCGCGTCGCCTGAGCGGGCGTATCCCCAGCGCCCGGCGACCTCGTCCTCCAGCCAGACCGCGCACCAGTCCGCCAGCCGGGGCACGATCAGCTGGCCGGCGAGCGCGGCGACGAGGTTCTCGTCGAGCTGTCCGGCGAGCAGGTCGGAGGCCTCGGCGAGGAAGGACAGGGCGCCCCGGTTGAGCCACTCCCGGTCCCGTTCCGCGCGATGGGGGTACCCCCGCTCGAGCGGATTCGAGAGCGGGGGAGGCTCGGGGGCGAGGATCTCGGCGACCCGCAGCCCTCGCTCCAGCGCGCGCTCCTCGGCGTACGCCTCGATGTCGTCCTTGGCGGCCACGGGGTCCTCGGCGGGCAGCCGCGCCCACACGGTCTTGGCGCCGGTGCGATAGGTGACGCCCCAGGACTCCGCGAGCCGGGACACCAGCCGCAGCCCGCGCCCGTACTCCGGTGTCTCGTACGGCGCCTCCGGCTCGCCGTTGCGCGGGGCGCGCGAGGGGTGGTGGTCCAGGACCTCGACGAGCAGGGCGCCGTCCTCCTCGAGGCGGCAGCTGAGCTCGACCTCGGTGCCGGCGTGCACGACGGCGTTGGTGACGAGTTCGCTGACGGCCACCACGGCGTCGTCGAGGAGCCGCTCGCCGATGTGCTCGGTGCCGGGGAGTCCGGAGGCGGCCCAGTCGGTGAGGGCGGCGCGCACGAGGGTGCGGGCGGAGCCCGGGGAGAGCGGGCTGCCGGGGAGGACGGTGCGGGCCTGCGCGCCCCCGTTCTCGGGCGCAGGCGCATCACAGGCACGGGTGACGGTCTCCCGTTGCACCGGAATGGCCCCCATGTACAGCTCCCCGAGCGGTTCGGACGAATACGCCTCAGTCGACGCCGACAGAGTGACAGACTGGCCACGCCCATAAGCACCGAGTTACCGAAGTGGGCCGCCATGAGTGAGAACAGTGCTACGCGTGTGCTCGAAGAAGGACAGAAAGACGGTCAAATTCGAGCATCGGATCTGCGCCCGCTGCTCGCCGCGATGACCGCGGCCCGGGACGGGGACTTCCGCCGGCTCCCGGAGACCGATGAGGGCGTGGTGGCCGAGCTGACGGCGGTCTTCAACCAGATCATGGACCGCAGTACGCACTTCAACGCGGAAGTGCAGCGCGTCAAACGGGAGTTGATCCGGCACGGCAGGCTCGACGAGCGGCTTTCGGCCAGCCCGGGTCAGGGCGACTGGACGACCCGCGTCAACGACGTCAACCATCTGCTGGACGCTCTGGTGGCCCCGGCGGCGAACGCGACGCGGGTCCTGGACGCGGTGGCCGGCGGCGATCTCACCCAGCGCGTCGATCTGCACGACGGCACCCGTCAGTTACGCGGCGACCTGCGCCGGCTGGGCCGGGCCGTGAACAAGATGGTCGACCAGCTCTCCCTGTTCACCGGCGAGGTCACCCGCGTGGCCCGCGAGGTCGGCACCGAGGGCCGGCTCGGCGGACGGGCCAAGGTGACTGGTCTGTCAGGCAGTTGGCGGGACGTGACCGAGGCCGTCAATGCGATGGCGTCCCGGCTGACGGCCCAGGTGCGCGACATCGCGGCGGTGACGACGGCCGTGGCCCGCGGTGACCTGACCCGTACGGTCACCGTCGAGGCGACCGGTGAGCTGCTCGAACTGAAGCTGACCGTGAACACGATGGTGGACCAGCTCTCCGCCTTCGCCGACGAGGTGACGAGGGTCGCCCGAGAGGTGGGTACCGAGGGGCAGTTGGGCGGCCGGGCCCAGGTGCGGGGCGTCTCGGGTGTCTGGAAAGACCTCACCGACAACGTCAACTTCATGGCGTCGAACCTGACCTCGCAGGTCCGCAACATCGCCCAGGTGACCACCGCCGTGGCCAACGGCGACCTGTCGCAGAAGATCACGGTGGACGCCCAGGGCGAGATCCTCGAACTGAAGTCGACCATCAACACGATGGTGGACCAGCTCTCCGCCTTCGCCGACGAGGTCACCCGCGTCGCCCGCGAGGTCGGCACCGAGGGAAACCTCGGCGGCCGGGCCCAGGTGCGGGGCGTCTCGGGGGTGTGGAAAGACCTCACCGACAACGTCAACTTCATGGCGGACAACCTCACTTCGCAGGTCCGCAACATCGCGCTCGTGTCCACGGCCGTGGCGCAGGGCGACCTCGGCAAGAAGATCACGGTCGAGGCGAAGGGCGAGATCCTCGAACTGAAGTCGACCATCAACACGATGGTGGACCAGCTCTCCGCCTTCGCCGACGAGGTCACCCGCGTCGCCCGCGAGGTCGGCACCGAGGGAAACCTCGGCGGGCAGGCCCAGGTGCGGGGCGTCTCGGGTGTCTGGAAAGACCTCACCGACAACGTCAACTTCATGGCCCTGAACCTGACTTCGCAGGTCCGCAACATCGCCCAGGTGACCACCGCCGTGGCCAACGGCGACCTGTCGAAGAAGATCACCGTCGACGCACGCGGCGAGATCCTGGAGCTGAAGGACACCGTCAACACGATGGTGCAGCAGCTGCGCGCCTTCGCCGACGAGGTCACCCGCGTGGCCCGCGAGGTCGGCACCGACGGCCGGCTCGGCGGCCGGGCGCAGGTGCTGGGTGTCTCCGGCGTGTGGCGGGACCTGACCGACAACGTCAACTACATGGCCGACAACCTCACCTCCCAGGTGCGGAACATCGCCCAGGTCGCCACCGCCGTGGCCCAGGGCGACCTCTCCAAGAAGATCGACGTGGACGCGCGCGGCGAGATCCTGGAGCTCAAGACCACCATCAACACGATGGTCGACACCCTGTCCTCCTTCTCGTCCGAGGTCACCCGCGTGGCCCGCGAGGTCGGCTCCGAGGGCCAGCTCGGCGGCCAGGCCCGGGTCGAGGGCGTGTACGGCACCTGGAAGCGGCTGACGACCAACGTCAACGAACTCGCCCTCAACCTGACCACCCAGGTCCGCGCGATCGCCGAGGTCGCCTCCGCCGTGGCGCAGGGCGACATGTCCCGCTCGATCACCGTCGAGGCGCGCGGCGAGGTGGCCGAGCTGAAGGACAACATCAACCTGATGGTGGCCAACCTGCGCGAGACGACCCGCGCCAAGGACTGGCTGGAATCCAACCTCGCCCGGCTCGCCGCCCTGATGCAGGGCCACCGGGACCTGATGGAGGTCGCCGACCTGCTGCTGCGCGAGCTGACGCCGCTGGTGAACGCCCAGTACGGCGCGTTCTTCCTGGCCGACCCGGACGAGGAGAGCGCGGCGTTGCGGACCACCGTGCCGACGAAGGGGCTCGCGTTCATCGCCGGGTACGGCTCGGCCCAGGGCACGACCATCGAGACCGGAGGGCTCCCGGTGCACGGGCTGGTCCGGCAGGCGGCCCGCGAGAAGAAGCGGATCCTCGTCGAGGAGGCCCCGCCGGACTACATCAAGATCAACAGCGGCCTCGGTGAGGCGGCCCCGACCAGCGTCGTCATCATCCCGATCCTCTTCGAGGACAAGCTCCTCGGAGTGATCGAGCTGGCGTCCTTCTCCCGCTTCTCCGACGTCCACCTCGCCTTCTTCGACCAGTTCGTGAACACCATCGCCGTCGCGATCAACACGATCATCGCCAACTCCCGTACGGAGTCCCTGCTCGGTGAGTCCCAGCGCCTGGCCATGCAGCTCCAGGAGCGCTCCGACGAACTGCAGATGCAGCAGGCGGAGTTGCAGCGCTCGAACGCGGAGCTGGAGGAGAAGGCGGCACTGCTGGCCACCAGCTCGCAGTACAAGTCGGAGTTCCTGGCGAACATGTCGCACGAGCTGCGCACCCCGCTGAACTCCCTGCTGATCCTGGCCCGACTGCTCTCCGACAACCCGGACGGCCATCTCTCCGACCAGGAGGTCCAGTTCGCGACGACGATCCACCGCTCGGGCTCGGACCTGCTCCAGCTGATCAACGACATCCTGGACCTGTCGAAGATCGAGGCGGGCCGGATGGACGTACGCCCGAAGAAGCTGCCGCTGATCAAACTCCTCGACTACGTCCACGCCACGTTCCGCCCGCTCACCCTGGACCGCGGGCTCTCCTTCGAGGTGTCGGTCGGCGAGGACGTGCCGCGGGAGATGTACTCCGACGAGCAGCGCCTCCAGCAGATCCTGCGCAACCTCCTGTCCAACGCGATCAAGTTCACCGCGACGGGCCGGGTCGAGCTGCGGGTGGGCCGGCTGAAGGACCCCGAGCGCCAATGGGGGTCCCCCCGCTCGAGCGAAGTCGAGAGTGGGGGAGTCCGTGAGAGCGACGAGGTGATCGCCTTCGCGGTCTCCGACACCGGCATCGGGATCGCGGCGGAGAAACTCCCGGTGATCTTCGAGGCGTTCCAGCAGGCCGACGGCACCACCAACCGCAAGTACGGCGGCACGGGGCTCGGCCTGTCCATCAGCCGCGAGATCGCGGGCCTGCTGGGCGGCCGTATCGTCGCCGAGAGTGAACCGGGCAAGGGTTCGACCTTCACGCTGTACGTCCCGGTCGTCAGCCCCGGTCACGCGGCGACGGGGCCGGTGCCCGAGGACCGGCCGCTGCCGGTGCCGGAGCAGCTGTCGACCGAGCCGTACGCGGCCGCCCACGACGCCGACGACTCATGGCCGACGCCGACCAAGCTGGAGGCGTGGCAGACGGGCCGGGCGGGCCAGGTGCTGCCGGGCCGGCGGGTGCTGATCGTGGACGACGACATCCGCAACGTCTTCGCGCTGACCCATGTGCTGGGCCGGGTCGGCATGCCGGTGCTGTACGCGGAGAACGGCCGCGAGGGCATCGAGACTCTGGAGCGCACACCGGACGTCGAACTCGTCCTGATGGACATCATGATGCCGGAGATGGACGGATATGAGACGATCTCCGCCATCCGCCGCACCCCGCGCTGGGCGCATCTGCCCATCGTCGCGCTGACCGCGAAGGCCATGCCGGGAGACCGGGAGAAGTCCATCGCGCGGGGCGCCAACGACTACGTACCGAAACCGGTGGACGTGGATCAGCTCCTCACCGTCGTCTGCGACCTCCTGGACCCCGAGGCCGCGCGGCCGGAGGGCCGTTCCGCGATCCCGGAGCACACCGCAGAACCGGGACCGGACACTTCCGAAGGGGAAGAGGTCCCGCCGACCATCACCGAATGAGGCCACTTCACCATGAGCGCTGAGGCAACGACCGACGAGCGTGCGGGAATCCTTCTGGTCGACGACATGGAGGACAACCTGATCGCGCTGGAGGCCGTCCTGGGGTCCCTCAACGAGCCGCTCGTCCGCGCGCGTTCGGGCGAGGAGGCCATGAAGGCGCTGCTGCGGCAGCGCTTCGCCCTGGTCCTGCTCGACGTCCGGATGCCGGGCATGGACGGTTTCGAGACCGCCACGAACATCAAACGGCTCGACCAGACCAAGGACGTCCCGATCATCTTCCTGACCGGCGCGGAGGACGAGCCCGGCTATGCCTTCCGCGGCTATGCCACCGGCGCCGCCGACTATCTGACCAAGCCGTTCGACCCCTGGGTGCTGCGCGCGAAGGTCAGCGTCTTCCTGGACCTGCATCGCAAGAACCAGCAGTTGGAACGCCTGGTGTCCCAGGAAGCGGCGCACTGCGGCCAGGTGCATTCGCAACTGGACGAGGTGGATGGCCTGTTGGCCGCCGACTCACCGGACGTGCCGGAGGCACGGCGACGCATAGGCCAGCTGCGGCAGCTCGTGGAGGCCATACGGCGGGGGGCGGCGGCAGGTGTGGCGGAACCGCACCTGCCGCCACTCAGTCCTCGACGTAACGGACGATGACGCTCATTCTGGTGCCCCGCTCCGTGAGCCAGCTGACCTCGTCGCCGACCTCCCGCCACATCAGGGCCTTGCCGAGTGCCGAGTCGGGGCTGAGCCGCTCGGCCTCGTCGCCGGCGAGCATCGCGATTTCATAGGTCGTGACGCCGGGTTCGTCCGGGTCCTCGACTCCGACGAGGCATCCGGGCACGACCATGGCCCCGCCCGTCAGGGACGGATCGGGAATCACCTGATCGAGCAGTGCCCGCAGGAAGCTCCGCCGCTCCTGGAGGGCCGCCCGTCGCTTGTCGTGGTCGGCGAGCTGCGCCATGCGGGAGGACGAGTCGACGGCCACGATCTCGGGCAGGGGCAGGTCGAGAGCGTCCTGGACACGTTGCAGCTCACGCTGCACCCGTCGGTGGGCGGCGATGCCGAGCCGGTCCACGCGCACACGTCCGGCCGGCTCCACGGTTCGGGTCGGCTGGCGCGGGACGGCCGGAAGCGTCGTCTTCACCGCGGTCCGCTCCGTCGTCTTCCTGTGCACCCGCAGCAACTCGGTCGTACGGCCGTCGGGGGCCCCGGCGGAGCCGGGTGCGTGGTAACGGGCCACTCCCACCTGTCCGGCGTCCCCGAACACCGGTGCGTCGGCGTGGGCGATCGCGGCGCGGATCATCGCCTGCACCTCGGCATGGGCGACCCGCACGACGATCTGTCCCGCCCGCAGGATGTCCACGGCGTCGGCACCCGGAAAGCCCTGGGCACCCACCCCGCCATGGAACCGCGCCACGCCCGCCACGGTCCGGCCCATGCTGAACGCGTGCTGGGCCGCGTTGACCTCATCACGGTGCAGATTCGCCACGGAGACGAAGCCCGGCTGCGGGCTTGCCTCAGGGGTGACGGGTTCCGCGTCACGCGTCGGTGCGGGCGCTGGTTCCTCGGTGACTTCGGCTGCGGCCGCGGCTTCTGCCTCAGACGCAGACTCGGCCTCGGTTTCACCTTCTGCTTCTGTTCCTGCTTCTGCCTCTGCCTCTGCCTCTGCAAACCGGCGACGCGACAGTTGCGACCCCGTCTCGATGCCGAGCCGTTCGAGTTCCGACCACAGCGGCTCCAGCGCCCGTTCCGGGTCGAGGAAGAAGCGGCTGCCGCGGATACGGACGAACGTCCAGCCGACCCGCTCCAGTTCGCGCTGGCGCGCCGCGTCCGCGTCCGCGTTCTCCTCCGTGTGGAAGGCGTCGCCGTCGCACTCCACGGCCAGCCGTTTGGTGCCGCCCTCGACGACGAGGTCGATCCGGTACCGTCCGGCCGGGTACTGCGGGCGTACGTGGTAGCCCCGGCCCCGCAGCGCCAGGTAGACACGCTGCTCGAAGAGGCTGTCGAAAGCCTCGTGGGGAACGTCCGGCCGCACCTCGCCGAGGCTCAGCCCGTCCTGTTCCTCGGCCGGGCGGGAGAACCAGTCCAGGTAGGCGCGCCGCAGGTCGGTCTCGCCGAGTTCGGTGAGTGCCGCGCTGTGGAAGAGCCACACCTGATCGCGGGCGCGCGATGCCGCCACGTTGATGTGCTGTCGGTACAGGGCGCTGCTGTAGGAACCGATCCGACGCGGCCCGTCGGGGCCGGTGAGGGACACGACGAGGCTGATGAAGACGACGTCGCGTTCGTCGCCCTGGAACTCCTCCGCGTTGCCCACGCGCAGGCGCCGCCGCTGTCGCTCGTCGAGCGGGATCCGGTCGGCCAGGAGGTCCTCGATGAGGAACTTCTGGCCGGCGCCGAGCAGGGTGATCACACCCATGGTGCGTCCCTTGTAGGCGGGATCGGCGATGCGGCGGGCGATCTCGTCCACCAGGCGTTCGGCCTCGGGCCGGTTGATCTGCTTCTGGCCGGTGCCTTCGACATAGCCGTCGGCCACATGGACCGAGCGCAGGGGCGGCAGCCGATCGGCGCCGTACTGCCGCAGCGGCTGGAGCCGGCCGCCGTAGCAGAGCGTGTTGGAGAAGCCGATGATCTCCGGCATGCACCGGAAGTGCTCCTGGAGCATCAGCCGGCCGCGGCCGCCGGCGAGACCGGACGCGATGTCGAAGAGGCTCGCGGTCGGGGTGAACAGATTGCGCCGGGCGGCGGGCAGCTCGCCGAGCAGCCTCCGCTGAAGTGCGAACTGTTCGTCGTGGTCGACGCCCACCTGTGCGGGGCTGACCTGCTGGTCGTCCCCGACGACGATCACTTTCGCGCCGAGCCAGGCGAGCAGCAGCGCCTCGGGGCCTGACTGGCTGGCCTCGTCGATGATCACGACGTCGAAGCGCCCGGCACGGTCCATCGGCACGGTCTCGGTCACCTGGTGCAGCGGCATGATCCAGGCGGGCACGGCCTCCTGGCTGGCCTGGAGGCTCTCGCGGGCCTGCCGTCGGTAGGTGGCCGCGTACTTGCCGGTGCCCTTGCCCAGTTTGCGGACGTTCTGCTGGTAGGAGGTGAGCGCTACGGCCTGGTCGTCCGTGAGCCGGGACAGGCAGCTGAACCAGGCTTTGTCGGCCGCCAGCCGCTCCAGGCTGATCCGGATCTCCCCGTCCGCCTCGGCGAGCAGCCGCAGTTGACGATTGCCGGCCTCCGGGTCGGTCAGCTCCGTCATCCGGGTGTGCCAGGCCGACCACGCCCAGGCGGACTCGAAGCGGGCGAGCCGGGCGTCCCAGGCGGAGTCCTCCGGAGTCGACTCCAACGTGTCGGCGATGTCGGGGAGTTCGGCCGAGACGAGCCGGTAGGCGTCGTCGCATGCCTTCTTGCGTGCGAGGGACTCCCGCAGGTCGTCCAGTTCGCCCAGCGCGTCGGCGTACGCGGCCGGGTCACGGGTCTCTGCCGCGGCGCGGGCCCGTTCGACGGCGACCGAGGCGCCGCGTCGGTGCGCGGCGGCACGCAGCACGCCCAGCGCGTCGTCGAGCAGAGCGCGCGCGGGATCGGCGGCGCGGCGTGCGGCTCGGGCCCGCAGAACCCCGCGGACGGTGTCCGCCGCGGTGCCGTCACCCCAGTCGACTCCCGCGAGGCCTGGGGCGCCGGCGGCCGCCCGGACGACCTCCCGGCGCAGATCGGCGAGTTCCGTCAGGAGTGTGAGCGTGGCGATGTCCTGGCGCAGACGGGCGATGCGCCGTGCGGTGGCCTGCCAGGCGTCGGCGCCCTCGCCCCACTCCTGTTCGACGTCCTGGAGGTGTCGCTCCAGGGTGACCCGATGCAGTACGGCGGTCGCGGCGGCCTCCGTCTCCACGCCGCGTCCGTCGACGCGCACCGTCTCGGGGAAGTCGCCGACCGCCTTGCGCAGCCTGGTCTTCAGCCCCAGCGCCCCGCGCAGCTTCTCACCGGATGCAAGCCCGTCGCGCAGGGTGCCGGCCAGGCCGAGAGCCGTCGGCACGTCGTACGTCTCCAGGCCGCTGACCAGCGTCGCACCCAGGGACCCGGCCGCCTGTTCGATCGCGGTCAAGGCGGCCGTGGTGCGCTCGTGGCGGCTGCGCACCGCGACGTCCTGACCGGCGAGCACCTCACGGCAGGCCTCGGCCGCCCAGGCCTCCGGTGTCGCGGCGGCCGACGACACGGCGGCCGTGAAGCGGTCCAGTGCGGCGGCCAGTCGGTCCTGTTGCGCGCCGGTCAGGGAGGACACGGCGTCGTCGAGGCGTGCGACGGAGCCGTCCGCCCGAAGGCCGGTGAGAGCTGCCTCCGCGACCCGGAGCGTCTCGACCGCGTCGGCGAACTCGGGCGCCGTGGGCAGACGTCCGGATTCCGGAAGCGCGGCACTGACGGTGGCCGCGAGGGCACGATGACGGTCGGTGAACTCGAGAGCGGCGCGACGCAGCCCGGTCAGCGCGGCCGCGTCGAGAGTGGGGGTGTCGGCGGGGACGCGGCCGATCCAGCCGAGCCGCGGGCGTTCCTCCGCCAGCCGTTGGGCGATCTGGGCCAAGGTGCCCTGGTAGTCGCCGATCTCGACAGGGTGCCGGTAGGTCTCCTGCTCCCGCAGCGCACGCAGGGTCTTCAGGGCGAGCGCCTGGGCGGATCTGGCGGACCTGAGCCGCTCCTCGTGGTCCTGGATCCGCCGCCGGTAGGTACGCGCGGAGAACTCGCCCTGGCGGTCGAGGATGGCCTTGACCGACTGTTCCAGTTCCTGCTGTCCGGCGCCGTCGTCGGTACGGCTGACGCACAGCTCGCGGACGCCGGAGGGGAGTTTGTCCTTCAGCACCTTCAGGGCGCGGGCCGTGTGGCTGGTGATCAGCACGCGGTTGCCGTGCGCGAGAAGGTCGGTGACCAGGTTGGCGATGGTGTGCGTCTTGCCGGTCCCGGGCGGTCCCTGGACCACCACGAGATCCCGGTCGCGCAACCGCTCGGCGATGGTGCGCTGCTCGTCGTTGGACGGCAGTGCGAAGTACAGCTCGGGCGACTGGGCCACGCGTTCGCCCCCGCCCGGTTCACCCAGTGGCCGGTCGCCGCCCGCACCGGCGATGAGGCGCAGCAGGGCCGTGGGCTCGGCTCCCTGCTCGATGCTCAGGGCGACGCCGCGCAGGGCTTCCAGCATGCTGCGCCGGGTGCGCTCGCGGAGCAGCAGCACCGGTGCGAAGCCGACGACGGGCACGGCGGGGTCTCCCGTCGCGCGGTGCCGGGTCGGCGAGGGGTCGTAGCGGCCCGCCTCGTGCGCGGCGATGGTCCAGGTGTTCAGTGCCCGGTGCAGTTGCTCGGCGAGGGCCGGGTCGGTGGTGTCGCCGGCGGCCTCCAGCTCTTGGCGCACCCGCTCCCGGATGTCGGCGCGTGCCTTCTGGGCCGCGTCGAGCATGGATTCCTCGAGTACGGGGCTGCCGTGCTCCGGATCCGGTCCGACGGTGATGGCACCGGTGTCGGGGTCTATGGAGATGACGGCCCGGCAGGTGACGAGGTGCCGTCGTACCGCCTCACCTTGCGCCGACCAGGTCAGATGGCCGAATCCGACGACGAGCTCGAAGCTCTCGCCGAGTTCGGAGGCGTCCACGCACAGGCGGTAGAGGCGGTCGTAGGCGCGTACGACGGGCTTCGTGACGCGGTCCCGGCTCGCCCAGCCGTTCCACAGCCGTGACCAGGCCCGGTGCTGGTCGCGCACCAGGTCCCGCTGCGGGAAGTCGTCGAGGGCGACGGTGATGTGGCCGCTGCGCGAACTGCCGCCGGAGGACACCTCGTCGGCCGGGAGGTCGGCCTGCTCCCGCGGCGCCGGTGCGGTCTCCCGTGCCGAGTCGCGCACCTCCCGGCCGTCCAGCCAGTGCGCGAGCGGGGTGGGCGGGACGGGCGGTTCGTGCCGCGTGGGACGGTCGGCACGCAGCCACAACGGCGCGTCGCCGGGCACGACTTCGCGCAGGAAGGAGCCGAACTGCGCGGGGAGGTCCGCGAACCACAGCTGGTGCCTGGCGTCGTCATGGGTCCGCACCGGCTTGGCGCGGCTCTCGCCGACCTCGGCGAGATAGCGGAAGACGTGGCGGACGACATCGTCGGGCGTCGCGGCGGATACGGGCACGAGCACCTCGCTGAACTGATTGAGCAGGAAGTATGAAGAGATCGTGTGCATCTTATGTGGCGCCTCTGACACTCACGGCTCTTCAGCTCATTTCGGCACTCACACCCCCACCGCAGACATACGGCGGCCCCGGAAGGCCAACTGCCTTCCGGGGCCGCCCGATCGTCCCGTCCGGGGCTACGCCTCCCGGGTACCGGCGTACATCTCCTCGATCAGATCCTTGTACTCCCGCTCCACCACGGGCCGCTTGAGCTTCAGGCTCGGTGTGATCTCACCGTGCTCGACGTCGAGATCACGGGGCAGCAGCCGGAACTTCTTGATGGTCTGCCACTTCTGCAGACCCTCGTTGAGCTGCTTGACGTATCCCTCGACCATCGCCACGGTCGCCGGCGCGGCCACGACGTCGGCGTACGGCTTGCCGCCGAGCCCGTTCTCCTCGGCCCATCCGAGGATCGCGACCTCGTCCAGCGCGATCAGCGCCGTGCAGAAGTTCCGGTCGGCGCCGTGCACCAGGATGTTGGAGACGTACGGGCACACCGCCTTGAACTGGCCCTCGACCTCGGCGGGCGCGATGTACTTGCCGCCGGACGTCTTGATGAGGTCCTTCTTGCGGTCGGTGATACGGAGGTAGCCGTCGGGCGACAGCTCGCCGATGTCGCCGGTGTGGAACCAGCCGTCGGCCTCCAGCACCTCGGCGGTCTTGTCCGGCAGGCCGTGGTAGCCCTCCATGATGCCGGGGCCGCGCAGCAGGATCTCGCCGTCGTCGGCGATCCGGACCTCGGTGCCGGGCAGCGGCTTGCCGACCGTGCCGGTGCGGTAGGCCTCGCCCGGGTTCACGAAGGACGCGGCGGAGGACTCGGTGAGGCCGTAGCCCTCCAGGATGTGGATGCCGGCGCCGGCGAAGAAGTAGCCGATCTCCGGGGCGAGCGCGGCCGACCCCGAGACACAGGCGCGCAGGTTGCCGCCGAAGGCCTCGCGGATCTTGGCGTACACGAGCGTGTCGGCGACCTTGTGCTTGGCGGCGAGGCCGAACGGCGCGGAGTGGGTGCCGGTGCGCCGGAAGTTGTCCTGGGTGACCTTGGCGTACTCGCGGGCGACCTGGGCGGCCCACTGGAAGATCTTGTACTTGGCACCGCCGCCCGCGCGGGCCTTGGCTGCGACCCCGTTGTAGACCTTCTCGAAGATGCGCGGGACGGCAGCCATGTACGTCGGCTGCACGACCGGCAGATTCTCGATGATCTTGTCGACGCGGCCGTCGACGGCGGTGACGTGGCCGACCTCGATCTGCCCGGAGGTGAGCACCTTGCCGAAGACGTGCGCGAGCGGCAGCCACAGGTACTGCACGTCCTCCGCGCCGACCAGGCCGGTCGCGGCGATCGCCTTCGCCATGTACGACCAGTTGTCGTGCGGCAGCCGCACGCCCTTGGGGCGGCCGGTGGTGCCGGAGGTGTAGATGAGGGTGGCGAGCTGGTCCTTGGTGATGGCGCCGACCCGCTGCTTGATCAGCTCGGGGTCCTTCTCCAGCCGGGCGGCGCCGCGGGCCTCCAGCTCGGCCAGGCTGAGCACCCAGTCGCCGGTCTCGACACCGGTCGCGTCGATGACGACGACATGGGTGAGGTTCGGCAGCTCGGCGCGCTTCTCCTGCGCCTTGGCCACCTGGGCGGCGTCCTCGGCGATCAGCACCCGGCTCTCGGAGTCGGAGAGGATGAACGCCGACTCCTCGGCGTTGGTCTGCGGATAGACGGTGGTCGTCGCGGCACCGGCGCACATGATGCCGAGGTCGGCCAGTATCCACTCGATCCGGGTCGAGGAGGCGAGGGCGACGCGCTGCTCGGGATGGACACCCAGCTCGATGAGCCCTGCGGCGATGGCGTAGACCCGCTCGGCGGCCTCTCCCCAGCTCACCGACTTCCAGTCGTCGGGGCCCTCCCCCGAAGCCGCCGGCACCGGATAGCGGTACGCCTCGGCGTCCGGCGTGGCGGCCACGCGCTCCAGGAAGAGGGTCGCCACGCTCGGCGGACGGTTCTCGATCAGTGTCTGTGTGTCGCTCACGACATCCTCCGGGGGCCCGCGACGATGCGGCTGGCTCAGTGCGGCTGGTTCCTACGCGCGAGACGTTGTTTAACTCGCGAGTAACTATCGAGCAGGGATCAGGTTAAAGGTCGACAGGCCACTGCGTAAGGGCCCGCGCCCTGTCACTTCCTCCAGAGGGTCACCTGGCGCAGACAAAGGGGCCCGCCGCGCTTTCGCACGACGGACCCCTGTTGCGGCGATTTGCCGGGCCACCAGGTATTACCTGCGGTTACTTCTTGCCCTTGCCCGACCCCGCGCTGTCATCACTGCTGAGCACGGCGATGAAGGCCTCCTGCGGAACCTCCACGGAACCCACCATCTTCATGCGCTTCTTGCCTTCCTTCTGCTTCTCCAGCAGCTTGCGCTTACGCGAGATGTCACCGCCGTAGCACTTGGCGAGGACGTCCTTGCGGATGGCGCGGATGGTCTCGCGGGCGATCACCCGGGAGCCGATGGCGGCCTGGACCGGCACCTCGAAGGCCTGCCGCGGGATGAGCTCCTTGAGCTTGGCGACGAGCCGGACGCCGTACGCGTAGGCCTGGTCCTTGTGGGTGATCGCCGAGAAGGCGTCCACCTTGTCGCCGTGCAGCAGGATGTCGACCTTGACCAGGCTGGAGGTCTGCTCGCCGGTGGGCTCGTAGTCCAGCGACGCGTAACCGCGCGTCTTGGACTTCAGCTGGTCGAAGAAGTCGAAGACGATCTCCGCGAGCGGGAGCGTGTAACGGATCTCGACCCGGTCCTCGGAGAGGTAGTCCATGCCGAGCAGGGTGCCGCGCCGGGTCTGGCACAGCTCCATGATCGAGCCGATGAACTCGGTGGGCGCGAGGATCGTGGCGCGCACGACCGGCTCGTACACCTCGTTGATCTTGCCCTCGGGGAACTCGCTCGGGTTGGTGACGGTGTGCTCGCTGCCGTCCTCCATCACGACCCGGTAGACCACGTTGGGAGCGGTGGCGATGAGGTCGAGGCCGAACTCGCGCTCCAGCCGCTCACGGATCACATCGAGGTGCAGCAGGCCGAGGAAGCCGACGCGGAAGCCGAAGCCGAGGGCGGCGGAGGTCTCCGGCTCATAGACCAGCGCGGCGTCGTTGAGCTGGAGCTTGTCCAGCGCCTCGCGCAGCTCGGGGTAGTCGGAGCCGTCCAGCGGATACAGCCCGGAGAAGACCATGGGCTTGGGGTCCTTGTACCCGCCCAGCGCCTCCGTGGCCCCCTTCTGCTGGCTGGTGACGGTGTCACCGACCTTGGACTGGCGGACATCCTTCACACCGGTGATCAGGTAGCCCACCTCACCGACGCCGAGGCCGTCGGCCGGCAGCATCTCGGGCGAGTTCGTGCCGATCTCCAGCAGCTCGTGCGTGGCGCCCGTGGACATCATCTTGATGCGCTCGCGCTTGTTGAGCTGGCCGTCGATGACACGGACGTACGTCACGACACCGCGGTAGGAGTCGTAGACCGAGTCGAAGATCATCGCGCGGGCGGGGGCGTCCTTGACGCCGACCGGGGCGGGGACCTCGGCCACGACCTTGTCGAGCAGGGCGTCGACACCCAGGCCCGTCTTGGCGGAGACCCTGAGCACATCGCTCGGGTCGCAGCCGACCAGGTTGGCGAGCTCCTCGGCGAACTTCTCGGGCTGCGCGGCCGGCAGGTCGATCTTGTTCAGTACGGGGATGATCGTGAGGTCGTTCTCCATCGCCAGGTAGAGGTTGGCGAGGGTCTGGGCCTCGATGCCCTGGGCGGCGTCGACGAGGAGGATGGTCCCCTCGCAGGCGGCCAGCGACCGCGAGACCTCGTAGGTGAAGTCGACGTGCCCCGGGGTGTCGATCATGTTGAGGATGTGCGTGTTGCCGGGTTCGTGGGTGGGAGCCCACGGCAGCCGCACCGCCTGGGACTTGATCGTGATGCCGCGCTCGCGCTCGATGTCCATCCGGTCGAGGTACTGAGCACGCATCTGCCGCTGCTCGACCACACCGGTCAGCTGGAGCATCCGGTCGGCGAGCGTGGACTTGCCGTGGTCGATGTGCGCGATGATGCAGAAATTGCGGATCAGAGCCGGGTCGGTACGGCTCGGCTCGGGCACATTGTTAGGGGTCGCGGGCACGCAGGGTCCTGTCTCTTGAGGCGCCTTATGCCTCGGGTCGGATCGATACGTAGGTTCCATGGTCCCATGGGCGGCGACGGGGGACCGTTTTGGGCCGTCGGCCGGGCCGCTGGTAGTCTGGGTGGCTGTGTCTCATGCCCTCTCAGCGCGAGGCACACCCCGAAGAAATCACCCGGTGCGGATTCCGTGCGGCTCCCGTGCGGTCCCGTGCCAGAACCTGAAAAGGCTCAATCAGTGGCGAACATCAAGTCCCAGATCAAGCGGATCAAGACCAACGAGAAGGCTCGGCTGCGCAACAAGGCCGTCAAGTCCTCCCTGAAGACCGCGATCCGCAAGGCCCGTGAGGCCGCTGCCGCGGGTGACCTCGAGAAGGCCACCGAGTACCAGCGCGCTGCCGCGCGTCAGCTCGACAAGGCCGTCTCCAAGGGTGTCATCCACAAGAACCAGGCCGCCAACAAGAAGTCGGCGCTTGCTTCGAAGGTCGCTTCCCTCAAGGGCTGAACCCCTTATCTGGTCTGATCGGATCCGGCTTCCCGGATCCAGCCGCCGGTAGGACCCAGAGCGGGCCCTCTCTCATCCGCTCCCGACCGGCACCCCGGATTCGCACGCGGCCTGCGTTCGCCACGCGGGTGCGGATCCAGCAGCTCGAATCGAAGGCCCCGGCGCCTCGCCCTTCCCCAGGGCGGCCGCCGGGGCCTTCGGCATGACCGCATCAGGACCAGAAGTCGTTGCCCTTCTCGATGTCCGCCACGCACTCGTCGAGATCGGTGATCTTGTCTCCGACGATCCGGAAGACGATGCCGCCCATCTCGTCGATGTGCTTGCCGCCCCGGTCGGCGGAGAAGTGGTGCACGGACATGGCGTGCCCGCGGCCGTCGACGAAGATATTGCGCAGTTCGACCTTGAACGTCCCGCCCGTCTCCGAGAAGAGCCGGCCGTAGTACCCCTCGAAGATCGAGTCGACCCCTTTGAAGTCTCCCGAGAGCGGATGGGAGCCGGGTACATGGTGCGTGCAGTCCCCGGTCATCAGGCCCCGCAGGGTGTCCATGTCTCCGCGTTGGAATGCCTCGTAGCCCTTGCGGACGAGAGCCGCGTGCGGGTGTTCAGCCATGGTGCTCGCCACCTTTCCCAGTCCGGCGACAGACGGCTGATACGCACGATTCTCCTCTTCCGCCGCTAGCCGCGCCCTCTGGACCGAGCGGCCCGCGCGATGGTCACGACCGCCTTCTCCAGCGCGTACTCGGGGTCGTCCCCGCCGCCCTTCACTCCGGCGTCGGCCTCGGCGACCGCCCGCAGCGCGACGGCGACTCCGTCGGGTGTCCATCCGCGCATCTGCTGGCGGACCCGGTCGATCTTCCAGGGCGGCATGCCCAGCTCGCGCGCGAGATCGGCGGGGCGGCTGCCGCGCGCGGAGGACAGCTTGCCGATGGCCCGGACGCCCTGGGCGAGCGCACTGGTGATCAGGACGGGGGCCACGCCGGTGGCCAGCGACCACCGCAGCGCCTCCAGCGCCTCGGCCGCCCGGCCCTCGACGGCCCGATCGGCGACGGTGAAGCTCGACGCCTCCGCACGGCCGGTGTAGTACCGCCCGACGACCGCCTCGTCGATGGTGCCCTCGACATCGGCGACCAGCTGGCTCACCGCGGACGCCAGCTCCCGCAGATCGCTCCCGATGGCGTCGACCAGCGCCTGGCAGGCCTCGGGCGTCGCCGAGCGGCCGGTCGCCCGGAACTCGCTCCTGACGAACGCCAGCCGGTCGGCCGGCTTGGTCATCTTCGGGCACGCCACCTCCCGCGCCCCGGCCTTGCGGGCGGCGTCGAGCAGCTTCTTGCCCTTGACCCCGCCGGCGTGCACCAGCACCAGCGTGATCTCCTCGGCGGGCGAGGCGAGATATGCCGTCACGTCCTTGACCGTGTCGGCCGACAGGTCCTGCGCACCGCGCACGACCACGACCTTGCGCTCCGCGAACAGCGAGGGGCTGGTCAACTCGGCCAGCGTGCCCGGCTGCAACTGGTCGTGGGTCAGCTCCCGCACATCCGTGTCCGCGTCGGCGGCGCGGGCGGCGACCACCACCTCCCGCACGGCACGGTCGAGCAACAGCTCCTCCTGACCCACGGCGAGGGTCACGGGGGCCAGCAGGTCGTCATTCGCACTCTTCTTGGCCATCGCGACAAGGATGGCACGGGCCACTGACAACCCCGGCCGGCGCCGGACACCCGGCGGGCCACGGCACGGTCACGGCTCTTCCCGCCAGCCGTCCCACTCCCCCGCGAACTCGTCCAGCGCCCCCGGATCGAGCCGCCCGCCCTCGTCGCGCAGCACGACGAGCCACTGCGCGTCCTCGGCATCGTCCTCACCGGCCAGGGCGTCCCGCACCAGGCGCGGCTCCTCGTCGATCCCGAACCGCTCCCCGAGTGCCTCCGCGGCCTCCTGCGCCGCGTCACGGTCGGGCAGCACCAGCACATGTCTCACATCGCTCACGGAGCCATTCTCGGGCACCCGGCGCGAGGCGGTTCCCGGGTCAGCCCTTGCGCACCAGCTGCACGTCCAGCTGGATCCGGATGCTCGCCCCCACCACCGCGATCCCCCGCGCCAGCACCGTCTGCCAGCTCACCCTGAAGTCGTCGCGATCAAGTTCGGTCGTGGCCCGGCACATCGCCCGCACCTCGCCCTCCATGCCGTTGCCGAGCCCGAGGTACTCCGTGTCGAGCACGACCGTCCGCGTCACCCCGTGCAGCGACAGCGCCCCCGTCACGGCCCACCGGGTCCCGCCCTTGTGCACGAACCGCTCGCTGTAGAACTCCAGCGTCGGAAAGGCCGCCACGTCCAGGAAGTCCGCCGAGCGCAGATGGTCGTCCCGCATCCGCACACCCGTGTCGATGGACGCCGCGTCGATGACCACATGCATCGCCGACCGCTCGACGGGGTCGGCGATCCGCACCGCCCCCGCGAACGCGTTGAACCGGCCATGGACCCGGGCCGGCCCGATGTGCCGCGCGGTGAACCCGATCGAGGTGTGCCCCGGCTCGATCTCCCAGTCACCCGGCGCCGGCAGCTCCGGCGGCTGGGCGACGTGGAGGGTCATGTCGCCGAGCGAGGCCAGCGTGTTCTCCTCGACCGTCACGGTCGTCCGGTACGGCGTGTACCCCTCGGCCGACACCGCGAGCCGGTACTCACCCGCCGGCACCGTCGTCACGAACGACCCGAAGGGATCCATCCCACCGCTCACCACGGTCCGCCCCCTGGAGTCGCCGAGCACGAACTCCGCGTGCCGGACCGGCTCGTTGACCGGATCGAGCACCCGGCAGCTCAGCACCCCCGCGCTCGGCGGAGTCTCCAGCGCCGCCAGAGGGCTCGTCCGCTGTTCCTGGTCCGTTCGGCTTCCGCGCCGGCGACCGATCATCCTCGACACCCCCTGCACGACCCGACCTCACGTGTTACCGAAGGGGCATTCGACCACCGTCGAGTTTTTCGGGGCAACACGGGATCACATCGTGGGAAACCGGCACTTGTGCTGGTTCTACCCGGTAGTAGCACCAGTGGGGCATCGGGCCTGACCCGGACCCATGGTCCCCCTCCCCGTCAGCCGCCCTGGTCGGGCTTGCTCACCGTCGGCACCCGCTCCAACTCGATCCCGAACCGCTCCCGGTAGACCCTCAGCACCTCCTCGTCCGTCCCCAACTCCCGCTCCTCACGTGTCCCGTCCGCCGTCGTCGTCTTGAACGTGCGGCCGCTCAGCGTGATCCGTCCCCCTTCCTCCGTCACCCGCGAACACACCAGCGACTGCGTGAAGTGCGACAGCGGCGACGTGCTGTGCCACCACGCCCCGGCCACGAAGTCCCCGAGCACCCGCGCCCGCCGCTCCAGCCGGTACTGCGGTCTGCCGTCCATCACGACGTCCAGGTCCGCCGCCTCCGCCGAGTCGTGCCCGCCGCGCACTCCGGCCGCGTCCGGCCCTGCCTCCACGACCCGGAACACCCCCGCCGGATCCACCTGCTCACCCCGCGCCTCGAACGCCAGCGGATAGTGGCTGTGCGCCCCGAAGCCGACGTCCGCCAGCCACGCGCCCCCGTCCACCGTGCCCACCTTCAGCGCCATGTGGTCGTAGGGGATCCCGAGCCGCTCCTCCTTGCCGTGGACGCGCGCCGCGAGCAGCGTCACATCGAAGCCCAGCGCGCCGAGCAACGCCCCGAACGACCCGTTCAGTTCGTAACAGAACCCGCCCCGCCGCCCGCCCACCACCTTGTCCAGCAGCCGCTTCTCCTCCAGCACGATCTCTTCGCCGAGGTGGATCGACAGGTTCTCGAAAGGCACGGTCTGCAGGTGGCGCAGTTGCAGCTCACGCAGTACGTCCACGGTGGGCCACGCCGGGTGTTCGACTCCCAGGCGCCGGAGATAGGCATCAACCTCTACGGAATCCATGACCCAAGTCTCCCGCCACCATGAGCTCCGCGCCCGCACCCGCGACCGCCAGCGCCCCGTCCTGGTCCGTCCGCAGCACGAGCGCGCCCTGCGCCCGCAGCGCCGCGACCGTGCCGGGGGCCGGGTGGCCGTACGGGTTCTCCGCCCCGGCGGAAATCAGCGCCAGCCTCGGCGCGGCCCGGCGTATCAGCTCCGGGTCCTGGTACGCCGAGCCGTGGTGGGCGACCTTCAGCACGTCCACCGCGCCCAGCAGCGGCCCCGCAGATGATCTCAACAGCGCCCGCTGTGCCGGGGGTTCCAGATCGCCCAGCAACAGGAACCGCAGCCCGGCCGACCGGGCCAGCAGGGTGACGCTGGAGTCGTTCGGACCGTCCGGGGCGCCGGGGGCCAGGGCTGGGTGCGGCGGCCACAGCACCCGCCAGCTCAGGGCTCCGGTCCGCCGCTCCTCCCCGGCGGCGGCCCGCGTCACGGGAATCCGCCGGGCAGCCGCCTGCCGGCGCACGAACTCCGCCTGGTCCACCGGCTCTTCGTGCCCCGTCGTCTCGATCGCGCCCACCGTCCGCCCGCGCAGCACACCGGGCAGCCCCGCCACATGGTCGGCATGGAAGTGGGTCAGCACGACGAGCGGGATCTTCGTGATGCCGAGCGTGCGCAGGCACCGGTCGACCGGCGTCGGATCGGGGCCGGCATCCACCACCACCCCCGTCCCCTCGCCCGCCGCGAGCACCGTCGCGTCGCCCTGCCCCACATCACACATCGCGAACCGCCACCCCGGCGGCGGCCACCCCGTGACGACCCTGGTCAACGGCGGCGGCTGCACCACCGCCAGCAGGAGCAACGCCGCGCAGACACCGCACCACCAGGGGTGCCGCAACAGCCGGCGCCCCGCGAGCACCACGACCACCGTGACAAGGGCGAGCAGCGCCGCCCCGGTCCAGCTGCCGGGCCAGTCCACACCCGCGCCGGGCAGTGCGGCACCGGTCCGGGCCACGTCCGCCAGCCACCCTGCGGGCCAACTCGCACACCACGCCAGCGCCTTGGCCACCGGCATCGCGAACGGTGCCGTCGCCAGCGCCGCGAAGCCCAGCACCGTGGCCGGCGCGATCGCGAACTCCGCCAGCAGATTGCACGGCACCGCCACCAGACTGACCCGGGCCGAGAGCACCGCCACGACCGGCGCGCACAGGGCCTGTGCGGCAGCCGCGGCCGCCAGCGCCTCCGCAAGCCGTGGCGGCACCCGGCGCCTGCGCAGCGCCGCGCTCCAGCGGGGCGCGAGAGTGAGCAGGGCGCCCGTCGCCAGGACGGAGAGCAGGAAGCCGTAGCTGCGGGCCAGCCACGGGTCGTACAGCACCAGCAGCAGTACGGCCGTCGCCAGCGCCGGGATCAGCGATCTGCGGCGCCCGGTGGCCAGGGCGAGCAGCGCCACGGCCCCGCAGGCCGCCGCCCGCAGCACGCTCGGGTCCGGGCGGCACACCACGACGAACGCGAGCGTGAGGGCGCCGCCGAACAGCGCGGTCGTGCGCAGTGAGATGCCGAGACGGGGTGCGAGCCCCCGGCGCTCGACCCGTTGGGCGAGACCGGGCGGGCCGATGAGCAGGGCCAGGATGATCGTGAGGTTGCTGCCGGAGACGGCGAGCGTGTGGGCGAGGTCGGTCTCCTTGAACGCCTCGTCCAACTCCGGCGTGATCCGCGAGGTGTCCCCCACGACCAGGCCCGGCAGCAACGCCCGCGCATCCGCCGGCAACCCGTCGGTCGCCTCCCGCAGCCCACCCCGCAACCGCCCCGCCAGCCGCTGCACCGCCGACGGCTCCCCCACGACCTCCGGCCCGGCCGACCCCCGCACCCGCAACACGGCCGCGATCCGATCCCCGTCCGCGACGGCAGGAGCGAGCCGGGCGGTCACACGCAGGCGAGTGGAGGGGAGGAGGGATAGCCAGGGGGAGGGGTGGGTCTTGGAGGAGAGGCGGGTCTTGGCGGGATGGGGCGTGGGGGACGGGTGGGCCGCGGAGGAGAGGTGGGTTGTGGGGGACGGGTGGGCCGTGGAGGACGGGTGGGTTGCGGAGGAGAGGTGGGCCGTGGAGGAGAGGTGGGCCGTGGAGGAGGGTTGCCTCCGGCCCGCGTCGACGATCAGCAGCACCGGCGTCCGCGTCTCCTCCGCCGTGCCGTCCGGCCGCTCGACGCGGCGTACGTCCGCGTTGACCAGAACGGCGGTCGGCGCCATGTGGTTCCCCTGCACCTTGGGTCGGGTCAGCCGGGGGTCGGCAGTGATCTCGACCTCGGCGGTCACCGTGGCGTACTCCCGTGCCAGGCCCGGCACCGGTCCACGCCGCAGATCGGCTCCGTGCAGCGCGGCGGAGACGGCGGCGGCTGCGACGCAGAGCAGTAGGGCGGCGGCCGAGGCTCGGGGCCAGGTCGAGCGTGGGAGTACGCCACGGTGACCGCTGGTCCCGCACTGCCGCACCGGCACCCAGCCACTCTGTCCACCGGCCCCATCCCGCCGCACCGGCACCCGGCCGCCCTGCCCTCCCGTCCCACCCCGCCGCACGGGCACCCAGCCACTCTGTCCACCGGCCCCATCCCGCCGCACCGGCACCCGGCCGCCCTGCCCTCCCGTCCCACCCCGCCGCATCAGCAGCAGCACGCCTGCCGCGAGCAGGCAGACCACCGCCGCACCGGCCACCCAATCCGGCGGCGCGTCCAGCGTCAGCGCCGCCGTCGCCCAGGCGGCGAGCGCCGGTGGGACCAGGCGCAGGTCCGCCGGGCCTTCCTGACGGGGGTGCGCTGCGCCGAGCCGTCGTCCGGATCTGGCGTGAACCGCGGCTCGGGCGGGCGCGAGGTCGGGCGCAAGGTCAGTCGTGAGGTCGGGCGCGAGGGCGGGCGCGAGGGCGGGCGCGAGGCTGTCGTGGTCGTTCTGCCTCATGGCCGTACGAGATTCCGTAGATCGGCGAAACGGCGATCGCCGATGCCATTGACCTCACGCAGCTCGTCCACCGAGCGGAAGCCTCCGCGCTGGGTGCGGTAGTCGATGATGTGCTGGGCCAGCACCGGACCGACGCCCGGGAGGGTGTCCAACTGGTCCACGGTCGCGGTGTTGAGGGGGATCGGCGCGGCGGGTGCGGCACCGGGGGCCGCCGCGCCGCCCCCGCCCGTGCTCGTGCCCGCCCCAGGCATCGGGGCCACCGGAGCGCCGACGATCACCTGCTCGCCGTCCACCAGGAACCGGGCCCGGTTGAGGGTGTCGGTGTTCGTGCCGGGGCGCACTCCGCCTGCCGCCCGCAGAGCGTCGGCGACGCGCGAGCCCGCCGGGAGACGATGGATCCCCGGCTCGCGCACCTTGCCGCTGACGTCCACCACGATCTCGGGCGCCGCGGTACTCACGGCACCGGGAGCGCCGGCGGCCGAGGCACCAGCCGTCGAGGTACCGGTGCCCGATGCAGCCGACCCGGGCTCAGAGCTCTGCGCCCCTCCTGGTTCCCCTCCCCCGTACGGTGCCGCCGCCCGCACCACCTCGGGGGCCCGCACGGATTGCGCCCGCCCGGCCCATAAGTGCTGCACCGCGAAGCCGGCGGCGAGAACGAGCACCACGGTGAGTGCGACCACGTTCCGCCGCTCCAGCCCACACCGCGCCTGCAGCCAAACCGGCATCCGCTCCCGCAACGCCAGTCCGGCCCGCACCCGCCACTCCCCGGGTCCGGAGCCCACGGAGTCCACAGAGCCCACGACCGAGCCTGCGTCACCAGCTCCGACACGGCCGACGGCATCGCCAGCCCCATCGCCACCCCCCTCGATGTAGCCATCGCTGCCGCGCTCAATGCCGCCGCCGGCACCGGAACCCACACCGGCTGCACCGGCGCCACCAACGCCACCGTCAGAAGCAGCCCCGGACCCATCCCCGCGACCCACCCCAGCGACCCCACCCGCACACGCCAGGTCCGGATCACTTCCCGCACCCGCACCGCGCCCCGGCGGCCCCGCCCCCGACTCCCGCGACTCCCCCCACTCCCCGACCCGTTCGGCGAAAATCACCTCCGCCCTGCGTCGCAGCTCCTCCGCCGACTCATGACGCAGACGCGCCCTGCCCGCGACGCGCATGCCTCGCCGGTGGCGGCTGCGCCCGTCGGAGTGCGGGCCGCGCCCCGGGCCGCTGGTCGGCGTGACAGTGCGGGCTCGCGTGGACATCGCATTGCCCGGACGCGTGACGCTGCGTGAACGTGTACGTGATCGAAGTGCCATGCGACGAGGATCGGACACCTCGCCCCACCCGCGATGATCTTGCTCAATTCCCGGGGATTACCGCCCAGTTGTGGAAAACCCCGCCACCCACACGAGTGACACCACCCATACAGAGGCGTCCCTGTCACGCAGAGGCGCCCCCTTCACGCAGAGGCATCCCGTCACGCGCGCTCCCAGCACCCCTTCACCGAGGCGAAACCACAACCCCCAGCAACCCGGGCCCCGTGTGCGCCCCGATCACCGCCCCGACCTCACTCACATGCAGGTCCGCCAGCCCCGGCACCCGCGCCCGCAGACGATCGGCGAGTGCCGACGCCCGGTCCGGTGCCGCGAGATGGTGTACCGCGATGTCCACCTGTGCGCTGCCCGCCCGGTCTGCCGCGATCTCTTCCAGTCGGGCGATCGCCTTGGAAGCGGTGCGGACCTTCTCCAGGGGACCGATCCGGCCGCCCTCCAGCTGCAACAGCGGCTTCACCGCGAGCGCGGAACCCAGCAGGGCCTGCGCGGCGCCGATCCGGCCGCCGCGCCGCAGATAGTCGAGGGTGTCGACGTAGAAGTAGGCGGCCGTCCCCCCTGCCCGCTTCTCGGCGGCCGTGACCGCCTCGTCCACCGTGCCGCCCGACTCCGCCGCCTCCGCCGCCGCGAGCGCGCAGAATCCGAGCGCCATGGCGACCATGCCGGTGTCCACCACCCGCACCGGCACCGGCGCCTCACGCGCCGCGAGAACCGCCGCGTCGTAGGTGCCGGAGAGCTCGGCGGACAGATGCAGGGAGACGATGCCGGTGGCGCCGGACTCGGCGACCCGGCGGTAGTGCCGTGCGAAGACCTCGGGGCTGGGGCGCGAGGTGGTGACAGGGCGTCGCTTCTGCAACGCCTGAGCGAGGGAACGGGTCGAGATCTCGGTGCCCTCGTCGAGCGCCTGGCCGCCGACGACCACGGTCAGGGGTACCGCTGTGATGCCGTGACGCTCCATCGTCCGGGGCGGCAGGTAGGCCGTTGAATCGGTGACGATAGCGACATGGCGGGACATGAGCTGGAGGTTACCTGGCGTAGTGCCCGGGCGGCAGCCCGACCCCGCTCAGGCGGTGAAGCCTTGACCGGAGCGGCGCGTGGTCCTGAGGGCTCAAGTCGTGCTCTCGGGACGGGGTTTCTTCTGCCAGGGGTAGGTCTGGCGAGGGCCCGGCGGGTTGATGGCGGCCCTCGTGGGCTCCTCCGCCCGCTGGCGCTGAGGGCTGTCCGGCCAGGTCTGCTCGGTCGTGTCACCGGCATCGGCGGCGGGTGCCTCCGGCCACGGGGGCGGCGGGGAGGACGGGCGCTCGGACGCCGGGCCGGCCGCCGAGGATTCCGCCTTCGAGGATCCGGTCGCCGAGGATGCCGTCGTCGACGAGCCGGTTGCCGAAGAGCCGGTCGTGGAGGATCCCGTCGTCGAGGAGCCGGTCGCCGTGGATTCCGTCGTCTGCCAGTGCCGCAAGGCGCCGGTCTCCACGTCGATCTGGGCGCTGAGGGTGTCCAGGTCGTCGGCGGCGAACCGGCGGGCCCGGTCGCGGACCGCCCAGCGCAGCGAGTCCGCCGCCTCGACGATGCGCTCGGTGCGCTCGCGCAGGTCGGGCAGCCGGGCGCCGAGCGTCGTACGGTCCGGCTCGGACTCCAGGCGTCGGAGCTCCGCGTCCAGTTCATGGCCGTGCGCGCTGAGGCGCTCGAAGAGGCCGAGGGACTCCTTGAGGGACTCGTCCTCGCTCACGCCCGCGTGCAGGGCGTCCTGGGTGGCGCGCATCGAGGTGCGCAGCTTCAGCCGCAGCTGCGCCAGCTCGCCGGCCGCGCCGGGCTGGGCGAAGGACTTGGCCCGCAGGGTGTGGTCCTCGACCGTGCGCCGGGCGTGGGTGATCGTCTCGTCGACTCGGCGCTTGGCGGCGCCGACCACCTTCACCGTGGCGTACACGCCGAGCGCGACGAAGAGCACGAAGAGCAGGGCGACGACTGCGATCACTGCTTCCACGAGCTCCTCCTCCGACCGGTCGCGACCCGTAACCAGGTCACTCTTCAACGGTAAACGCAGCGGGCAGGCCCGGAGTTCCAGCAGAACCCCGAACCTGCCCGTAGGGGATCACCCCGAGCCAAGATCACGCCGGGCCGACGACCACGCAACCGCCACCGCGAGCCCCACCACGCTCACCGCATCCGGCCCGACCGCCGCAAGGCACTACGCCGGAACGATGTTCACCAGCTTCGGCGCGCGCACGATCACCTTCCGGATCCCGGCCCCGTCCAGCGCCGCCACGACCTTCTCGTCGGACAGCGCGACCTTCTCCAGCTCCTCCTCGGAGATGGCAGGCGAGACCTCCAGGCGGGCCTTGACCTTGCCCTTGATCTGCACGACGCACGTCACCGTCTCGTCGACCACGTACGCGGGGTCGGCGACCGGGAAGTCCTCGTGCACCACCGAGCCGGTCCGTCCCAGCTTGCGCCACAGTTCCTCGGCGATGTGCGGGGCCAGCGGCGCGACCATCAGCACCAGCGACTCGGCGACGGAGCGAGGAACCGCCCCGGCCGCCTTGGTCAGGTGGTTGTTCAGCTCGGTGACCTTGGCGATCGCGGTGTTGAACCGCATGCCCTCCAGGTCCCCGCGCACGCCGTCGATCGCCTTGTGCAGGGCACGCAGCGTGTCCTCGTCGGGCTCGGCGTCCACCACGGTGACGGCGCCGGTCGACTCGTCGACGACGTTGCGCCACAGCCGCTGCAGCAGCCGGAACTGACCGACCACCGCGCGCGTGTCCCACGGTCGCGAGACGTCCAGCGGGCCCATCGCCATCTCGTACAGCCGCAGCGTGTCGGCGCCGTACTCGGCACAGATCTCGTCCGGAGTGACCGCGTTCTTCAGGGACTTGCCCATCTTGCCCAGCAGCCGGGAGACCTGCTCGCCCTGGTAGAAGTACGAGCCGTCGCGCTCCTCCACCTCGGCGGCCGGCACCGCGATGCCCCGGCTGTCGCGGTAGACGTAGGCCTGGATCATGCCCTGGTTGAACAGCTTGTGGAACGGCTCCGCTGAGGAGACGTGGCCCAGGTCGAACAGGACCTTGGACCAGAAGCGCGCGTACAGCAGGTGCAGCACGGCGTGCTCGGCGCCGCCGACGTACAGGTCGACACCGCCGTGCGGCTGGCCCTGGCGCGGGCCCATCCAGTACTGCTCGATCTCGGGGTCGACCAGCTGCTCACTGTTGTGCGGGTCCAGGTAGCGCAGCTCGTACCAGCAGGAACCCGCCCAGTTGGGCATGGTGTTGGTCTCACGCCGGTACCGCTTCGGACCGTCGCCCAGGTCCAGGGTGACGTTGACCCAGTCCTCGTTGCGGGACAGCGGCGTCTCCGGAGAGGTGTTCGCGTCGTCCGGGTCGAAGGTGCGCGGGCTGTAGTCCTCGACCTCGGGCAGCTCCAACGGCAGCATCGACTCGGGCAGCGCGTGGGCGATGCCGTCCTCGTCGTAGACGATCGGGAAGGGCTCGCCCCAGTAGCGCTGGCGGCTGAACAGCCAGTCGCGCAGCCGGAAGTTGACCGTGCCCTCGCCGGCGCCGGAGCGCTCCAGCCACTCGGTGATGCGCGCCTTGGCCTCGACGACGCCCAGGCCGTCCAGGGAGATGCCGTCACCGGTGGAGTTGATGATCTTCGCGTCGTACGACGCGAAGGCGTTCTCCCAGGTCGAGGTGTCCGTGCCGCGGCCGTCCGTCGGCTCGACGATGCAGACGATCGGCAGCTCGAAGGCGCGGGCGAACTCGAAGTCGCGCTGGTCGCCGCACGGTACGGCCATGATCGCGCCCGTGCCGTAGCCCATCAGGACGTAGTCGGCGATGAAGACGGGCACCTGCTCGCCGTTGACCGGGTTGGTCGCGTACGAGCCGATGAAGACGCCGGTCTTGTCCTTGGCCTCGGCCTGGCGCTCGACGTCCGACTTGGAGGCGGCCTGCGCGCGGTAGGCGGCGACGGCCTCGGCCGGGGTCGCGTGACCGCCGGTCCACACGTCGTGCGTGCCCTCGGGCCAGGCGTCCGGGGTGAACTTGTCGACCAGCGGGTGCTCGGGCGCCAGCACCATGTAGCTCGCGCCGAACAGGGTGTCGGGGCGCGTGGTGAAGACGGTGATGCGCTCGCCGTCGATGGGGAAGTCGACGCGGGCGCCCTCGGAACGGCCGATCCAGTTGCGCTGCTGCAGCTTGATGGCCTCGGGCCAGTCCAGCTCGTCCAGGTCGGACAGCAGCCGGTCGGCGTAGGCCGTGATGCGCATGTTCCACTGGCGCAGCTTGGCCTTGAAGACCGGGAAGTTGCCGCGCTCGGAACGGCCCTCGGCGGTGACCTCCTCGTTGGCCAGCACGGTGCCCAGGCCGGGGCACCAGTTGACCGGCGCGTCGGAGGCGTACGCCAGGCGGTACTCGCCCAGGACGTCGGCGCGCTCGCCGGCGGTCAGCGTGTCCCAGGAGCGGTCACCGGGGACGGCCCGCTCACCGGACTCGAACTGCGCGACCAGCTCGGCGATCGGGCGGGCCTTCCTCGCCTCGTCGTCGTACCAGGAGTTGAAGATCTGCAGGAAAATCCACTGGGTCCACTTGTAGTAGTCCGGGTCGATCGTGGCGAACGAGCGGCGCTTGTCGTGGCCCAGGCCCAGCCGGCGCAGCTGGACCTTCATGTTCTCGATGTTGGCCTCGGTGGAGACACGCGGGTGCGTGCCGGTCTGCACGGCGTACTGCTCGGCGGGCAGGCCGAAGGCGTCGAAGCCCAGCGTGTGCAGGACGTTGTGGCCGGTCATGCGCTGGAAGCGGGCGAAGACGTCGGTGGCGATGTAGCCCAGGGGGTGACCGACGTGCAGGCCCGCACCGGAGGGGTACGGGAACATGTCCATGATGAACTTCTTGGGCTTGGCGACCAGCTCGGGGTCGCCCGCCAGATCACCCTTGGGGTTCGGCGCCGCGTACGTGCCCTCGGCGTCCCAGAAGTCCTGCCAGCGTGCCTCGATCTCGGCGGCCACGGCCGCCGTGTAGCGGTGCGGCGCGGCCACCTCGGCGGCAGCGGGGTTCGTCTCGCTCATGATCCTCAAAGCTCCATCGATCGTCGTGGCCGTCGGCTGCGATTCCCCGGAAACGAAAAATCCCCTCGCACAGGAGGGGACGCCGCGCCGATGCCGACCGTCCGGTTCGCCCGGAGGTCGGGATTGATCAGCGCGGCTCGCTAAGCAGAAGGCGTACGGCACGCATGGCGTCAGGGTACCGCAGCGCCGCAGCCGGTCGCGACGGGCTTCCCGGGGGGCGCGTGACAGCACTCACGAGAGGGCTCACACATGAACAACCGCGCCCCCCGCTCCGTACCTGAGAGATGTGAAGACATGGAAAAGCTGAACAAGGTTCAACTGTTACCTGGCGTAACAGTCGCTAAGGGGCATCGCGAGCCCCACACAGCCCGTAGATAACAACGCAATAACTCAAACGCCGTACCCCCCGGTATGGAGCCACTTAGAGTGCGGCAGCGGGACCGCCTTCCCGAACCGCTCGGAGTTGCCCCCATGAACCCTCGTCGTAGTAACAGTTCGCTCCCCAGGACGGGCCGGTCGGCCTATGGGGTGGCGTCCGCTGCCGTACTGCTGCTCATACCCCTGGTCGTGCTGCTCGGCGGTACCTGGCTCCAGGAGTTCCTCAACTTCGGTGCCGGCGTCCTGTCGCTCGTCTGTCTCACCTGCTCGGTGATCTGGGGCCTGGTCGCCCAGGACCGGATGATCCTCAACACCCGTCAGCGGATCATCGCGCAGGGCATCCACCGAGTGACCGCCGTCGGCTCGATCGCCTTCCTCCTGGTGCACATCGGCGTCAAGCTGGCCCTCGACCACGCCAGCCCGATCGCCGCGATCATCCCCTTCAGCCTGGTCTTCGCCGGCGGCAGCGAGATCCCGGGCAGCGCGTTCCTGATCGGCCTGGGCTCCCTGGCCGCCCTGCTCATGATCTTCGTGGGCATCACCGGCGCCCTGCGCAACCAGTTCGCCTCCCCGGCGCCGGTCGCCGCCCGCTGGCGCGCGATGCACATGCTGGCCTACCCGGCCTGGTGCTCGGCCCTGATCCACGGTCTGTTCGCCGGCCGCCCGGCGAAGACGTTCTTCATGGTCAGCTACGAACTCTGCGTCGTCGCCGTCGCCGCGGCCCTCGCCCTGCGCGCCGCCCCGCGCCCAATCAAGCGCAAGGTCGCCGACCGCCTCGCCGAGATCATCGGCAACGAGCCGGGCGCCCGCGAGGACCTGGAGGAGAGCCGCGCCCGGGCGGCCTCCGGCTCCTCGCTGCCGGGCTACGACAACCAGCGTCCGGCGCGCGGCGCACGCGACGAGCGCCCCTCCCGCAACGAACGCACCGGCCCACTGCCCGGCATGCCCTCCCAACCCCCGTCGGCCGCGGAGACCACGGGCGGTTTCGCCGCCGCCTACCGCGCCGTCAACCCCCGCTCCCGCGGGCAGCAACAGCAGCCGTACGCCGACCAGACCTCCCGCATGGACCTGCCCATGGACATGCAGCCGACGGAGGCGATCCCGCGCGTCGACGGCGGCGCGGGTGGCACCGGCAGCTGGCCCATCCCCTCCCCGCCCCCGGTCGGCGAGGCTCCCCGGTCGTCCTACGACCCGCTCAACGACACGGGGTACGACATTCCCGTCTACGACAACTCGGGCACCACGACATACGGTTCGAACACCTCGGGCTACGGCTCCAACGCGGCCGGCTACGGCTCGAGTGATGTGTATGACACCGCTGAGACAAACGCCGTCTTCGGCACGTACAACCAGAACGACACGTACAACAACAGCGGTCCCGCCACTGAAACATTCCCCGGTACGTCCTACGACTTCGACGCACCGGGTTCGGGCGAACCTTGGAACACGCCTTCCGGAGGGTTTAAGTGAACGAGGCCCTGCCCGACGTACCAGAAGTCCGCGTGGTCGGACTTCCGCAGCTCACGTCGGGCTTCGACCTTGTCGAAAGACTGGATCTGCCCATGCATCTCAAGGTGCACGGGCCGCTCGAACCACTGGGCGGCGAGCAACTCGCCAAGCTCGCCGAGAACATCAACCTGAAGGGCCGCGGCGGCGCGGGCTTCCCCTTCCACAAGAAGCTGCGCTCGGTCGCCGAGGCCGCGATCAAGCGCGGCGTACGGCCGGTCGTGGTCGTCAATGGCAGCGAGGACGAACCGGCCTGCCGCAAGGACACGGTGATGATCAACCGTGCCCCGCATCTCATCCTCGACGGCGCGCTGCTGTGCGCCGAGGCCCTCGGTGCCCGCACGCTCGTGGTGGGGGTCACCCGGGAGTCCACCCAGCGCTCCATGGAGGCCGCCCTCGCCGAGCGCGGCCTGAGCAACAGCCGCCGCTCGGCGCTACGCGCGTTCGTGCAGCGCAACCCGGTGCGCATGGTCACCGGCGCCGCCGCCTCCCTGATCCGCTCGATCGACGGCGGCCCGGCGATCCCGCCCGGCCGCAAGGTCAGCGCCTCGCAGAACGGCGTCGGCGGCGCCCCGACCCTGCTCTCCAACGCCGAGACCTTCGCGCAGCTGGCCATCGCCGCCCGCATCGGCCCGGAGCGCTACGGCAACACCGGTCTGTACGACGAGCCGGGCACCGTGATGCTCACGGTCTCCGGCGCGGTGGCGCGGCCCATGGTCATCGAGGTTCCGACCGGGGTGCCGCTGCGCTACGTCCTCCAGCTGGCCGGCGCCCCGCCGGTGCCGCAGGGCGTGCTGACCGGCGGCTACCACGGCAAGTGGATCGACGCGGCGACGGTCAACGAGGCGATCGTCTCGCGCAACTCCCTGGACGCGGTGGGCGGCGCGCTCGGCGCCGGCGCGATCCTGCCGATCACTCAGGAGACCTGCCCGCTGGGCGAGTCGCTGCGGGTGGCGCAGTGGCTGGCCGAGGAGAGCGCCGGCCAGTGCGGCCCCTGCTACCTCGGCCTGCCGGCCGCCGCGCGCGGTCTTGAGGACATCCTCAACGGCGGCGGCCCGGCCGCCCTGGAGGCGCTCAAGCAGGTTGCCAAGAACGTGAAGCGGCGCGGCGCGTGCTCGCACCCGGACGGCTCCGCGATGTTCCTGGAGTCGACCATCAAGGCGTTCACGGACGACCTCGCGGCCCATGTCCTCGGCAACGGCTGCGGACGGCCCGTGGAGGGCGTTCTGCCGCTCTTCGAGGGCGGCAGGGCACCCACGGGCATCCCGGGCGGCGCCGAGGAGGAGGAGAACGGCCCGGCGCGCCAGAAGATCTACGTGGACTGGACGCTGTGCCGCGGCCACGGCCTGTGCGCCGACATCCTCCCGGAGGTCTTCCAGCTCGGCGCCGACGGCTTCCCGACCGTCGCCCAGGCGATGGTCCCGCGCTACGCCGAGGCCAAGGCCCTGCGCGCGGTGCGCCGTTGCCCGGCGCTGGCCCTGCGCATCGAGGAGGACACCCGCGGGCAGGACACCTCCCGCAACAACCTGCCGGTCCTCTCCCAGGGCCGCGGCCGGCGCGCTCTGGGACGCTGAACACGACGAAGGCGGACCATCCTGGTGGATGGTCCGCCTTCGACTTCTGTGGAGCTAAGGAGAATTGAACTCCTGACCTCCTGCATGCCATGCAGGCGCTCTACCAACTGAGCTATAGCCCCTTGCTTGTTCCGCCCGGCTTCCCCGGCGGCGACGCCAACATTACCGTTCCACCTCGTGCAGCACCAAATCGTTTCCCGTGCAGCCCGATACGGTACGTTTTGCCCGGTTCAAGCCGTGACGAACGAGTAGAACCGCTTGAGAGTGCAGTGCTCCTCCAGGAGCCGGCCGTAGATCGGCTCACCCTCGAGTTCACGGTAGGTCTCGATGGGGTCGCCTTTTATGATCAGCGCCCGCGCGCATTCCTCGCACCAGTACTGGTAGTCGGGGTTCACCGGTTCCATGTCACGGACGATCGGCGTACCGCTGCCGCACCAGTCGCACTTTCGCCTGTGTGCACCCATCGATCAGCTCCAGCTGTGGCCGCAGGCCGTGCACACGTAGGAAACTCCGCCGTTGTCACCGAGAAGCTGGGCGACATGGACGGAGCCGCAGGAAGGGCAGCTGAGCCGGGTGATCGTATCCCGTGTCAATGCTGCATCGAAGAGGTGACCGACCTCTCCGAGGATGCACGCAGGCATCGCTACTCCCTCCCGTCGGGCCGCGCCCCCTCCGGCCGTTTGATTCTGCCACGGCCGGACCAATACGGTCAGCGACGCCTCAGTACCAGTCCGGACACGGCAGCCTCCGTGCCGTACGAACACGCACCCCAAAGCGCCTCCTGAGGGGTATACGCCTGGCGGGGCCCAAGTGACTCAAGCCGAACCCGAACACTTTGGCGGATACCAGAAGATCCCGCCGATCGAAGTGACCGGCGGGATCTTGTTGTCTCGCTGTGGAGCTAAGGAGAATTGAACTCCTGACCTCCTGCATGCCATGCAGGCGCTCTACCAACTGAGCTATAGCCCCTTGTAGCTGTTCTTCCCGCTCAGCGGGGCGAACAAGAAGAACTTTAGCCTGCGACCTGCCAGAAAGTGAAATCCGGGTCCCGGGCCGCCCCGGCCGGGACCGTCGGCGTCAGTCGTCGTCGCCGAGCACCGGCTCCGGCAGGGTGCCGGCGTTGTGCTCCAGCAGGCGCCAGCCGCGCGCGCCCTCGCCCAGCACGGACCAGCAGCAGTTGGAAAGGCCGCCGAGGCTCTCCCAGTGCTGGGCCTGGAGGCCGAGGAGGCGGCCGATGGTCGTACGGATCGTGCCGCCGTGGCTGACCACCACGAGGGTGCCGTCGTCGGGGAGCTTCTCGGTGTGCCGGAGCACCACGGGCGCGGCGCGGTCGGCGACCTCGGTCTCCAGTTCGCCACCGCCGCGGCGCACCGGCTCACCGCGCTTCCACGCGGCGTACTCCTCGCCGTACCGGGCGATGATCTCCTCGTGCGTCAGCCCTTGCCAGACTCCGGCGTAGGTCTCGCGCAGCGCCTCGTCGTGTGCCACCTCCAGGCCGGTGAGCCCGGCCAGCTCGGCCGCCGTGGCGGCGGCGCGCTGGAGGTCGGAGGCGATGATGGCGTCGGGCTTGAGGTTGACCAGCAGCCGGGCGGCGCGGCGGGCCTGGGAGATGCCCGCCTCGGTGAGGGGGACGTCCGTGGAGCCCTGGAAGCGGCGCTCCACGTTCCAGGAGGTCTGGCCGTGCCGCCACAGGATGACGCGGCGGCCCCGGCCGGGCTTGCCCGCGGACACCTCGCCGGTGGCACTCATCGCCACTCACCGCCGAGTTCGGCGGCCTCCTCGGCGGCCTGGAGCTCGGCGTGCTCCGCCGCCTTGCCGCGGGTGGCCTTGGCGTCCTCGGGCAGCTCCAGTTCGGGGCAGTCCTTCCACAGCCGCTCCAAGGCGTAGAAGACGCGCTCCTCGCTGTGCTGGACGTGGACGACGATGTCGACGTAGTCGAGCAGCACCCAGCGGGCCTCGCGGTCGCCCTCGCGGCGCACCGGCTTGGCACCGAGCTCCTTGCTCAGCCGCTCCTCGATCTCGTCGACGATCGACTTGACCTGGCGGTCGTTGGGCGCGGAGGCCAGCAGGAAGGCGTCCGTGATCGACAGGACGTCACTGACGTCGTAGGCGATGATGTCGTGCGCGAGCTTGTCGGCTGCGGCCTGGGCGGCGGTGTTGACGAGCTCGAGGGAACGGTCGGTAGCGGTCACTACAAGGCTTTCGATCGGCGGACACTTGACTTCACTCGACATCAAGGGTCTCACGGACCGGTGACGGCACCCCACGTGATTATCGCTTCACGTGGGGTGGCCTGCGGTGATGTACGGCTCGCGGCTACGAGGACGACGGTTCGTAGTCCTGGCCCAGGACCACGGAGACGTCGGCGTTCGCGGAGACATCGCCCTTGGTGACCGCGTCGGCGGACAGGCCCAGGGTCTTGGCGACCTCGGTGGCGTCGTCCTTGTCGGCGGCGTCGGTGTAGACGACCTTCGAGGTGGCCTCGGCGGACGCGGTGCCGCCCTCCAGGAACGTGAAGCCGCCGTTGAGCAGCACCACGCGGGCCTTGCCGGTGTTGTCCTTGACGCCGCTCGCGTTGCGGACGGACACCCGGATCGCGGCGTCCTTGTCGGGGCTCTTCGCGGTGCCGCCGAGGACGTCCTTGACGACGCTCGCGCTCGCCTGGGCGCTCAGCGTGCCGTCGGTCTGGACCGGCAGCAGGGCCGTCTTGTAGTCGCCGCCCTTGGCTAGGTCGGCGAGACGGGCGAGGAAGGCGCCGAGGTCCTTGTCGGTCAGCGGCGGCTCGATGATCATGCCCAGCGTCTGCACGGTGGTGGTCGCGCCCTGGGCGTCCGAGGTCAGCTTGCGCAGCACGGCCTGCATGACCTGCCCGAACCGCTCCAGCTGGGCGTTCTGCGCCTCCCCCGAGGCCTGGTAGGTGGCGTAGGCGACGGCCGACTTGCCGCTGAGGGTCTGGGCCTTGCCCTTGCGCACCAGGGGCGCGGTGCCCTTCTTGGCGTCCGGGTCGGGGATGTTCGTGTTGGTGTCGACCTCGATGTTGCCGACCAGGTCGACGAGGTTCTGGAGGTAGGGGGTGTCCAGCCGCCAGGTGCCCTGGATCTCGGTGCCCAGGACGGTGTCGATCTCGTCGCGGGTGCCGGAGGAGCCGTCGTCGTCGACCGACTTGGCCAGGGTGGTCGTGCTGCCGTCGTCGCCGGAGAGCGCGAGGGAGTTGGGCAGCAGGACGGTGGTGCCCTGCTTGGTGGTGGTGTTGTCGACGAGCAGCGCCGTGGAGGTGCCGCCCTTCTTGGTGTTGTGCAGATGGACGACGATCACGTCGCGCTTCTGGGCGCCGACGGGTGTCGCGGTGTCCTTCTTGTCGTCCGACGAGGTGAGGCCGGGCAGCTTCCCGGCGTACCAGAGGTAGCCGACGCCGCCGGCCGCGGCGAGCGCCAGGACGACCACGAGAGCGACCACACGCGCGCGTGCCCGTCGCTTGGCCTCCTCACGGCGCTCGGTGCGGTTCTCGGTGAACTTCAGCCAGTCGATGACGTCCTCGGAGTCCTGGTCGGGCTCCTCGACGAAGGCGAACTGCTCGGTGCGGTAGTCCCGCTCGCCCCGCTCCTGGGTCACCGGTTCCTCGACCGGCCCGGCCTGGTGCGGGATGTAGGCGGTCTGCTCGGCGGCCCGCGGCTGCTGGCCGCTGGTGGCGGTACGGCCGTAGGGGTCGTACGGCGCCGAGTGGCCGCCGGGGTGCTGCTGGTGCGTTCCGGTGCCGTACGGGTCGTAGGACGGCGAGGGCGGCTGCCGGCCGGTGTCACCGCCGCCGTAGGGGTCGTACGGCTGGGCCGGCTGCTGCTGCCCGCCCGTCGCGTACGGGTCGTAGCCGTATCCCTGCTGTGCGTAGGTGTCGTACGGCTGCTGTGGCTGCTGCTGTGGCGGGACCTGTCGGTACACCGGCCGTCCGTACTCGTCGTAGCCGACGAGTTCGTACTGGTCGGCGCCGTGTCCTGCCGCCCCCGCGTCGTATCGGTCGTTCACCGGTAGCCCCTCTCGGCTCACTGCCTCACTCGCCGCGGTACAGCTCACGTTTGTCGATGTAGCGCACGACTCCGTCCGGCACCAGATACCAGATGGGATCTCCCTTTGCGACTCTCGCGCGGCAATCGGTGGACGAGATGGCCAGCGCGGGAACCTCGACCAACGACACGCCGCCCTCCGGGAGTCCGTCGTCGTCGAGGTGATGGCCGGGCCGGGTGACCCCGATGAAGTGCGCCAGGGAGAACAGCTCCTCCGAATCCCGCCAGGTCAGGATCTGGCCGAGGGCGTCGGCGCCGGTGATGAAGAACAGGTCCGTGTCCGGGTTGAGCGCGCGTAGATCGCGCAGGGTGTCCACCGTGTACGTCGGACCGCCGCGGTCGATGTCGATGCGGCTGACGGAGAACTGCGGGTTCTCGGCGGTGGCGATGACCGTCATCAGGTAGCGGTCCTCGGCCGGGGAGACATGCCGGTGGCTCTTCTGCCAGGGCTGGCCGGTCGGCACGAACACGACCTCGTCCAGGTGGAACTGCGCGGCGACCTCACTGGCCGCGACGAGGTGCCCGTGGTGGATCGGGTCGAAGGTTCCGCCCATGACGCCGAGCCGGCGCTTGCCGGGATTCGACGGGCCGTTTCCGGGGCCGGTAGGCATGTCCTGCTCTCCCATGCGTGCAGACCCTACCGGCCCCGTCTGAGAGCTCCGGCCGGCAGTCGCGCGGGCGGAGCGGGGGCCTGGCCGGGACTCAGCGGTCGCGGTTGAAGCGGGTGGTGATCCACAGCAGCAGCATGAGGATGATGAACGCGCCGCCACCGGTGGCCAGCGGGCTGATGCTGTCGTGGCTGCCGCCGTGCTCCTCGCCCTCGGCGGCGAGGGTGACCAACTGGGCAGCTGCGCTGTGGAAGCTCATCTTCGGCGTGACCTATCGGTGTGGGCGGGATAAAGATGTCGGCCCATCGTAAGCGGGCGCCATGACGGCGATCACGCCGACTCCACCGTTGGGGCGCCCCGGGCGACCGGCGGGCAACCTTCCCGGCGGTTCAGTCGTCCTTCTGCCTGTAGCCCCGCAACAGGAACCACGCGGTCAGCACACAGCCCACGACCATCACGATCAGTACGACCCGGAGCAGATTTCCCGCCCCCTGCTGCTCGGCGGCCCGCGCGGCCTCGGTGAGCCAGGTGGCCGAGGGGTTGTGCTCCATGACGCGGAACTCCTTCGCTGTAGTGCCCGTCCAAGGTAACTCCGCCTAGGCTGGGCTCTGCTTCGGGGGGCGCAAAGGGCGGAACAAGGCTCCGCAAAGGGCCGGAGAAACCCATCCACACGCACATGGGGGAAGACGACATGTCCGACGGCCACGAGCAAGGCGGGCACGAGAACGTGCCCAGCAGGCAGCGCAGGCGTTTCCCGGGGATCTCCTCGCGTGCGTACGAACACCCGGCGGACCGCTCGGCCCTGGTGGCCCTGCGCAAGCTCAGCGGCTTCGACACGGTCTTCAAGGCGCTCAGCGGGCTGCTGCCCGAGCGCAGCCTGCGGCTGCTGTTCCTGTCCGACTCGGTGCGGGTGTCGGACCAGCAGTTCACGCACCTCAACGACATGCTGCGGGACGCCTGCTACATCCTGGACCTGGAGAAGGTCCCGCCGATGTACGTCAACCAGGACCCGGTGCCGAACGCGATGTGCATCGGTCTGGACGAGCCGATCATCGTCGTCACGACGGGTCTGGTCGAGCTGCTCGACGAGGAGGAGATGCGGGCGGTCATCGGCCACGAGGTGGGCCACGCCCTCTCCGGTCACGCGGTGTACCGGACGATACTGCTGTTCCTGACCAGCCTCGCCGTCCGGGTCGCGTGGATCCCGCTCGGCAACCTCGCGATCATGGCGATCGTGACGGCGCTGCGGGAGTGGTTCCGCAAGTCGGAGCTGTCGGCGGACCGGGCGGGCCTGCTGGTCGGCCAGGACCTGCAGGCCTCGATGCGCGGCCTGATGAAGATCGCGGGCGGCAATCACCTCCACGAGATGAACGTGGACGCCTTCCTGAAGCAGGCCGAGGAGTACGAGGCGGGCGGTGACCTGCGCGACTCGGTGCTGAAGATCCTGAACGTGCTGCCCCGCTCGCACCCGTTCACCACGGTCCGCGCGGCCGAGCTGAAGAAGTGGGCCGAGTCCCGCGACTACCAGCGGCTCATGGACGGCCACTACCCGCGGCGCAGCGAGGACAAGGACACCTCGGTCACCGACTCCTTCCGTGAGTCGGCGTCCCACTACGCCACCCACGTGAAGTCCTCCAAGGACCCCCTGATGAAGCTGGTCACGGACATCGCCGGCGGCGCGGGCGACCTGGGCGGCCGGGTCCGCCGGGGCTTCGGCGGCTTCACGAGCGCCCCGCCGAGGGACGAGCCGGGGCGGGACGGCACGGACGACGCCGGGACGGAGAACTGAGGTCACCTTCAGCGCAGGTCCGGGCAACTCAGCGCACAGACCGACGCTCACACCTTCGGCTGGGCCCCAGCGGCCAGCGAGCCGCACAGGGCCGTCGCGCCGCCCGTGGCGTACGGGTCGGTGCCCGCGGGGCCGCCCTCCTTCGCCGTCTGGCCCGCGAGCAGCGGATGCAGCCGGTTCGTGGAGTCCTCGGCGCAGGACAGGGGGCCCGCCTGGACGTAGGAGACGACCAGCTGGGCCTGGTGCAGCCGCAGGTCCTCGCGGTCGAAGCGGAAGTGCAGCTCCCGGCGCACGGTGAACAGCGACGCCTCGGCCGTCTTCTCGCCGGTCGCCGCCCGCAGCGCGTAGACGAAGGTGTGGTCGGCGGTGACCTCCAGCGTCGAGGAGTCGGTCTCGGCGGCCTGGAGCGTGCCCTGCACCCGGATGCTGCGGTCGGCCAGCTCCGCCTGCGAGGAGTCGAAGCGGACCAGCCACCCGGTCGGCGCATGCCTACCGTCCGCGGCCGGGTGCCCGAAGCTCTGGTCGAACTGGTCCAGTTGGTCGGGGTCCAGCAGCACCCGCACCGGCCGGATCTGGTCGCCGGTCAGCACCTCGGGGTACAGCGAGGACCGCACGATGTAGTCCTTGGCGATGCTCAGCGCGTTGGTGACCTGGCCGTCCGAGAAGTGGGCGGTGCGCCGGGCGGCCGGCAGCGGGATGCCCTCGGCGCCGATCCGGAACTGTGCGGCCGGGCTGCTCACGTACAGGTGGTCGGTGTCGCGGGTCCCGGGCACCTCGCCCTCGGGGGCGAGTGGGATGACGGTCATCCGCAGGGGCTCGGCGGGCGGTCCGGACTCGGCGGGGCCCTGGTAGGGGTGCCGTACACCCATGTAGATCGCCGTGCCGAAGGCGACGGCGATCAGCAGGACCAGGACGAGGGCCTGCCGGGACAGCCCTCGGCGCATGGGAGGACGGCGGCGCACGGCGGGGGCGTGGTCGGCCATCCGCTCCTGCGCGGAGAACTCCTGGAGGCGGGCAGCGCGGACGAACGACTCGTCGAAGACGACGGATCGGTACTCTTCCTCGCCACCTCCGGGGCCGCCTTCGGGTGTCCCCTCAGGTGGGTCTCCTGGCCCTCCCATATCTTCAGGGTAGGTCGCTGAGAGCTCGGGTAAACGCCCCGCTGCGCGACAAGTTCTGACAGGTTCTCACCAGAATCGCCCGGCAGCTCTCCGTAGCGCTCAGGCCCTCGGTCGACTCCGTGTCAGGGCGTGCGCGGGGTCGCCGGGACGGCCGGAGGCGAGTAGTCCGCGGAGGCGGAGGGGGCCGCTCCGCTGCCTTGCTCCAGGCCGGTGGAGGCCGGGGGCGGGACCTGGTCCCTGCTGCCCGAGGAGGCGCCGCGATAGACCGCCGTGAAGGCCAGCGCGACCATGCCGATGCCCATCACGAGGGCGAGCATCCAGGCGACGGGACGGTGCCAGCGGACCTGCTTGCCGTACGTCCCCGGGGCGCCGTAGGGGCCTTCCAGGATGTCCGTGTCATCCAGATCGTCCAGCTCGGGATCATGGCCGAATCCGGTGCGGCCCTCGGGGCCGTACCCGTCGTCGTAGCGCTCGCCCCGGCCGTGGGCCCGGCGGGCTTCCGCCTCGGAGGCCTCGGCTCTGGCCTGGGCGGCGGCCAGGAGGCGCTCGACGGCGGTCGGCTCATGCACCGCGGCCGCCTGTACGAAGGCCTCGTCGAAGACCACGGAGGCGAACTCTTCGTCCGACACCCCGCGGTCGTGGTCGTCGTCGGGCTCCCAGCCGTCAGGGAACGGCGTGCCCCCCACGTCCTCCGGCACGGGATCCAGAGTAGTCCCGGGGGGTCAATTTGGGCAGACGGTATGGAAATTCATCCGGCTTGTGAGACACCCGTCCTGCGGCACGGAGGCATTCCGGGGGCGCGTGTCGGACGCATATGCCCAGGCCGCGCCCCTTGCGCCCCGCGGTCCGCCGCCGCGCCCCACGGGCCCGAGGACGGCTTGTTTCAGCGCCGTACGTGCCCGTCCCCGGTGACGATGTACTTGGTGCTGGTCAGCTCCGGCAGCCCCATCGGGCCGCGGGCGTGCAGCTTCTGCGTGGAGATGCCGATCTCGGCGCCGAAGCCGAACTGACCGCCGTCCGTGAAGCGGGTGGAGGCGTTCACCGCGACCGTCGTGGAATCGACCAGCTGGGTGAAACGGCGTGCGGCCTGCTGCGAAGTGGTGACGATCGCCTCGGTGTGGCCGGACGTCCACAGCCGGATGTGCTCGACGGCCTTGTCGAGGGAGTCCACGACCGCGGCGGCGATGTCGTACGACAGGTACTCGGTCTCCCAGTCCTCGGTCGTGGCCTCGACGGCGGTCACCTTGGAGTCCTTGGCGTACCCCATCACCCTTTCGTCCGCGTGCACGGTCACGCCGGCCTCCGCGAGGGCATCCAGGACGCGCGGCAGGAACGCGGGGGCGATGTCCTGGTGGACCAGGAGGGTCTCGGTGGCGTTGCAGACGCTGACGCGCTGGGCCTTGGAGTTGATCAGGATCTCGATCGCCATGTCGAGGTCGGCGTTGGCGTCGACGTAGACATGGCAATTGCCGGTTCCGGTCTCGATGACGGGGACGATCGACTCCGAGACGACCGTCTGGATCAGCGAGGCGCCGCCGCGCGGGATCAGCACGTCGACCAGGCCGCGGGCCCGCATCAGCTCGCGCACGCTCTCACGGCTCTCGCCGGGCACCAGCTGCACGGCGTCGGCGGGCAGCCCCGCCCCGCCCACGGCGTCCCTGATCACCCGGACGAGAGCGGTGTTCGACTCGTACGCCGAGGCCGAGCCGCGCAGCAGCACGGCGTTGCCGGACTTCAGGCAGAGGGCGGCGGCGTCCACGGTGACGTTCGGGCGGGCCTCGTAGATGATCCCGACGACGCCCAGCGGGACACGGACCTGGCGCAGGTCGATGCCGTTCGGGAGGGTCGAGCCGCGCACGACCTCGCCGACCGGGTCGGGCAGCGCGACGACGTCCCGTACGTCAGCGGCGATGGCCCGCACCCGCTCCGGCGTCAGCGTCAGCCGGTCGATGATCGCCTCGCTGGTGCCGGCCTCACGGGCCTTGGCGATGTCCTTGGCGTTGGCCTCGACGATCTCGCTGGTCCGCACCTCCAGGGCGTCCGCGATGGCGAGCAGCGCGTCGTCCTTCTCGGCCCGCGGCAGCGGAGCGAGGTCGGCGGCGGCGGCCTTGGCGCGGTAGGCGGCCCGGTTGACCGGGGACATGGAGTCGTACGGCGAGAGCGTGGTCATGAAAGAAGGGTAGTGCGGTTGCGCGGCCGTCCCCTCGCGCATTCCGAACCGCGAGACAAGACGCCCAGGGCCGCTCAATAGGGATGGACACCCACCGGGGTCGCCGGTGGCGGTCCGTAGCCCTCGGCGACGCGCTGGTGATAGGTCTCGCGGTCGATGACCTCCAGGCCGACGATCTCCCAGGGCGGCAGCCCCGCGCTCTGCCGGTGCTCGCCCCACAGGCGCAGGGCGACGGCGGCCGCGTCGTGCAGATCGCGGGCCTCTTCCCAGTAGCGGATCTCCGCGTGATCGCCCGCGTACCGGCTGGTCAGCAGAAAGGGGTGGTCGTGGGCGAGCTGTTCGAGGGCGCGCCGCACCTCCTTCAGCGGGGCCTCCCGACCGGAGACGGAGAGGGTCACGTGCCACAGGCGGGGCAGGTCCTCGGGCTGCTCGTACCGGTCGCCTGCCGCCACGCTCGTCAAGGCACGCTCCTCGCCGGCCGCTCGGGACGCCGTCGCCCCAGGGCGCACTCGTCTCACGGCGGCCTCCTTCACGCAACGGTCGAGCAGTGTGGAATGTGTCCCTGAGACAAAGTTGAGCAGGCCGCAAGGGCTCGTGGGGCGGTTTTGCGGAACGTCCACCTCAGGGCGACGTTTGAAACAGGGCGTTCCCCCCGTTTTCGGCCGGCTACGGCTCCAGGAGCACCAGGTCGTCGCGGTGCACGACCTCCCGCTCGTACTCCGCACCCAGCTCCCGCGCGAGCTCGCGCGTGGACCGCCCGAGCAATTGGGGGATCTCCTTGGCGTCGAAGTTGACGAGTCCGCGTGCGACCGCGCGCCCGGAGCCGTCGCGCAGCTCGACCGGGTCGCCCGCGCTGAACTCGCCCTCGACGGCCGCGATCCCGGCCGGGAGCAGGGACATACGGCGCTCCACGACCGCCCGTACCGCGCCGTCGTCCAGCGTCAGCGACCCCTGGGGCGTGGAGGCGTGCTGGAGCCACAGCAGACGGTCGGCGGAGCGCTTGCCGGTGGCGTGGAAGTAGGTGCCGGTGTCGCCGCCCGACAGGGCATCGGCCGCGTGGATCGCGCTGGTCAGCACGACCGGGATGCCGGCGGCGGCCGCGATCCGGGCCGCCTCGACCTTGGTGACCATGCCGCCGGTACCGACGCCCGCCTTGCCCGCGCTGCCGATCTCGACGTGCGCCAGATCCTCCGGCCCCCGCACCTCCGCTATCCGCGAGGTTCCCGGCCTGCCGGGGTCGCCGTCGTACACGCCGTCCACGTCGGACAGCAGCACCAGCAGGTCGGCGCGGACCAGGTGGGCGACCAGGGCGGCGAGGCGGTCGTTGTCGCCGAAGCGGATCTCGTCCGTGGCGACGGTGTCGTTCTCGTTGACGATCGGGAACGCGCCCATCGCCAGGAGCTTGTCGAGGGTGCGCGAGGCGTTGCGGTGGTGGGCCCGGCGGCTCATGTCGTCGCTGGTCAGCAGCACTTGGCCGACGCGGACGGCATAGCGCGCGAAGGAGGCGGTGTAGCGGGCGACCAGCAGGCCCTGGCCGACGCTGGCGGCGGCCTGCTGGCGCGCGAGGTCCTTGGGGCGGCGGCGCAGCCCCAGTGGGGCGAGCCCGGCGGCGATGGCGCCGGAGGACACCAGGACGATCTCCCGCTCTCCGCCGCTGCGGCCCTTGGCGAGGACGTCGACGAGCGCGTCGACACGGTCCGCGTCCAGACCGCCGGACGCGGTGGTCAGCGACGAGGAGCCCACCTTGACGACGACCCTGCGGGCCTCCCGCACACCCTGCCTTGCCCCTGCCACCTGTGCTCTTTCCCCTCGCGTGCGTCCGGTTCCCTGCTCGGCAATCTACGCGAAGCGGATCGTGCGGCGCGCGGGGATTCCAGCCTCCGGACAGGCGGGCGGTAACGGTTCGCTCACGCGTCGCATACGGCAAAAAGGTTGCGTTGGTTGCCTGTAGAAATCAAAGACTCGGCAAATCTAAGTTGAACGCTGTGTCACACATTGCTCACGACGGTCAGCGCGGGAAGCGCATCCTCCTCCGCTCGGGCAAGAGCCCTTACGACGTCGTCTCCGTGGAAGAGGCCCTCCATCGGGATGTCATCGCCACCAACTCCGGCAACCTGATCTTCAGCGACGCCACGCACAAGATCCTCGAGACCCCGCGCACCGAGGTCGTCTCGAACGGCATCCGCACCGATGTCTCGGCCGCGGGCCGGATCAACGAGGAGTACGACGCCTTCGTCGTCCCGCTCGCCAACGCCTTCCGCCCTTCGTTCGAGGCCCAGCTGAAGCGGCTCACCCGGCTGATCGGCAAGCTGCGGATCCCGGTGATCGTGGTGGGCGTCGGCGCGCAGACCGGCCTCGGCTACAACGCGGCGCGGCTGAAGGGCATCGAGCCGGCCGTGCGCGACTTCGTCTCCGCCGTGCTCGACCGCAGCGCCTCGATCGGGGTCCGGGGCGAGTTCACCGAGAAGTACCTCAACGACCTCGGGTTCCGGGACGTCGAGGTCATCGGCTGCCCCTCGCTCTTCCTGTGGGGCAAGGAACTGACCGTCACCAAGCGGGAGCCGGCCCTCCACCCCGGTTCCCGGATCGCGGTCAACGGCTCGCACAGCGCGGTGAAGTCCCAGGGCCTGGACCGGGTCATCACCCGCGCCCACGCCCGCTACCCCGGCCTGCGCTTCATCGGCCAGAACCTCAGCGACGCACGGCAGTTGCACTGGCGGGACATGTCCGACCCGAACAGCCTGGTCACCGCCATGCCGACGCACCCCGACCACCCGATGTACCGGGAGGACAAGGTCCGCGTCCACATCGACCCGGTCACCTGGATCGACGACCTGCGGGCGTTCGACTTCTCCTTCGGCTCCCGCATCCACGGCAACATCGCCGCGCTGCTCGCGGGCACCCCGGCCACGGTGCTGTGCGGCGACTCGCGCACCCTTGAGCTGTGCCGCTACTTCGGTATCCCGCACCGCCGGATCGACAAGCTGCCCGAGGACCTGGACCCGGCGTCGCTGTACGAGGAGGCCGACTTCGGCCCCCTGACGGACGGTCACCAGGAGCGGTTCGAGCGGTTCACGGCGTTCCTGGACCGCAACGGCCTGGAGAACACGTTCACGCACGGCGACGGCGGCGCCGCCTTCGACGCACGCATGCGGTCACTGTCCTTCCCGCCGGGCATCCGCCCGTGGAACGACGCCGACCTCGCGTCGCTCACCAGCCGGTTCGGCTGGCTGCAGAGCCAGGTCAGTGAACTCGCCACGGACAACGACCGGTTGAGGCGCGAACTGGCCCGCGCCACCAAGGCGGGCGCGATACTCCCTGCGGCGTCCGTCTACCGCCGGGCACGCCGCGCGGTGGGAGGCCCGATCCGCCGAGCACTGCAATCAGGACGGGACTAGAGCGCCCCGAAGGGGGCGCGGGGCTGTGTCGATATGCGACTCCGTCGCGTGGGCGCGACCAGCCACAACAGACCCGCAGACGACGAACGACCCATCACGGCTCTCCCTGGCGGAGCGTCACGTGCGTGTCGTCGAACGGCCGCCGCGCGTTAACCCAGGCGCAAACCACCCCGCGCCGACCTTGGAGTGACCGCAGTTGCCCACACCCCTGTCCCGCATCCCGGCCAGAGCCCTGGTCGCGGCACTCCTGGCCACGGCCTTCTGTGCCCAGGCCGTGGCCGCGCTGCGCCCGCACGTCCCGCTGCTGCTCGCCTCGACGGTCGTGTCCCTGGCCGTCGAGGGCGTGCTGTACCGCTGGCACCGCGGCCTGCTGTCGGTGTTCGCCAAGTCGCACGCGGACATCACCGTGCGCCATGTGCTGCGGGACCTGCTGCTGGTCGTCGCCCTGCTGCGGCTCGGCGAGCAGCACCGGGAGACGCTGTACACGCCGGCCGTCGCGGGTCTGCTCGCCTTCTACGCGCTGCACTGCGCGATCCAGGCGGTCTCGGTGCTGGTCCGCCGCACCCGCACCCTGCCGGTGGTCACCCGCAACATCGACGCCTCCGCGCTGCGCCTGTCCCCCGCCCCGCCGGTCCTGCTGCGCCGCCCCGGCCACCGGCTGCTGGTCTTCGGCCTCCCGGCCACCGCGGGCCTGCTGGCCACGGCGGCCACCGACGACCCGCGCTGCGCGGCCCTGGGCATCGCGCTGTCCCTGGGGCTCGGCCTGCTGGGCCTGTACGACCTTCTCGTACGGCTGCTGCCGGGCCGGCGCCCGGCGGGCGAGCGGGAGGTGCTGGAGTGGCTGGACGCCTGGCTGGCGGAGTACCGGCCGACGGCCGGGCTGTACTTCTCCGGCGGCGCCTCCTCGGCGTACCAGGCGAACATGTGGCTGGAGCCGCTCGCCCGGATTCAGGGCCGCCCGGTGATCGTGCTGCGTGAGCGGTTCATGGTGCAGAAGATCGGCCCGACCGACGTGCCGATCCTGTGTCTGCCGAAGGTGTCCACGCTGATGCGTCTGGAGGACTCCTCGCTGGAGGTCCTCATCCACCCCTCGAACTCCGGCAAGACCTCCCAGGTCCTGCGGATCCCCACGCTCAAGCACGCCTTCGTCAACCACGGGGAGAGCGACAAGCTGTCGTCCTGCAACCCGTACGCGAAGGCGTACGACGAGGTGTGGGTGGCCGGTCCGGCGGCGCGGGAGCGGTACGCGCTGGCCGAGGTCGGCGTCGAGGACAAGGACGTCGTGGAGATCGGCCGCCCGCAGCTGGACGCGGTACGGCCGCGGGAGGCGGCGCAGGCCGGTGGGCTGACGACGGTCCTGTACGCGCCGACCTGGGAGGGCTGGGACGGCAACCCGGGCAACAGCTCGGTGATCGAGGCCGGCGAGAACCTCGTACGGGCGCTGCTCGCGGACCCGGGCGTGCGGCTGCTGTACAAGCCGCATCCGCTGACGGGGTCGGTCGATCCGCGGGCGGGCGCGGCCGATCTGCGGATCCGTGAGCTGATCCGGGCGGCGGGCCGGGAGCGGTCGGGCGAGCGGCCGGGCGACAACGCGGAACTCGCCCTCAGGACGCAGGAGTTGGACCGGCTGACCACGACCGCGGTGCGGGCGGGCGCCGATCAGGTCGAGCGGATGCTGCTCCAGTCGGCGCCGGAGCCGGGGCGGGCGGCCGCGGTGGCGGCGGCCACCGCGGCCTGGGAAGAGGCGTACTGGGCCTCGCTACCCGAGGGGGAGCACCAGGTCTTCACCGAGGCGCGGCCCGCGCTGTACTCCTGCTTCGACCGGGCGGACCTGCTGATCAGCGATGTGTCGAGCGTGATCAGCGACTTCCTGGCGAGCGGGAAGCCGTACGCCGTGGCGAACACCAGCGGCCTCGCGGAGGACGTGTTCCGCAAGGCCTTCCCGACGGTGCGTGCGGCGATCGTGCTGACGCCGGACGCGGCCGGGGTGCCGGACCTGCTGGAGACGGTGCGGCACCCCGAGAAGGACGAACTCGTCGAGGCACGGGCCGAGTTGAAGCGCCATCTGCTGGGGCCGGACGAGCCGGCGTCACAGGTGCGCTTCGACGGGGCCGTACAGGCGCTGTGCTCGGCGGCCCGGGAGCACCGGGCGCGGATGGCGGAGCGGCTCGCGGCGGAGGCCGCCACGGAGATCCCCGACCAGCGCCGGTCGCCTACGCCGCCGCAGCCCGCCCACCCGGCGTAGCCCCGCCGGAGGACCTCAGCACCCGGCGCGCCTTGCGCACCGCACGCCGCAGGAACGAGTCCGCGCCGCCCTCCCGGTAGCCGGGGTAGGCGCGGGCCTGGCGCGGTTCGGCGAGGTAGACCGCGTCGGGGATGCCCGCCGCCGCGTCCCGGAAGTGCGGGTAGGCGAGATAGACACGGCGGCCCTTCTTCTCCAGGAGGGCCGCCGGCTGCTTCTTGGCCTTGACGAACTCCACGACGGGCAGCAGGAGTTCGGGGCGCTGCTCGGCGACCAGGTGCAGCCGCAGCCGTTCGTCGACCTTGAGGCGGCGGGCGATGCCCGGCGTCCAGAAGGCCTCCATGAGGGGTTTCGCCAGTTCCAGCTTGTGCCGGCGGACCTTGTCGCTGTCCTTGGCGTACTTGGGCCCGAACTGCGGCAGCAGGGTGATGAGGAAGGGCCGGAGCATGAGCAGGTCGCGGCGGTCCCCCGCGGGTATGTGCTCGGCTATCAGGTTCATCAGGGCGCGCGCGGAGTCGAAGCGCAGGCTGTAGCCGCCGCTCTTGGTGACGTGCTTGCCGTCGTCGCGGCCCACCAGGTAGTAGCAGGTGTAGTCGGCGATCACGGAGACGCCGTCGGCCCGCAGGTAGGCCTCCATCGTGAACAGCGCGTCCTCGCCGGTCCACAGCGACTCGTCGAAGCGCATGTTGTGCCGGGTCAGCAGCTCACGGCGGAACAGCTTCTGCGCGCTCAGGGTGAACTTGATGTTGGAGGAGAAGACGTCCGTCCGCTCCAGCGTCTTACCCCACATCGACTTGGGCGCGGTGCGGTTGACGCCCTCGATCCGGCCGAGCACCACGTCCGTGCCGTTCGTGTCGGCCATCGCGACCATGCGCTCCAGGGCCTCGGGGCCCAGCCGGTCGTCGGCGTCCAGGAAGAAGACGTAGCGCCCGGTCGCCTTGCCCAGCCCCACGTTGCGCGGGCCGCTCGGCCCGCCGGAGTTGTCCTGCCTGATCACGGTCACCTGCATGGGCACCCGGCCCGCGAACTCCTCCAGGCACTCCCCCGTGCCGTCCGTCGAACCGTCGTCGACGGCGATGACCTCGATGCGCCCCGGGTCGATGGTCTGTGCCTCGACTGACGCCAGGCACTCGACGAGGTACGGCATCGCTTCGTACGCCCCGATGATCACAGTCACATCAGGCTGCGTGACGGTCACGTTTCCCCCTTGTCAATGGGATATTTCCCCCTGTATCAGCTCATTCGCTACCTGGTAGACGGGTGGGTCCGGGAAGCGGTTGCCTCATGGACGTGCTTTGGTGAGTCAGATCACATGGGGAACTGACATGGAGTCACGCTATTCGGGAAACGTAAGAGGCCGACGAGAACGGCGCGGCCCCCGAGGAATGCTCCTCGGGGGCCGCGCCGTTGGTGGGGTGCGGGGGTCAGCCGTTCAGGTCGTCCCCGGCCGCCGTCAGCCGCTGCGCCGGCACGGGCGCCGGCTCCGGCTCGGCGGCTCCGGCCGCCGCCCGTGACTCCTGGCCGACGTTGCGGGCGTCGGCCTTGATCGCGAGGTTCGCCACGGCGGTGTTGAACTGCTCGATGGACGTCGGCTCGTCCGGTCCCAGCAGGTACCGCTTGAGGTCGGCGCGGTCCTCGGCCAGCGAGTCGGCCGCCGGGTCGCGTACGGCGTCCAGCAGGCCGTCCAGCTCGGTGGCGGCGTTCGACAGGATCACCGCGGCACGCACGGCCGTGTTCTGCCGCTTGAACTCCTCCACGCCGAGCTCGGCCGAGTCGGTGACGGCGTACGGCTTGCCGCTGGCGATGAAGTCGGACACCACGCTGGAGATGTCGGAGACCATCGCGTCGGAGACGTTGAAGCAGTCGTACAGACGCGGCTCGGCGCCCGTGATGACGCGGTGCTCGTGGCTGCCGAAGGAGCGCCAGTACGCGGCGTTCCACTCGGCGCGCAGCCGGGCGGCCTCCTCGTACCGGGCGAGGTCGACCATGCCGTCGCGGGTGGCCTCGGCCTCGTCGCCCTTGGCGTTGCCGTTGCCCTTGCCGGACAGCTCGGCGAGCCGGGTCTCGATCCGGGCCAGCTCGGCCTTGGCGGCGGCGCGCTCGGCGGCGTCGGCGGTGAAGCGCGCGTCGCCCGCGCGCTCGACGGCGGCCTGCTCGACCAGGGCGGTGATCCGGCGGTGCGCGGCGCCGGCCTCCTTGCTGACGGTGCCGGTGAACGGGTGCGGCTTGTACAGCACACGGACCGGCGGGTCGGCCTTCACCAGCTTCTCGACGATGTTCTCGCCGGCCAGCACGATCGAGGTGTTGCCGGGGTTGCCGTCCCAGCCCTCCCAGGTGGGCGCGTACAGCACCGTCGGGATCCGCCCCCCGGGGACACCGCTGAAGCTCTGGATCGGCGCCAGCTGAGGACGGCCGACCTCGACGATGTCATCGTCGCGGACGCCGACGTCCGCTATGGCGTAGCGGTCGCGGCCCGCCCGGCCGGCGGTCCACACCTCGTCGTAGACCTTGCTGTACGGGTTGACGCTGGCCAGCTTGTCGCTGTCGCCGTGGCCGATGAAGACGTGCTTCATGGTGGGCACGCGCAGCAGGTGGATGTTCTTGCCCACGTTCGCGGCGTACAGGGCGACGCGCACGTTGGTCAGGTCCAGGTTCATCAGGTGGACGCCGCCGGGCACGCAGATCACGGGGACCGTGGTGGGCGCCAGGTTGTTCAGGATGACCCGCTCACGCAGGATGATCAGCGGCTTGGAGTCCAGCTGCTCCATGGTCTCCAGCCACATGTTGACCTGGTAGGCGGAGTCCTTGGAGCCGGAGAAGTACAGCACCGTCTCGGGCCGGTACTCGGCCAGCCAGTCGTCGACGGCGGCCAGCACCTTCTCGGCGTTCGGCGGGATCTTCGCGCCGCGGACGTACGGCACGAGCCCGAGGACGTACAGGCAGCCCAGGCCCACGGTGACGCCGATGCCGATGAAACCGGCGACGGCGGACTCCAGAGCGGCCGAGACGAGGATGCCGGCGACGGCCGCGAGGTCGAGGTGCAGCATCTTCTCGGCGGAGCGGTGCAGCAGTACGCGCGGCGGGGCGTCCGGGATGCGGATGCGCGAGGCCAGATCGACGTTGCGGGTGGCGACCGGCATCCGGCGGCGGTTGCGGATCAGGGTGACCAGCGCGCCGTGCGGGGCCTGGAGGCCGTAGAAGGCGATGAAGCAGGCGATCGCACCGTAGTAGATCAGGTCGTCCGCGAGACCGAGCCGGGCGAGCAGCAGGATCAGCAGCAGCTGCCGGATCAGGAAGCGGATCGACAGACCGGCCCGGACCTTGCTCAGGCGGTTGACCAGATAGCTGCCCTTGCGGTGCAGATAGTGGTCCGCCAGGTACGTCACGGCGGCCGCGGCGGCGAAGGCGGGGACGCTCGGGACGAGCGCGGCCAGCATGAGTGCCGGGAAGCCCAGCATCATGAGGGCCGCCGCGGCCAGCTCGGCCGCGCTGCCCACCCGGGCGACGCGAATAGCAGTGGATATCACGTAGAACCTGCTCAGGAGAGGGGCCGGTCTGAAGGGGGAAGGACTCAGGCCCCTGTGAATTCTTCGTGAACGAAGATTCGCAGAGGCCTGAATTCCATAAGGCTATTAAATCTTGATTATGCCATGCCGTCCTGCCGGTCGAGGACGCTGGCCAGCGCCTGCTCGAAGCCGGAGGCCTGGCCGGCGGCCGCCGTCGGGTCCTGCTGGCGGACGTCGATGACATGGCCGGTCAGCTCGGAGAGCAGCACGTCGAGGGAGGTCCGGGCGACCGCCTCGGAGGACAGCAGGCTGCCCGCGGGCTCCTGGCCGAAAGCCTTGGTACGCATCGGCGTGGCGGTGCGCTCGGGGTTGATGCAGTTCACCCGGATGCCGTCGCCGGCCCACTCGTCGGACAGGGCCTGGGTGAGGTTCACCATGGCGGCCTTGGTCGAGGAGTACAGGCTGTACTCGGCGCGACCGCGGGTGTAGCTGCTGGAGGTGTACAGCAGCAACTGGCCCTTGGTCTCGGAGAGGTACTTGTACGAGGAGCGCGCGATCTGCACCGGGGCCAGGTAGTTGACCTTCAGCGCCTCCTCGATGGTGGCGTTGTCGGTCTCGGCCAGCTTGCCGATGCGCAGCACACCGGCGGTGTTGACGACGTAGTCGATCCGGCCGGTCTCCGCGTACGCCTTGGACAGCGCGTCGTCGACCTCCTCCGGGTTCTCCACGTGCGTGCCGGTGGTGGAGCGGCCCAGCGCGTACACCGTGGAGCCGTAGGACTCGGCGAGTTCGGCGATGTCCTTGCCGATGCCGTAGCTGCCGCCGAAGACGACGACGGTCTTGCCGGTCAGCAGCTCGCGGTAGGCCTCCTCGCTCACCTGCTCGGGAGCGGCGGTGGAGGCCAGCTGGAAGAGCTTGTCGGCGATGAAGACGTCGACCGGCTGGGTGACCTTCATGTTGTACTCGTCGCCCGCGACGACGTGGATCGGCACGTCCGGCAGGTACTTGAGCACGACGGAGCAGTCGTCCGTGGCCTGGAAGTTGGGGTCACCCGCGGCGACCTCGTAGGCCCGCTTGATCGTGGACAGCTTGAACGCCTGCGGCGTCTGGCCGCGGCGCAGCCGGGAGCGGTCCGGGATCTCGGTGATGAACTCGCCGTCCTCGCCGTGCGTGCGCGTGACGATGATGGTGTCCGCGGACGGGATGGCGACGTCGACGGCCTGGAAGCGCTCGAGGGCCACGACACAGTCGTCGATCACGCGCTGTGACAGCAGCGGGCGTACGGCGTCGTGGAAGAGGACGTTCAGGTCCTCGCCCTCGGCCAGGCCCTCACCGAGGGCCTCGATGGCGCGCTCGGTGGTCTCGTTTCGCGTGGAGCCGCCTTCAATGATCTTCTTGACCTTGGTGAACCCGGCCTTGGCGACGATCTTCTCGATGTCCGGCACGTAGCCGGGCGCCATCAGCACGATGACGTCGTCGATCGAGTCGGCCTTCTCGAAGGTGGTCAGGGTGTGCTCGATGACTGCCTTGCCGGCGATCTTCAGCAGCTGCTTGGGGATCGACAGACCCACCCGCTGACCGGTGCCACCGGCCAGGATCACTGCGGTGGTACGGGGCTTGGCTATGTGCTGGGACACAGGTGACCTACCTTGTGGCGACTGGGAACCCGGAAATGGTCCCACTTGTGGTTACCGCAGTGCAAGGTGAGCGTCCCCGGCCGCATATGTGCGCGCAACCTGTCATTCACCTTGTACGCATGGTCAATGGCGAGAGGCCCTCCGGAGGTTCCTGATCATTGCTGTGAGTAACCGCACAGGGGGCGACGCGGGCTCAGCGAAGCCGCAGCCGCTTGAGGCAGCGATGGCCGAGTACCCGCACGAGTTCACCCGAAGAGGCCTGGTGGACGGTGCGCGCCCTGACCTGACCGACCGGCACCGCAGCGGCCGCGGCGAGGGCCCCGTAGAGCGCCCGGGCGGCGACCTCGGGGGCGATGCGCGGCCCGGCCTCCGTCCCGGTCGCGGGCTCGGGCCCGGCCGAAAGAAGGCGCATGTCACCGAGGACCCGCACCCCCATGCCCCCGATACGCTCCGCCATCTCCGCGCCGATCCCGGCGGCGGCCTCGACGGCCCACCGCGGGGTGCCGATCTTCACATCGCCGGGACCGGGAGTGCACGTGTTCTTCATATGCATCACGGCGCCGTTCCGGACGAGCCGTGAATACAGCTCCGGTGGCAGTTCATTGGCCCGGAATTCCTTATTAAGATTCCGCAGCATTTCGGTCTCGGCGAGGGTGAGTGAGCGATTCGCCGTGTCCGGAACGGGACTCAACAGACCTTTCGGCAGCCCGAGTAGCGCCTCGAAGGTGCGCATCAGCCCCTCGCGGTCGGTGTCGTCCACCACGACGACGGTGACGCGCTCGGCGCCGGCCACCCGCGCCCAGCGCTCGACGAGCCGGTCGTGCCGGTGCCGGTGCCAGAAGCTGGGGTTGGGCTTCTCGTACGGCGGCTTCCTCAGCAGGTGCGTGAGCCAGTCCTCGTAGCCCATGCGCAGGCCGTTCTGCACGTACTGCTGCCACTGCGAGGGCATGATCCGTGCGAGCGGGCGCAGGGTGACCAGGACATGTACCCGGCCGCGGTCGCCGTCGAGCTGCTCGACGATCCGCCCGATCGTCCCGTCGTCGGGGGCGTCGGCGAAGAACTCGCTGCTCAGCACCGAGGTGCGCCGGCCCGTGGCGCGGACCTGCTCCAGCAGCCGCTGCCAGTGCCGCTCGGTGGGCGGGGTGTCGCCCAGCATGCCGGTGCGGGCGCAGGCGGCCAGGACCGCCTCCATGGGGTGCCGGGTGCCGGCCGGCCACTCGACGCCGTGCCGGGCCATCTCGTCCTTCGCCGCGAACAGCGCCCCCTGGATCGAGGTGGTGCCGGTCTTGTGCGGGCCGATGTGCAGCAGCCGGGTCCCGGCGGGAAGCGGGGCGATCGCGGCGGGGTTGCCCCGGAGTTCATCTCTCGTACAGTCCGTCTCCATGGTCAGAGGACGGTAAGAGAGGTTCCTGAGACCGTGCTGAGAGTGACCTGGGACACGGATGAGTCCCAGGTCCCCACCAGCCGTTACGGCGGTTACACGACCTCGACGCCCGGCCGGCCCGACTCCACCCGCAGCCGCGCGAGCGTGCTCGGCGTCGCCGTCTGCTGCCGGACCGTGTCCACGATCCGCACCTGTGCGTCGATCCCGTCGCGGCGGATGTCGAAGAGGTGGTAGCCGCGGTGGGCGTCGAGCAGCTTCCAGTGCGGGTTGTCCGCCACGCGCGGGTCCCATTCGCGGTGGAAGGCGTCCTGGTCCTGGTCGCCGTTGCTGGAGATGGACGTACCGACGAACTCGGCGCCGACGACCGCGGAGTCCGGGTCGGCGTAGTCCTCCTTGAGGTCGCTGATCATCGTCAGATGGCGGTCGCCGGTGAACACGACCGGGTTGCGGACGTGCTTCAGCTCCTCCATCAGGGCGTTGCGCTCCACCTGGTAGCCGTCCCAGGCGTCGTAGAACCAGAGCTTGCCCGGGCCGACCTGGAGGTCGGTCTCGGCCATCATGATCTGCGAGCCGATCATGTTCCAGCGGGCCGGCGAGTGCCGCAGCCCGTTGATCAGCCACTGCTTCTGCTCCGCGCCCAGCATGGTGAGCGCGGGGTCCTGGGCCGCCTCCTGGCTCTTGACCTGGTCGCTGCGGTACTGCCGGGTGTCCAGCACGCTCAGGCGGGCCAGCCGGCCGAACTCCAGGCGGCGGTACATCTGGATGTGCGGGCCGTTCGGGATGGCGCTCGCCCTGACCGGCATGTGCTCGTAGAACGCCTGGTAGCCGGCGGTCAGCCGGGCCACGAAGGCGTCGTGCGACTGCTTGTCCGGGTCCTGCGGGATCTCGCCGGCGAAGTCGTTGTCGATCTCGTGATCGTCGAAGGTCACCACGAAGGGCGCGTTGGCGTGCATCGCCGCGAGGTCCGGGTCGGTGCGGTACTGGGCGTACCGGTTGCGGTACTGCGTCAGGCTGTACGGCTCACCCGTGCCCTCGTGCCGGCGCACGCCCGTCGACGACGGCGTGGACTCGTAGATGTAGTCGCCGACGAACAGCACGAAGTCGGGGTCCTGGTCGAGCATGTCGGCGTACGGCGTGAAGTAGCCGTGCTGCCAGTTCTGGCAGGACGCCAGCGCCATGCGGAGCCGGCCGCCGGAGCTGTGCGGGTGGGGCGCGGTGCGGGTGCGGCCGGTGGGCGACAGCTGGCCGCCGGCGCGGAAGCGGTACCAGTACGTACGGCCCGGGCGGAGCCGCCGTACGTCGACATGCACGCTGTGTCCCAGCTCGGGCCGGGCCTGGGCGACGCCGCGGCGCACCGGCTTGCGGAACCGCTCGTCCTCCGCGAGCTCCCACTCGACCGAGACGACCGCGTCGGGCATGCCGCCGCCGCCCAAGGGGTCGGGGGCGAGCCGCGTCCACAGCACGATGCCGTCCGGCAGCGGGTCGCCGGACGCCACGCCGAGGCTGAACACGCCGTCGGGCAGCGGGGTTTCGGCGGCCCGGGCCGCGGTCGGCAGCCACAGCTGGGCGGAGGCGGCGGCGCCGAGCACAGCGGCTCCGGCGGTCAGGAAACGGCGTCTGTCGGTCGACACGGATCCGGTCTCTCCGGTCATCGGCGAACTCCCTTGCCTCGCTGGCCTCTTGGACACTTCGGATGCTCATGCCTCAGGGCGGTCCGCCCGTTGAACGGCATACTTCGCGTGCATGACAAACAGGGAGACAACAGAAGACCCGTCGCAGGAGCACACGAACGTGCCCCGACCGCGACGGGTCCGCCGGTGGATCAGTGGGTGAACCCGGCGCCGAGTGGATCAGTAGGTGAACCCCGCGCCGAGCCGGGCCTTCGCCGCGACCGTGCCGAGGGTCCCGGCACCGAAGGTGAACGAGCCGGTCGGGGTGATCCCGGCCGAGGTGGACCTGAACACCCACACCGAGCCGGCGTCGGCGTTCTCCCCCGGTGCGCCGACGGCGAGTTCGGCACGGCCGTCGCCGTCGCCGTCGACGAGGTGGGTGGCGGTGCCGAAGACGTCCTTGGTCTCCGCCACGCCCGGCACACCGGCGGTGTTCTGGTTGACGCCCTTGGCGCCCGCGCCGGTCAGGCCGTTCGCGCCGCCGCGCAGGACGACGGTGCCGCCGGCGTCGCTGAGGCCGTCGAAGTCCTCGCCGGGTACGCCGGTCGCGACATCGGCGTACCCGTCGCCGTCGACGTCGGCGACCGAGATGTCGGTGCCGAAGCCGTCGCCGCGCTCGGCGGCGCCCGGGACTCCGGCGCTGTCCTGGTTGACGTACGTCGCCTTCGTGCCGAGCGGGCCGTTCGCGGAGCCGGGGATGAAGGCGACCCGGCCGCCCTTGGGGATCGGGGTGTCGAGGTCGCTGTCGTAGCCGTCGACCGGGCGGCCCACGACGATGTCCGCGTACCCGTCCCGGTTCACGTCACCGACGCCGACGGACTCGCCGCCCTGCACCCGCCAGTCCCTGCTGTCCCGGAGCACGACGCCCTCGGCTGCGAGCCCGTCGGCGGTGCCCCGCCAGTACGTGATGCGGCGGGCGTCGTACTCGTCACCGTCGTTCATCGTGCCGACGACATCGTCGATGCCGTCGCCGTCGACATCGCCGGTGGCCAGATCCAGGAACCTGGGGTCGGAGTCGTCCGCGACGGTCTGCTCGCCACCGCTCGCCGAGCCGTCCCGGCCGAACGGCCCCTTGACGACGCGCAGTTTGTACGTGCCTTCCACGACCACGAGGTCCGTCGCCCCGTCGCCGTCCACATCGCCGAGGGTGAGCCGTCCGTGGTCGCTGAGCCGGTCATAGGTGTCGTGCCCGTACGCCAGCGCGGCCCCGCCGGACAGCCCGTTCGGGCCGCCCCAGACGACCTGCACGAGCCCGGTCTCGGCGCCCCCTTCCACGCTGTCCTCGCCGGTGACGCCGACCACGAGGTCGTCGTAGCCGTCCTGGTCGAGGTCCGCGCCGCTCACCGCGCTGCCGAACCGGTCGTCGGTCTCGGCGGAGTCGGTGACGCCGGGGGTGTTCTGGCTGATGACCTGCTTGGACGAGGTCTTGAGCCCGGTCGCCGAGCCGTACACGACGGCGACGTATCCGGCCTTCGTCTTCCCGCCGACGGTCGCCTCGGGCGCCGCCACCGCGAGGTCGGAGTAGCCGTCGCCGTTGAAGTCGTCGTGCCGCTCGGCGGCGGCCGGCGCCGGACCGGCCGCCGCCTGCGATGCCGGGAGAACAACGGCCCCGGTGACGGCCATGACGACCGCGAGGCCCGTGCGGAGCATGCCGCGGTGCTTGTTCATGTCGCTTTCTCCTGTGTCGCGTTCGTACGGGTATGTGGTCGCCGTCAGTCGGCCGTCGAGGCTCCGAACAGGGCCCCGGTCGCGGGCAGGCCCATGGTGGCCGGGCCGAACGAGAAGGAGCCGCTCGCCGTGACGCCGGTGGAGGTGGCGGAGAAGACCCAGGCGGAGCCGTTGCCCGCGTTCTCGGCCGCGTCGCCGACGACCAGGCCGTCCTTCTTGTCGCCGTTGCCGTCGACGAGGGCGGTCTCCGCGCCGAAACGGTCGGCCTTCTCGGCGGTGCCCGGCACCCCGGCGGTGTTCTGGCCGAAAGACTTGTGGCCGCTCGCGGTGAGCCCGCTCGCACTGCCGCGCAGCACCAGCACGGTGCCCGCGTCGGTGAGGCCGTCGAAGTCCTCGCCGGGCAGCCCGGTCGCCACGTCGAGGTAGCCGTCGCCGTTCGTGTCGCCGATCGACAGACCCGAGCCCATGCCGTCGTGGTACTCACCGGCCCCCGGCACGCCAGGGCTGTCCTGGTTGATCCACACCGGCTTGCGGGTGGTGGAGACACCGCCGGGGCCGCCGTACACGACGATCAACGCGCCGCCCTTGGTGGGCAGTTCGACATCGCTGTCGTAGCTGTCGCCGGAGTGGCCGACGACGATGTCTCCGTAGCCGTCCTTGTTCAGGTCGCCGATCTCGATGTCCTCGCCGCCGATGATGCGGCCCTGGCCGTCCTTCAGCACGCCCTTGTCGGTGAAGCCGCCGGGCCCGCCGACGAGCAGCGACACCACGCGTGAGTCGGACTCCTCGGTGGAGGTGCTGCCGACGGCCAGGTCGGCGATGCCGTCTCCGGTCACGTCACCGGCCGCGATCAGCCTGAAGAAGCTCATGTCGTCCGGGTCGACGGTGAAACGCCTGCTGCCCGCCGAGTCGCCGCCGCGGGTGAACGGGCCGCGCAGCACACTGCCGTCGCCCTCGGAGAGGTCGTCGCCGTACGGGTCGCCCATCATCGTCACATCGGGGTTCTTGTCCCCGTCGACGTCGGCCACGGCGAAGGCTCCGAGGCTGGTGGCCGGGATGCCCTGAAGAACGGTCGGCTCGGCCGAGAGCCCCTTGGGCCCGCCCCAGTTGACGACGACGAAGCGTCCCTCGTAGCCGCTCACCGGGCTCGACCTCATGCTTGACAGCAGGTCGGCGTAGCCGTCCCGGTCGAGGTCGGCGCTCTGCAGCCCGGAGCCGTACTCGGTCCGCGCCGGTGCGACTCCCGTCCGGCTCGACCAGGTCAGCACCTGCTTGCGCGAGGTCGACAGTCCGCTCGCCGAGCCGTACAGCACGCTGACGGCGCCGGCCTTCGGCTGCTTGCCGAGCGCGGTGCCCGGCGCGCCGATCGCCACGTCCGGATACCCGTCACCGTTGAAGTCGTCGTGCAGCCGCTTGCTGCTCGGCGCCGCGGTGGTCGCCTCCGTCGCGGCGTTGACGGCGGGGACCGCCAGTGCGCCGGCGACGAGCGCGACGCCGGTGGCGAGTCCCAGGCGTCTGCGGCGGGACAGGACGGTGCGGCGGGAACGCGAGGGCACGGCAACTCCGGCAGTCGGAACGGCGGTTGGAGCGCGCGACAAGGACCAAGATCCTCATCCGCACCGCCCAGTACGACTCACCGGAATGCCAGGGGGTTGCCCTCGGATACGCCGGGAGTTTTCCCGCCGTTCACCGATTCGGCCAGTGCCCGGCTGATGCGGCCGGTGCCCGGGTCCGGACACGACGACGCCGGGGCGCCTCTCGGCACCCCGGCGTCGTCAAAAGCGGCTGTCTAGAACGGCTCGAAGTCGTCGAACTCCCGCGCCGCCTCGTCCCGTTCGGCCTCCTTGTCACGCCTGCGCTGGGCGGCGGGCCGCGGTGCCTCGAAGCGGTGGTCCTCGCCGCGGCGCCCGAGCATCTCGGCACCGGACATCATCGTCGGCTCCCAGTCGAAGACGACGGCGTTGTCCTCGGGGCCGATGGCGACGCCGTCCCCGGCGCGGGCACCCGCCTTCATCAGCTCCTCCTCGACACCGAGGCGGTTGAGCCGGTCGGCGAGATAGCCCACCGCCTCGTCGTTGTTGAAGTCGGTCTGCCGCACCCAGCGCTCGGGCTTCTCGCCCCGCACCCGGAACAGCGGCTCCCCGCCGGCTTCCTCGGGCGTCACGGTGAACCCGGCGTCGTCGACGGCCTTGGGCCGGATCACGATCCGCGTCGCCTCTTCCTTCGGCTTCGCGGCCCGCGCCGCGGCCACCAGCTCGGCCAGCGCGAACGACAGCTCCTTCAGACCCATGTGCGCCACCGCCGACACCTCGAAGACCCGGTAACCACGGGCCTCCAGGTCGGGCCGCACCATCTCGGCGAGGTCCTTGCCGTCCGGTACGTCGATCTTGTTCATGACGACGATCCGCGGCCGGTTGTCCAGGCCGCCGTACTCCCGCAGCTCCGCCTCGATGATGTCCAGGTCGGAGACGGGGTCACGGTCGGACTCCAGCGTCGCGGTGTCCAGGACGTGCACCAGCACGCTGCACCGCTCGACGTGCCGCAGGAACTCAAGGCCCAGGCCCTTGCCCTGGCTGGCGCCCGGGATGAGCCCCGGGACGTCGGCGATGGTGTACACGGTCGAACCGGCCGTCACCACACCGAGGTTCGGCACGAGCGTCGTGAAGGGGTAGTCGGCGATCTTCGGCTTGGCGGCGCTCAGCACCGAGATCAGCGAGGACTTGCCCGCGCTCGGGTACCCGACCAGGGCGACGTCGGCGACCGTCTTCAGCTCGAGGACGATGTCCTGGAGGTCCCCCGGCTCGCCGAGCAGCGCGAATCCGGGCGCCTTGCGCCGGGCCGAGGCCAGCGCGGCGTTGCCGAGACCGCCCCGGCCGCCCTGCGCGGCGACGTACGACGTGCCGTGCCCCACCAGGTCGGCGAGGACATTGCCCGCCTTGTCCAGCACCACCGTGCCGTCCGGCACCGGCAGCACCAGGTCCTGGCCGTCCTTGCCGGAGCGGTTGCCGCCCTCACCGGGCTTGCCGTTGGTGGCCTTGCGGTGCGGGGAGTGGTGGTAGTCGAGCAGCGTGGTGATCGACTGGTCGACGGTCAGGATGACGTCACCGCCACGTCCGCCGTTGCCGCCGTCGGGTCCGCCGAGCGGCTTGAACTTCTCACGGTGGACGGAGGCACAGCCGTGGCCTCCGTTACCCGCGGCGACGTGCAGCTCGACGCGGTCCACGAAGGTGGTCATGGTAGGTGCCTCCAGCACTGCGAAAACGTACGTATATGTCTCTGCTTTAACACGCGAAAGGCGGACCCGCCTTCCCGCACGGGAAGTGAGGTCCGCCTCGCGAAACGCTCGGTCAGAGCCGTTGAGTCAGAAGACTCAGGCGACCGGAACGATGTTCACGACCTTGCGGCCACGGCTGGTGCCGAACTCCACCGCACCGGCCTGAAGCGCGAACAGCGTGTCGTCGCCGCCACGGCCGACGCCCGCGCCCGGGTGGAAGTGGGTGCCGCGCTGACGGACCAGGATCTCGCCCGCGTTGACGACCTGACCGCCGAAACGCTTCACGCCGAGGCGCTGAGCGTTGGAGTCACGACCGTTACGGGTGGACGATGCGCCCTTCTTGTGTGCCATCTCTCCTCAGTCCCTTACTTCGCAGCCGCGGGGATCTCAGTGACCTTGATCGCCGTGTACTGCTGGCGGTGGCCCTGACGACGGCGGTAGCCGGTCTTGTTCTTGTAGCGAAGGATGTCGATCTTGACGCCCTTGTGGTGGTCCACGACCTCGGCCTGGACCTTGATGCCGGCCAGGACCCACGGGTCGCTGGTCACAGCGTCGCCGTCGACAACGAGCAGGGTCGAGAGCTCGACCGTGTCGCCAACCTTGGCAGTGGAAATCTTGTCAACCTCAACGATGTCGCCGACAGCAACCTTGTGCTGGCGACCACCGCTGCGCACGATGGCGTACACGCGGATCTCACTCTCTCGCTCGGGAACGGCACCCCCGCAGTCCAGCCGCCCGGCATGCGGACAGCCTCTCCAGGACACCCAGTGCTCCGGAGGAAGAGGTTTACGGGGATGTGGCGTGCCTATATCCACGGACACGCCGACGGTCAAGGTTACGGGGCGCTGGCCGAAGGGGTCAAACCGGGCCGGGCCCCACGGGAGTGCGGCCGGTCACAGGGACCGGCCGCAGCTCACTGGTGGGTGAGTGTCACTCGTCGGTGGCGGCGCTGACCGTGGTCTTCTTCGCCGTCGCCTTGGCCGCGGCCGTCTTGGCGGTCTTCGCCGCCTTCTTGACCGTCGCCTTCTTGGCGGCCGTCTTCTTGGCCGCGGTCTTCTTGGTGGCGGCCTTCTTCGCCGTCGCCTTCTTGGCCGTCTTACGGGCCGTCTTCTTGGCCGGAGCGGCCTCCTCGACGCCCTCGCCCTCCTCCGCGGCGGGCTCGGCCTGCGTCTCGCCCGCCGGGACGACCAGGACGGCCGCCTCGTCGGACGCGCTCGGCGCGGTGGCCTTGCGCACGGCACGGCGGCGCGGACGGGCCGGGGCGGCGCTCTCCGCGGCCGGCTCGGCGGGAGCCTCCTCGGCCGGGGTCTCGGCGACCGGCTCGGGCGTCGCGGCGGCCGTCACCAGGGTGGTCTCGGCCTCCGCGGGCGACCCGGCGGGCGCGGACACCTTACGGGTGGCGCGACGCCGGGTACGGCCCTTGGGCGCGGCCTCCTCGGCGGCCGGGGCCTCGGTCTGCACGACCGCGTCCTCGACTGCCGCCGGCTCGGCCCTGACCTCCGCGGCCGGCTCGGGCTGGACCGGGCGCTCGATCTCCTCGGCGACGGTCACGTCCTGAGCGGTGGGCACCGCCTCGGCCTTCTTCGGCGCACCAGCCGGAGCCGACACGCGCCGGCCCCCACGGCGCCGTGAACGACCACCGCGTACGGCGGCCTCCGCCTCGGCGACGCTGCTGTACAGCTCCTCGTCGGGCGCGAAGGCGGGCTCGGCGAGCGCGGCCGGCTCGGCGACCTCCGCGGCGACCTCGGCCTCGGTCTCCGCCTCCTCCTCGGCCGTCTCGGCCGGCTCGGTGGCGACGGACGCCTCGTGGACGTGCTCGGGACCGGCACCGGCCCGCGCGCGCTTCTTGCGCTTGCCGCCACCGCCGGTGGACGTCGGCTGCTCCATGTGCACGATGACACCGCGGCCGTTGCAGTGCACGCAGGTCTCGGAGAAGGACTCCAGCAGGCCCTGGCCGACCCGCTTGCGGGTCATCTGGACGAGCCCCAGCGAGGTCACCTCGGCGACCTGGTGCTTCGTACGGTCCCGGCCCAGGCACTCGAGCAGGCGCCGCAGCACCAGGTCCCGGTTGGACTCCAGCACCATGTCGATGAAGTCGATCACAATGATGCCGCCGAGGTCGCGCAGCCGCAGCTGGCGCACGATCTCCTCGGCCGCCTCCAGGTTGTTCCTGGTGACCGTCTCCTCCAGGTTGCCGCCCTGGCCGGTGAACTTGCCGGTGTTGACGTCGACGACGACCATCGCCTCGGTCCGGTCGATCACCAGCGAACCGCCGCTGGGCAGCCAGACCTTGCGGTCCAGCGCCTTGGCGAGCTGCTCGTCGATCCGGTACGTGGCGAAGACGTCGACCTCGGACGTCCACTTCTGCAGCCGCTCGGCCAGGTCCGGCGCCACGTGCGAGACATACCCGTGGACGGTCTGCCAGGCGTCGTCACCGCTGACGACGACCTTGGAGAAGTCCTCGTTGAAGATGTCGCGGACGACCCGGACGGTCATGTCCGGCTCGCCGTACAGCAGCGTCGGGGCGTTGCCGTTCTTGGCCTTCTTCTGGATCTCTTCCCACTGCGCCTGGAGCCGCTCGACGTCGCGGCGCAGCTCGTCCTCGCTCGCGCCCTCGGCGGCGGTGCGCACGATGACGCCCGCGTCCTCGGGGACGATCTTCTTGAGGATCGTCTTCAGCCGGGCCCGCTCGGTGTCGGGCAGCTTGCGGCTGATGCCGGTCATGGAGCCCTCGGGGACGTACACGAGGTAGCGCCCGGGGAGGGAGACCTGGCTGGTGAGCCTGGCGCCCTTGTGGCCGATCGGGTCCTTCGTCACCTGGACGAGCACGGACTGGCCGGACTTCAGGGCGGACTCGATACGCCGCGGCCCGTTGGCCATGCCGAGCGCCTCGAAGTTGACCTCACCGGCGTACAGGACGGCGTTGCGTCCCTTGCCGATGTCGATGAAGGCGGCCTCCATCGAGGGAAGAACGTTCTGGACCTTGCCCAGATACACATTCCCGACGTACGAGGTCGACTGCTCCTTGTTGACGTAGTGCTCCACGAGCACGTTGTCCTCGAGGACGCCGATCTGGGTGCGGTCGCCGTGCTGACGGACCACCATCACGCGCTCGACGGCCTCACGGCGGGCCAGGAACTCGGCCTCGGTGATGATCGGGACACGACGGCGGCCCTGCTCACGGCCTTCGCGGCGGCGCTGCTTCTTGGCCTCCAGACGGGTGGAGCCCTTGATCGACTGCACCTCGTCGGACGGCTCGGCCTTCGGACGGGGCTCGCGGACCTTGACGACGGTGCGCTCGGGGTCGCCGTCGCCGGGCTCGGTGTCCACGGAGGAGTCACCGGCGCGACGCCTGCGGCGACGACGGCGACGGCTGGAGGAGCTGGACCCTCCGCCGTCCTCGGCGCGCGCGTCCTCCTCGTCCTCTTCCTCCTGCTCGGCGGTGTCCTCGGCGTCCTGCTCGGCCTGCGCGGCGGCGGTCTCGTCGCCGTCGGTGTCACCACCGTCGGCGTCCGCGGCCTCACCGCGACGACGACGCCGGCCACCACGCCGACGGCGACGACGCGACCCGGTCTCCTCGGTCTCCTCGGACTCCTCGCCGTCGGCGATGTCCTCGGCGCCCTCCTCGGCTTCCTCGGTCTCGTCCTCGGCGGCGGTCCCGGCGACCCGGGTCTCGGTCTCCTCGACGTGTCCGCGGCGGCGGCGACGGCGCCTGGACGCGCCGGCCTGCTCCTCCGGGAGCTCCTCGACGTCCTCGGTCTCCGCCTCGGCGGCGGCCGCGGCGGCGGCGCGCTCGGGCGTCTGGAACTGGGGCTCGGTGAACACGGGCGCCTGGAACACGGCCACGGCGGGCCGCGCCGGACGCGGTGCGTCCTCGGCCTCCTCGGAGGCGGCGGCCCGAGCGGGCTCGGCGAACCCGGCGGCGGCCCGACGGACGACCCGGCGACGGCGCCGGGGCCCGGCTTCCTCACCGGTCTCGGTCTCGGTCTCGACACCGGCGGACACCGGGGTCCCGGGGGTCTCGGCCGTCACCGACGGCTCGGTGGACTCAGGCGTGCCGGTCGTCTCGGCGGGTGCCTCGGCGGCAGCGGCCTCGGCTCCACGCCGCGTGGCACGGCGACGCGTACGACGCGGCGCGGCCTCCTCGGCGGGCTCCGCGGGCGCGACAGCGGCGGGCGCCTCCGTCTCGGCGGCGGCCTCGGCGGCGTCCGGCGTCCCGGAGGGCGCGGACACCCGACGCGTGGCACGACGACGCGCACGACGCGGGGCGGCCTCTTCGGCGGGCTCGGCCGGCTCAGCCGTTTCCGTTTCGACGGCGGCAGGGGTCTCGACAGCGGCAGCGGTCCCGGCGGCGGCAGTGGTGTCTGCCGCGGCCGTGGTCTCGGTAGCGGACTCGGCCGCCTCGACGGGCGCGGGGGCACCGGCGGGTGCCGACGCGCGGCGCACGGCACGGCGACGCGTACGGGGCGCGGCCGGCTCGGCGGCGGCCTCGGTGCTCTCCGTGGCGGCGGCCGGGGTCGCTTCCTCGGCGACCGGCGCGGCGGCCGTCACGGGAACGACGGTCTCGGCGGTCTCGGCGGCCTCGGGCGCCCCGGCGGGCGCGGACGCGCGGCGCACCGCACGGCGCCGCGGACGACCGGTGGGCGCGGCCTCCTCGGCGGCCGCCACGGCCTCCGTCGTCTCCTCGGCCTCTTCGTCCTCAGTGGCCTCGGGAGTCACCTCGGCCTCGACGGCCTCGGCGTTCTCCTCGGCCTTCTCGGCCTCGGTCACAGCCGCGACATCCGCGGCATCCGCGACCGGTATGGCCGGCTCGACAACCTCCGCGGGCTGCGCCTCGGCGGCCACGGGCGGTCCCGCCGGGCGGGACGCGGCACGACGCCGACGGCGCGGCGGCAGGGTGTCGCTGGGAGTGTTCGGTTCGGAACCCTCGGTGGGTTCGGTCGGTTCGAGCATGCGGGCGTTTCTCCCGTCAGGCTCCCGGGCGCCGCGCCTGGTCCGGCGGCATGCCGGTGACGTCCGCGGCTCGCGCGGTGCGCGACTGCCGCCGTCCGGGGCGCGGGCGCCGCACGGGAGCTCTCTGTGTCCTGTCTCGCCGGTTCCGTACGCCTCATGCGTACGGCCTGGCGAAAGTCTTCTGGTCGGTGCGCTGCCCGACCCAGGTGGCTCCCGAGTACGAGGGCGGCGCTTTCGACGTGCGTCCCTACGCGGAACCTTCCTTACGCCGGCGCCGTCGCGGCGGCAGCGGGCTCGGCCTTGGTTGGGGCCGTCGCTGCCTCGCGGTCGGGCGCGAGCGGGTCGGTCACCGTGCCGGTCTCTTCATCGAACAGCCCCTGCGCCAGCCTGGTCACCGCTGCGGGGACCGGCGGCGCCAGGTCGGCCACGGCGCGGAGACCGGACAGGACGTCGTCGGGTCGTACGGCAGGCGTCACGTGCCGAACAACCAGCCGCAGTATCGCACAGGGCTGGTCGGTCGGCCTATCAGCCTGGGAACTGTGCGTTTCTGACGCGTCTGTCCTGTCTGCCGTGTCTGTCGCGCCGGAGCTTTCCAGTCGGACGACCGCGGGGCGGGCGTCGAAGGTGCGCACGCCGTTCTTGGTCATGCGCTGTACCTCGACGGACTCGGCGGCGTCGAAGGCGGCGACCGCTCGCGCGGCGTCGGCCGGGTCCACACCGTCGAGCCGCAGCTCCCAGACGGACGCCGTGAGCCGGTCGGCGAGCCCGGAGACCCGGGCCTCGACCGCGTCCACGACGTCGAGCCCGGTGGGCAGCGACGCGTCGAGGAGCACTCTCAGCTGCTCCGGATCACGCGCCTCGGTGAGGGCGATCTCCAGATACTCCGCCTCACTGCCCGTGCCGGTGGGTGCGGCATTGGCGTACGACACCTTCGGATGCGGCGTGAACCCCGCCGAGTACGCCATCGGCACCTCGGCACGGCGCAGCGCACGCTCGAAGGCGCGCTGGAAGTCACGGTGGCTGGTGAACCGGAGGCGGCCGCGCTTGGTGTAGCGCAGTCGGATGCGCTGCACCGCGGGTGCGGGCGGCGGGCCTTCGGGCTGTCGCTTGCCCAGTGTCGTTCAGTCCTTCGTGAGAGCGGTCGTACTGCTACCAAGAGTACGTGTCTCGCGGCCCCGAGGTTCCCGCCCGGGCACGGCTTCACGCTCCCGGGAGTCCCCGAACAGCATCCGCCGGAAGTCGGCGCGCGCCTGTCGTACGGACTCCCGGGCGGACGCGATGGCCTGCCGGGTGGCCCGGCCCACGCTGCGGGCGGCCTCGGCGACGGGCCGCAGCACCGCGTCCCGGAGAACATGTCCGACGGGCGTGAGCACGGTGCGGTACACCCAGCGCGCCGGCTCGACGAAGGTCCATCGGAACAGGTTCGCGAGGAACCGGCCGACGGCGAGCGAGATGTGGCCGGCGATCCGCCAGGCGTGCCCAAGGGCGTCCCGGATCTCCCTGCCGACGACGGCGAGCGCCCGGCCGACCGGGGCGAGAACCCACCGGTACAGGGCCAGCGCGGGCAGCACGCACAGCACGCGCACGATCCAGTACAGCGCGATCCCGATGCCGGTGACGACGGTGCTCACGAGCCACACCACGCCCTTCGCACACCAGGCGATGGCATGACCGACCGGGGTGAGGACCCACTCGTACAGCCACCGGGCCGGTACGACGAGCAGGTATCGCGCCAGCCAGGCCATGGCTGCGAACACACCCAGCCCGATGGCGGCGAGCACCGCGCCGAGCCCCTTGAGGACCCACAGCACGGCGTGCCCGATGGGGGTGAGCACGCGCGCGTACAGCCACGCGAGCCCTGCCCCGATCCCCCGCGCCACCCACGCGCACGCGTGCCCGACGGGAGTGAGTACGTACCGGTACAGCCACACGAGGGGTATGACGAAGAGCACGTTCCCGAGCCAGGCGAGGCCGTGGGCGACCGGAACCACGACGTACCGCCACAGGGCCACGAACGGCCACACGAACACCGCCCGGCCGAGCCACAGCAGCGCCCGGCCCACCGGTCGGAGCACCGTGTCGTTCAGGAAGCGCCCGGCGACGACGAGCGCGTCCCAGGCCATCCGCACCGGCACGACGAGTACGAGCACGACGATCCGCACGGGCAGCCGGATCGCGACGACAAGACACCCCTCGGGCGCCTGGTCCTGCTGCCGAGCCGGTGGCTTCTCAAGGTCCATGTCCGTGTAGACGCCGCAGGCACCTGTCCGGATCCAATTGCAGGCCACAACTATGTGCGGATCCTCGGACCCGTCAGCCCTGGAGGCCCTGGAGACAACACCCGGCCCGAGGCCGGGCGTTCGCATTGCGGGATGCGCGCAGCGGGTGAACAGTGGATTGCACAGGCCCGGGTCGGCACAGAGTTGATGCGGTACAGCGCCCAGCGCATCTGGAACCAACATGGCCAGAACCACTCGGCGGTACGCCTTCCACAGGGTCCACGCATCCCTCCTCGCCGCGGCGCTCGCCGTGCCGGTGGGGCTGACGAGTGCGATGGCCCACGCGCCCGCGCAGACGACACCACCACCGTCGCCCACGTCCCCCGTGCCCACCGCGCCCCCGACTCCGACAGCGGAGCCTTCCACGCCCGACCGGACCTCCACGCCGACGGACACGCCGACCGGCTCCGCACCGGCCGACGAGGCAACTCCGGACGACACGCCCCCCACTGACCGGCCGTCGGGCCCGCCCGACACCGAGGGCGAGACGACCGCCGAGCCCCCGCAGGAGCAGAAGCAGGCCCTCGCAGAGGTGACGGCGACTCTGAACGACAGGCGCGACGACGTGCCCGAGGACCTCAGATCGACCGTCGACTCCCTCACCGCCACGCTGCGGGCAGTGACCGACCCGGAGACGACACCCCAGGACCGGGGCGCGGTCACCGGGAGCGCCCGGGCGCTGGCCTCGACGCTCGGTGTCATCAGCGACGACGGCACACCCGGCGAGCTGCGGGACCGGCTGAGCGGGCTCGTGAAGCAGGTGACCGCCACGCTGGAGGCGGGCCAGGAGCCGGAGGTGGCGGACGAGGACGGGTCGAGGGTCTTCCTGGTGGCGAATCGGACGACTTCCGCCCTGGACACGATCGCCGACACCGGGCAACCGCAGAAGTGGCGGGAGCAGCTCGCGACGATCGTCGAAGACGTGAACCACGCCATGGAGCAGACCAACGGCGGGGGCGAGACGGGTGACACAGCAGTGCCCGTGAGTTCGTCGATCGGCTATCTCATCGGCTCGGACCCCTCGCAGGGCCTCGTCGGTTCGAGCCCGGCCGAGACGCAGGGGGACGACGTCGGGAATCGACAGGAACTCACGGACAGGTCCGAGCGGGCCGGCCGGCAGATGAGGCTGGCGAGCGACCCCGATTCCTCGCAGGAGGAGCAGTCCGAGGCCCGGCGTGAGATGCGGGAGCAGACGGCCCGTATGAAGGAAGAGCAGCGGAAGGCGGCCTCCGATCAGGAATCGCCGGATGCCTCTCTCGGCAAGGCCGCCGAAGTCTGCGCCAACGCGATATTCGATTCCGTCTCGGAGCGGAAACTCTCGGACGGGCTGGAGGGCCTGACTCCGCAGAGCTGGGACAGCGCTGGAGTCAAGGACTTCTGGAAGGCCAGGGCCGAGGGAGATGACGTGCTCGACGTCCGCGCCTTCTTGCGCAACAACGAGAACACGCACGCCCCCTTCCCGGTCGCGAAGCTCATCAGCAGCCTTGCCGAGGTCGTGGGAGTGGATGAGCTGACCTCGGACGTCGGGGGAATTTCGACGGCCCACTGCAAGCAGTCCGCCGCGTACCTGGAGGATCAGGGGGTCACGGCAGGCGACTGGGTGGTGAGTGACGACTATTAGGGCGGCGGCGGAGGTGTCGTTTCGGGGGTGTCGTCACAGACCGGCGGAGCTCAGCAGTTCCGCGACGGGGACCTCCGCTTCGGCCCGAATGCTCGCCGCGCCGTACCGGTCCAGTTCCCTCTTCACTTCCTGCTCGGAAACCGTCTTGTTCCAGTGAGCGAGGGACGAGACGGAGGCGTACGGCTGACGACCCGGTGACCAGGTCGCCCACACGAAGCGGGGCTTGCGCGTCACGTTGATGAGGTTGTTGTTGTGCCGAACGCGCCCGCCGTAGACGAGTTGCTGCCCGCATGATTGCCAGGGGCAGTAATACCCCTCCTCGTTCGTCCGCCATGTGTAGTGGGGATTTTTGAACTGGTCCACGTCCAGCTTTCCCCGGTCCTTCCTCATATAGGAAACCTGCATGGTGACGGCGACGGTGCCGAAGGGCGCGTCCCTGGGAATCTGAAACACGCGCTCTACGGTGTACTCCTGCCCGACTTCGAGCCACTTTCCCGGTCCGTAGACATGACTGCTGCTGATGACGGTCCTGGTGAGGCGATCGGCGTAGCGCTCCACGTCCCCGAGCGCATTCCCCCGCCCCGCGCTGCGCCTCCATTCCCGCAACATGTCCTGGTTGCCATGGATTTCGGAGTACGTGGCGCCTTTGCCGCGGACCGTGTAGATGTCGTTGGTGATGTAGACGGGGATGCCGCCGGTGTTCTTCATGTGGAGCGAGAGCGGTACATGGACGAAGGGCGCCCCACGATCCGACCGCGCCGTCCCGAACTTCGCCTTCAAGGAGAGGTGCATGGGGGCCGCGGCGGGCTGGTACATGGTCGAGTACGCGAGGCTGACACCGGTCAGGAGTGCGGTGACGACCACGCCGGCCGCGAACCGCTTGGGCCGTGGCACTCCTTGCCAGCAGTCGTCCCGCACCAGCACGACGAGCGCCCAGACGGACCAGCACCACAGCGGCAGGAACATCAGCAGATACGGGGTGGGCTCCATCTCTTCGAGCCACATGAACAGCAGCAGGCTGTCCGTGGCCAGCGCGATGAGCACCCCGAGCAGGACGACCGCCCCGGATCCCCTGAACCGCCGACTACCCCAGTAGTCGAGCGCCGCCGCCGCGGCCAAGCCCTGCACCAGGCCCGACAGCACGAAAAGGACCCCGGTCATCCGTTGCGCGAAGGTGAGCGCCCCGGCGGCGTCCGGCCAGCCGACCAGCGCGCTGAGCACCAGGGAGGCCAGCAGTCCGGCCGTCATCAGGGCGAGGGTCGCGCGTCTTCGCCACGGCCGGTCCGGCCACGTGTCGCTGTCTCCTCCGCGCCAGCTGATGAACGCAGGGTCGTCCAGATCGATGTCGTCCGGGAAGTCGAGATGGCGCAGTATTCGGCGCAGATCGCCCGACGACCAGGCACTGCCCACCGTCTCGCTGCCCCTGGTCACCCGGCGAAGCCCACGGCTGTCCGGCGCCTCGACGACGACCCAGGGGCGAATGCTCATGTCACCAGGCTCAAACGCACCCCACCCTCGCGCACCCGGGGCTCCCCCGTTCGGCAGCCGGGCGGCTCGGGGCGTCGACGCCTTCAACGCGCACGCGGGCGGCCCTTACTTCGCCGCGTTCTGCGCCGAGGCAGGCGCCTACGCCGAAGGTCCGACGTGGCTCATGCGGGGCAACGTCGTGGCCGACAAGCCTGCCGACCTGCGGTCCTGAGTGGCTGAGGACCCAGGCTCAGGACCGGCGTCCAGAGTGGGCTGGGGACGCGGGCTCAGAACCCCGGGCTCAGGACCCGCTGCGGCTCTGTGCCTCCGCCTGGGCGATGGCTTCGGCCTCGCTCTCGGCCATCGCCAGCGTGACCCCGAACGCCTCGGCGATGTGGCCCGCGGCCGACATCACGCGCGCGGTCCCCACGACGGGGGCGATCGCGACGAGCAGGTCCTGCAGGTGCTCGACGGTGAACTCGGCCTTGATCGCGGGGTTGATGTGGGCCAGGTAGGAGATCGCCGGTGCGTCCATGGCCACGAGCGCGGCGATACGGGACAGGATGAGCGTCCGCTCGTCCATGTTGCAGTGCTCGAGGGAGTCGATCGTCATCGCGGCGATCGTGTCCAGTACGGGAGTCTCGGATGCAGTGGCCATGACGCGGCCCGCCTTCCGGTGCTGTAGGGAGTGGACCCGGGAGTGCAACCGGGAACGCGCGAGCCGTTCACCGGGAGTGAAACCAGGAATGGAACCGGGAGTGGAACCGCACTCACCCGCTCGACGCGGGAATCGCCCCTTGGCGTCCGGCGGTTGCCCCTCAAGCGTAGGCGCCGTCCCTCTGCCGCGCGCGTCGAGCCGGGCGGGCCGCGCCTACGTGGAGGCGGGCTGGGTCGTCGGGATCCTCGACGTGAAGAACAGCGCCAGGGCGCACGCGAACGCGAGGATCGCGAGCGCGGCACGCAGACCGTCCAGCCGGGCGTCGGCGTTGGCGTCCAGCGCGGCCCGAGCCACCTCTTCGTCGACACCCGCTTCGTCCAGAGCGGACTTCAACTGCGCGTCCGACAGGAACGTCACACCGTTCTGGAGCTCTACGGCCGCCTGCTCCTTGACCTCCGCCGGGATCGCCGGATTCTGTTCGAGGTTGGTCAGGAAGGAAGAGGCGAGCGCGGCGATCAGGATCGATCCGGCGAGTGCCGTACCGATCGAGGAACCGAGGTTGGTGACGGCGTTCTGGATGCCGCCGACCTCCGCGCTCTGCTCGTCCGGCACCGCCGAGACGGTGACCGACCCCAGTTGGGACGCCAGCGCACCCGTGCCCAGCCCGATCAGCAGGAACGGAATCGTCACGATCTCCGCGCCGGCGTCCGCGTCCAGCGCGGCCATCAGGACCACCGCACCGGCGAGCAGGGCGAGGATCCCCAGCCTGACCACCCGTCTGGGCGAGACGTCCGGGAGGAAACGGGGGATCAGGGTCGCGGCCGCCAGCAGGGTCAGGGAGAGCGGCAGAAGGCGGGCACCGGTCTCCAGCGCGGACAGACCCAGCGCGATCGAGAGATAGAGGGGTACGACGAAGAACACGCCCATCAGGACGAGGTACTGGAAGAAGAACATGGTCAGGCCACCGGTGAGCTGTCTGGTGTGCAGCAGCGCCGGCTCGATGAGCGGATCCCGGTGCCGCTCCACGAGGCGGGCCTCCCAGTGGAGGAAGAGCCAGATCAGCAGCACACCGGCCAGCATCAGCCATACGACCGGCGAGATCCCGAGCCACGTGGGCGCGTCGGGCTTCGGACGGAACCACCCCCACTCGTCGGAGCGGAGGACGCCGTAGACGAAGACGCCGAGCCCGAGGGCGCACAGTGCGGCGCCGACGAGGTCGATGCGCGGGCGCTCGCCGCTCGCGGCGTCGGAGATGCGGCGGGCGAGCACCAGAATGCCGAGCACCACCAGGACCTCGCCGGCGAACACCCAGCGCCACGACAGATACGTCGTGGCCAGACCGCCGATCAGCGGCCCCAGCGCGATCGCCACGGCACCTGCCGCCGCGACGAGTCCGTAGGCGGCGGGACGTCGCTCGGCCGGGAAGTTGCCGGCCACCAACGCCACGATCGCGGGCAGGATGAGTGCCGCCCCGATGCCCTCCAGAAAGGACCAGCCGAGCAGCAGCACCGGCAGGTTCGGCGCGAGCGCCGTGACGAAGGAACCGCATCCGTAGATGCAGCAGCCGATCATGAAAGCGCGTCTGCGGCCGATCAGCACCCCGACCTTGCCGCCCGGGATCATGAACATCGCCATCACGAGCGTGTAAGCCGTGATGGCGCCCTGAATCCCGGTCACCGTCGTGCCCACGTCGTCGGCGACCGATGCGATGGAGACGTTCATGACGGAGCTGTCGAGCGCCATCAGGAACTGACCGGCCGCGAGTGTCCACAGGACGAGCCGCGCCCTTGCCGCACCCTTTGCCGTGCCTGCCCCGGACGTCATGGGCCAAGCATTGCCGCCGCCCGGGCCCGGAACGTTGCCCCGCCGCAGAGTTCAGCCACTCGGCGCACAGGAAACCGGGCGCGCCCACTCGGCGCACAGGAGCAGGCACGCCCACTCGGCTCCGGCGGGCCCGTCAGTTCGCCACGCGAGTCACGCCGGTAAGGGACCGTCATTGACCGCGACAGCAATGGCCCATCCGAACGTACACGAAATGGCCCAGGCCGATGGGCCACCTGCCGTCTACGCTCGCAAATGCAACGAAACGAGTGTGCTCTACGGGGTACCGCTCACCTCGTCGGCCACCCATCAACGCGAGGAACCTTTCATGCAAGCCAGACAAGCCATGCAAACGATGCAGGCCATCACTGTCCGCGACCGCGAAGCAGGCGTTCGAGGTCTCACCCTTACCGACCTTCCCCATCCGCACGCCGCCGAGAACGACGTCGTCGTGCGTGTTCATGCCGCTGGATTCACCCCGGGCGAGCTGGACTGGCCCGGCACCTGGACCGACCGGGCCGGACATGACCGCACCCCGAGCGTGCCCGGTCATGAGCTGTCCGGTGTGGTCACGGAACTGGGCTACGGCACCACCGGGCTGAGCGTCGGCCAACGGGTCTTCGGTCTTGCCGACTGGGCGCGCAATGGCACGCTCGCCGAGTACGTGGCGGTCGAGGCCCGCAACCTTGCCCCGCTCCCGGCCGACATCGACCACGTCACGGCTGCGGCTCTGCCCATTTCCGGACTCACCGCGTGGCAGGCCCTGTTCGACCACGCCCGCCTCACCACCGGTCAGACGGTGCTCATCCACGGCGTGGCGGGCGGCGTGGGCTCCCTCGCGGTCCAGCTGGCTCGGGAGGCCGGCGCCCGCGTCCTCGGTACGGGCCGAGCCGGTGACCGCGACACCGCCCTCGACCTGGGCGTGCACACCTTTGTCGACCTCCAGGCGGAGCGCCTCGAAGGCATCGGTGAGGTCGACGTGGTCTTCGACGTGATCGGCGGAGACATTCTCGACCGGTCCACCGCACTGGTCCGCCCCGGTGGCACGCTCGTCACCATCGCCCGCCCTGTCACGGTCCACCCCGAGGACGGGCGTGCGATCTTCTTCGTCGTCGAACCCGACCGCACGCGCCTCGCCGAGCTCGCCACGCGTGTCCGCACCGGTCGCCTCCGGCCGATCATCGGCTCAGTGTGGCCGCTCACCGAAGCCGCCGACGCATTCGCCCCGGCCAAGCGCACTCCGGGCAAGGCGATCATCCGGGTCACCGAGGACCAGTAGAAGGACCGGTAATCCGACGGCGCCCCTGAAAACCTCGGAGCGGCGGCCGGGACAGCCGACCCTGCACCGGGCGAGGGCCCCCACTCACATACCCACCTAAGCGAACGTGCCCGCCGGGCGCCGGCTCCGCGTTCTGAGGGGCAGCGGCAGCAGCTTCTACGGCCTCTGACCAAGAGGCAGCGCATGGCACCCGGACACGGATACCGTGGACGCCGAGCCGCTGTGACGATGGTTGATGGGTCGTGCGGACGGCCCGAAGGGGGACTGTCAGGTGGTCGAATTGTCGCCGGACGACAGGGCGGCGCTCATCGCCGTGCTCAAGGAACTACCGGAATTCGCACGCGAGGCCGATCGGGGCGAGTTCGTGCGAAATGCGGGGCTGGCGCGGCTGGCCACCCACGTCGACCTGAGCGGATCGCCCTACGTGGCGGCGAGCAGGCTGGTGACCCACGCCCTCGCGTATGGGCGCGTCTCTCCGGAACACGAGGCGCTCGGGCGAATCGTCAACGAACTGACCCTGCTCGTGGGGATCGAACAGCGCACACTCCTCACCGGCATCCTCGATCGCTACGGCCTCATGGTTCCGGTGGCGACACAACCCGAGCCAAGGGGGGCTCTGAGCGACCGGGACGTCGCCCGGTTCCAGGAAAAGATCATCGGCGAGAACACACTGCGGCCCGTCTCCTTCCTCGCCGAAGGCCTGCGCGCCGCGGCCGCCGTCGCATACGTCGAGACCAGGGTGGGGCACCGCAGCTGGTCGGGCACGGGCTTCCTCATCGCCCCTGGACTACTACTGACGAACCATCATGTAATCGGTACTGAAGAGCAGTTACGCGGATCGGTTTTCCGCTTCGGCTTCGAGGACGACGCCGAGGGCCGCGCCCGACCGGTCAGTGAGTACCGGGCGACTGAGGGCGGGCTCCTGCACACGAGCCCGGGCGACGAGCTGGACTACTCCCTCATCGCGATCGACGGGCAGCCCGGCCGTAAGTGGGGGTGGCTGAGCGCGTCGAAGGCGCCCCCACGGACCGGAGACCGCGTCAATATCGTGCAGCATCCGGCCGGACTGCCCAAGCAGATCGCCCTGCAGCACAACCGGATCGCTTACCAAGGAGGGGACGTTGTTCAGTATCTGACCTCCACACTCCCCGGCTCCTCCGGCTCCCCCGTACTGGACGACCAGTGGCAGGTGGTGGCGATCCACCACAGCGGGGGCAGGATTCCCGAGCCGACAACGGGCCGGTTCTTCTACCGCAACGAGGGCATCCTGCTCTCAAGCGTGCTCGCCCATCTTCCCGACGAGCTGCGTGGGCAGACCAGCGTTCCGAGCTTCATCGAAGGAGGCTCCGATGACGACCATCTTCCCGCGTGACTTCAACTGCCCCAACTGCGGTACGACATTCAAGTCCTACGTCACCGGCAGCACCAACAACATGGGTGGCGTCACCACCGACTTCCAGGAGATCGCGGGCGGATCCCAGCCGGACAGGGGATTCATCCACACCTGCGACAACTGCGGATTCACCGGCAACAGTGGCGCCTTCAACGGCCGTGTGGACAAGAAGGTGTCCCGGCTCATCGCCGAACGCATCACGCCCTTGGTGCGCGACGAGCATTCCTCGGCCTCCCGCCGGTTCGAGTACGCCGCGTGGATCGCCAAGTGGCGAGGCAGTGACGCCGAGGAGATCGGAAGCCTGTATCTACGGGCCGCTTGGGCCTGGGGTAACGAACCGGAGGTGGAGAGCACCGAAGGCCAGGATTACCTGCGCCGACAAGTGATCGAACACTTCGAGAGGGCGATCGAGGAGAACTTCGTCGTCGGCGAGCATGCCCAGACCATCAAGTACTTGATCGGCGAGCAGTACCGGAGAGTCGGTGAGCCGGAGGCGGCCGCACGCTGGTACGACCGCGTCATCGCGGAAGCCGGGAACAACCCGGATCAGCGCCGGCTGGTCGACCTCGCCCGACAGCAGAAGACCGACCCTCAGGAATTCCTGCGCTGAGATGACCGACCCGCACCACCGAGCCGTACCGGGCCGAATACGCCAGCAGGCGCAGCGTCTGCTGCGCCGGGTCCCGGGAATCGACAGATCTGGTCTGCGCCAAGCGCTGCTCCAGGACGCTGCGTTCGACGCGGACCTTCTGGACAGCATTCCCGTGGACGGCTCCACGATCGATTTCTGTGCCGTGGTCGTGGACCGTTGCGCACGCCACCACCACGCACCCGGCACGGAACCCCCGCTGGTATCGATCCTGCGCGCCGCGGTCGAGTTCGTCGGCTCCCCTCTCGACGGCGAACTACTTGCACTGGCACAGGAGATCACGGCCATCGCCGCCTCGGACACGTCCGAGGATCGGACGCTGGACGACTTCCTCGACGAACTCGGCCTGGATCGCCACGCGGAGGCCAGCCCGTACACACAGCTCACCTCTGTGTTCGTGCCTCCCCAGCAGTACGACGACATCGTCGCCACCCTCGAGCGGCACCACGTCGTGTTCATCGTCGGCGATCCCCACGTGGGAAAGACGTTCACCGCCGTCGAACTGCTGTGGAAGCTCTACTCTCGGTCCGGATTCTCTCCCAACTGGGTGAACTCCCAGCAGCTCAGCCTGACGCTGAGCACATCGCCGGGCAGGTTCGAGGACCGGCTTGCCAAGCTCTTCCCGAACGACCAGGCCATCTATCTGGAGGATCCTTTCGGATCGACGGTGCCTGTGGACATGCCGGAGTTCGTCACGAACCTACGGCGGTTCCTGGACCTTGTGGCCGCCAGGAGATGCCGGGTCATCGTCACGTCACGCTCCGCCGTCTTCGACAAAGTCATCATCGACTCGTTCGCCGAGTACACGATCACGCTGAGCCAGCGACTGACCGTGGAGACCGCCTACACCACCGCTCAACTGGACGAGATCGCGGAACGGTATGTCGCCTGCTACTGCCCGCGATGGACTCCCGTACCGCCGTACGTCATCACATGCATCACCAACGCCCTGCCCGTACCGCACAACGTGGAACTGTTCATCCGCAACACCAGGGACATCCCGGACGTCGAAGAAGCACTGACCCGACTGCCCGGATACCGAGACATCTCCTCGGAGTTCGGCCGCCAGGTCCGGCTTCTGACTCTCGTGGAACAGGGCTTCCTGTATCTCGTCGCGACCCTGTCCTCGGAGCACATCGATCAGGACACGGTCCGCCGACTTTTCGACGCCGCGGTCCGAGGCGGAGACTTCGGTCATGTGGGCATCACGTCCTTCGACATCGCCCTCGGCTCGTTGCACGACTACGTCCTGTGGCACGGCACCCTGACAGGCGGCTACCACGCGCTGCGGCATCCGAGCATCGAGGAGGGGCTCGACCGCTGCGTCCGCGCCGATCCGCAGCTCACCGAGGTGGTACGCAGACTGGCTCGGCGGATGGCGGACAGCAGCGAGGTCGGCGTGCGCAGTGCCGCCCTGCACGGATTCCTCCGGCACGCCGACATCATGTGGACCGCTCCCTGGGGCCAGCGCGTCTTCCGTGAATTCCTGGACGCTCCCGACGTGGCGACCCGCCAGGCAGCACGCAACCGACTGATTTCCGACTTCGGCAAGGTGCCCGCGTCCGCGCGGATCCCACTGCTCGAATACGTCGAGGCGACTTGGAACGAACGCTATCTGCTGCGACTGATGCTGATCGCCCCCGTGGCCGAGCCATGGCGGGGACGCATTCTCGGACGGCTGCTGGATACCTGGGACGACTGGGTCCGATTCCGGCTCGCCCGCAACCTGGGCCACCTGTTCAAGGACCCGGCAAACGACCCGGCGGTACGCCGACTGCTGACCGACCCGACCCGACAGATCGCCAGGACCGCGGCACAGGGGCTCCTGGACGAACTCGGCCGGCACCCCGCGGCCCCGAACTGGCAGGCGATCAGACTGCTGCACGAGACCGGCCTGGCAACAAGCGTCCCTGAGATCGCCCACCGACTCGACGCCCTGCTCACCGCCGCCCGCAACACCTCTTCCGAAATACCCGCGGACCTCCTACCCCTCACACTGGCCCGCCCGCCGGACCCCGGTCGATCCACCTCAGAGACCCCCTAGCGTGAACTCAATGGCCTACATCCACCGCCGTCGACAAGAGGTGCAGGGTCGGCCTGCTCGCCTGTACAGGACTCAGACCCCTGATAGATCGCCTGCCCATCCTCAGTGCGCGTGACCCCTCGACGCGGGCGCCTGCGCAGCGTTCTTGACGGTCAGAGGAAGCAGCTTCTTCCCGGTCGGCCCGATCTGGATGGGCATATTCATCTGCGGCCTCGCTGAAACACTCATCCGCTTGCGACCGCGGTCCCGGGACGGGGCGAGACGTGCAACTTGGCGAGGATCGTGATCGACGTACGGACCATCCCGATGGCCAGGGGTGGAGCTAGCGCGGCATGAGTGAGATCCCCGTGCGCATAACTGTTCCGGATCGGCCGTCCGCAGCTATCGAGGAGGTCGTACTGCTCCTCGGTGAGGAGTCCGTCAACGCGGGCCTTCCTGAGGTGGCTAGCTAGGGTGCCCTTGCCATAGCGGTCGGTGAGCGCGGTCTCGATGGCGATCACGGAGGTCGCAGCGCCGATCATCATGAACTCGTAGCGGTAATAGCTCATGCGGATCAGCTCGCGTGCCGTGGTCAGGACGCTTTCCGCAGCCTGGGGCAAGCCAGACGGGATCACGAGGTCACGCACCAGGTCGTGCATGTCAGCGAACTGGCCGGCCCAGTGGCGGAATCGCTCGTCGGGTACAGGCCACGGCAGCTCGGCGGTGTAGCTCATGCCACGGATTCTGGCAGCACAGCCCCGTGAAAGCAGTCGAATAAACGGCCGATGGTCGCGGGCCCAGGCCCAGCAGCTCCCTGAGTAGCCCATGAGCGGGTCAACGGCTCTACCAGATACACGGATTCAAATCAACGAGAATTGACAGTTTCTATTTTTCAGATGACGCTCCCGTCATGGGAAACGTATTCAGTGAGCGGGTTACCCACCTCAACAGCAGGGCTGGCAAGACTTACCAGGAGATGGCTGCTGACTGTGACTTCAAGCGATCGGTGACCTGGTGGAACAAGGTGCGGTGGGACGAGATCGAGGATCCGCCCAAGCCTAGCCTCTACCCGTATTTGGCCAGATCCCTCGAGGTGCCCGTGCGCCGGGTCGCGGAAATGGTCGCCGAGCAGTGGTGCGGAGTGCGGCCGGACGACACGGTGCCCGAGCATCTGCGGTCTCCCCTCGCAGTGCTGCGGGATGTTCGCGAGGAAGACGTGTCGGTCATCCAGCAAATGGCGCGAGCAATGTGTGAGAAGCGTGGGGCCGAGGTCGAGGCAGAACGCTTCTCTGCCAGGCTGCTCACGGCCTTTGGTGAGACCGACGGACCGTACACACTGGAGCAGTTGGAGTGGCTCAAGCTGTCCGAGTTGCAGGCCGTCAAGATGGACGTGGGCATGGGCAGGGCGGAAGTTGAGGAAGATGCTTACGCACTTCTCGACTCGATCCCGGACCCTGGAGACGAGTGACGCGTGGCACCAAGTACGGCATCCACAGCCAGACAGGCTGCCCACCAGCCGCGCCGAGGTAAGTAGCTGCGTGCGATCTTGGGTCAGATCTTCGCCTCATGCGAGCAGGGTTTCCTGAACCGTTCGTTGACGGGGTTCCCGAACCACGCGGCCGCGAACCTGGTACGTATCAGCATCGCTGTCACCGCAGTCAGCAGGCGCCTCAAGGAGCAGCAGTGGCAACAGATCGCAGAAGTCGCAGAGGCAGCATCGCGCATAACCAGCAGGTGGCTGGTGCAGAGACCAGCCAGATCGTTGGCGCGGCAGTCTTCTTCGGGTTCTTTGCGTGGGGGCTGGCCGATGTGACGCACAACTACTCGTGGGGGGTGTTCGCTGTGCTGCTTGTGGCCGAATGGGTCGGGGAGGCTCAGGCACGGATCCGTGTGGCGTTTGCTTGGAACCGTCGTTTTGTGGCGGATGGCGCCATCGGCATAAGTGGCGCTCCGACTCCCGCGGCTGCCTGGACGCCAAGATCGGTGAGCCGCATGTCGTCGGGACGGCCGTTCCCATCCATACGGGTGGCTTCCACTTCTTCGCGGAGAGCGGCGGGTCTCATCAGTTCCCACCTGTGGAGATCGTCAAGATCGATCGGAACTTTCCGCACCACCGGATAGAGATCACCACGACCAGCACGGCATGGAAGACGATCTTGGTGGAGCCGCAGAACTGGAACATCAAGGCGTGGGGCCTTCTCAAGGACCGGGAAACCTACAAGGCAGACCAGTAAGGCCCACCACAAGGACAGCTTCCGGCAAGAAGCTCGGTCGCGCGCATTCACCCACCGACGAACGCCGACAAGCCCCCTTCGGGGTTCGGGAAGGGGGCTCGCGGCTACGCAGTCACGTGCAGGCCGATGCAGACCTCAGACCCACTCCAACTCGGAAACGATGTGCAGCGAAGCCTCAGGGCCCGGCAGCGGTGTCCAGAGGGGCACTGACGGCACTGGTGGACGAGCGGTCGAAGCGCCAGCCGCGAACAACGCAGTCGCCGCCTCGTCCTCGCTCGCCCCTGCCAGCGCCTCCATCACCCGATCGAGTGCCCCGCCCACCTCAGTGAGAGTGCCCGCCAGACGCCGGCGCCGCGTTCTTGACGGTCAGAGGCAGCAACTTCTTCCCAGTCGGCCCGATTTGGATGGACGTGTCCATCTGCGGACACACCCCGCAGTCGAAGCAAGGCGTCCACCGGCAGTCCTCGACCTCGGTCTCGTCGAGGGCGTCCTGCCAGTCCTCCCAGAGCCAGTCCTTGTCGAGGCCGGAGTCGAGGTGGTCCCAGGGGAGGACCTCCTCGTAGGTGCGCTCGCGGGTGGTGTACCAGTCGACGTCGACGCCGAAGGGGGCCAGCGCCTTGTCGGCGCAGCTCATCCAGCGGTCGTACGAGAAGTGCTCGCGCCAGCCGTCGAAGCGGCCGCCGTCGTCGTAGACCGCGCGGATGACGGCGCCGATACGGCGGTCGCCGCGGGACAGCAGGCCCTCGACGATGCCGGGCTTGCCGTCGTGGTAGCGGAAGCCGATCGAGCGGCCGTACTTCTTGTCGCCGCGGATCTTGTCGCGGAGCTTCTCCAGGCGGGCGTCCGTCTCCTCCGCCGAGAGCTGCGGGGCCCACTGGAAGGGGGTGTGGGGCTTGGGGACGAAGCCGCCGATCGAGACCGTGCAGCGGATGTCGTTCGAGCGTGACACCTCGCGGCCCTTGGCGATCACGTTCATCGCCATGTCGGCGATCTGCAGGACGTCGTCGTCGGTCTCCGTCGGCAGACCGCACATGAAGTACAGCTTCACCTGGCGCCAGCCGTTGCCGTAGGCCGTCGCGACGGTGCGGATGAGGTCCTCCTCGGACACCATCTTGTTGATGACCTTGCGCATGCGCTCGCTGCCGCCCTCGGGGGCGAAGGTCAGGCCGGAGCGGCGGCCGTTGCGCGTCAGCTCGTTCGCCAGGTCCACGTTGAACGCGTCCACGCGGGTCGACGGGAGCGACAGACCGATCTTGTCCTCCTCGTAGCGGTCCGCGAGGCCCTTCGCGATGTCGCCGATCTCGGAGTGGTCCGCCGACGACAGGGACAGCAGGCCGACCTCCTCGAAGCCCGTCGCCTTCAGGCCCTTGTCGACCATCTCGCCGATGCCGGTGATCGAGCGCTCGCGGACGGGGCGGGTGATCATGCCGGCCTGGCAGAAGCGGCAGCCGCGGGTGCAGCCGCGGAAGATCTCCACCGACATGCGCTCGTGGACCGTCTCGGCCAGGGGGACGAGAGGCTGCTTGGGGTACGGCCACTCGTCGAGGTCCATCACCGTGTGCTTCGACACCCGCCACGGGACGCCCGACTTGTTGGGTACGACACGGGCGATACGGCCGTCCGGGAGGTACTCGACGTCGTAGAACGCGGGGATGTACACCGAGCCCGTCTTCGCGAGGCGGAAGAGGACCTCTTCGCGGCCGCCGGGGCAGCCCTCCGCCTTCCACTCACGGATGATCTTCGTCATGTCGAGGACGGCCTGCTCGCCGTCGCCGATGATCGCCGCGTCGATGAAGTCGGCGATCGGCTCGGGGTTGAAGGCCGCGTGGCCGCCGGCCAGGACGATCGGGTCGTCCAGCCCGCGGTCCTTGGACTCCAGGGGGATGCCGGCCAGGTCCAGGGCCGTGAGCATGTTGGTGTAGCCCAGCTCCGTGGAGAAGCTGAGCCCGAACACGTCGAAGGCCTTCACCGGGCGGTGGCTGTCGACCGTGAACTGCGGGACGCCGTGCTCCCGCATCAGCGCCTCCAGGTCCGGCCACACGCTGTACGTGCGCTCGGCGAGGACGCCCTCCTGCTCGTTCAGGACCTCGTAGAGGATCATGACGCCCTGGTTGGGCAGCCCGACCTCATAGGCGTCCGGGTACATGAGCGCCCAGCGGACGTCGCAGGACTCCCACGGCTTGACCGTGGAATTGAGTTCTCCGCCGACGTACTGGATCGGCTTCTGCACATGCGGGAGCAGAGCTTCGAGCTGCGGGAACACGGACTCGGTGACCGCAGCGGCTTCGGCAGGCATCTCGCGAACCTTCGGGGCTGGACTGAACTGACAGGGGTGACCATCTAGCCTAACGCGACCGCGGGCACCCCCCGTACGTCCGAAGGCTCACAGGACGTCCGTCCCGTCCTTGATCCCGTCCCAGAATCCGGGCAGCTCGGCCTCCACGGCCGCTGCGCGCCGCTCCTCGCGCCCGTAGAGCAGCCCGTAGGTGAAAGCGCTCTCCCCGGCCGCGTGCGCCACCGCGGCCAGCTCGCGCAGGGTGAGGCGGGCCATGACGCTGTCCTGGTGCTCGCCGAGCAGGCTCTGCAGCGACTTCATCGTCTTGGCCAGGTCCTTTGCCGGCTTACCGAGCGCCGGGGTGGCCGCCTCCGCCGCGTAGCGGGTGCGCTTGGTCTTCTTGCGGGCCTCGTGGATGGCCACGTCCCGGTCGGTGCCGGGGTCCAGCCGCACCGCCTGCTCGACCAGCGCGGTGACCTTCCCGAAATCCTTCTTGACGGCCTTGGGCAGCACCTTGCCGGGCTTGCCACCGGCGGACTTCGACAGCGGCGGATCGGCCAGCAGCGCGTCCAAGGTGTCGAGGAGGGCCAGGTAACGGCCGGAGTCGAGGACCCCGATCAGCCGGGCGCTCGCCCCGCCGGGCCGCTCGCCGGCCCAGTGGCTCATCCGCTCGGCGACCGGCCCGGACACCAGCGGCTCGGGCACCTCCTCCAGTGCCGCGCTCAGGCGTTCGTTGAGGACCTCGCGGTCCCGGTCCACGCCCAGCTCACCGGCGAGCCACTTCAGCTCGTCGGCGATGGGTGCGGTGACCGCCCGGTCCAGGACCTTGCCGAAGGACTTGAAGGTGCTGCGCATCCGGCGGGTCGCGACGCGCATGCTGTGGACGGAGTCCTCGGCGTCCTGGCGTACGGCCGGATCCAGCTCGACGATCGCGTCCCGCTGGGCCCGCACATAGGCGAGCACATGGTCACCGGCGGTCACGAGGTCCGCGGCGGGCCCGGGGGCGAGCTTCTTCGGAGCGGTCTCGGCCAGCGCCCGCGCCAGCTTCGACGCCGACTTCGACGGCCGTACGCCCGCCTTGCGCAGGCGCTTCTCCACCATGTCGAGGAAGCCCGGATCGACGTCGTCGGACAGCTCCACCTCGATCTCGCTCCACTGCGCGCTGCCGTCCCCGCCGGCGAGCCGCTGCGCGTGTACGGCGTCCACACTGACCTCGGCCAGCACCCGCCCGTCGGCGTCCACGAGGTCGCGCACATCCCGGTCGGAACGTAGCCGGACCACCGGCACCAGTTCGGCGTGCCGAACCCGGGAGCGGACGAGCCCGGCGAGCGCGTCGGGCAGGTCGTCGGACAGCGGTGCCTGGATCTCGTCCCGCACTCCCGGGGCGACGGGGAACTTCAGATGCCAGCCGGCGTCGGACCCGCCCGTTCTGCGGCGCAGCGTGATCGACGCCGTCGCGAGGCGCTGATCCGGGGTGTCGTAGTAGGTGGCGTCCAGATGCGCGACACCCTTGTCGACGACGGACGCGACCCCGGCGACGCCGGTCAGGTCGGGCAGGCCGCTGTCGTCGGATTCATACTTCCGCTCGATTTCGCGCTTCGTGTCCGCCATGAACCGAATCTAATCGGAGTCCCGACCGGATGACAGGGCTTACCAGCCATGAACCACAGGCGTACGGGCGGTGAAGACAGGGGGACCGGCCGATTCCGCTCACGGTCCGGGCGGCGCGGAGACTCCGTGCCGCCGGACACCGCCCGCCTCCAGCGAACGCGGAGTTCAGGCCGACATCGGACGTTGCACCCGGATCGACTGGAGCAGTCCCACGGCCACCCACACCGCGAACATCGACGATCCGCCATAGGAGACGAACGGCAACGGCAGACCCGTCACCGGCATGATCCCCAGCGTCATCCCGACGTTCTCGAACGACTGGAAGGCGAGCCACGCCACGATCCCGGCCGCGACGATGGTCCCGTACAGCTCGGTCGTCTCACGGGCGATCCGGCAGGCCCGCCAGAGGATCACACCGAGCAGTACGATGATCAGCCCGCCGCCGAGGAAGCCCAGCTCCTCCCCCGCCACCGTGAAGACGAAGTCGGTCTGCTGCTCCGGCACGAACTGGCCGGTGGTCTGCGAACCGTGGAACAGCCCCGCTCCCGCGAGCCCGCCCGAACCGATCGCGATACGCGCCTGGTTGGTGTTGTAGCCGACGCCCGCCGGGTCGAGTTCGGGGTTGGCGAAGGCCGCGAAACGGGCGATCTGGTAGTCGTCCAGGACGCCGAGCTGCCAGACCGCGATCGCGCCGATGGTCCCCGCCCCGATCAGTCCGAAGACCCAGCGGTTGGAGGCACCGGACGCGAGCAGCACACCCAGCACAATCACCACCATGACCATGACCGACCCGAGGTCGGGCATGAGCAGCACGATCAGCATCGGCACCGTGGCCAGACCAAGCGCCTGCATCACCGTGCGGTGGTCCGGGTAGGGCTTGTCGCCCGCGTCCACTCTCGCCGCCAGCAGCATCGCCATGCCCAGGATGATCGTGACCTTCACGAACTCCGAGGGCTGCAGCGAGAAGCCGCCGGGCAGCTTGATCCAGGAGTGGGCGCCGTTGATCGTGGAGCCGAGCGGTGTGAGCACCAGCAGGATCAGGAAGACCGACAGGCCGTACAGGATCGGCACGGCCGTGCGCAGCGCGCGGTGGCCCAGCCAGACGGTCCCTATCATCAGCGCGAGCCCGATGCCGGTGTTCAGGACGTGCCGGATCAGGAAGTAGTACTGGTCGCCCTGGTTGAGCTCGGTGCGGTTGCGGGTCGCCGAGTACACCAGGAGCGCACCCATCAGCGACAGGGCCGTCGCCGACAGCAGTATCGGCCAGTCCAGCCGGCGGGCCATCGAATCGCGGGCGAACAGGCGGGTCCAGCCCGCCCGTTCCGGTCCGTACCCGGAGACCTGGAAACTGTTGGCGCCGGTCATGTCAGCATCCTCCGGCTTCCCCGCCTGCGGCCGCCGCGTCGCCTGCGCCGGGTGTCCCGGTTCTCGGCCGTCGGCGTCGCCACGGTCCCGGCGAGCTGCTGCTCGTCCGTGGAGTCCTCGCCCTCCTGGCTGACCCGCTGCTCCTTCGCCGGGTCCTTGGAGACCTTCGGCGAGGCCATGGTGCCGTCCGTGCGGACCTTCGGCAGGTTCTTCTGCGGCGTGGGCAGCAGCGCGTTCTTCTTGTTGATCGTGCCGTCGTCGGAGACGCCGTACAGCGCGTCGTAGATGTTGCGCACGGCCGGACCCGAGGCACCGGAACCCGTACCACCCTGGGAGATCGTCATGACGACCGAGTAGTCCTTGGTGTACGTGGCGAACCACGAGGTCGTCTGCTTGCCGTAGACCTCCGCGGTACCGGTCTTGGCGTGCATCGGGATCTTGTCCTGCGGCCAGCCGACGTCGGCGAACCGCCAGGCCGCGGTACCGCGGGTGGCGACACCGGCGAGGGCGTCGTCCATCGCGGCCAGCGTCTTGCGGCTTATCGGCAGCTTGCCGTGCGACTTGGGCTCGATCTCCGCTACGGACTTGCCGTCGGCGCTGACGACGGCCTTGCCGACGGTCGGGTCGTAGAGGGTGCCGCCGTTGGAGATGGCCGAGTAGATCGTGGCCATCTGGATCGGGGTGACGAGGGTGTCGCCCTGGCCGATGGAGTAGTTGACGGAGTCACCGGCGCGCATGCGGTTGCCTTCGAGGCAGTTCTCGTAGGCGATCTTCTCGGCGTACGAGCCGTCCTTCTTGCCGTACTTGCACCAGGCGTCCTTGTTGGCCTTCCAGTAGTCCTGCTTCCACTGGCGGTCGGGGACGCGGCCGGTGACCTCGTTGGGCAGGTCGATACCGGTCTCCGCGCCGAGGCCGAACTGGTGGGCCGTCTTGTAGAACCAGTCGCCCGGGTTCTTCTTCGGCTTGGTGCCGCCGTCGCGCTTCCACTCCTCGTGGGAGAGCCGGTAGAAGACGGTGTCGCAGGAGACCTCCAGGGCGCGGCCGAGGCTGATCGGGCCGTATCCCTTGGACTCGAAGTTCTTGAAGACCTGGCCGCCGATCGAGTACGAGCTGGAGCATTCGTAGGGGCCGTCGAAGGAGTAGCCGGCGTTGACCGCGGCGGCCGTCGGGACGACCTTGAAGATCGAGCCGGGCGCCGACTGGCCCTGGATGGCGCGGTTGAGCAGCGGGTAGTTGGATGCCTTGCCCGTGAGCGTCTTGTAGTCCTTGGCGGAGATGCCGCCGACCCAGGCGTTGGGGTCATAGGTCGGGTTGGACGCCATGGCGACGATGCGGCCGGTCTTGGCCTCCATCACGACCACGGCGCCCGAGTCGGCCTTGTACGGCTCGTTGGTGTTGCGGTCCCACTCCTGGCGGGCCTTCTTCATGGCGTCGTTCAGCTCGTACTCGGCGATGCGCTGCACGCGGGCGTCGATGCTGGTGACGAGGTTGGAGCCGGGCTGCGCGGCGTCGGCCTTGGCCTGGCCGATGACGCGGCCCAGGTTGTCGACCTCGTAGCGGGTGACGCCGGCCTTGCCGCGCAGCTCCTTGTCGTACTGGCGCTCCAGGCCGGAGCGGCCGACCTGGTCGGAGCGCAGGTAGGGCGAGTCGGTGTCCTGGGCCTGCTGGAGCTCCTCGTCGGTGACCGGGGAGAGGTAGCCGAGGACCTGGGCGGTGTTGGACTTGCCCGGGGCCGGGTAGCGGCGCACGGCCTGGGGCTCGGCGGTGATGCCGGGGAAGTCCTCGGCGCGCTCACGGATCTGCAGGGCCTGCTTGGCGGTGGCCTCGTCGGTGATGGGGATCGGCTGGTACGGCGAGCCGTTCCAGCACGGCTGCGGCGTTTCGGCGTCGCACAGCCGGACCTTCTCCTTCACTTCGCTGGGTTTCATGCCCAGCACGCCGGCGAGCTTGGTCAGGACGGCCTTGCCGTCGTCCGGCATCTTCAGCAGGTCTGTGCGGGAGGCGGAGACGACCAGCCGGGTCTCGTTGTCGGCGAGGGGCACTCCGCGCGCGTCCAGGATCGAGCCGCGCACGGCGGGCTGGACGACCTGCTGGACGTGGTTGCCGGACGCCTCCTTGGCGTAGGCGTCGCCCTCGCGGATCTGGAGGTACCACAGGCGCCCGCCGAGAGTGCCGAGGAGCGAGAGGACGAGGATCTGGATGACGATGAGCCGGATCTGGACGCGTGGCGTCCGGCCGGTCTCCGGGATGTTGGTCACTGCGCTGCCTCCCCCTCTCAGTGCGAGTGCCGGCGCGGATACGGCTGCGATGCCGAACGCGAGCGCGGATGCGACTGTGCGTGTACGAGTGATGAACGTCCGGCCCACACGGCCCGGTTCCTACCGGCCTCACCCGTCCGGGTGAACTCCCCTGTCCTCACAGCCGCTTGACCCCCTTGATGCGCCCGGCGCGCGCCGTGCGCGCCCGACTCGCCTTCACCTTCAGGCCGCCCAGTCCGCCGCGCTGGCCGCCGATGCGCAGGCCGGTGCCGCCGGAGAGCCAGCCGGAGGAGATGTCGGCCTTCTTGGCCTGGGAGCTGGTGTCGGCGAGCGGGTCGTTCTCCGCGCGCCGGGCCAGCGCCATGATCCCGGGGACGACGAACGGTGCGAGCAGCAGGTCGTACAGGGCCGCTGTGAACAGCAGGCTGCCGAGGCCGACATGGCGGGCGGCGGTGTCCCCGACCAGGGCGCCGACCCCCGCGTACAGCAGGGTGGTGCCGATAGCGGCGACGACCACGACGACCATCGGCCCGGTGGCCGACTTCAGTCGGCCGTTGTCCGGCTTGACGAGCCCGGCGAGGTAGCCGATCACGCACAGCACCAGCGCATAGCGGCCGGCGGCATGGTCGGCGGGCGGCGCGAGGTCGGCGAGCAGACCGGCGCCGAAGCCGACGAGGGCGCCGCCGACATGGCCGTAGACCATGGCGAGGCCCAGCACGGTGAGCAGCAGCAGATCGGGGACGGCGCCCGGCAGATGCAGCCGGGCCAGGACGCTCACCTGCACCACCAGGGCGACGACGACCAGAGCGGAGGAGAGCAGGATTCGGTTGACGCGCATCGGGCTTCAGCTCCTACTGCTCTTGCTCGTTCTGGCTCTGTCCGTCGCCCGGAGGCTGATACTGACCGTCGGCCCGGGGCTGGTACAGCCCGTCGGCCAGCGGCTGGTCCTGGCCGTCCGCCTGCGGCTGGTCCTCGCCGTCGGCCGAGGGCTCGGCGCCCGGCGTGACCGTGACCGTCACGGTAGGCGTGGGAGTCGGCTTGGGCTTGGCGGGGAGCACCGTGTCGCGCGGGTCCTTCGTGGGCGCCTGCACGACGACGCCGACGATGTCGAGCTTGGAGAAGCCGACGTACGGCGTGACGTAGAGGGTGCGGGTCAGGTCGCCGCCGGACGGGTCGACGCGGGAGACGACACCGACGGGGACGCCCGGCACGAAGGGCTTGTCGGCCTGCGAGCCGAAGGTGACGAGCCGGTCGCCCTTCTTCACCTCGGCCTTGCCGTTGAGGAGTTCGACGCGCAGCGGACGGTCCCCCTGGCCGGAGGCGAAGCCGAGCTCGTCGGTGGACTCCATGCGTGTGCCGACGGTGAAGTCGGGGTCGTTGGCGAGCAGCACGGTGGCGGTGTTCGGGCCGACGGTGGTGACCCGCCCGACCAGCCCGTCGCCGTTCAGGACGGTCATGTCGCGCTGGATGCCGTCGTTGGCGCCGACATCGATGGTGATGGTCCAGGAGAAGCCCTGGGCCGCCCCTATGGCGATGACCTCGGCACCCTTGATGCCGTACTGGCCCGCGCCCGCGACCTTCAGCATCTTGTCCAGCTGCTTCAGCCGGCTGCTGTCCCGGTCCTCGCTGCCGAGCTTCGCCTTGAGGGCGGCGTTCTCCTGCTCCAGCTGGGCGAGCCGGTCGTGGCGCTCGCCGGAGTCACGGATCGCGGCGACCGCGTTGCCGACCGGGTTCACCGCGGCCGACACACCGTCCTCGATCGGGCCGAAGACCGTGGCAGCGGCCTGGCGGGCACCGTCGACCGGGGAGTCCTCACCACCGCGGATATCCACCGTGATCAGTGCGAACGCGATGGCGATCAGCAGCACCAGGAGCAGCCGGCTCTCTCGTGTGTCCCTCACGTGCGGCGGCCGTGCCCTTCCTCATCGGAATGTGCAGAGGTTTTTGGTCTTCAAATGTGCAGAGGTGTTGGTCTTCAGATGTTTCGGAGGCGCAGAAACGTATGGGTGAGCTTATGCCTCTATATCAACGATCCGCCGTACGAGAGGAGATCATCCCGTACGGCGGAACCGAAGAGTTACGTCATCTGCGCGGCTGGGCGTCGAGCACCTGCTGCAACGCCTCGAACTCCTCGACACACTTGCCGGAGCCGAGCGCCACGCTGTCCAGCGGGTCCTCGGCGATGTGGATCGGCATGCCGGTCTCGCGCCGCAGCCGCTCGTCGAGGCCACGCAGCAGGGCACCGCCGCCGGTCAGAACGATTCCTCGGTCCATGATGTCGCCGGACAGCTCCGGCGGGCACTTGTCGAGGGTCGTCTTCACGGCGTCCACGATGGCGTTGACCGGTTCCTCGATGGCCTTGCGCACCTCGGCCGCGGAGATGACGACGGTCTTCGGCAGTCCGGAGACGAGATCCCGGCCACGGATCTCGGTGTGTTCGTCGGCGTCGAGGTCGTACGCCGAACCGATCGTGATCTTGATCTGTTCGGCCGTCCGCTCACCCAGCAGAAGGGAGTACTCCTTCTTGATGTGCTGGATGATCGCGTTGTCCAGCTCGTCGCCCGCGACACGGATCGACTGGGCGGTGACGATGCCGCCGAGGGAGATGACCGCGACCTCCGTGGTGCCGCCGCCGATGTCGACCACCATGTTGCCCGTGGCCTCGTGGACCGGCAGGCCGGAGCCGATGGCCGCGGCCATGGGCTCCTCGATGATGTGCACCTGGCGGGCGCCGGCCTGGGACGACGCCTCGATGACGGCGCGACGCTCGACGCCGGTGATGCCGGACGGCACACAGACGACGACCCGCGGACGGGCCAGATAACGCCGCTTGTGGATCTTCAGGATGAAGTAACGGAGCATGCGCTCGGTGATCTCGAAGTCGGCGATCACGCCGTCCTTCAGCGGACGCACGGCAACGATGTTGCCGGGCGTGCGCCCGATCATCTTCTTCGCCTCGGCGCCGACGGCGAGGATGCCGCCGGTGTTCGTGTTGATCGCGACGACGGACGGTTCGTTGAGTACGATCCCGCGACCCCTGACGTACACCAGCGTGTTGGCGGTCCCGAGGTCGACAGCCATGTCACGGCCGATGAACGACATTGAGTTCCCCATCAGGATTCGTCTGGCCTTCCCGGGAGCTTTTGATGGCTTGTCAGGTCGGCGAAGTGGGTGCTGTGACGTGAAGGCTTCCATCGTAGACGCGCCTGCACGAACACTGCGGGAGGGTCTTCGCCATTGTCAGCAGATGGCGAGTCGCCTCGCTTGTGGAGACGGGCCATCGGGGGCACTCGTTCCCTCGATCGCCACGCATATGCATTTGGTATGCACTCAGGTGCGGAGATTCAATCTCCACACCCTCTCCGTTCAACTACGAAGGCGTTACGCGCGCCCCGGGAAGAAGATCTTCACCTCGCGCTCGGCGGACTCCTCGGAGTCGGAGGCGTGGATGAGGTTCTCGCGGACGATCACGCCGAAATCACCGCGGATGGAGCCGGGCGCGGCGGCGATCGGGTCGGTCGGACCGGCGAGGGCGCGCAGCCCCTCGATGACCCTCTCGCCCTCGACGATCAGGGCGACGACCGGGCCGGAGGCCATGAACTGAACCAGCGGCTCGTAGAAGGGCTTGCCCTTGTGCTCGCCGTAGTGCTGCTCCAGGGTCTCCTGATCCAGGGTCCGCAGCTCCAGCGCGGTGATCTGCCAGCCGGCCTTGCGCTCGATACGGCTGATGATCTCGCCGGTCAGGCCGCGGCGAACTGCGTCGGGCTTGAGCAGGACGAGGGTGCGCTGGGTCACAGGGAGGCTCCTTCTTACAACCGGTGTGCGGTGATGCCGGTGGACGGTGGGATGAGGTTACAGGGCGTGTCCAGGCGCCTGTTACGCAGCGTCAGGTGTGGAGGAGTCCGCCTGCGCGGCGAATCTCGCCTTGGCCTCGTCGACCTTCTTGCCGTAGTGCACGGAAGCCCACCAAAGTGCCGCGAAGACCGCGCCCAGGAAGAACATCGTGGGAACAATGAAGCCGGAGGCGATGAGCGCCACCTGGAGGGCCCAGCCGAGCGCGACACCGCCGGGGCGGGTCACCAGGCCGCACAGCAGCACGCACAGGAACATCGCGACGCCGCTGACCGTCCACACCGTCGACATGGCCAGATCCGGGTCCTTCATGGCGACCAGACCGGCGAAGCCGATGACGAAGAACTCGCCGATCAGGGTCGAGGAACAGAGGATACGCATCTTCGGACTCAGCCCTTCCCCAGCAGCAGCCGGGCCTCGCCGACCGTGATGACGGACCCGGTGACCAGCACACCGCCGCCCGTGAACTCGCCCTCCTCCTCGGCCAGCGTGATCGCGGCCTCCAGGGCGTCCGGCAGCCGCGGCTCGACCTGCACGCGCTCGTCGCCGAACACCTCGACGGCGATGGCCGCGAGCTCGTCGGCGTCCATGGCGCGGTGCGAGGAGTTCTGGGTGACGACGACCTCGGCGAAGATCGGCTCGAAGGCCTCCAGCAGCTCGCGCACGTTCTTGTCGCCGCTCGCGCCGACGACGCCGATGAGCCGGCTGAAGTCGAACGCCTCCCCGATCGCCTCGGCGACCGCCCGCGCGCCCGCCGGGTTGTGGGCGGCGTCCAGCACGACCGTCGGAGAGCGCCGTACGACCTCCATCCGGCCCGGCGAGGCGACGGCCGCGAACGCCTTGCGGACCGTGTCGATGTCCAGCGGCTCGGCCCGGGCGGCGCCCACGCCGAAGAACGCCTCCACGGCGGCCAGGGCCACGGCGGCGTTGTGCGCCTGGTGCGCTCCGTGCAGCGGCAGATACACCTCGGGGTACTCGCCGCCGAGTCCGCGCAGGGTGACCAGCTGTCCGCCGACGGCGACCTGACGTGCGACGACGCCGAACTCCAGGCCCTCGCGGGCGACGGTGGCGTCGACCTCCACGGCCTTCTTCAGCAGCACCTGCGCGGCGTCGACCGGCTGCTGGGCCATGATCACGGTGGCGTCCTGCTTGATGATGCCGGCCTTCTCGACGGCGATCTCGCCCGGGGTGGCGCCCAGCCGGTCGGTGTGGTCGAGGTCTATCGGCGTCACGACGGCGACGTCGCCGTCGATGACGTTGGTGGCGTCCCAGGAGCCGCCCATGCCCACTTCCACGACGGCGACGTCGACGGGCGCGTCCGCGAAGGCCGCGTACGCCATGCCCGTGAGCACCTCGAAGAACGACAGGCGGTACTCCTGCGAGGCGTCGACCATCTCGACGTACGGCTTGATGTCGTTGTACGTCTCGATGAAGCGCTCGGCCGAGATCGGGGCGCCGTCGAGGCTGATGCGCTCGGTGATCGACTGGACGTGCGGTGAGGTGTAGCGGCCGGTGCGCAGCTCGAAGGCGCCGAGGAGGGCCTCGATCATGCGGGCGGTCGACGTCTTGCCGTTGGTGCCGGTGATGTGGATCGAGGGGTACGACCGCTGGGGCTCGCCCAGGACGTCCATGAGCGCGGCGATACGGCTGACCGAGGGCTCCAGCTTGGTCTCGCCCCAACGGGTCGCCAGCTCCGCCTCGACCTCGCGCAGGGCCTTGTCGACCTCGGGGTCCTCGGGGCGCGTGGGCACGTCTGCCTGCGGCTGGCCGCCCTGGGTGCGCAGGGTTCGGCTGCCGGCCTCGATGACGGCGAGGTCGGGGTCGCGGTCCGTTTCCGCCGCGATGATCTCGTCGAAGTCGTCGTCGCTCTCACTCACGGGGTCAGTCTACGGAGGGGGACTGACAGTGCGCCCAGGGAGTGGGGTGGTGGGGGTTGTCGGGCGGGTGCGGGTGCGTTGTGGCTGGTCGCGCAGTTCCCCGCGCCCCTGGGTAGGCATAGGCCCCCGGTGCTGAACAGCTCCGGGGGCCTTTACTCGCGTAAAACGACTTACGCTTCCGGCAGCCTCTCCAGTTGGGCCTTGATCCGCGCGATGTCCTCGTCCGCCTTCGCCAGCCGCCCCCGGATCTTCTCCACCACCTGGTCCGGCGCCTTCGCCAGGAACGCCTCGTTGCCGAGCTTGGCGGTGGCCTGGGCCTTCTCCTTCTCGGCGGCCGCCAGGTCCTTCGCGAGGCGCTTGCGCTCCGCCGCCACGTCGATCGTGCCGGAGAGGTCGAGGGCGACCTGCGCGCCCGCGACCGGCAGCGTCGCCGTGGCCGTGAAGGACTCGCCCTCCGGCTGCAACCGCAGCAGCTGACGGATCGCCGCCTCGTGCGGGGCGAGCGCCGTGCCTTCCAGGGTCAGCCGGGCCGGGACGCGCTGGCCCGGCTGGAGGCCCTGGTCGGCGCGGAAGCGGCGGACCTCGGTGATGACCGACTGGAGCGACTCGATCTCCTGCTCGGCGCCCTTGTCGCGGAAGCCGCTGTCGGCCGGCCACTCGGCGATCACGATCGACTCGCCGCCGGTCAGCGTGGTCCACAGGGTCTCCGTGACGAACGGGACCACCGGGTGCAGCAGCTTCAGCGTCACGTCGAGGACCTCGCCGAGGACGCGCTTGGAGACCTCGGCCGGCTCGCCGCCCGCCTGGAACGTCGTCTTGGACAGCTCGACGTACCAGTCGAAGACCTCGTCCCACGCGAAGTGGAAGAGGGCGTCGGACAGCTTGGCGAACTGGAAGTCCTCGTAGAACGCGTCGACTTCGGCGACGACGGAGTTCAGGCGGGACAGGATCCAGCGGTCCGTCGACGACATCTTCGACGCGTCCGGCAGCGGGCCGTCCACCGTCGCGCCGTTCATCAGCGCGAAGCGGGTCGCGTTCCAGATCTTGTTGGCGAAGTTGCGGGAGCCCTGGACCCAGTCCTCGCCGATCGGGACGTCGACACCGGGGTTGGCGCCGCGCGCGAGGGTGAAGCGCAGCGCGTCGGAGCCGTACTTGTCCATCCAGTCCAGCGGGTTGACCGCGTTCCCGAAGGACTTCGACATCTTCTTGCCGAACTGGTCGCGGACCATGCCGTGCAGGGCGATGGTGTGGAACGGCGGGGTGCCGTCCATCGCGTACAGGCCGAACATCATCATCCGGGCGACCCAGAAGAAGAGGATGTCGTAGCCGGTGACCAGGACGGAGTTCGGGTAGAACTTCGCGAGCGACTCGGTCTGTTCGGGCCAGCCGAGGGTCGAGAAGGGCCACAGGCCGGAGGAGAACCAGGTGTCGAGGACGTCGGTGTCCTGGTGCCAGCCCTCGCCGGTCGGGATCTCGTCGTCGGGGCCGACGCAGACGACCTCGCCGTTCGGGCCGTACCAGACCGGAATCCGGTGCCCCCACCACAACTGCCGCGAGATGCACCAGTCGTGGAGATTGTCGACCCAGTCGAAGTACCGCTTCTCCATCTCCTGCGGATGGATCTTGACGCGTCCGTCGCGGACGGCGTCACCGGCGGCCTTCGCCAAGGGGCCGACCTTGACCCACCACTGCATGGACAGGCGCGGCTCGATGGTGGTCTTGCAGCGCGAGCAGTGGCCGACGGAGTGGACGTAGGGCCGCTTCTCGGCGACGATCCGCCCCTCGGCGCGCAGGGCCGCGACGATCGCCGATCGCGCTTCGAGCCGGTCCAGGCCCTGGAAGGGGCCGTGAGCGGTGATGACCGCGTGCTCGTCCATGATCGTGATGGCCGGCAGGTCGTGCCGCTGGCCGATCTCGAAGTCGTTCGGGTCGTGGGCCGGGGTCACCTTGACCGCACCCGTGCCGAACTCGGGGTCGACGTGGGTGTCGGCGACGACCGGGATCGAGCGGTCGGTCAGCGGCAGCTTGATGAGCTTGCCGATCAGGTGCCGGTAGCGCTCGTCGTCCGGGTGGACGGCGACGGCGGTGTCACCGAGCATCGTCTCGGCACGGGTCGTGGCGACGACGATGGTGTCGTCCCCGTCGCCGTACTTCATGGAGACGAGCTCGCCGTCGTCGTCCTGGTACTCGACCTCGATGTCCGAGATGGCGGTGAGACACCGCGGGCACCAGTTGATGATGCGCTCGGCGCGGTAGATCAGCTCGTCGTCGTAGAGCCGCTTGAAGATGGTCTGGACGGCCTGGGACAGGCCCTCGTCCATGGTGAAGCGCTCGCGCGACCAGGCGACCCCGTCGCCGAGGCGGCGCATCTGGCCGCTGATCTGCCCGCCGGACTCGCCCTTCCACTGCCAGACGCGCTCGACGAACGCCTCGCGGCCCAGGTCGTGGCGGGACTTGCCCTCCTTGCCGAGCTCGCGCTCCACGACGTTCTGGGTGGCGATGCCGGCGTGGTCCATGCCGGGCTGCCACAGCGTCTCGAAGCCCTGCATGCGCTTACGGCGCGTCAGGGCGTCGATGAGGGTGTGCTCGAAGGCGTGCCCGAGGTGCAGGCTGCCGGTGACGTTGGGCGGCGGGATGACGACGGTGTACGGCGGCTTGTCACTCTTCGCGTCCGCCTCGAAGTAACCCCGCTCTACCCAGCGCTCGTACAGCGGCCCCTCTACATCGGCCGGCGCGTACTGGGTCGGCAGTTCGGTGTCGGGCGCTGGTGGCTGCTGCTGAGCGTTCTCGGTCACGGGCTCAGTTTAGGGGTGTCTCGGGGGTGTCCCGAAACGCCTTTGTTCTGTAACGGTGGGCACCCCGATGCCGTGCGTTGCCTGTGTCTGCGCCAGGATGTCAGGAACACATAAGCATCTGGAGGGGAACCCAGAAATGAGCTACAACCAGCCGGGCCCGTACGGCGGGCAGCCCCAGCAGCCCGGTCCGTACGGCGGGCAGCCTCAGCAGCCCGGTCCCTACGGCCAGCAGCCGCAGGCGCCCCAGCCCGGCTACGGCTACCCCCAGCAGGCTGCGCCGGCCCAGCCCGGGTACGGCTACCCGCAGCAGGGCGTTCCGCCCCAGCAGCCCCCGTACGGTCAGCAGCCGCCCTACGGCCAGCAGCCGTACGGGATGCCGCAGCCGCCGGCGCCGGGCGGCGGCGGCAAGAAGACGGGCCTGATCATCGGCGCGGTGGCCGTGGTGGTCGCGATCGGCGTCGGCGCGTACTTCGCGCTGGGCGGCAGCAGGGGCGGCGCGGGCAGCCTTGAGGACGACGGGGCGCACAAGCTGGCGACGCCGGAGAAGCTGCTCAGCGAGTACACCCGGGCCAGCAAGCTCGGCCAGAGCGTCGGGGGGTCCAACGACACCGCCGACGACCTGGAGAAGAGCGGCGTCAAGAACGGCGAGAGCGTCGTCGGCGTCTACTCGACGGCGGACCTGAGCGGTTACGACCCCAAGGACCCGAGCACGACGCCGGACCTGTCCGAGCTCGCGACCGCCAAGGGCATCACCTACTTCGGGGCCTACGGCGAGGTCGCCGACCCCGAGGCGGCGCTGGACAAGTTCTTCACCGACTTCAAGAAGTCGGCCGAGGAGGACTCCTCCTCCGGCTCCTCCGGGGCGGGCAAGACCGAACTGGTCGGCGAGGCCGAGTCGGTCGACCTCGACGGCGCGGTCATGAAGTGCCAGGCCGCCAAGGGCACCGACCTGGCCACCAAGAAGGAGAAGACGGACTGGTTCTGCGCGTGGGCGGACTACAGCACCATCGCCATGGTGTCGCCGGGAGACGCCACCCAGGGCATCTCCAAGGACATCGCCGTGGACATCACCACGAAGGTCCGCGCGGAGATCCGCGTCAAGGCCTGAGCATGAACTCGGCATCATGAAGGGCGCCCGCCGTGCTCGGCGAGCGCCCTTCGCGTTGCTCTCCGATCTCAAACGGCTCGACATGCCTGGTAAGCGTGGTTGTCCCGCACACCTGCGTTGATCAGTCCCGCGGAACAGATGGGCGCCGTCCCGGGAGAGCCTGCGTACTTACAGGACCCCTTGACCTTGGGACCTACGGCGTAGCCCTTCGACCCTATGTAGCTTTCACAGTACGAAGGTCCATACGCGCTGGCCGGTGTGGCTATGACCAGGGGCAGGGCTCCCGCCGCCGCAGTCACACAAAGTGCCGTCATCGCACGCCTGAGCTTCATGCTCGTATCTCCCCTTGAGCAGCCGCAAGTTGGTCGGTCTCGCGACGATCAAGAAGATCATCTGCTCGGTGGGAGTGTCCACGGGATGCCGACGGAATGGCTTGAGACCACTCAGGTCACATCAAGGTCTGACCGAATCCGGTCTGTCTCCTGGGCAGCCATTGTCAGCCCAGGAGCCGGCAGTCCGTCGGGGCGCGGCTACGCCGTCTTCTGCTCGCCGCTCCCGCGTCCCCGCGCATCCCGCGGAATCAGCGTCGGGTTCACATTCGAGTGGACGACGTCGGCCGTGATGACGACGCGGGCCACGTCCTTGCGGGACGGGATCTCGTACATCACGCCCTGGAGGACTTCCTCCATGATGGCGCGCAGGCCGCGGGCGCCGGTCTGGCGGAGGATGGCCTGGTCGGCGATGGCCTCCAGGGCCTCGCGCTCGAAGTCCAGCTCCACACCGTCGAGTTCGAAGAGGCGCTGGTACTGCTTCACCAGTGCGTTGCGGGGCTCGACCAGGATCTGCAGGAGCGCCTCGCGGTCCAGGTTGTGGACCGAGGTGATGACGGGGAGGCGGCCGATGAACTCGGGGATCATGCCGAACTTGACCAGGTCCTCCGGCATGACGTCCTCGAACTGGTCCTTGGCCTCCAGCTCGCGCTTGGAGCGGATCGTCGCGCCGAAGCCGATGCCCTTGGCGCCGGCCCGCGACTCGATGATCTTCTCCAGGCCGGCGAACGCGCCGCCCACGATGAACAGGACGTTCGTCGTGTCGATCTGGATGAACTCCTGGTGCGGGTGCTTGCGTCCGCCCTGCGGCGGCACCGAGGCCGTCGTGCCCTCGAGGATCTTCAGCAGGGCCTGCTGGACGCCCTCGCCGGACACATCGCGGGTGATCGAGGGGTTTTCGCTCTTCCGGGCGACCTTGTCGATCTCGTCGATGTAGATGATCCCGGTCTCGGCCTTCTTGACGTCGTAGTCGGCCGCCTGGATCAGCTTCAGCAGGATGTTCTCGACGTCCTCGCCGACGTAGCCGGCCTCCGTCAGCGCGGTGGCGTCGGCGATGGCGAACGGGACGTTCAGCATGCGCGCCAGCGTCTGCGCCAGCAGCGTCTTGCCGGAGCCCGTGGGGCCCAGCAGCAGGATGTTGGACTTCGCCAACTCGATGGCGTCGTCACGGCCTTGGGCGCCGCCGTTCTCGCCGGCCTGAACGCGCTTGTAGTGGTTGTAGACGGCGACGGAGAGCGCCTTCTTGGCCGCTTCCTGGCCGACCACGTACCCCTCGAGGAACTCGTAGATCTCGCGGGGCTTGGGGAGTTCCTCCCAGCGCACCTCGCTGGTCTCCGCGAGCTCTTCCTCGATGATCTCGTTGCAGAGATCGATGCACTCGTCGCAGATGTACACACCAGGGCCTGCGATGAGCTTCTTGACCTGCTTCTGGCTCTTGCCGCAGAACGAGCACTTGAGCAGATCGCCGCCGTCACCGATGCGTGCCACGGTGTGCTTCCCCTTCGCCTGGGAGACGCCTGGACGTTTTCGAATCCAGCGGCTCCTGGTGCTGCCTTATGTCGACGGTACCTTGCCTGGCCCCCCGTTCGGGCCCCCCTTGGCGCGGTTCACTTTGACGTGCACCGTCCCAAACCGTGCCAAGGGGCAGCAGACAATACCGGGTCCGCGTCAGCGAACGTCGGCGTTGTTCATCTTCCGGGTGGAGATGATCTGGTCGATCAGCCCGTACGACAGCGCGTCCTCGGCGGTGAGGATCTTGTCGCGCTCGATGTCCTCGCGGATCTTCTCGATCGCCGTGGTGGAGTGCTTGGCCAGCATCTCCTCCAGCTGCGAACGCATCCGGAGGATCTCGTTGGCGGCGATCTCCAGGTCGGAGACCTGCCCGCGGCCGGTCTCGCTGTACGGCTGGTGGATCAGCACACGGGCGTTCGGCAGCGCCATGCGCTTGCCGGGCGTACCGGCGGCCAGCAGCACGGCCGCGGCGGAGGCCGCCTGGCCCATGCAGACCGTCTGGATGTCCGGCTTCACGAACTGCATCGTGTCGTAGATGGCCGTGAGCGCGGTGAAGGAGCCGCCCGGGCTGTTGATGTAGACCGAGATGTCCCGGTCGGGGTCCATCGACTCCAAGCACAGCAGCTGCGCCATGACGTCGTTGGCGGAGGCGTCGTCGATCTGCACGCCGAGGAAGATCACGCGCTCCTCGAACAGCTTCGCGTACGGGTCGTACTCGCGGATGCCCTGCGAGGTGCGCTCGACGAAGCGGGGGATCACGTAACGGGACTCGGCGCGCGGGCCGGTGTACTCGGCCTCGGTGCGGGCGTAGAGGCCGCTGCCGGGGAAGTCGTTCACTGTCTGTCTCCTAGGGGCTGTGGCGGTCGGCTGGGGGCTTGCAGGGGGCCTCAGGCCGCCCCGGTGCCGCCGCCGCCCGGCATCCCGGCGGCCGTCGGGATGACGTCGTCGATGAGGCCGTACTCCTTGGCCTCGAAGGCGTCGAACCAGCGGTCGCGGTCCGAGTCGCGGGTGATCTGCTCGACCGACTGGCCGGTGTGCTGGGAGGTGAGCTCGGCCATGCGCTTCTTGGTGTGCAGCAGCCGCTCGGCGTGGATCTTGATATCGGAGGCCGAGCCCGCCAGGCCCGCGGAGGGCTGGTGGATCAGGATCTCGGCGTTCGGCAGCGCGAAGCGCTTGCCGGGGGTGCCCGCGCTGAGCAGGAACTGGCCCATGGAGGCTGCGAGACCCATGGCGATGGTCACCACGTCGTTCTTGATGTACTGCATGGTGTCGTAGATCGCCATGCCGGCCGTGATCGAACCGCCCGGGCTGTTGATGTACATGTAGATGTCCTTGTCCGGGTCCGCGGCAAGGAGCAACAGCTGTGCGGTGATCTTGTTCGCAATGTCGTCGTCGACCGGCTGGCCGAGGAAGATGATCCGCTCGTTGAGCAGCCGGTTGTAGACATGGTCGCCGAGGCCACCGCCGATGGAGGGCTCGCCGGCGGCGGAGGGCATCAGATTCGTCACGTATCCACCTGCTCGTCTTACGACGGCGCCGGGCCGTCTCACGTGTTCCCGTCCGGGGGTTTGGCCGGGGACGCCGGTCCCCTTGCCCCGTACTCATGGACCCTAACGCGCAGGCTGTGCGGTGCCATCCCGGTTCCGTGAGTGTTCGCCGGGGGCGTAGAGCGGTTGGCGAGCGGCCGCCGCCTACTCGCCGTGACTGTGCGGGTGCGTGTGCGGGTGCGGGTCCGGTGGTTGTTCGCGCAGTTCCCCGCGCCCCTACCGGGGCGCTGCACGGCCGCGCGTGAAGAAGGGCCCCGGGGATCTCGGATCCCCGGGGCCCTTCCTACGAGCTACGTGGTGCCGTGGGCTCAGCCCTCGGTCTTCTCCTCGGCGGCCTCGTCAGCGGTGCCCTCGGCGACCTCGACGGTCTCGGTGGCCTGCTCGACCTCGTCCTCGTCGTCCAGGTCGACGACCTCGCCGTTGGTGTCCTTGACGACGGCCTTCTCGACCACGACGGCCAGGGCCTTGCCACGGGCGACCTCGCCGACCAGGAGCGGAACCTGGCCGCCCTCGACGACGGCCTGGGCGAACTGGTCGGGCGACATGCCGGAGGAGGCGGCGCGACGCATGAGGTGCTCGGTGAGCTCCTCCTGGTTGACGTTCAGCTTCTCCTGCTTGACGAGCTCGTCGAGGACGAACTGCGTCTTGATGCCCTTGACCGCGGCTTCCTTGGTCTCGGCGTCGAACTCTTCCTCGGTCTTGCCCTGGATCTCCAGGTACTTCGCGAGGTCGAGACCCATCTGGCCGAGCTGGTGGTGCTCGAGGTTGTGCTTACGGGTGTTGATCTCGTCCTCGAGCAGCTTCTCCGGGACGGGCACCTCGACCAGCTCAAGCAGCTTCTCCAGGACGCGCTCCTGGGCCTGCGTGGCCTGGTCGTACTGCTTCATGTTCTCGAGGCGCTTGCGGCTGTCGGCCTTCAGCTCCTCCAGGGTGTCGAACTCGGAGGCGAGCTGCGCGAACTCGTCGTCCAGCTCGGGGAGTTCGCGGGCGGCGACCTGGGTGACCTTGACGGTGACCTCGGCCTCCTTGCCGGCCGCGGAGCCGCCCTTGAGCTCGGAGGTGAAGGTGGCCTCGCCACCGGCCTGAACGCCCTTCACGGCGTCGTCGATGCCGTCCAGCAGCTCGCCGGAGCCGATGGTGTAGGAGACGCCGGACGCGACGCCGTCCTCCAGGACCTCGCCGTCGACCTTGGCCTCCAGGTCGATGGTGACGACGTCGCCGTCCTCGGCGGCGCGCTCGACCGGGGAGGTGGACGCGAAGCGCTCACGCAGGTCGGAGACGGCCTTTTCGACGTCCTCCTCGCTGACCTCGACGGCGTCGACCTCGACCTCGATGCCGGAGTAGTCCGGGATCTCGATGGCGGGGCGGACGTCGACCTCGGCGGTGAAGTTCAGCGTCTCGCCGTCCTTCAGCTCGGTGATGTCGACCTCGGGCTGGCCCAGGACGTTGAGCTCGGCCTCGTTGACCGCCTCGGTGTAGAACTTCGGAAGCGCGTCGTTGACCGCCTCCTCCAGGACCGCACCGCGGCCGAACCGCTGGTCGATGACGCGGGCGGGGATCTTGCCCTTGCGGAAGCCCTTCACCGTGACCTGCTGGTTGATCTTCTTGTACGCCGCGTCGAGGCTGTCCTTGAGCTCCTCGAAGGGCACCTCGACAGTGAGCCGAACCCGGGTCGGGTTCAGGGTCTCCACGGCGCTCTTCACGGTTCGGTCTCCTTGTGGCTGACTTCTTGGTTTCTGCCGGAGCCAGACTGGTCCGGCGGATTCGCCGCCCGAGAACTTCGTGACTTGAGTACGGAGAGACACACGGGCGTGCAGCTTGCATAGTAACGGCAGCGGGGACACGCCCCCAAAGGCGATCACGGAAGGCGATCACACGAGGTCGTCGCGCATATGGCCGGTCTTCACCGGTCCTGGTCGGGGTGGCGGGATTTGAACCCACGGCCTTCCGCTCCCAAAGCGGACGCGCTACCAAGCTGCGCCACACCCCGTGCTGGTGCGACACGTAGGGTACATGCCCGCAGGCAGTGGGGCCGCCGCATTTACGGGGTGTGCGACGAGGGGGGCCGACCCGCTACGATGCTTCCTGTGCCGCGGTCAGCTGACCTGCGGCTCGTCCTGTGCGGGCGTAGCTCAATGGTAGAGCCCTAGTCTTCCAAACTAGCTACGCGGGTTCGATTCCCGTCGCCCGCTCTGTACGCCGAAGGCCCAGGTGAGAGGTGGTTTTCCTCTCTCCCTGGGCCTTCCGTGTTCCTCCGGGCGGACCGTACGGGCCCGGGGCGATCATACAAGGCAGCGGCCGAGCAGCCAGCGCGCCCTGTGCGCCGACAGGGTCAGCTCGTCCTCGTCCCCGGCGTCGATCACCAGCAACACGTCATTGCTCGGCCAGCGAGAGGCCAGGTCCCGCAGGGTGACGGGCCGGTAGCAGGGCACCTGGGGAAAGGCTCTGAACAGCCGTTCCTCCGATGTGAAGACCATGACCGCGGAGGCGTCATGAGCGCTTTCGATCACCGGCAGCACAAGCCGCACAAGTTCACTGTGGTCACGTGTGTACCGGATTCCGCCGATCGCGGGGATCAGCACGTCACAGCCGGCCAGCGCTTCCAGCGCCGGTAGGTCCACCGAGGTGGACAGGTCTTGCAGAGCCTTCCGCGCCACCGATTCGAAGACCTCTGCCGGGATCTCAGTCATAGCGCCGCACCTTTTTACACAGAGCCAGTCCCGGACGACGGATCGTCGAGGTCCGACTACCCGCGATCGGTCCGATCATGCGGTGCCGGTCGTTCTGCGGTCAGGTTCTCAGGGTGTGCACGTCCACCGTGTAGACGGAGCGGATGCCGTACGGGACGTAGAGGGCGTCGCCGACGAGGGTCAGTGGGGCGCCGAGGCCGGTGGAGTCGGCGGTGCCGCCGTCGTCGCGGCCCTGGAGGGTGGCCTCGACCGTGCCGGTGCGCAGGTTCAGGGCGGCCAGGCGGCCGCTGGGGGACGCCAGGTAGAGGTGGGTCCGGGAGGCGGTCGGCGGGCCCGGGGACTCCACGGTGGAGTTGCTGTCCCACAGCCGGCGCCCGGTGTCCGGGGCGACGGCGCGGACGCTGCCGCTGGGGAAGGTGACGTAGAGCGTGCCGTTCAGGAGGGTGGGCGTCGCGCTCTCGGGCTGGGGCTCGGACAGCCGTACGGTCGTCACGATGTGCGAGTCGGCGTTGATCAGGGTCAGGGTGCGGCGGGTTCCGGTCGTGTGGAGGGCGACCAGGCGTCCGTCGGCCTGTCCGACGATGTCCTGGTCCTTGTCCACGGTCACGGTCCAGCGGGGGCGTCCGGTGGCGGGGTCGAGCTGCGCGATGCTCGTACCGCTGACGGCGTCCTCGGTCCAGTCCCGGCACACCAGGTAGGCGTTGCGGGCGGCGCTGCGCAGCAGACACATCTGTGTGTCCGGGTCCGGCAGGGGGCGCTTCCAGCGGACCTTGCCGTTCTCGGCGTCGAACAGGGCGTACTGCTGTCCCTTGGGTCCGTGGACGGCGATGACGCCCTCGGGGACGGCGGTGGAGAAGCCCTGCTCGCTGCTCGGTTCCGTGGACTCCGGGCCGTCGCCGGTGATCGTCTTCCAGATCACCTTGCCGGTGTCGGCGTCCAGCGCCTGGATCGTGTAGCGGGAGTGGTCGGAGTCGCCCTCGGTCCGGTTGTCGGCGCCGTAGACGTACACGCGGCCGCCGCGGGCGGCGATGACGGTGCCCTGGTCGCCGCCGACGACGTCGTCGGGGGTGTCGTCGATCGGACGAGCCCAGGTGTTGCTGCCGTCGGCGAGGGCGAAACGGGTCGCCAGGACGTCGTCGCCGGCGCACACCAGGGACCGGCCGGTGGCCGCGCAGCGGCTGAACGGGCCGTCGGGGCCGATGGGGTCGTCCTCGACGCCGGGGTCCTTGGACTTCTTGTGCCACTCCTGCCAGCCGGGGGGCAGGTCGCGTGCGATCGGGGCCGGCTCGGAATTGACCGCGAGGACGGTGAGAGCACCCGCGCCGGTCAGCAGGAGTGCGCCCAGGGCGGCGGCCAGGAGGAGGCGTTTGCGCCGCCGGGGGCGCCGAGGCGTGGGGGTGTCCGTGGCGGGGGCGGTCTCGGGGGCAGGGCGCGGGTCGGGGAGTTCGCCGTTGCGCAGAAGGTGGAGCAACTCGTCCGGCGACGGGCGGGACTTGGGATGCTTTTCCAGGCAGAACTGGACGAACGGGAGCAACTCGGACGGCACTCCGTCGAGTTCCGCGTCGCCGTCGACGACCCGTACGGCGGTCTCGTAGGGGCTCGGACTGTCGAAGGGACCGCGGCCGGTGGCGGCGTAGGCGACGACCGAGCCGAGGGAGAAGACGTCGGCGGCGGGGCCCACGTCCTGCGGGGAGGAGAACTGCTCGGGGGACATGAAGGGCGGGGTGCCCATCACGCGTCCGGTCTGGGTGAGCACGTCGGACGCCGCGAACTCGGTGGCGCGGGAGATACCGAAGTCGATGACCCGGGGGCCGTCCTCGGCCAGCATCACATTGGCCGGTTTGAGGTCCCGGTGGACCATCCCGGCGCGGTGGATGTCCCGGATGGCCTCCGCGAGCCCGGCGGCGAGTTCACGCAACCGCGGCAGCGGCAGGGGCCCGTGCCGGCGGACATGGGTGCCGAGGTCCTCGCCGGGGATGTAGAGGGTGGCCATCCAGGGGCGCGACGCGTCGGCGTCCGCGTCCACGACGGGGGCCGTGAAGGCACCGCTGACCTGGCGGGCGGCGGCCACCTCGCGGCGGAAGCGGGTGCGGAATTCGTCGTCGTCGGCGTACTGCGCGTGCACGATCTTGAGGGCGAGGCGGCGGCCGGAGGCGGAGCGGGCCAGGTAGACCACGCCCATGCCACCGGAGCCGAGGCGGTCCTCGATCCGATAGCCCCCGACCTCAGTCGGGTCCGTTTCGCGCAGCGCCATCCCTTACGTCCCCCCGTCCGCACCGTCGTTCCGTAACGTTCGACGATCACGAACGAGGGTATCCGTACCCTTTCGGGCGGCCCCAGGGACCCTAGAACTGGATGGAGTTGATGGTCTCGGCTATCGAGTTGAGGAACCGCTGGATGTCGTCGGCCATGCCGGTCGAGGCGAGGAAGAAGCCGAACAGCACGGCGACGACGGCGGGGCCGGCCTTCAGGGATCCGCCACGGATCAGCACCACCAAGATGATCGCCAACAGCAGCACCACTGACAGCGAAATGGCCACAACAGATCACACCCTCGGTCGGTCCGCTCTCCCGGCCCGGGGACGCGACCCCGCGCACCCCCGCCAGAACCATCGTGCCACCAACCGGGCCCCGCTATGCGGCACGTGACGTTTCGTTCGCCACACCTGTGCCGGATCTGTGACGGTCCTCGGACGCACCGACCTCTCGCCTCACCCGCGTACGACATTTCGGCGAGACATCCGCACAGAGAATTCGACGGGATCGTTTCCATCGCCACACAACATGTTCGCCGGTATTTCGAATTCGCGGGACGGTGATCATTTCATCGGCGTCACCTCCTTGCCATATGCACTACTTAGTCAGGATGAATCCGGACAAGAGGGGTGACCAACAGGTGTCTCCCAGGTGCATGTTCGCTGTACACGTGAAGTCGCTCGCAATAACCGCTAATGACCTCGGGGGTTTTACGAAATCCCACAGACAACGCTAGGGTGCCTCAGATGTTCCACGCTGCCTCGTCCCCCGCATACGCAGCGAGGTCCTGGATCCGCTACCCGGGCTTCCGACGGGAGGGTCTGTGACGGACTCGCTGCGACCGCACGGCCACAACAGAGCGCCACTCCCCCCGACACAGCAGTCGGCGGACGGAGTGCCGAGTCCGCGCTCACCGCAGGGCAGGAAGGCTCAGGGCGACGCCAGAGCCGCGTCCAGCGGTGCCAAGCAGCGCGACGCGTTCTTCGACAACGCCAAGTACCTGGCGATCGTGCTCGTCGCCATAGGCCACGCCTGGGAGCCGATCAAGGGCGACAGCCGGATCCTGGAGGGCGTGTACACCGTCGTGTACACCTTCCACATGCCGGCGTTCATCATCATCTCCGGCTTCTTCTCCCGCAGTTTCGACGCGAGCCCGAACCGGCTGAAGCGCCTGATCACCGGTGTCGCGGTGCCGTACGTCGTGTTCGAGACGGCCTATCCGCTCTTCAAGCGGTGGATCGACGAGGACCCGAGCCAGGACATCAGCCTCCTGGACCCGTGGTACCTGACGTGGTTCCTGTGCGCGCTGTTCATCTGGCGGATGACGACGCCGATCTGGAAGATGGTCCGCTGGCCGCTGCCGATCGCGCTCGGCCTCGCCATGGCGGCGACGGTCACCCCGGAGATCGGCGACGACCTCGACCTCCAGCGGGTCCTTCAGTTCCTGCCGTACTTCGTGCTGGGCCTGATCATGAAGCCCGAGCACTTCCACATGGTGCGCACCCGCACGGTGCGGATCCTGTCCGTGCCGGTGTTCACCCTCGCGCTGGCCTTCGGCTGGTGGGCGGTGCCGCGGATGAACACCGCGTGGTTCTACCACCGGGACGCCGCCCAGGAGCTGCACGCCCCGTGGTGGACCGGGCCGGTCATGGTGCTCGCGATGTTCGGCTGCTCGCTGGTGCTGACGGCCTGCTTCTTCGCCTGGGTGCCGCGCCGCCACATGTGGTTCACGGCACTGGGCGCGGGCACCCTGTACGGCTACCTGCTGCACGGCTTCGTCGTGAAGGCCGGTGACTACCAGGGCTGGTTCGAGCACGCCTGGCTGCAGCGTCCGCTCGGCGAGATCTTCGTCAGCGTGGTCGCGGCCGCCGGTGTCACGCTGCTGTGCACCGCGCCGGTGCAGCGGGTCTTCCGGTTCGCGATGGAGCCGAAGATGGAGTGGGCGTTCAAGCGGGACGCCGCCGAGCTGGCACGGGAGCGGGAGAAGCGCGAGGGCGCGACGGCCCGCGAGAAGGTCAACGCCTGACCCTGCGCCGTTCCTTCACAACGAGGAGAGTCAGTCTCCGGTTCCCATCGAGGAGAGTCAGTCTCCGGACAGGCCGAGAAGTGCGCGCATCCGTGCGTACTTCTCGGTCAGTCTTTTGCGGGTCGCCTCGTCCAGGACCGCGAGGCGTGCCGGGTCCGCGTTGTGTGCCAGGTCCGCCTCCTTCACCAGCAGCGCGCCCGGAGTGGCCAGGATCCGTGCCGCGTAGGCCTCGGGCGGCTCTCCGGCCCGCTTGGTGACCGCGCGCACCACGTCCTTCGTACGGCGGCTCAGCGCGGCTTCCTCCAGCCACTGTTCGGACAGCGCGTCGTCCTCGACGGAGTCGTGCAGCCAGGCCGCCGCGATCTGGTCCTCGTCGCCGCCACGCGCGCGTACGCCCTCGGCGACGGCGCTCAGATGCTCGGTGTACGGCCGCCCGGCCTTGTCGCTCTGGTGCGCGTGGGCGGCGCGGGCGACGGCCTCCACGTCGGCGAGGGACAGCGTCCCGGACGGGGTGCTCTGCGGCTGCGGTGTCTCGGTCACCCACCCAGTGTCGCCCGTCCGGCTCAGCGGGCCGCCGTCGTCGTCGGACCCTCGCGGCAGATCAGCAGCAGCGCCCGGTCGTCGTTGACGTCCTTCGCGACCGCCTCGATGAGGTGCCAGGCCGCGCCGTGGAAGCCGCCGGCGACATAGCGGTCGGCCTCGCCGGTGAGGCGGTCCATGCCCTCGACGATGTCGCGGTCGGACGTCTCGACCAGGCCGTCCGTGAACAGCATCAGGACGTCGCCGGGGCGCAACGAGCCCTTCACGGGGTCGAACTGGGCGCCGTCGTACACGCCGAGGAGGGGTCCCTCGGCCGCCTTCTCCTCCCAGCGGCCGCTGCCCGCGCTGAGTTGCAGGCCCGGCGGATGGCCCGCCGAGTACAGCTCGTAGTCGCCGGAGTCGAGGTCGAGGACGAGGTGGATCGAGGTGGCGAAGCCCTCGTCCCAGTCCTGGCGCAGGAGGTAGCCGTTGGCGGCGGGCAGGAAGGCGTGCGGGGGCAGGCTGCCGAGGAGGCCGCCGAAGGCTCCGGAGAGCAGCAGCGCGCGGGAGCCGGCGTCCATGCCCTTGCCGGACACGTCCGTCAGGACGGCCTCCAGGGTCCGGCCGCCGTTCGTGCGGGCCGCCACCACGAAGTCGCCGGAGAAGGACTGACCGCCCGCCGGGCGCAGCGCCATCTCGCGGTGCCAGCCGTGCGGCAGCTGCGGCAGCTTGCTCTGCACGCGGATGCGCTCGCGCAGGTCGAAGAGCATGGTGCCGCCGCGTCGCCAGGGCACACCGACCCGGCTGCGGAACTGGGCGATGAGGAGGCCGAAGAAACCGCATGCCGCCACGACCAGGACGACGCCCGGCGTGACGCGGGAGGGACCCTCCGTGTACGGCCCGAGCTGAACCGACTCCACGATCAGTCCCGTCGCCGCCGCCGCGTACAGGCCCAGCAGGCTCGCCGGGCGCAGCAGCAGCCCACCGGCCACGATCGGCAGGACCAGCGCGGCCGGTGAGAACCACACCGGGTTGGCCATCGTCAGCGCGCAGATCAGCGGCACCGTCAGCAGCAGGCCGGCCAGCGCCACCCAGTCCGAGCCGTCACCGCGGAAGTAGTCCACGGCACTTCTGCGCAGGCCGACGCGGGCCCGGTGCCAGTGCATCCTCAACCGGGCCATGAACGTCTCGGCCGCCGTGCGCCGCTCTCGTCCTGCTGCCATTAGTTCGGGACCCTATCCATCGGACCAGCCGCTTGGCACGGGAGGTCCTACTTGTCCCCCGTCCGAGGTTCAACTTCACAGTGAACTTCACAGGAAGACGTCCCGTCGCCGCCAAGGAGAAATTCCCTCGCTCGTCCCGCATTGCGCTGGTAGGCATGGTTCATGGCGAAAGACAGTGTGAGCGAGGCCGACCGCCTGGAGCTGCGGGCGCTGCGTCAGGACGAGTGGGACATCTGGTACGAGACGCTCATCCGCGCCTTCGGTGGTGTCGCGGAGGCGGCCGAGGAGCGGGAGTTGTGGAACTCGCTCACCGAGACCGACCGGTCCCTGGGGGTCTGGGACGGGGACGCGTGCGTGGGTACGGCCGGGGCGTTCAGCTTCCGGCTCACCGTGCCCGGCGGTGCGGCCGTGTCCGCCGCCGGCGTCACGATGGTCAGCGTGGCCGCCACGCATCGCAGGCGCGGCGTCCTGACGTCGATGATGCGCCGGCAGTTGGACGATGTGCGCGAGTGGGGCTGGCCGCTGGCGGTGCTGACGGCCTCCGAGCCGGCGATCTACGGCCGCTTCGGCTACGGCATCGGCACCCACCAGGTGAGCGCCGAGATCGACACCGCACGCGTGTCGCTGTCCGTGCCGCCCGGCACCGATGACGTACGTCTGCGCTACGCCGTACCGGCCGACGTCCTGGACGCGTGCGAGGCCGTGTACGCACGCAGGGTGTCCGCGCGGCCGGGGATGATCGCGCGGCTGCCCGGCTGGGAGCGGCTCGGGCTGCTCGACCCGGAGAGCGACCGGGAGGGCGCGTCGCCGATCCAGTGCGTGCTGGCGGAGCGGGACAGTGAGGTCGTCGGGTACGCGCGCTTCCGCGTGAAGCCGGAGTGGGACGGCAACGGCCCCAGCGGTGCGGTGCTGCTGCGGGACGTACAGGCCCTGGATCCGGCGGCGGAGGCCGCGCTGTGGCGGTTCCTGTTCGGCATCGACCTGACGTCCACGGTGAAGGCGTGGTCACGGCCGATGGACGAGGCGTGGCAGCACCAGGTCTCGGACATCCGGCGGTGCGTGGTGCGGGTGAAGGACGCCCTGCACGTACGCCTTGTGGACGTCGGGGCCGCGCTGGAGGCGCGGACGTATCAGGCGCCGGTGGACGTGGTGTTCGAGGTGGAGGACGACTTCTGCCCCTGGAACACCGGGCGTTGGCGGCTGAGCGGTGACGCCAAGGGCGCGTCGTGCGAGCGTACGACGGACGCGGCCGATCTCGCCCTGTCCGTACGGGAGTTGGGGGCGGCCTACCTCGGTGGGGTGAGCCTCGCGGCGCTGGGCGCGGCCGGGCGGGTGCGGGAGCTGCGGCGGGGGGCGTTGGCGGAGGCGTCGGTGGGCTTCGCGTCCACGGTGGCCCCGTGGCTGCCGCACGGCTTCTGAGGCGCTCCTGACCGCCTTACGGGCGTTGGCAGTTCGGGCACCAGAAGAGGTTGCGGGCGGCGAGGCCGGCGGTGCGGATCTCGCCGTCGCAGATGTGGCAGGGCAGGGTGGCGCGGCGGTAGACGTAGACCTCGCCGCCGTGGTCGTCGACCCTGGGCGGGCGGCCCATCGCCTCCGGGGTGTGCTCGGGACGGACGGTGTCGATGCGGTTGTTGCGGACGCCCTCGTGCATGAGCTCGACGAGGTCGGCCCAGATCGCGTCCCACTGGGCCGGGGTGATGTCCCTGCCCGCGCGGTAGGGGTCGATGCCGTGCCGGAAGAGGACCTCGGCGCGATAGACGTTGCCGACGCCGGCGATGACCTTCTGGTCCATGAGCAGGGCGGCGATCGTCGTACGGCTGCGGGAGATCCGCCGGTACGCCCGGTCCGGGTCGGCGTCGTCGCGCAGGGGGTCCGGGCCGAGTCGGTCGTGTATCGCCTGCTTCTCGGTGTCGGCGATCAGGGCGCAGGTGGTGGGGCCGCGGAGGTCGACGTACGCGGTGGCGTTCGCGAGGCGGAGCCGGACGGTGTCCGTGGGCGGGGGTGCGGGGGCGTCGCCGAAGCCGACCTTGCCGAAGAGGCCGAGGTGGATGTGGATCCAGTCGGCGTCGCGGAAGCCGAGGAAGAGGTGCTTGCCGTGGGCCTCGGTGCGGGTGAGTTCGGCGCGGTCGAGGAGGGCCGCCGCGTCGGAGAACTTGCCCTGGGGGCTGGTGACCCGGGGGGCCGTGCCGAGGAACGCGGCGGCGTAGTCCTGCGCCAGCCGGTGGATGGTGTGCCCCTCAGGCACGGTGACTCCCTCTGTATGTGAAGGGGCTGCCCGCCCCTTCGACCCCGCTGGGGCTGCCGCCCCAGACCCCGCTTCGGCCCTGAACGGGCCTCGTCCTCAAACTCCCCCAGAGGGGGCACCCCCGGACGGGCTGGAAGGGCCGACCCGGCGCTCGCAGGTACCGCCTACTGCTGCGGGTGGTGCGGCGGGATCGGAGGGAGGTCACCCGTCGTCTCGTAGGACGTGAGCATGTCGATGCGGCGGGTGTGACGCTCGTCACCGGAGTACGGGGTGCCCAGGAAGGTCTCGACGAACTTCGTCGCCTCATCCGTGGTGTGCATGCGCGCGCCCACCGCGACGACGTTGGCGTTGTTGTGCTGACGGCCGAGCGACGCCGTCTCCTCGCTCCAGGCCAGGGCCGCGCGAACGCCCTTCACCTTGTTCGCGGCGATCTGCTCGCCGTTGCCCGAGCCGCCGATCACGATGCCGAGGGCGTCGGGGTCCGCGGCCGTCCGCTCCGCCGCACGGAGGCAGAAGGGCGGGTAGTCGTCCTGGGCGTCGTAGATGTGGGGGCCGCAGTCGACGGGGTCGTGACCGGCCGCCTTCAGCCAGTCGACGAGGTGGTTCTTGAGTTCGTAGCCCGCATGGTCCGAGCCGAGATACACGCGCATGGGACGAGTGTGACACGGCTGTATCCGGGCAGCAGCGCCGGGTGTCGATCGCGTCAATTGTGACCTGAACCATGGAAGCTCAAGGAAACCTCAAGTAACAATCCCGAATCAAAGGTTCCCGAATCCGTTCTCCTCCGATTCACTGGTCCGACTCGTACGCCACACGCAATCCGCTTGTGCGAGGACCGCTCCCCACGGCGCAAAGGAAATCCGTTCCATGACTTCGCAGCCGACAAAGAAGACGGCCGAACCGGCTCCCGGGGGCCATGGCCTACAGGCCGGGCTCAAGAACCGCCATCTGTCCATGATCGCGATCGGCGGCGTCATCGGCGCCGGCCTGTTCGTCGGGTCCAGCTCCGGTATCGCCACCGCAGGACCCGGCATCCTCCTTTCCTACGCACTCGTCGGCACGCTCGTGGTGCTGGTGATGCGGATGCTCGGTGAGATGTCCGCGGCCAACCCGACCTCCGGGTCGTTCTCCGCCCACGCCGACCGGGCGCTCGGCCGCTGGGCCGGGTTCTCCATCGGCTGGCTGTACTGGTTCTTCTGGGTCGTCGTGCTGGCGGTCGAGGCGACCGCCGGTGCGGTGATCCTGGAGGGCTGGATCCCGGCCGTCCCGCAGTGGGGCTGGGCCCTGATCGTCATGGTGGTGCTGACCGCCACCAACCTGGTCTCCGTCGGCTCGTACGGCGAGTTCGAGTTCTGGTTCGCCGGGATCAAGGTCGTCGCGATCGCCGCGTTCATCGTCATCGGCGGTCTCGCCATCTTCGGGCTGCTGCCGGGCGTCGACAGCGACCAGGCCGGACTGAGCAACCTCACCGACCACGGCGGATTCCTGCCGCACGGACCGGGCGCGATCCTCACCGGTGTGCTGCTCGTCGTCTTCTCCTTCATGGGAAGCGAGATCGCCACCCTCGCCGCCGGTGAGTCCGAGAACCCGCAGCAGGCCGTCACCAAGGCCACCAACAGCATCATCTGGCGTGTCGCCGTGTTCTACCTCGGCTCGATCCTCGTCGTGGTCTCCCTGCTTCCCTGGGACAGCAAGGCCATCGCCGACAAGGGCTCCTACGTCGCCGCGCTCGACTCCCTCGGCATCGCGCACGCCGGTCAGATCATGAACTTCATCGTGCTGACCTCGGTGCTGTCCTGTCTCAACTCCGGCCTCTACACCGCCTCCCGCATGGCCTTCTCGCTCGGCCAGCGCGGGGACGCGCCGAAGGGCTTCGCCCGCACGACCGGCAACGGCGTGCCGCGGACCGCGATCCTCGTGTCCGTCGCCTTCGGCTTCGTGGCCGTGTTCTTCAACTACAAGTTCCCGGACTCCGTCTTCCTCTTCCTGGTCAACTCCTCCGGTGCGGTCGCGCTGTTCGTCTGGCTGGTCATCTGCTTCTCGCAGCTGCGCATGCGCAAGATCATCCAGCGCGAGTCGCCGGAGAAGCTCGTCGTGAAGATGTGGCTGTACCCGTATCTGACCTGGGCGACGGCCGCGCTGATCGTGTTCGTGCTCGGCTACATGCTGACCGACACCGAGCACGACGGGCGCAAGACCGTGCTGCTGTCCCTGCTGGTCGCCGCGGTCGTGCTGGCCATCGCCTTCGTGAAGGAGAAGGTCGGCGGCGGGCGCCCGGCGGGCGTCGGGGCCGTCGCCTCGGAGGCGCCGCGCGACGAGGTCAAGACCGGCTGAGTCGTCGGCCGGCCGTGTGGCCGTGAACCGCCTGAGGGGCGATGGGGTGCCAGGTGCCACCCCATCGCCCCTCTCGTCTTGGTCACAGCACCGTGAAGGTGTCCCTCACCTTCTCGTAGGTCTTCAGGGCCTGTGCCGCGATGTCCGGGCGGTACCAGGTGTTGATCTGGTACGACTTCCCGCCCACGGTGAAGCCGAGCAGCCGGGCGTGCCAGGGCTCGCCCTGGAGGGTGAAGGTGTACTCCCAGACGACCGCCGGGTGTCCGCGGAAGGTCGTGCGCTCCAGGCGGATCTTGCTGTAGTCCTTGCCCTGTTGGGCGTTCTGTTCCGACTTCTGCCAGGAGTCCATCAGGTCGTCGCGGGCCAGCGAGGACTTGGCGGCGAGTTCCTGTCTGGCGTCGGGTGATGTGTAGTGCACCTCCGATCCGGTCTGTACGTCCCGTCGCCAGCCCTCGGGCGGCACCCACGCGAACCCGCCCGCCTCACGACGTGAGCCCGGCGGCAGGCTCTGCGGCCTGGATGTGCCCTCGACCGTGGACGACGGGGAGGACACGGCCGTCGACGGCGACGGTGAGCCGCCCGCCCCGTCGTCCTTCGGCGACCCGAAGTCGGACGCCAGGACCACGGCTACGACCGCCCCGGCCGCGGCGATGCCGACGGCGGCGACGATTCCCGTACGGCGATGCCCTGGGCGGCGTCGGGTGCGCGCCGGAAGGGCCGGGCCGGGGAACTCGCCGGGCGGCATGGCGCCCTGGGACCTGGAACCGCTCTGCGGGGCCCCCACCCCGGGAGCGGGCCGCCGCTCGGTCACCGCTTCCGACCGCTCCAGGGAGACGCCGGCGCGGCGGGGCGTCGGTCCGCCGGAATTGCCGACCGGGGCGGCCGAGTGCACCTCCGTGCGGGACTCGGGGGCGAGTTCTGTGGAGGCGTTGGGGGCTCGGGGGGGCTGTGGGGGTGGGGGCTGCGTGGGTGGCGTGGGGTGAGTTGGGGTGGATGTGGTCGGGGTGGGGGTGGCCGGGGCGGGGGTGGCCTGGTGGGTGCGCTCGGCGGGTGGAATCTCGGTGTGCGGAGCCTCGGTGTGTGCGGCCTCGCTGTGTGGAGTCTCCGGGTGCGCAACTTCGGTTTGTGGAGCCTCGGTTCGGGCCTCTTTGGCCGGGGCCAGGCGGTGTCGTGTCGGTATCGCGTCCTGGATGTCGTCCGGCGGCTGCCGGGGGTCGGGCGGGAGCAGGACGCGGGAGGGGTCCAGGAGGGCGGGGGTGGGGGACTCCGTGGGGGCCGTGGTGGCTGCCACAGGGTCCGGGGGTCGGCTGGGCGTCGGGGCCGGAGCCGGGGGCGGGGTCGGGGGCGGGCTCGGGTTCGGGGTCGGGGTCGGGGTCGGGTTGGACGCCGAGTCCGGGGCCTGGTTGCGCTCAAGGTCCGGTGCGGGGGCCGGTGGCGACTCGGGCGGTGGACCAGGCTCGGGTATCAACTCCGGGGCAGAGGCCGGACCGGGCGCCGGAACCGATGAGGACTCAGGCCGTGAACCGGCGCCGGACATGAGGTCAGCCGCAGGACCCGACTCCGGGGTCGGGGCCGACGCGGACTCGGGCCGTGAACCGGGGCCAGGCATCAACGCAGCCGCAGAGGCCGAGCCGGGCGCCGGAACCGATGAGGACTCGGGGCGTGAGCCGGCGCCGGGCATGAGGTCAGCCGCAGAGGCAGACTCCGGGGCCGGGCCGTGCTCCGACGGGGCAGTCGTGCCGGGTATGAGCGCATCCCGCGGCTGCGGCGCCGGCTGTTGCCCCGCACCCGGCCCCTCGCTCTGGCGCTGGGCCTGGCCCGAGACCAACTGCCGCCCCGCGCCGGGTTCATGGACCTGGCCCGGCGTCAACAGCTGTTCTGCGCCGGGCGCTTGCCGCTGTCCATGCCCCTCCGCCGGCTTCGCCTGATCGGAGTCGTGCTCGGGGCCCGGCGGCGAAACTCCTGCCCCGGCCCCGGCGTTCCGACGCACAGGACCGGTCTCGGCCTCGGGTGGCGCTCCTCCCTCACCCGGCACTGTCGCGGATTCGTCTCCGCCCAGCACCGACGCAGACTCGGCGCCCCTCGGGCCCACGGCAGATCCGCCGCCTCCCGGCACCAGGGCAGATGGACCGTCTCCCGGCACCAGAGCAGATCCGCCGCTTCCCGGCACCACCGCAGACCTGCCGCCACCCGGCACCACCACCGCCCCGGCCATCCCCGGGGCAGCCCCGGACTCGCCACCCCCCGGGACGGCCGCAGACCCGCCACCTCCCGGGACAGTCGCAGCCCCGCCACCTCCCGGCACGACCGCAGCCCCGTCCTCCCCCAGGACGGCCCCAGACTCGCCACCCCCCGGAACGGCCGCAGCCCCCTCCTCCCCCAGCACGGCCCCCGATCCACCGCCTCCCGGCGCCACCGCAGGCCCGACTCCCCTGGGCACAGGCCCGGACTCATCACCTCCCGCCGCCACCGCCGGCCCGTCCCCCCGACCGCTCCAACCGTCCACCACGCCACCCGATCCACCCACTCCACCCACTCCACCCACTCCACCCACTCCCCCGACAACCGGCACAGTCGGCGTAGGGGTCGGATGGGCCACCGGGTGGAGGGCCGTTTCCAGGGTGTCCAGGCCGGGGCGTCGGGTTGGGTCCTTGGCCAGGAGGGTGGTGAGGATGTTACGCAACGGGCCCGCTGTGCGCGGGAGTTCGGGCTCCTCGTACAGGACCGCGTGCAGGGTCGCCAACGTCGTGTCGCGGGAGAAGGGCGAGCGGCCGGCCAGGGCCGCGCTCAACGTGGCGCCGAGGGACCAGATGTCGGACGGCGGGCCCTGAGGACGGCCGGAGATGCGCTCGGGGGCCATGTAGTCGGGGGATCCGACCAGCATGCCGACCATGGTGAGCGCCTTCGCGTCCTGGATCGCGGCGATGCCGAAGTCCGTCAGGACCACCCGGCCCCGCCCGCGCCGCACCTCCGTCTCCACCAGCACATTGCCCGGCTTGATGTCCCGATGGAGCACTCCACGGTCGTGCACCTGCCGCAGCGCCGCCACCAGACCCAGGCCGATCCGGGCGGCCTCGCCGGGGCTCAGCGGGCCCTCCTCCGCCATGATGCGTTCCAGGGAGCGGCCGGCCACCAACTCCATGACGATCCACAGGCGTTCGCCCTCGTCGACCACGTCGTAGACCCGTACGACGTTGGGGTGGTCGATCCGTGCCGTCGCCCGCGCCTCGCGCAGGGTGCGTTCACGGCGTGTGCGGGTGTCCTCCGGGTCCAGGCCGTCGATGCGCATTTCCTTGACGGCGACCAGTCGATCGAGAATTTCGTCGACCGCTCGCCACACGCGCCCCATTCCCCCCTGGCCGATACTCTCGACCAATCGATAGCGCCCCGTCACCAGTACACCTGGAACCCCGCCACTCCTTGTATTCCCCGGCAATCCACTGCACCCCCTCGATGCCGCATCGGACATCCGCCATTGAAACACAATGGTCACACTTCGTGCCGTACCAGCATAGTGCGGAGAAATCTTGTGGTAGCTCTTCAAGTACTGCGAATTCAGGCGCAGGCAAGGGGGGCGAACATGAGTTCTCGTCGCACGACGGCCATCGCGGGATCGCTGGTCGCGACATCTTTTTCGGCAGTGATGATCCTTTCCTTCACTGCCAGTGCGGACGACCAGGGACCCGGCAGCAGCAAGGGGGGAAAGGTCATCGACGCGGCACCGTCGGGGGTGAAGCTCACCACCGAACTGCCGGAGAAAATCTCGGTGAACAACAGTTCGCAAGAAACCGAGATCACCGCCACGGTGAAGAACGAAGGGACCGAGGAGAGCGGAAAGATCCAGCTTTTGGTCGTCGGGTTCGACGGCCTCACGGTCAAGAATGTCGAAGGCTGTTCGGCGATCGAGAAGAACAATCTCCCCGAGGGCTCGAACAGCGGTTTCGCCTGCCCTCTCGACAATCTCCCCGCCGGTGAGTCGAAGTCGTACGCCGTAGCCGCGACATACGACCTCGACAAGGAGGGCAAGATCTGTCTCCCCGTCCAGACCGGTGACGGCAAGAAGACGTACTGGCAGCAGGGTCCGGTGCCGTTCGGTACGACGAATCCGTCGCCCGACGCCCCGGCCACTCCGCTGCTGCTCGGCACCAACAACAAGCCGGCGGCTCCCGGCCCGGACGAACTGCCCAAGACCGGCCTCGGTCGTGACGTCCTGCCGCTGGGCGCGGCCGGCGCGGCGCTGATCGCGGCGGGCGCGGCCGGCCTGTGGTGGTCGCAGCTGCGACGGCCGGGGCGGCACGCGGACTGAGCCCCGGAGGCATCGGAATATGAAAGAGGCTCGTCGGGTCCAAGTCGTGGACCCGGCGAGCCTCTTGCTCGGGAGCTCGGGAGCTCGGGAGCTCAGGAGCTCAGGAGCTCAGGAGCTCAGGAGCTCAGGAGCTGTCGCGTCAGCGGTTGATCAGCTTCCAGGCGGTGGGCAGCGCGCCCATCGCCAGGGCGGCCTTGAGGGCGTCGCCGATCAGGAACGGCGTGAGGCCGGCCGCGATCGCGGCGGACGCCGACATGCCGGTGGCCAGGGCCAGGTAGGGGACACCGACGGCGTAGATGATCGCCTCGCCGAGCAGCATCGCGCCGGCCGTGCGCAGTGCGGTGCGGTCGGCGCCGCGGCGGGCCAGGGCACCGACGACGGCCGAGGCGAGGATCATGCCGAGGATGTAGCCGAAGGAGGGGGCGGCGGCGCCGGACGTACCGTCCGCGAACCACGGCACGCCCGCGATGCCCGCCACCGCGTACAGCGCGAGCGCGAGGAAGCCGCGCCCGGCGCCGAGGGCCGTACCGACCAGCAGCACCGCGAGCGTCTGGCCGGTCACCGGCACCGGGGAACCCGGCACGGGCACGGAGATCTGGGCCGCGAGTCCGGTGAACGCGGCGCCGCCGGCGACGAGCGCGATGTCGCGGACGCGGGAGGCCGGGAGCAGGTCTGCGAGGACCTGACCGGGGCGGACTGGGGCGGCGGCTGCCGTGCTCATGGTGACTCCGGGCGAGGGTGGGGGCGGTACGGGACGTTGTGACGCTATCCCAGGGGGTTTCCGTCCCTCACCGTCAGTGGTCGACAAAGGCCGGATCACGGGGTTCGTTGGCTCCGGACAAAGGGTGGGGGTTACACCCGGTACGGGGTGATGCCGGTCACTGAGGCAGGGACGTACGGCTCACAGCGCGGGCGTTCGGGCCGACTGTGGGAATGCGCCAATCATGTTGCTCGCGCGTGAAGAGATTGCCCGGATGTGAAGAGCCGTCTCGCCCGTCGGTCGCCGTCTGGGCAGCGGTGGTCGGCTTTGCTAGCTTCGAGCGCATGGTCGCCCAGTCCCGGAACTTCACGTCGCGTCGCCATGTCGACCTGCGACGCGTGGGCGCGGCCGCCTGTCGCCGACCGGGGTGAGTCGGTCCGAGGTGGCTCCGGTCCGGCTCGCCCGCACCAGCAGGCGCAGTGTCGGACCGGCTCCCGAGGAAGTACCCCATGCCCCGTACCGCGGCACCCACCCGTTCGTCCCCGATCCCCCGTGTCGCCGACCGTGACCGGCGCCGGACCAGTGCCAGCGTCGTCCTGCGGTCCGTGCTGGAGCACGGCCCGGTCGCCCGCAGCACCATCGCCCGGCTGACCGGGCTGTCACCGGCGTCGGTGACCGACCACTGTGCCCGTCTCACCCGGCTCGGACTGATCCAGGAGGCCGCCGCGCCTCGGCAGTCGGGCGGGGTCGGGCGCCCGCATGTGCCGGTCGACCTGGACGGCTCGCGGTTCGTGGTGGGCGGGGTGCATGTGGCGGTGCCGTACACCACGGTGGCGCTGCTCGACTTGCGGGGACGCGTCGTCGCCGAGCGGGAGTTGAGGCACTCGGGCGACATGGATCCGTACGACGTCCTGGACCGGGCCGCCGACGGGCTGGCCGCGCTGCTGGCCGCGGCGCCGGGCAGCCGGCCGCTCGGTGTCGGCTTCGCGGCCGGGGGCTGGGTGGACCGGGACTCGGGAGTCGTCGTCGAGCATCCGCTGCTGGGCTGGCGCGAGGTGCCGGCGCGGGAGGTGCTCGGCGCCCGCACCGGGCTGCCGGTCCATGTGGACGGGCACGCACGGGCGTTGGTGAACGCGGAGCGGCTGTTCGGGCGGGCGCGCGGCAGTGGCAGTGTGCTGCATCTGTTCGTCGGCAACGTCGTCGACGCGGCGTTCGCGACGGGCGCCGAGGTGCACCACGGCCCCCGCTCCCAGGCCGGCGCCATCGCCCATCTGCCGGTGCCGGGCGGCACGGAGCCCTGCGTCTGCGGTCGCGTCGGCTGCCTTCAGGTCGAGCTGAGCGAGCGGACGTTGTGCCGTCGGGCGCGGGCGGCCGGGGTCATCGAGGGGACGAATCCGCGGCATGTCGTGCGTGCCGCGCGGGACGGCGATCCGGTGGCCGTGCGGCTGCTGACCGAGCGGGCGCGGATGACCGGGCGGGCGGTGGGGCTGCTGCTCGACGTGCTCAACCCGGAGACCGTCGTCGTCACCGAGCTCGGTGTGCTGAGCCGACAGGACTGTCTCGCGGCGCTGCGGAACGCGGTGGGGAACGAGCGGGCGGCGGCCGTGGTGCCGACGAGTTTCGCGGATTCCGTCCTGGCCGTGGCGGGCGGATCGGTGGCACTGGACATGCTCTACCGGGATCCGCTGAGCGCGTCACCTGAGGCTATTTAATTCAGAAACTCGGAATGTTGACAAGGAACACCGATGGCCGGGAACCTACTGCTCATGAGCCTGTTCGTGAGCTGTCGCACCCACTGTTGCTGACACGTCGCCGCGTGTGAAGCGCTCATTTCCTCCTGCGTAAATTCTTTTTTCCCGGCTTCATCGGCCCGGAATTCCGCATGCCTTCTTTCCTGCTGAACGCACGTTTTCCTCCCTGAACTCGCGGAGCTCTCCCATGCCTTCATCATCCGTGTCCGGTGTCGACCGACGGCTCTTCCTCACCTCCCTGCTCGGCGCGGCGGCCGGCGTCGCCGGACTCAGCGGCTGCGCCGGGAGCAGCGCGGCGGCCGACGGCGAGGGCGTCTCGAACGCCCCGTTGGCCACCAAGGTCCCCGCCGGTACGAGCCTGAAGATCGCCTCCTTCCAGAACACCCAGCAACTCCAGTTCAAACTGGCCAAGTTGGGCGATCCGCCCTTCACGATCAGCAACTGGCTGAACATCGGCGCCGGGCCCGATGTCATCAACGCCTTCCGGGCCAAGTCCCTCGACCTCGCCAACAACGCGGGCATCCCGCCGATCCAGGCGTACTACCAGGGCTTCGACGCGAGGATCGTGGCGATCAACATCACCCGTAAGCCCAACTATCTCTTCGCCACCAGGCCCGGCAGCGACATCCGGTCGGTCGAGGACTTCAAGGGCAAGCGGCTCGCCTTCTCCCAGGGCCAGGCGCAGGGCGTCGTCCTGCTCCGCGCGCTGAGGAAGGCCGGGCTGAAGTACGCCGACGCGGAGCTGGTCCCGCTCACCAGCAACCAGTTCCTCACGGCGCTGCAGTCCGGGCAGGTCGACATCGCCCCGCTCGGCAACAGTCAGGCGCCCGCCTATCTGAAGCAGTACGAGGGCAAGGGCGCCCGTGTCATCACCACCGACGTGGTCGACCTGCTCAACCTGCTGTGGGCGCCGACCTCGGTACTGAACGACTCGGCGAAGGCCGCCGCGATCGCCGCGTACATCCCGTACTGGGCGAAGGGCCAGGTGTGGACGTACGAGCACCCCGACGTCTGGAACCGGGAGTTCTACGTCAAGACGCAGAACCTGACCCTCCCCCAGGCCGAGGCGATCACCGAGCTCGCCAACAAGCCGCTGTTCCCGCCGAGCTGGGACGAGGCCATCGAGTGGGAGCAGGAGACCGCGGATCTGCTCGCCGAGGGCGGGTTCGTGAAGAAGTTCGACGTCGGCGAGCTCTTCGACCACCGCTTCGAGGGCATCGCCGCGAAGTCCGTACCGGCCGAGTACCGGAAGTGACCGCCATGACCACGACCACCCTGGACAAGGCCGACGTCGTCGTCGACGTCGACGAGCGGCCCCGCAGGCGCCGCCGCGGGCTCGCCCCCGGCAAGCGCCTGCCCGCCGCCCGGCTCGCCGGGCCCCTGCTGGTGCTCGCCCTGTGGGCCGCGGCGTCCGCCGCCGAGGCGCTCGACCCCGCCGCGATCCCGGCGCCCTGGACGGTGGTGGAGACCGGCGCCCAGCTGTGGACCGACGGGACTCTGATCACCGACATCCTCACCTCGCTAGAGCGGGCCGCGTCCGGTTTCGCGATCGGCCTGACCGCCGGTGTCGTACTGGCGCTGGCCTCGGGGCTCACCCGGACCGGAGAGGCGCTGATCGACGGCACGGTCAACCTCAACCGGGCCATCCCGACCCTCGGTCTGATCCCGCTGTTCATCCTCTGGCTGGGCATCGGCGAGACCTTCAAGATCGCGATCATCGCGATCGTCGTCTACATACCGATCTACCTCAACACCCATGCCGCCCTGTCCGGCATCGACAACCGGTTCGTCGAGCTCGCCGAGGTGCAGGGCCTGTCGAAGCTGCGCTTCATCCGGGAGATCGTCATCCCCGGCGCGCTGCCCGGGTTCTTCGTGGGACTCCGGCTCGGTGTGACCGGCTCCTGGCTGGGCCTGGTGGTCCTGGAGCAGATCAACGCCACAAGCGGTCTCGGCTACATGATGTTCCAGGCCACGAACTACGGACAGTCGGACGTCATCCTCGTCGGCCTGGTGGTGTACGGCATCTTCGGCCTGGTCTCCGACAGCACGGTCCGTCTCATCGAACGGAGGGTGCTGTCGTGGCGCCGCACACTGAGCAGCTGACCCGTCCCGCCGTCCAGTTCCGCTCGCTGACCCGCTCGTTCGACGAACGTGTCGTACTCGACGGCATCGACCTGGACATCCCCGCCGGCCAGTTCGTCGCCCTGCTGGGGCACAGCGGCTCCGGCAAGAGCACCCTGCTGCGGGCGGTCGCCGGGCTCGATCACGAGGTCACCGGCAGCGGACTGCTCACGGCCCCGGAACGGGTGTCGGTCGTCTTCCAGGATTCCCGGCTGCTGCCCTGGCGCCGAGTCCTCGCCAACGTCCTTCTCGGGCTCGACGGCAGGGAGGCGGAGAAGAAGGGCCGTGACGCCCTCGCCGAGGTCGGGCTTGCGGGCCGCGAGCGGGCCTGGCCGAGCGAGCTGTCCGGCGGCGAGCAGCAGCGGGCCGCGCTGGCCCGCTCCCTGGTCCGCGAGCCGGAACTCCTGCTGGCCGACGAGCCGTTCGGGGCGCTGGACGCCCTCACCCGGATCAAGATGCACAACCTGCTGCGGGAGCTGTGGGAACGCCACCGCCCCTCCGTACTGCTCGTCACCCACGACGTCGACGAGGCGATCGTGCTCGCCGACCGGGTGCTCGTGCTCGACCGGGGCCGTATCGGCCTCGACCTGACCATCGACCGCCCGCATCCACGGACGTACCGGGATCCGCTGCTCGGCGAGTACCGCGAACGACTGCTCGCGGCGCTGGGCGTAACAGAGGACCACTGATGACCAGAGAGCTCCACCTCAACGCCTTCCTGATGAACACCGGCCACCACGAGGCCTCTTGGCGGCTGCCCGAGAGCGACCCGTACGCGCATGTCGACCTGGCCCACTACGTCCGTCTGGCCCGTGCCGCCGAGCGCGGCACCTTCGACTCCCTCTTCCTCGCCGACGGCCCGCAGCTGTGGAACAACCTCGCGCAGCGGCCCGCCGGCGCGCTGGAGCCGCTGACGCTGCTCACCGCGCTGGCGACGGCCACCGAGCACATCGGGCTGATCGCTACGGCGTCGACCTCCTACAACTCCCCCTACAACCTGGCCCGCAAGTTCGCCTCGCTCGACATCATCAGCGGCGGCCGGGCGGGCTGGAACATCGTCACCACGGCGGGCGCGGAGGCCGCCCGTAACTTCGGTCTGGACGCGGAGCCCGCGCACGCCGAGCGGTACGCCCGGGCCGCCGAGTTCCTGGACGTCGCCCTGAAGCTCTGGGACAGCTGGGAGGACGACGCGATCGTCGCCGACAAGGCGGCCGGGGTGTGGGGCGACGACGCCAAGATCCATGCGCCCCGGCACCGGGGGACGTACTTCAGTGTCGACGGTGCGCTCAATGTGCCGCGTACGCCGCAGGGCTATCCGCTGCTGGTGCAGGCGGGGTCGAGCGAGGACGGCAAGGGCTTCGCCGCCCGGTACGCGGAGGCGGTGTTCACCGCGCAGCAGACGATCGAGGACGCGCGGGCCTTCTACGCCGACCTCAAGGCGCGTACGGCTGCGGCCGGTCGCGACCCCGACCACATCAAGGTGCTGCCCGGCATCGTCCCGGTGATCGGCTCGACGGAGGCCGAGGCGCGGGCGGCCGAGCAGGTCCTGGAGGACCACATCGTGTACACGCACGGGGTGGGCCGGTTGGAGAGCCTGCTGCAACTGGAGCCCGGTGTCCTGGAGTTGGACGCCCAGCTGCCCGACGACCTGCCGCCCGAGGACGCCATCGAGGGTGCCAAGAGCCGGTACACGCTGGTGGTGGAGCTGGCCCGGCGCGAGCGGCTGACCGTGCGGCAGCTGATCGGCCGGCTCGGCGGCGGGCGCGGTCACCTCACCTTCGCCGGTACGCCCGAACAGGTCGCCGACGCCATCGAGACCTGGTTCACCCAGGGCGCCGCCGACGGATTCAACATCATGCCGCCGGTGCTCCCCTCCGGCCTCGACGCCTTCGTCGACCACGTCGTGCCGATCCTGCGCGCCCGCGGACTGCTCCGGGAGGAGTACGGCCCGCGCCGCACCCTGCGCGAGCGCTACGGCCTGCCGCGCCCCGCCAACCAGTACACCGCCCGCGAGAACGCCCTCGTCTGAAAGGACCGCCCCCATGTCAGGCATCGAAATCCAGAAGGTCACCGCGCACATCGGCGCCCGCGTGTCCGGCGTCGACATCAGCCGTCCGCTCGGCTCCGACACGGTCGCCGCCCTGCGGGAGGCCCTCAACGTCCACAAGGCGCTCGTCTTCGACGACGTGAACCTGGACGACGCCACCCAGCAGTCCTTCGTCCGGCACTTCGGCGACGTCACCACGGCCCACCCGACGGTCTCCTCCGTCGCCGGCACCCCCAATGTGCTGCCCGTCGACAGCGAGCGCGGACGCGCCGCCAACCACTGGCACACCGACGTCACGTTCGTCCTCAACCCGCCGCAGGCCACCACCCTGCGCTCGATCACGATCCCGCCGTACGGCGGCGAGACCCTGATCGCCAGCTCGGCGGCGGCCTACCGGCAGCTGCCCGAGCCGCTGCGGAAGCTGGCCGACACCCTGTGGGCCGAGCACACCAACGACTACGACTACGCCGTGGCGGACGAGGAGGTCGACGAGCAGCAGGCCGCCCAGCGCGCCCAGTTCACGTCGATCAAGTACCGCACGGTTCACCCGGTGGTCCGCGTCCACCCGCTGACCGGGGAGCGTGGCCTGTTCATCGGCGGGTTCGCGCAGCGGATCGTGGGTCTGTCGCCGGGCGAGTCCCGCAAGGTCCTCGACCTGCTCCAGGCGTACGTCACCCGGCCGGAGAACATCCTGCGGCACCGCTGGTCCGAGAACCAGCTGGTCGTCTTCGACAACCGCATCACCCAGCACTACGCGGTCGACAACTACGACGGGCAGCCGCGCCGGCTGCACCGGGTGACCGTCGCCGGTGACGTCCCGGTCGGCATCGAGGGCAAGGCGAGCCACTCGATCGAGGGGGACGCCTCGCACTACACCCCCGTCGCTGCGTGATGTACACATCACCTACAGTGCGGTGAGTGTCCGCATAGTGGTCATCCTCTCCTTCTGAGCGGAGGGGATGACCACACTGTGGGCGTTTTTTTGCCCTCTCACGCATTGGACGAGCCGCGCCCATGCAGGACAGCACCACCACGGAGACGCCCGCGCAGGCGGACGACGTCTCCCTCTCCCACGGTCTCAAGCAGCGTCACCTGTCGATGATCGCCCTCGGTGGTGTCATCGGCGCGGGCCTGTTCGTCGGTTCCGGGGCCGGTATCGCCGCCGCCGGACCCTCGATCGTCATCGCCTATGTCATCTCCGGCCTCCTCGTGATGCTGGTGATGCGGATGCTCGGCGAGATGTCGGCCGCGTATCCCTCCTCCGGTTCCTTCTCCGCGCACGCCGAACGGGCCATCGGTCCCTGGGCGGGCTTCACGGCCGGCTGGTCGTTCTGGGTGCTGCTGTGCACGGCCGTCGGTCTGGAGGGCATCGGCGCCGCGAAGATCGTGACGGGCTGGCTGCCCGGGACACCGGAGTGGGCCTGGGTGGCCCTGTTCATGGTCGTCTTCTGCGGCGCGAACCTGGCCGCCGTGAAGAACTTCGGCGAGTTCGAGTTCTGGTTCGCCGCGCTGAAGGTCGGCGCGATCGCGCTGTTCCTGGTGCTGGGCGGGCTGGCCATCGCCGGTGTCCTGCCCGGTACGGACGCGCCGGGCACCGCGAACCTCACCGGTGAGGGCGGTTTCCTCCCCAACGGCAGCGAGGGGCTGATGATCGGCCTGTTGGCCTCGGTCTTCGCCTACGGCGGCATGGAGACGGTCACCATCGCGGCGGCCGAGTCGGAGAACCCGGTCAGCGGTGTCGCGCGCGCGGTGCGCACGGCCATGTGGCGCATCGCCCTCTTCTACATCGGCTCGATGGCGGTCGTGGTCACGCTGGTCCCCTGGGACTCCAAGGAGGTCGTCGAGAAGGGCCCGTACGTCGCCACCCTCGACCACCTGGGCATCCCCGGCGCCGGTCAGCTGATGAACGTGGTGGTCCTGATCGCCCTGATGAGCGCCATGAACGCCAATATCTACGGCTCCTCGCGCATCGCGTACTCCCTGGTGCAGCGCGGTCAGGGCCCCGCGTGGCTGGGCCGGGTGTCGGGCGGCGTCCCGCGGATCGCGGTCCTCGCCTCCTGCGTCTTCGGCTTCGTGTGCGTCGTCCTGTCCTACTGGCGACCGGACGACGTCTTCCCCTGGCTGCTGAACATGATCGGCGCGGTCATCCTGGTGGTCTGGATCCTGATCGCCGTCTCCCAGCTGCGGCTGCGCCGCCAACTGGAGCGCGAGGCCCCGGAGAAGCTGGTCGTCCGCATGTGGGCCTTCCCGGTGCTGACCTGGGTCGCGATGGCCGGCATGGCGGCGATCTTCGTCCTGATGGCCCGGGAGCCGGACACGCGGGTGCAGCTGTACTCGACGGGCGGGATGACGGTGCTCCTGGCGATCGTCGGGTACGTCTGGCAGCGCAGGCGCGCCCAGGTCTGACCCGCCCGAGCCGCGACAGAGCCCCCGTGTGATCCACACGGGGGCTTTTTGCTGTTAGCTTGTTGTTGCAAGCTACTTGCAATAAGAGCTCTGAGGGGACCCTTCATGCCCGTCTACACACTCCCGGAACTGCCCTACGACTACTCCGCGCTCGCGCCGGTGATCAGCCCCGAGATCATCGAGCTGCACCACGACAAGCACCACGCGGCCTACGTGAAAGGCGCCAACGACACGTTGGAGCAGCTGGCCGAGGCGCGGGACAAGGAGTCGTGGGGGTCGGTCAACGGCCTGGAGAAGAACCTGGCCTTCCATCTGTCCGGGCACATCCTGCACAGCATCTACTGGCAGAACATGACCGGTGACGGCGGTGGCGAGCCGCTCGCCGCGGACGGGGTGGGCGAGCTGGCGGACGCGATCACCGAGGCCTTCGGGTCCTTCGCCGGCTTCAAGGCGCAGCTGTCCAAGGCCGCCGCGACCACGCAGGGTTCGGGCTGGGGCGTGCTGGCGTACGAGCCGCTGAGCGGGCGGCTGATCGTCGAGCAGGTCTACGACCACCAGGGCAATGTCGGCCAGGGCGCCACGCCGATCCTCGTGTTCGACGCCTGGGAGCACGCCTTCTACCTGCAGTACAAGAACCAGAAGGTCGACTTCATCGAGGCCATGTGGCAGGTCGTCAACTGGCAGGACGTGGCCCGGCGTTACGCCGCCGCCAAGTCCCGTACGGACGTCCTGCTGCTCGCGCCCTGACGGCGCCGGGCCGCACAAGTCGTCCTGCCTCGTGATCGTCTTCTCAACCTTCACCCGGCAGGCGGAATGACGGAAGCCCCCGCGAGGACGTGACTCGCGGGGGCTTCCCATGTGCCGAGGGGCGTCAGGGCTTGCGGCCCACCCCGCCGTGCTGGCCGATCGGCCGGCGCTCCTCGTCGGAAGGCTCGGGGCGCCACAGCGGGACGGAGACGATGCCCGGCTCGACGAGTTCCAGGCCCTCGAAGAACCCCTCGATCTTGTCGACGGGGCGCAGGAAGTAAGGAACGGCGCCGGTCTCGTTGTAGGCGTCCTGGGCGTTCTCGTAGTCCGGGTCGGTCCCCCGGGAGCCGTCGTTGACGCAGAGGTAGCTGCCGGAGGGCAGGCCGGCCAGCAGCCGGCGGACCAGGTCGCGGGCCCGGTCGTAGTCGGCGACGTGACCCAGGATGCCGCTGAGGATCAGGGCCGTGGGGCGGGAGAGGTCGAGGGTCCGGGAGGCGGCCTGAAGGATCTTCTCCGGTTCGTACAGGCTCATGTCCTCGTACGACGTGCTGCCCTCGGGGGTGGAGGTGAGCAGGGCGCGGGCGTGGGCCAGGACCAGCGGGTCGTTGTCGACGTAGACGATCTTCGACTCGGGGGCGAGGCGCTGGGCGACCTCGTGGGTGTTGTCGACGGTGGGCAGGCCGGTGCCGACGTCGAGGAACTGGCGTACGCCGGCCTCCGTCACCAGATACCGGATGCTGCGGCCCAGGAAGGCGCGGCTGCTGCGCGCGATGGTGACGATGCCGGGGAAGACCGCGGTGTACGCGTCGCCCGCCGCCTCGTCCACGGGGTAGTTGTCCTTGCCGCCCAGCCAGTAGTTCCAGATCCGGGCCGAGTGCGGTACCGAGGTGTCGATCTCCGTCATGTGCCCATGGTGCTACGGCAGGTCGGGGTCGCAGGGCACATTGAGGGAGACGAGCGCGGCGGATCCGTCGGTTCTCACGAGGAGTTCGCTGACCGCGGCGTTGCGCAGCCGGGGGAACACTCTGCGGTACTCCCCGGCCGGGATCGACAGCAGCGTGCACAGCACCAGCCGCAGGAGCGTGTTGTGCGCGACCACGAGGACCCGCTCGCCCGGGTGGGCGGCGGCGATCCGGCGCAGGGCGGCGGCGCCGCGCTCGGCGGCGGCCGACGGGTCCTCCGCCCGCGGGAACGGGTGGGCCACCGGGTCGGTGCGGAACGCCTCCGCCGCGGCCGGGTCCTCGGCCGCGAACTCCGCGAGCGTACGGCCCTCCAGCACACCGAAGTCGCATTCGCGCAGGCCGGGTTCGCGCTGCGGGGTGAGGCCGAGGGCCCGGCAGGCCGGATCGGCGGTGATCACCGCACGGGAGAGGGGCGAGGTCCAGATCGCGTCGACCGGGTGGGCGGCGGCCCAGCGGCCGAGGGCGTCGGCCTGGGCGCGGCCCGTGTCGGTCAGGGACACGTCGCTGACCCCGGCGTAGCGGTTCTCGGCGTGCCAGACCGTCTGTCCGTGCCGGGCCAGCAGCAGCGTCGCGTGGGTGCTCGTGCTCATGAGTCCGCAGTATCCCCGTCCAGGCGGGCGTGCGCGTGCGCCGCGACCGGGGGCGGGAGCCAGCCCCGCGCGGTCAGCTCGTCGACCAGGCGGGCGTACGGCTCGGCGAAACGGGCGGTGCGGTCGGGGCGCGGTGCGACGGTCGTGCCGATGCGGACCATGGCCTCCGCGGCCTCGGCGAGTCCGGGTGCCGAGCCCGTGCCGTACGCGGCCAGCGCGGCCATCCCCAGGGCGGGTTCCGTCTCCTCGGGCACCCGGGCGGGGCGGCCCAGGACGTCGGCGCGCAGCTGGTTCCAGTAGGGGCTGCGGGCGGCGCCGCCGGTGAAGGTGAGGGGGCCGTCGAGGGGGGCGCCCAGGTGGTGCAGGTAGTCCAGGCAGAGGCGTTCGGTGAAGGCGACGCCCTGGAGCAGCGCGGCCCACAGGTCGGCGTCCGACTCCGGTTCGCCCAGGACCAGCGCGGTGGCCTCCGGCGCGTGGAACGGGAAGCGCTCGCCGGGTGACACCAGGGGGTAGGCGATCGCGCCGGACGGCTCGTACGCGGCGGCCAGCGTGTCCATGGCCGCCGGATCGGCGCCCGCGAACGCCGCCGCGAGCACGCCCCCGCCCACGCTGGAGGCCCCGCCGGGCAGCCAACTGCCGTCGGGGGCACGGTGGTTGTAGACCACGCCGGTCGGGTCGCGGACCGGCGTCGAGGACGCGCCCTTGAGCACCAGCGTGGTGCCCAGCACCGAGTTCCAGGAGCCGGGGCGCAGTGCGGCGGAGGCGATCTGGGCCGCGCAGCCGTCGGTCATCCCGGCGACGACGGGGGTGCCGGCGGGGATGCCGGTGGCGTCGGCGGCGCTCGCACAGACCTCGCCGAGCGGGCTGCCGGGCCGGACGACCTCGGGGAGCGCGGTCTCCGGCAGACCGAGGCGGGGCAGCATGCCCGGCCAGGCGTCGTGTTCCAGGTCGTAGCCGGTCTTCAGGGCGTGGCTGGAGTCGGCCGACGGCACTTCGCCGGTGAGGAGGGAGACGACCAGGTCCGGCTGGTGGGTGATCCGGCCGGGGCCGTACGTCTCGGTCAGCCATACCGCCTTCGGCAGCGCCCAGGTGTCCTGCACCACCAGCCCGGCCATCCGCGCCCGCGCCGCCTGCACGCTCGCCCGTCCGTCGTCGTACATCAGGGCGGGGCTCATCGGCCGCCCCGCGCCGTCCGTCAGCAGCACGGTCCCGGACGTCCCGCACACCGCGAGCGCGCCGACCCGCGTCCTCGCCCGGGGGTGCTCCCGCAGCGCGGCGCGGGAGGCGGCGCACACGCCCTCCCACCACGCCCCCGGATCCTGCTCGTGCCGCACCCCGTCCCGCCGCCCGGCGAGGGGCGCCGAGCCGCTGCCGAGGACCGTGCCGTCCCCGGTGACCAGCAGAACCCGCACGCTCTGGGTGCCCAGGTCGATCCCCAGCCAGGCCTCGTGCTCGTCAGTCATCCGGCCTCCCGCACATCTGGATCCGTTAACTTCTCACTCTGCACCGATATTTTCCCGTGCGCGAGGGATTGACGCCCAACTTCCGCCGTTCCACCCTCTGTTAACGAGTCGACTCGCCGTGTTAACCGAATCTGCCGCGCGATCTTCGCGCCGGTCCTCCCGGCCGACGTTGCTTTTCTGCTGGGGGTCCGGGGGCCCGCGGCGGAGCCGCTGATGTCACAGCCCCGGGAAGACGCAGCACCCGCGCAATTGACCGAGCCCCACGTGGAGGTCACGGATGGACACGCACGTGCACGACCGCCGACGGTTCCTGGCGCTGGGCGGCGCCCTGGCCGCCACGCCCCTGCTGACCGCCTGCGGTGCCGGATTCGGCGGCGACGACAGCAAGAGCGACGGCTCGGCGGCGGACGACGTCACCGGTTCCTTCGACTGGAAGCGGGAGAAGGGCACCACCGTCAAGGCGCTGCTCAACAAGCACCCGTACACGGACGCGCTGATAGCCGACCTGAAGTCCTTCACCGAGAAGACCGGCATCAAGGTCGAGTACGACGTCTTCCCCGAGGACAACTACTTCGACAAGCTCACCGTCGACCTGTCCAGCGGACGCGCCTCCTACGACGTGTTCATGCTGGGCGCGTACATGGTCTGGCAGTACGGCCCGCCGGGCTGGCTGGAGGACCTCGGTCCCTGGATGCGCAACTCCTCGGCGACCGGCGCCGAATGGGACCAGGCCGACTTCTTCCCCAACCTCCTCCAGGCCGACCAGTGGTCGCTGAAGGCGGGCGCGCCGCTCGGACAGGGCGGGCAGTACGCGCTGCCGTGGGGCTGGGAGACCAACGTCGTCGCCTACAACACGGACGTCTTCAAGAAGCTCGGCCTCAAGCCCGCCGAGACCTTCGACGAGCTGCGCGACCTCGCCGGCGTCATCAAGCGCAAGGCGCCGGGCGCCGGGTTCGACGGCATGTACGGGATCGCCGTACGGGGCTCCCGCAGCTGGGCGACCATCCACCCGGGCTTCATGACGATGTACGCCCGCAACGGGCTGAAGGACTTCACGGTCCGGGACGGGAAGCTCACACCCGCCATGAACAGCCCGGAAGCCGTCGCGTTCACCGAGGACTGGGCCGGCATGGTCAAGCAGGGCGGGCCGCCGTCCTGGACGTCGTACACCTGGTACCAGTGCTCCAGCGACCTCGGCGCGAAGAAGGCCGGGATGCTGTTCGACGCGGACACGGCCGCCTACTTCCAGGCCGTTCAGGGGGCGAGCCCGGCCTCCGGGAAGATCGCCTTCCATCCCGGACCCAAGGGACCGGACGGGTCGCTGGCCACCAACATGTGGATCTGGTCGCTCGGCATGAACGCCAAGAGCAAGAGGAAGAGCGCCAGTTGGCTGTTCCTGCAGTGGGCGACCGGCAAGGAGCATCTGCGCAAGAGCGCGCTCACGCACAACCACATCGACCCGGTCCGCAAGTCGATCGCCGACGACGCCGCCTACAAGAACAAGATGAAGCACCTGCCCGGCTTCATCGAGACCTTCGAGACCGTCGTCGACCAGACGAAGATCCAGTTCACCCCGCAGGCCCAGTTCTTCGACGCCACCACCAGCTGGGCCGCCGCCCTTCAGGAGATCTACGGCGGCAAGGGCGCCGAGTCGGTCCTCGGCAGGCTGGCGGGCGACCTCGCCGACAAGGTGGGCTAGCGCGATGGGATGGCGGCTGGCCCTTCGCCCGTACGTCCTGATCGTCCCCGCCCTGCTGCTGACCTGCGGAATCCTCTACCCCTTCGGGCTCGGCCTCTACTACACGCTGTTCGACTTCTCGGCGAGCAAGCCACAGCCGGACATGGTGCGGTTCGAGAACTACCAGACCGTCTTCACCCAGGAGGCGTTCTGGAACTCGGCGTGGGTGACGGTGCTGTACGCGGTGGGGGCGGCCGCCGTGGAGACGGTGCTGGGGGTCGCCGTCGCCCTGCTGCTGCACCGCTCGACGATCGTCGGTCGGGTGCTGGAGAAGATCCTCATCCTGCCGCTGATGATCGCGCCGGTGATCGCGGCGATCATCTGGAAGCTGATGCTGCAGCCGTCGGTCGGCGTCGTGAACCATCTGCTCAGACCCTTCGGTCTTGGCGGAGTGCAGTGGACGGACACCCCGACCGGGGCGCTGCTGTCGTCCATCGCCGTGGACGTGTGGGTGTACACACCGTTCGTCGCGATCCTCGCGCTCGCCGGGCTGCGCTCCCTGCCCACCTCCCCCTTCGAGGCGGCGGCCGTCGACGGGGCGGGCTGGTGGTACACCTTCCGGCGGCTGACGCTGCCGATGCTGTGGCCGTACGTCCTGGTGGCGGTGATCTTCCGGTTCATGGACTCGCTGAAGGTGTTCGACATCATCTACGCCCTGACCGAGGGCGGCCCCGGTGACTCGACCGTCGTCCTGCAGATCCGGGCCTATCTGGAAGCGATCCGCTTCCAGCGCTACTCCTTCGGCATCAGCTACACGATCGTGCTGTGGGCCGTGGTGTATCTCGCCGCGATGGTGCTCGTGAAGCATCTCGGAAAGATCCAGCGGAAGGCGGCCGAGGCGAAATGACCGTACGCAAACGCCTGTTGGGATGGCTGGCCGACGCGGCCCTCATCCTCTACTTCGTCTTCGCGCTGTTCCCGATCGCCTGGATGGTGATCCTGTCGCTGAAGCCGACGAACCAGCTCTTCTCCACCTACTTCTCCTTCTCCCCCACCCTCGACGGCTACCGCACGGTCCTCGGCGACAGCGAGGGCATCCCGTTCGTGCGGTTCTTCGTCAACAGCCTGGTCGTGTCGGTGGGCGCGGTGGTCCTGTCGCTGCTGGTGGGACTCCCGGCGGCGTACGCCTCGGCGCGCTGGCGCTTCAAGGGCTCCGAGAACCTGATGTTCACGCTGCTGTCGTTCCGGTTCGCGCCCGAACTCACCGTGATCATCCCGCTGTTCGTGCTGTACCAGAAGCTCGGCCTGTTCGACACCTACGTCGGCATGGTGTGGGTGCTCCAGCTGGTCACCCTGCCGCTGATCGTGTGGATCATGCGGTCCTACTTCGCCGACCTCACACCCGAGCTGGAACAGGCGGCGCTGCTGGACGGCTACACCCGCAAACAGGCGTTCCTGCGGGTGGCGCTGCCGCTGGTGAAGCCGGGGGTGGCGGCCGTGTCCCTGCTCGCCTTCATCTTCGCCTGGAACAACTTCGTCTTCCCGCTGATCCTCACTTCCAACGAGGCACAGACCGTGACGGTGGGCGCCCTGTCCTTCCTCGGCGGCGACCGGCCCAAGTACAACCTCACGGCCGCCGCCGCACTGGTCTCCGTGGTCCCGCCCCTGCTGCTGGCCCTCACCATCCAGCGGTATCTGGTGCGGGGCCTGTCGTTCGGGGCGGTGAAGTCATGATCCGGCTGCACGGTGTACGCAAGACCTACGGCAAGGTCACCGCGCTCGACGACCTCGAACTGGATGTCCGCGAGGGCGAGTTCTTCTGCCTCCTCGGGCCCTCCGGCGCGGGCAAGACCACGACCCTGAAGACCGTCGCCGGCCTGGAGACCCCCGACGCCGGCACCGTCGAGCTCGACGGCAGGGACATGCGCGGCGTCGAGCCGTACGACCGCGGCGTCGCGATGTGCTTCGAGAGCTACGCCCTCTACCCGCACAAGTCGGCCTACGACAATCTGGCCTCGCCGCTGCGCTCCCCACGGCACCGCCTCCCCGCGGCCGAGGCCCGGGAGCGGATCGGCGAGGTCGCCGAACTCCTCGGCATCTCGCCCCTGCTGGACCGCCCGGTCGGCCGGCTCTCCAACGGCCAGCGGCAGCGCGTCGCCCTCGGCCGGGTCCTGGTCCGCCCCGCGCGTGCCTTCCTCCTCGACGAACCGCTCTCCCATCTGGACGCCAAACTGCGCCAGCAGATGCGGGCGGAGCTGAAGGCGATCGGGGCGGTGCGGCGCACGACCACCCTCTACGTCACCCATGACTCCGTGGAGGCGCTGGCGCTGGGCGACCGGATCGGGGTGATCCGGGACGGGCGGATCGTGCAGACGGGGACGCGGGAGGAGATCTGGTACCGGCCCCACGACACGGAGGTCGCGCGGGCATTCGGGCGGCCCCGGATCAATCTGCTGCCGGGGTCGGTCACCGCCGACGGCGGCTTCCGTTCCGCCGACGGCAAGGTCGAGCTGCCGGTCCGGGCCGGCGCCGCCGGCACGGACGTACTGATCGGCGTCCGGCCCCGCGATCTCACCCTCGGCGAGGGCCCCGGGCACGAGCTCACCGGCACCGTCTACGTCACCGAGGTGCTCGGCCGGTCCGTGGAGGTCACCGTCCGGCTCGGCGCGCAGAATCTGTCCCTGGTCGCCCCGCGCGGCGAGGCGTCCGCCCTTCGGCCCGACGATCCGGTACGACTGTCGGTCCGGCCTGAGAACCTGCTGCTGTTCGAGGCCGACCGGCCGGAGCGTCCAGGACGAAGGATCGGACCATGAACCACGCCCAGCAGGGCCCCGCCGCCCGCCAGTCCGCGATGGCCGAGCAGGTCCTCGCCGACGGCTCCGCCACCGCCGCCGAGCTGGCCGAGCGGTTCGGGGTGAGCCTGATGACCATCCACCGGGACCTCGACGAGCTCGAACGGCAGGGGATCGTACGGAAGTTCAGGGGCGGGGTGACCGCACAGCCGTCCGGGGTCTTCGAGTCGAACGTGCAGTACCGGCTGAAGACCATGCGCGCGGAGAAGGCCGCCGTCGCCGAACGCGCCCTGAGGATGGTCGAGCCCGGCATGGCGATCATGCTGGACGACTCCACCTCCACCCTGGAGATAGCCCGCAGGCTGCGGCTCGGGGAGGTGACCCCGCTGACGGTCGTCACCAACTTCCTTCAGGCGATCAACATGCTCTCCGACCAGCGCGGCATCCACCTCATGGCGCTCGGCGGGGACTACGACCCGCTCCACTCCTCGTTCCTCGGCGTGTCCTGCGTGGAGGCGATCGGGCAGTTGCGGGTGGACGTCTGCTTCGCGTCGACGTCCGCCGTGCACGGGGGGTACGCCTACCACCAGGAGCAGCACATCGTGTCGGTGAAGCGGGCCATGCTGGATGCGGCCGCCCGCAACGTCCTGCTGATCGACCACACCAAGCTCGCCCGGGTCGCCCTGCACCGGGTGGTCCCCCTGTCCCGTTTCGACCTGCTCCTCGTGGACGACGGGGCGTCGGCCGAGGCGCTGCGGGACCTGGACGAGCACAAGGTCACCTACGAGGTCTGTGCGATGACGAGGGGCGGCGATGACCGAGCTGGAGCTACGTGATCTGCGCAAGACCTATACGGCGCGGGGTCGCCCGCCGGTGGACGCCGTACGCGGCATCGACCTGACCCTGCGCTCCGGCGAGCTGCTCGGACTGCTCGGCCCGTCGGGCTGCGGGAAGTCCACGACACTGCGGATGATCGCCGGTCTGGAGACGGTGACCGGCGGAGACGTGCTGGTCGGCGGCTCGTCGGTGATCTCCCGGCCCGCCCAGCGGCGCAACATCGGAGTCGCCTTCGAGAACTACGCCCTGTACCCGCCGCTGACGGTGGCGGAGAACCTCGCCTTCGGCCTCAAGGCGCGCAGACGGGCCGACCGGGGAGACGTGGCCCGCAAGGTCAAGGAGATCGCCGAGCGGGTCGACCTCACCGGCATCCTCGACGCCCGCCCCGCGGGCCTGTCCAGCGGCCAGAAGCAGCGTGTCTCCCTGGCCCGCGCGCTGATCCGCGAACCCGACGTGCTCCTCCTCGACGAGCCGCTGTCCCACCTCGACGCGGCCCAGCGCGACACCACACGCCGCGAACTGAAGCGCATCCAGCGCGACTTGGGGCATACGACCATCCTGGTCACCCACGACCAGGAGGAGGCCCTCTCCCTCGCCGACCGGATCGCCGTGATGAAGGACGGCGTGATCCAGCAGCTCGGCACCCCGTACGAGATCTACGACAGCCCCGCCAACCTCTTCGTCGCGGACTTCGTCGGTGAACCGGCGATCAACCTGCTGCCGGGCGTGGCGACGGACGACGGCCACGCCCGTCTCTCCGACACGGCACGGATCGCGCTGCCGGTGCCGGTGTCGGCGGGCCGCGAGGTGGTGGTCGGGATCCGCCCGGAGGACCTCACGCTGACCGGCGGGGACGGCCTCGCCGCCCGCGTCGTGGCCCACGAACCCCTGCTGGAGTCGGGCATCGCCACCCTCACCCTCGACGGCGTCGCACATCCCCTGGTCGTCGTCACCGACGCCGAGGTCCGCCTCGCCCACGACGACCGCGTCCACGTCACCGCCGACCCTGACCTCACCCATGTCTTCGACGCCGAGACGGGAGACTCCCTGCGATGACCAACGGGAACCGCGTGCGCGTGGTGGCCGCCGGCGACCACTTCATCCTGCCGTCGCTCATCAAGGACGCGCTCGCCCATGAACTCAGCTGTGATGTGGGCGAGCTGACGCTCGGCTGGCCGCTGGAGCCGTTCGGGACGGTGGCCGAGGTGGCGGAGGCGAGTGACGCCGAGGACGAGTTGATCGCCGCGCTCGCCGGGGCGCAGGTGCTGGTGACCCAGATGGGCCCGGTGACGGAGCGCGTCCTGGACGCCTGCCCGCAGTTGCGGCTGGTGGTCGTGTGCCGGGGCGGTCCGGTGAACGTCAACCTGGACGCGGCCAAGCGGCACGACGTGCGGGTCTGTTACGCACCCGGCCGCAACGCCGCCGCCACCGCCGAGTTCACCGTCGGCATGCTGCTGGCCGCGCTGCGCCGTATCCCGCAGGCCCACCATCTGCTGGCGCTGCGGGGCAGCTGGGACGGCTCGACGTACTACACCTACGACCACAGCGGCCTGGAACTGGAGGACCTGGCCGTCGGGCTCGTCGGCTACGGCGCCGTCGGCAGCAGGGTCGCGCGGGCGCTGTGCGCGTTCGGGGCGCAGGTGATGGTCTACGACCCCTACGCCCGCGGCGAGATCCACGGCCTGCGCCTGACCTCCCTCGACGAACTCCTGCGCCGCTCCCGGGTCGTCACCCTGCACGCCCGGCTCACCGCGGAGACCCGCGGGCTGATCGGCGCCCGGGAGCTGGCCCTGCTGCCGCGGGGCGCGGTCGTCGTGAACGTGGCCCGCGGCCCACTCCTCGACGAGGAAGCGCTGTGCGCCGCCCTGGAGGACGGCCACCTCTCGGCGGCGGCCCTCGACACCTACGTACAGGAGCCGCTGCCCCCGCACTCGCGGCTGCACGCCCTGGCGGACCGCGTCGTGCTGACCCCGCACCTGGGAGGCGCGTCGCGGGCGGTGGCGGAGAAGGCGGCGGCGATCGCGGCGGCGGAGGTGGGGCGCTGGGTGCGGGGGGAGCCGTTGGCGCATGCGCTGACCTGAGTGCCGCGATTTGTCGTCGGTCGTCTGCGGCGTCGTTGTGGCTGGTCGCGCAGTTCCCCGCGCCCCTGAGGGGCGCTACCGGACCGTAGAGGAGACCCGTTATGTACGTCGGGATCGACGTAGGTACGTCCATGGTGAAGGCTGCCGCGTTCGACAGCACCGGTCGTGAACTCGCCATCGAATCAAGGTCGGTGGGGCTCACCCTGCACGGCGGGGTCGTCGAGCAGGACATGGAGGAGGTGTACGCGGCCGTCGTCGACGTACTTGACTCGCTGACCGCCCAGGTGCCGGAACCCGTCGAGCTGGCCGGGCTGACCGGGCAGGGCGACGGGGTGTGGCTGGTCGACGCGCAGGGGCGGCCCGTGCGGGCGGCGGCGTCCTGGATGGACGGGCGGGCGCACGAGCTGGTCGACCGGTGGCTGGCGGACGGCACGTTCGAGACGGTGTTCCGGCGCACCGGCAGCGCGATGTTCCCGGGCTGTCCGGGCCCGCTGCTGGCGTGGCTGGAGAGCCATGAGCCGAAGGCGCTGGATGCCGCGGCGGCCGCGCTGTACTGCAAGGACATGGTGTTCCACCGGCTGACGGGGGCGGGGCCGACGACGGATGTGTCGGACGCCTCGATGCCGTTCCTGGACCCGCGGACGCGGAGCTACGACAACCGGGTCGTGGAGCTGCTCGGCCTCACCCACCGGCGCGGGCTGCTCGCGCCGGTCAGCGATCCGGTCGCCACGGCACCGGCGCTCGGCGAGGGCCTCGCGGCCGGGACGCGGCTCGCGAACGGGCCGTACGACCTGCCGGCCTGCGCGCTGGGTGCGGGCGTGACCTCGCCCGGCGACGGGCTCCTCATCGTCGGCACCTGTCTGGCCAGCCTCGTCGCCACCACCGATCTGGATCTGACGGGTGAGCCGGCCGGCCTGTACATCAGCACCGACCGGCCCGGGCACTGGTTGCGCGCGATGCCCGCGATGGTCGGTACGGCGGCGCTGGACTGGGTGCTGTCGACGACGGGCGTGCGGCACGAGGAGGTCGACGGGCTGCTGGCCGACACCCCGCCGGGGGCGCACGGGGTGCGGGTGCTGCCGTACTTCGCGCCGTCGGGTGAGCGCGCGCCCTTCGTGGAGCCCCGGCTGCGCGCCGAACTGACCGGTGTCTCGCTGGAGTCGACCCGTGCCGACCTGGTCCGGGCGACCTGCGAGGGCATCGGCTACGCGGCCCGGCACTGCCTCGCGGCGGCCGGGCTGACGGGGACGCTCGCCGTCTGCGGCGGCGGGACCCGCAGTCCGGCCTGGATGCGGCTGCTCGCCGACGTCCTGGGCCGGCCGCTCAGGGTCGTCGAGGGCGAGGTCGGCGCGCGCGGCGCGGTGCTCGCGGCGGCCGAGCGGTACGGCGAGCCGCTGGACGCCGAGGCGTGGACGCGGCCGACGGCGGTCGTCGAGCCGGACGCGGCACGGGCCGCGTACTACGCGGAGGGGTACGAGGAACACCTGACCCGCCTGACCGCGGCGCGCGCCCGGGCCCGCGCCTGAACAGCCCTGCGCCTGAACAGCCCTGCGACGAAAGGGAGTTGCATGCATCCGAGACGTAGATCCCTGCTGCTCGCGGCCGCGGCCGTCCCCGTTTCGGCGACCGCCGCCCAGGCGCTGCCGTCGGCCGGCTCCCGTCCACGGGGGCGGCCGGTCGTCATCGGTCATCGCGGCGCGGCCGGCTGGCGTCCCGAGCACACGGCGGCCTCGTACACATACGCCGTGCAGACCGGCGCCGACTGGATCGAACCGGACCTGGTGCCGACGAAGGACCATGTGCTGGTGGTCCGGCACGAGAACGAGATCTCGCAGACCACCGACGTGGCCTCGCACCCCGAGTTCGCGGGCCGCCGGACGACGAAGACCGTGGACGGGCGGGCGGTGACCGGCTGGTTCACCGAGGACTTCACGCTGGCGGAGCTGAAGACGCTGCGGGCGGTGGAGCGGCTGCCGCTCGTCCGCAACCGCAACACCGTCTTCGACGGCCGGGAGGAGGTGCTCACCTTCCAGGAGGTCGTCGACCTGGCGCGCCGGCTCTCCAAGGCGCACGGCCGGACGATCGCCGTCTTCCCGGAGACCAAGCATCCGACGTACTTCCGCTCGCTCGGCCTGCCTCTGGAGCCGAAGCTGGCGTCCACGATCCGCCGCAACCGGCTCGGCCCGCGCGAATGTGTCGTGCAGTCCTTCGAGCCGACGAGCCTGCAGCGCATGACGGACCTGTCCCTGCCGCTGTGGCAGGCGCTGGGGACGACCGGCGGACCCTACGACCTCGTCTCGTCCGGTGATCCGACGACGTACAAGGACATGATGACCCCGGCGGGGCTGGAGCGGATCGCGGCGTACGCGCGGTGGATCGGTCCGGACAAGTCCTCGCTCATCGGCACGTCCCTCCTCGCGGACGCGCATGCGGCGGGGCTGCGGGTGGGACCGTACACCTTCCGCGCGGAGAACCAGTTCCTGCCGGCGGACCTGCGGCGGGGAACCGGACCGAACGATTTCGGGGACGCGTTCGCGGAGTACGCGCTGTACTACGGGCTGGGGGTCGACGCCGTGGTGACCGACTTCCCCGATCTGGCGGTGATGGCGAGGAGGGGTTGATGAGGACCCGCACACTGGACTGCCCGACCTGCGGCACCATGCAGAGCTTCCGGTTCCTCCACAAGGAGGAGAAGGCGGCGGTACGGGAGAAGGAGGGGCCGGACTTCTTCGTGGACAACCTGTGGCGGTGCACCGGCAAGGGCTGTCTGACGTACTACGCGCAGTTCAACAAGGCCGGCTACGGCCGCCTCCCCGAGAAGTTCCTCGCGCAGGAGGCGGCGGCCGACGAGTGAGCCCTACAGGTTGCTGAAGTCCGGGCCCTTGGTGCGCGTCCGCTTGATCTCGTAGAAGCCCGGCACGGAGGCCACGGCGAGGGTGCCGTCCCAGAGCTTGGCGGCGTCCTCGCCCTTGGGTGCCGGTGTGACGACGGGGCCGAAGAAGGCGATCTGCTCGCCGTTGTCGCCGGGGACGGCGATGACCGGGGTGCCGACCTCCTGGCCGACCTTGTCGATGCCCTCCTTGTGGGAGATGCGCAGCTCCGTGTCGTAGGTGTCCTTGTCGGCGTATTCGATCAGGTCGGCGGGCAGGTCCGCGTCGGCGAGGGCCGCGGCGATACTGTCGCGGTTCACGCCGAGGCCCTGGTTGTGGAAACGGGTGCCGAGCGCCGTGTAGAGCCGGCCGACGACCTCGTCGCCGTGGAGCTGCTGGGCCGCGATGGCCACCCGGACCGGGCCCCAGGTCTTCCCGCCGGGCCGCATGTTCGCGGCGTAATCCTCCGGCAGATCATCCAGTTTGTCCTCATTGAGCACCGCGAGGCTCATCACATGCCAACGGACCTCGATGTCGCGGACCTTCTCCACCTCGAGGACCCAGCGTGAGGTCATCCAGGCCCAGGGGCACACCGGGTCGAACCAGAAGTCGACGGGGGTCTTGTCCGACATGTCTCTCCTCGGGGGCAAGCAGGTCTCGGCTGAACCTCTGGGGAACACCGCTGCTCGCCCGGCCATTCCCCGGTGCCGCCGGACAGGGGCACATGGCAGGATCGGGCTGTCCGCATACTGAACGCCACCCCAGGGAGTGCCACCCGTGCCCGGAGAGAATCTGTCCCGCGACGAGGCCCGGGAGCGGGCCGCCCTGCTGTCCGTCGACGGGTACGACGTGTCCCTCGACGTCCGTTCCGCGCTCGGCGACGGGGACTCCGACAACGGCGGGGACTCCGACAAGGGCGGGCCGCGCACCTTCCGCTCGGTGACCACCCTCCGCTTCCGCTGCAACGAGCCCGGCGCGACGACCTTCGCGGACCTGATCGCGCCGAGCGTGACGGCCGTCTCCCTGAACGGCAAGGACCTCGACCCGAGCGAGGTCTTCGACGGCTCGCGGATCACCCTGGAGGACCTGGCCGCCGACAACGAGCTCGTCGTCGACGCCCAGTGTGCCTACTCCCGCACGGGCGAGGGCCTGCACCGCTTCGTCGACCCCGAGGACGGCGAGGTCTACCTCTACACGCAGTACGAGCCGGCCGACTCCCGCCGGGTCTTCGCCAACTTCGAACAGCCCGACCTCAAGGCGCCGTTCCGCTTCGAGGTGCGGGCGCCGGAGGGCTGGACGGTGTGGAGCAACGGCAGCGGCGAACTCGCCGACGGGCTCTGGAAGTTCGCGGAGACGAAGCCGATCTCGACGTACATCACCTGTGTCGTGGCGGGCCCGTACCACTACGTCACGGACTCCTACGAGCGCGCCCTCGCCGACGGATCCACGCTGCGGATCCCGCTCGGCGCGATGTGCCGCAAGGGCCTCGCGCCGCACTTCGACGCCGACGACGTCTTCCTGGTCACCAAGCAGGGTCTGGACTTCTTCCACGACCACTTCGACTATCCGTACCCCTTCGGCAAGTACGACCAGGCGTTCGTGCCCGAGTACAACCTGGGCGCGATGGAGAACCCGGGGATGGTGACCTTCCGGGAGGAGTACATCTTCCGCGGCAAGGTGACGCAGGCGTCGTACGAGGGCCGGGCGAACGTCATCCTGCACGAGATGGCGCACATGTGGTTCGGCGACCTGGTCACCATGGTGTGGTGGGACGACCTGTGGCTGAAGGAGTCCTTCGCGGACTTCATGGGCACGTTCGCAGGCGTCGGCGCGACCCGGTTCAAGAACGCCTGGATCACCTTCGCCAACCGCCGCAAGGCCTGGGCGTACCGGGCCGACCAGCTGCCCTCGACGCACCCGATCACGGCCGACATCCGCGATCTGCAGGACGCCAAGCTCAACTTCGACGGCATCACGTACGCCAAGGGCGCCTCGGTCCTCAAGCAGCTGGTGGCGTACGTCGGCCAGGACGCGTTCCTGGAGGGCGCGCGGCGCTACTTCAAGCGGCACGCGTACGGCAATACCCAGCTGGGGGACCTGCTGTCGGTGCTGGAGGAGACCAGCGGCCGGGACATGGGCGCGTGGGCGCGCTCCTGGCTGCAGACGGCGGGTGTGAACTCGCTGACCCCGCAGGTGCTGCTGGACGGCGAGGGCCGGGTGAGCGAGCTGGCGGTGGTGCAGGAGGCCGCCGAGTCGCACCCGGAGCTGCGTCCGCACCGGGTGGCGGTGGGCCTGTACCGGCGGGGCGCGGACGGGGCGCTGGAGCGGTACGCGCGGGCCGAGGTGGACGTGGACGGGCCGCGCACGATCGTGACGGAGCTGGCGGGCGCCGAGGCGCCGGAGCTGGTGCTGGTCAACGACGACGACCTGACGTTCTGCAAGACCCGGTTCGACGCCACCTCGCTGGCGACGCTGCGGGCCGCGCTCGGCGACATGACCGACCCGCTGGCGCGCGCCCTGTGCTGGTCGGCGCTGTGGAACATGACACGGGACGCGCTGCTGCCGGCGCGGGAGTTCATCGGCCTGGTGCTGAAGTTCGCGTACCGGGAGTCCGACATCGGCGTCCTGCAGATGCTGCACGCCTGGGCCGAGTCGGCGCTGACGCACTACGCGGCGCCCGAGTGGCGGAAGAAGGGCGCCGAGCTGCTGCGAGAGGGCACGGTGGTCCAGCTGTACGCCGCCGAGCACGGCAGCGAGCACCAGTTGGCGATGGCGCGGTTCTTCGCCCGGGTGACGGACGAGCCCGGCTTCGAGCTGCTGACGGGTCTGCTCGACGGTACGGCGACGGTCGACGGGCTCGACGTGGACCAGGAGCTGCGCTGGGTGCTGCTGGACACCCTGGCCACGTACGGCGTCGCAGGCGAGAAGGAGCTGGCGGCCGAACTGGCCCGGGACGACACGGCGTCCGGCAGACGGCACCAGGTGCGCTGCCTGGCCGCGCGGCCGTCCGAGGCGGTCAAGGCGCAGGCGTGGGCGCAGGTCGTCGAGTCGGACGCGCTGTCCAACGCGCTGGTGGAGGCGACCATCGCGGGCTTCGTCCGGCCGTCCCAGCGGGAGCTGCTGGCGCCGTACGCCGAGAAGTACTTCGCCGTGATCGAGCGGGTGTGGGCCGAGCGGTCCATCCAGATCGGCATGGACGTGGTCCGGGGCCTGTTCCCCGGGCTCCAGCAGTCGCAGGCCACCCTGGACGCGACGGACGCCTGGCTCTCGGCGCACGAGGACGCGGCTCCGGCGCTGCGCCGGCTGGTGCTTGAGGCGCGGGACGATCTGGCGCGGGCGCTGCGGGGGCAGGCGTGTGACGCGGGGGCAGGCGTGTGACGCGGCGGCGTCAACCATCCGAGACCTTTGGCCAACGGTCATGGCCTGCGTGACCGTTACGGAATTCAGGCAATAGCAGCCGTAACCCCTGGTCCCACCCGATTGGACCAGGGGTTTTCGGTGTGTACTCGGCATCCGAACACCCGTCCTTTAGTGCTGGGTTGTCCGTTTTTGTCGACGGCCCTGTAACAGCGGTTAGCGGGCCGATCAGGCACGGGAACCTCCGGGTCATGAACCACAACACCCCTCTGTCCCCCCGCCCCCTGCGTCACCTCTCCGAGATCCACCGCCGGGTCATGACGGCCGCTCAGCTGAAGTCGCACGGCGTCGCGCCCGCCGAGATCGGCGAGCAGTGCCGCCCCGGCGGCCCCTGGCAGCAGCTCCTCCCCGGTGTCGTCCTGCTCCACCCCGGCCCGCCCACCAGCGAGGAGCGGCTGCACGCGGTGCTGATGTACGCGTCGCGGGAGCGCTCGCCGGGTGTGCCGGCCCAGCCGGACGCGGGCGGCGACGGACACGCCGCCCCCGCCTACGCCGAAGTGATGATCACGGGCCTCGCCGCGCTGACCCTGCACGGCTTCTCGGCGACTCCCCCGCTCACCGCCCTGGACACCATCGACGTCCTGGTCCCCCGGATGCGCCGGCTGCGCTCCACGGGCTGCGCCCGCATCCTGCGCGCCCCGGCGCTGCCCACGCCCCGGCAGATCACCGGCCTGCCGGTGGCGCCGGTCCCGCGCGCCCTGGCCGACGCGGTCGCGGAACTGACGGACGCGAGCGCCGTACGCCGGCTGCTCACCGAGGCCGTGCGCGCCGGCCACTGCGAACCGGCCTCTGTGGTACGGGAGTTGAACCAGGCGAAGCTGCTCAGCCGTCCGCATGTGGTGGACGCGGTGGACTCCCTGCTCGCCGAGGGCCGCGCCATCGCCGAGGACCGGCTGTACGCCATGGTCCACGAGCACGGCCTGCCCGACCCGGTCTGGAACGTGGACCTGCGCCTGCCCGGCGGCCCCCACCTCGGCGGCCTCGACGCCTACTGGCCGGAGCAGGCGGTCGCGGTGGAACTGGACACCCGCGCGCCCCGCCAGGGCAAGCGCGAGGAGGACGACGACCTGTGGTCCGAGTACGCCCGCAAGCGCGAGACGTTGGAGCGCCTCGGCATCACGGTCGTCCACATCACCCCGAAGAAGCTCCGGGACGGGCTGGAGCAGCAGGCCGCGGTGGTCCGTACGGCCCTGATGGCGGCGGCCGACCGTGATCCCGCCGCGTACGTCGTGGTGCTGCCGAGGTAGTGACGGACCGCGAAGGCAGCATCAGGAGGGGAGAGGAGGGGCCGCCGGGGCCTGGTGCCGGCGGCCCCTCCTCGTGTGTCAGGTGAGGTCCGGGCCGTGCGGGGCCGTGCGCGCGGCCGCCTTGTCCGTGCCGCAGAACTCCGCCTCGATCACCGCGGCCGTGTCCCCCGACCAGTCGCCGTTGAGGTTGAAGGCGAGGGAGTGACGGCCGTCCTTGGTGGTGACCGCCTCCGATATCGAGCCGTGGATGCCGCCGCCGTGGCCCCAGACGGTGACGCCGCAGGACAGCTCGGACTTCATCAGGCCGAGGCCGTAGCCGTTGCGCTCGTCGACCGGGACGGTCGTGGTCATCTCGGCCAGCTGCTCGCGCGGGAGGAGCTTGCCGCGCAGGAGGGCGGTGTAGAAGCGGCCCAGGTCACGGGAGTCGGAGATCATCTCGCCGGCCGAGTGGGCGATCGACGGGTTGAGCTCCGTGACGTCGTACGTCGGACCCGTCGCCGTCTCGGCGAGCTTGGAGTAGGCCCGGCTGCTCGGGCGCGGCACCGTCACGCGCGTGCCCGGCACGGAGGTGCCGGTCAGGTGCAGGGGCTTGATGACACGGTCGCGGACCTCGGCACCGTAGGGGCGGCCCGTGGCCTTCTCGATCACCATGCCGGCCAGGACGTAGTTGGTGTTGGAGTAGCTCCAGGACGCCCCCGGCTCGAACTCGGGCTTGTGGGTCATGGCGACGGCGACCAGTTCCTCGGGCTTCTTGGTGTCGTAGCGGTGCTCGAAGAAGCCTTCCTTGAGGAAGTAGGTGTTGCCGAAGTCCTCGTCGGCGGTGTAGTTGAAGATGCCGCTGGTGTGGTTCAGGAGCCGGCGCAGCGAGACCTTGCTGCCGTCGTGGCCGTTGCCCCGCACCAGACCCGGCAGCCATTTCTCCACACTGTCGTCGAGCGACAGCCGGCCCTCGGCCTCCAACTGCAGCAGCACGGTGGCGACGAAGGTCTTGGTGATACTGCCGACCCGGTAGCGATCGTCGCCGGAACGCGGCTTCCCCGTCCTGAGATCGCCGACACCCGCCGTCGCCGACCAGGTGCCGTGGCCGTCCTTCGCGGTCAGCGTCACCCCGGGCACCCCGTCGGCGACCGCGGCCTCCATGGCCTTGCGGGTCGCACCATGGCCCGCTCCCGCTCCCCCTCCCGCTCCCGCGGCCAGGGCAGGCGCCGCGAGAGCCGCCGACAGCGCCACCGCCGTCACCGCCACGAGAACCGTGCGAGTGGTACGTACGCTCATGTCTCTCCCCCTGTTCGCTGCGCGCTCTCGTCGAGCGTGGTCGCGGGGAGAGACCGGGCGTCGGTTGCGAAGGTTGAGGCGTGACGGGACAGTTGAGCGTGATTCAGCCCTTCTTCAGGACGAGCTCCGTGTTGCGGTCCTTGCGTTCGCCGGCCAGCTTCGTGCTCGCGCCGGGGGCGTTGAGGGACAGCTCGCGGTAGAGGGCGGCCAGGCCCGTCTGGGAGAGGTCGGTGAAGCTCGTGCGGTGCGGGGCCGAGGACTCGATGAGGGTGGTGAACAGGGAGAGCGTGCCGTCCTTGTTGTCCACCACCTCGATGATGCGGGCGAGTTGGGGGAAGTCGACGTGGGAGGCGGTGGAGATCTCCCAGAAGGAGTGGCCGCCGGTGCCGGTGTGCGGGGTGATGACGTTCTTGTGGATGTGGCCGTTCACCCAGGCCAGGACGGACCGGTGGCTGCCGAGGAGCTTGAGCAGCTCGGCACCGCCGACGCGCCGCTCGCCGGGGCGGGCCGGGTCCCGGCGCAGGTTGTCCATCGTCTCGCTGGTGTGATGGCTGAAGACGATCGCGTACGAGTCCTTGTTGTCGCGCAGCGTCTTGTCCAGCCACTTGAACTGGGCCGCCCCGATGGACCCTTCGTAGTGGCCGCCCGGGTCGGTGGTGTCCAGGCTGATGCCGATGACGTCGTCGGCGATGCGGAAGCTGTAGTACTGGGTGCCGGCGGCGAGGTTGGCCGTCGAGTAGCCGTGGCCGACCGGGCCGTGGCCGCGCACGGCCGGGTCCAGGTGGGCCTGGATGTACTCCTTCGGCGTGAACGGCGCGCGGCGCTCGTCCGGGGTGACCGAGCGCATGGAGCGGGCGTGGGCCTTGAGGAAGTCCTTGAAGACGGTGCCCCTGGGGTCCTTGTCCTGCTTGAGGGAGTCCTGGAGCTTCTTGGCGTCCGCGGCCGAGACGTTCATGAGCTTCCTGCCGCCGACGGCGAGGTCGGTGAGGTAGGAGTCGGCGTGCGAGGCGTAGGTGCCGAGCGGCATCGCGTCGTGGTTGCCGACGGTCGAGTACCAGGGGATGTTCAGGCCGGGGCTGCGCATCTGGCTGATCGCGGCCGCGAGGTAGCCCTCGATGTGCGGGAAGCCGAGCTGCTTGTCGGCGTCGCGGACGCTGTCGTCGGCTTGCCAGTACTGCTTGAGGCCGCTGTTCTGGACGCCCTCGTAGTGCCGCGGGTCACCGGTGTTGGGGGTGACGCGGCCACCGCTCATCACCGTCAGGAACCACTCCAGCTCGGACTTGCAGTTGTTGTCCGTGTTGTCGCCGGTGGTCATGGCGAAGTGGAGCGGGGCGCCGGTGACGGGGGCGCCCCGCAGCGCGTTGATCCGCTCGACGAGCGCGACGGCACCGGGCACGGTCAGCGCCTCCTGCGGGCGCCAGGCGTGCACGTCGGTGGAGCGCAGGTATTCCAGGCGGAGCGGGTGCTGGGCGTCGATCAGGTGCAGGTCGGTGAGCTGCACGAAGGCGGCGAGCGCCGTACGGCGCCTCTCGCGGCCGGACTTCGCGGCGGCCACGTTCTCACGGACGACCCGCTTCCAGCCGGGCCCGTCGACGAGCCGGCGGTAGCCGCCGCTGCCCTGCGGCGTGGCGACGTTCGCGACGGTGGTGCCGCGGGTGTACGGCGCGAGGGCGACCGGCACCCTGCGGGAGGCGCCGACGGGGGCCTCCGCGGCGGCGGCGTCGGCCGGGGCGTGGGCGGTCGTGGCGGCCTCACTGTCCGTGGGCCGCAGGGCGTAGCCGACGCCCGCGGAGAGGGTCACCGCTCCGGTGGCGGCGAGCAGGGTACGGCGGTGGACCCCCAGCGCGGAGCTGGCGACAGAGCGTATGCGCGACATGGCGCGATCTCCCCGAGTGCGAACGCGTCGGCAGTGGTCGCGGGGCGGTCGCGGATGCGAACATCCCGCTCACTGTGGATCGTTGGCACCGGGAATGACCTGCGCATGAACATGACTGCAACGCGCAGCGCCGATCACCGTACGTCGATCTTGGACTACCTTCCGCGTCCACGACCGCTCCTCGAACGGCCGGGACGCGGTCACTCGGTGTTCATCTTTCGGGGTACGGAACCTAGTTCCCGGCGGCTCGGATCCGCCCCGCGGCGGGCCGCTCGCGCCACAGCGACAGTCCCTTGCCGACCATGCGGACACACCTCAGCTCCGGCACCCGGTCCATGGGATGCCAGGCCGCCATGTCCGTCGACCCGTTCGCCTCGTACCGCAGCTCGCCGCCGGTGATCCGCGCCTCGTAGACGAGCCGTACGCCGTGGTGGTCGACCTCTCGGCCGTAGCGGCCCGGGAGAGTGTGCCGGACGGAGTCCACGCCCAGCAGCCCGGTCGGCTCGACGAGGTAGCCGGTCTCCTCCTCCACCTCCCGCACGACCGTGTCGTAGGGATCCTCGCCGTGTTCCATGCCACCGCCGGGCAGCACCCATTCGAAGCCGCCGCCGGGGGCCGGGGAACGGGCGAGGAGGAGTTGTCCGTCACGCACGCATATGGCGTAGGCCGCCACCCTCAAGTTCTTCCGCACACAGCGACGCTAGAGCACACCTATGCCCCGTATGCGGCGGATTTCCGCAATGCGGCCAGGGGGTTTTCCCCACCCCTCCATTTCGATTGGGTCAACTCTTCCCAAACATCCTTCCCTTGCGTCAGGCTGTGCGGTCGTCCGGGTTCACATACCGGACGCCTCAAGCTCCTTCATCTGCAAGGGATGCCCATGACGCTCACCCCCCAGCGCGATCCGAAGCCGGGCGCGAGACGCTCGGCCCGCATAGCCGTGGCCGTCGGTCTCGTCGCCGCGCTGTCCGCAGCCGGGCCGATACCCATGGCCATGGCAGACGACCCCGCGACCGCGGCCACGACCGACCCGAGCGTGAAGTCCGCGCACGACAAGCTCGGTTCGGACGACGCCGACCTGCTCGCCGAGGCCAAGGCCGACGGCGACAAGAACGTCACGATGATGGTCGCGACGGCGCCCGGCCGGACCGAGCAGGTCTCCGAGGAGCTGGACGCGGTCGGCTCTGTGGGCCGCACCTACGACAAGCTCGGCTACGTCCGGGCCACGGTCCCCACCGGCAAGGCCGACCAGGCCATCGCCGCCGCGGCGAAGCTCTCCTCGGTGCACGGCATCGACCTGCGCGAGGAGATACCCCTGGACGATCCGGCGGTGGACACGAAGAGGTCCACGGGCGGCGCGGCCTCCTACCCCGCCCCCGGCAAGAGGACCCCCGCCGAGAACCCGTACAACCCGTCCTTCGAGACGGGCGCCGTCGACTTCGTCGAGGACAACCCGAAGGCGGACGGCCGCGGCATCACCATCGGCATCCTCGACTCCGGCATCGACCTCGGCCACCCGGCGCTGCAGAAGACCACGACGGGCGAGCGGAAGATAGTCGACTGGGTCACCGCCACCGACCCGCTGATCGACAGCGACCGCACCTGGCGCCCGATGGTGACCTCCGTCTCCGGGCCCACCTTCACCTACGGCGGCAAGACCTGGACCGCGCCCGCCGGCACCTACCAGGTGAGCACCTTCCTGGAGTCGTACACCACGGGGGGCGACGCGGCGGGCGACGCCAACCGCGACGGCGACAAGACCGACTCCTGGGGCGTCCTGTACGACGCCGCGAACGGCACCGTCCGGGTCGACCTCAACAACAACTTCGACTTCGGTGACGACACCCCTATGAAGCCGTACAAGGACGGCTACCAGATCGGGTACTTCGGCACCGACGACCCGGCGACCGATGTCGCCGAGCGCCAGCCGTTCGTCGTGGAGATCCGCAAGGACGTCCCGATGGACCCGCTGGGCGGCGACTGGGTCGGCCAGAAGCGCGACTTCGTCAACATCGGCGTCATCGAGTCCGAGCACGGCACGCACGTCGCCGGCATCACCGCGGCGAACGGCCTGTTCGGCGGGAAGATGAACGGCGCGGCACCCGGCGCGAAGCTCGTCGCCTCCCGCGCCTGCACGTGGACCGGCGGCTGCACCAACGTCGCGCTCACCGAGGGCATGATCGACCTCGTCGTCAACCGTGGCGTCGACATCGTCAACATGTCGATCGGCGGTCTCCCGGCGCTGAACGACGGCAACAACGCCCGCGCCGAGCTGTACACGCGCCTCATCGACACCTACGGCGTCCAGCTGGTGATCTCCGCCGGCAACTCCGGCCCCGGTGCCAACACCATCGGCGACCCCGGCCTGGCGAGCAAGGTCATCTCGGTCGGCGCGACCGTCTCCAGGGAGACCTGGGCCGCCAACTACGGCTCGGTGGTCTCCAAGCCGTACGCGATGATGCCGTTCTCCTCGCGCGGCCCGCGTGAGGACGGCGGCTTCACCCCGACGCTCTCCGCGCCGGGCGCCGCGATCAACACCATCCAGACCTGGCTGCCGGGCGCCCCGGTCGCCGAGGCGGGCTACTCGCTGCCGGCCGGCTACGGCATGCTCCAGGGCACCTCGATGGCGTCCCCGCAGGCGGCGGGCGCGTCCGCGCTGCTGCTGAGCGCCGCCAAGGCCAAGGGCATCGACCTGACCCCGGCGAAGCTGCGCACCGCGCTGACCTCGACCGCCGACCACATCAAGGGTGTGCAGGCGTACGAGGAGGGTGCCGGCCTCATCAACATCGAGGACGCCTGGGACTCCATCCGTGACGGCGCCACCGCCCACGAGTACACGGTGAAGGCGCCGGTCGACACCGCGATCGACCAGTTCCTGAAGACGCCGGGCTTCGGCACGGGCGTCTACGACCGCGAGGGCGGCCTGAAGACAGGGCAGAAGAAGACGTACGACGTCACGATCACGCGTACGTCCGGCGCGGACCGGGCGATCCGGCACGAGCTGCACCTGGAGAACAACGCGGGTGACACGTTCCGTATCGTCGGCTCCGACGAGATCAGCCTCGGCCTGAACAAGCCGGTCACCGTCAAGGTCGCCGCGAAACCGGGCTCGGCGGGCATCAAGAGCGCGATCCTGGAGATCGACGACCCGCGTACCGAGGGCATCGACAAGCAGGTCCTCAACACGGTCGTGGTGTCGCAGCCGCTGAAGTACACGTCCTCCGCGTCCGGTTCGGTCCAGCGCAACAGCACCAAGTCGTACTTCGTGACCGTGCCCGAGGGCGCGAAGTCGCTGGAGGTCGCGATCGGCGGGCTGAAGGACAAGAGCCAGACCCGGTTCGTCGCCATCCACCCCTACGGCGTCCCGTCCGACAACACCGGCACGCCGTTCTGCTACAACAACTACCTCGACGGCAACGGCTGCAAGCCGGACGTGCGTGCCTACGCCGACCCGCAGCCGGGCGTCTGGGAGATCGAGGTCGAGTCGCGCCGTACGTCGCCGCTGCTCGACAACCCCTACAAGCTGGACGTCACCGTCCTCGGCGCGGCCTTCGACCCGGAGACCGTGACCGTCCCCGAGGCCAAGGTCGGCACGCCGGCCGCCGCCTCCTGGAAGGTGACCAACGCCTACGCGGCCATCGACGGCAAGGCGGCCGGCGGCCCGCTCGGCTCGTCGAAGACGGCGCGCCCGGACATCACCGAGGGCGTCACGCAGACCACCACGGTCGACGTGCCCGAGGGCGCCACGTCGCTGGACGTGTCCATCGGCAACGTCTCCGACGCGGCCGCCGACCTCGACCTGGTCGTCTACGACGCGGCCGGCACCGAGGTGGGCAGCTCCGCCGACGGTGACTCGGAGGAGTCGGTCTCGGTCGCGAACCCGGCCGCCGGTAAGTACAGCGTCGAGGTGACCGGCTACTCGGTGCCGGCCGGCTCGACGGCCTACGACTACCTGGACGTGTTCTTCTCCGCCGCGCTCGGCACCGTCACGGTGTCCGACGCGCCGGTGAAGCTCGGCACGGGCCAGTCGGCCACCATCGCCGGCAGCGTCACCGCTCAGGCGGCCGCTCCGGAGGGCCGTGAGTTCTTCGGCCAGGTCCGGCTGCTGAACGCGCGCGGCACGGTCGCGGGCGTCGGCAACGTGAAGATCGAGAAGGTCGTTCCGTAGTCAGTAGTCCGGAGTACGGCCATCGGGGGCGGGCGTCCGTGCGGGCGCCCGCCCCTCGCCGTTCAGCAGCCGGTCTCCCCCGCCTCGGGCAGCGCGGCGGTGATCCAGGCCCGTTCGGGGGCGATGTCCTGCTCGCCGACGGCCCAGAAGTCGGGCTCGCCGGCGCCCCGCGGGATGCCGATGAGCACCGGGTCGTCCGTGCGGAGACCGGGGACGACGTTCTCGTCGACCTCGAACGTCAGCTCCGGCGCGCCGCCCTTGTCCGGCTTGTAGTAGCGGGTCATGTGCAGGGTGACGCGCGACGACCGCGTTCCCGGGATCTGCTCGACGGCGGTGACCCGTCCCTCGGCCACCAGCCGGGAGCACGCGAGGTAGCGCGGGCTGCCGAAGTCGGTGCCGCCGGACTGCTGTGAGGGCGACGCGGCCTTGTCCGCGGCGCTCGCCCCCGCGTCGGAATGGGCGCCGGACCCGGTCTGGGTCAGCAGCCAGCCCATGCCCGCGAGCACGGACGCGGCGGCCGCCACGGCCAGCGAGCCGAGGGCGACGGAGAAGATCCGGCGCCGGGCCCGGGAGGGCTGTCGTACGGGAGCGGGCTCGGGCACCGGTGGCGGTGGCTCGGCGAGCGCGTGCCCGATGATGCCGAGCTGCTCGCGCAGCAGCGCCACGTCGGCCGCGGCGGAGCCGTGCTCGGCCATGAAGGCGGCGTCCGCCCGGTCCTCGTCGGACAGGGGTTCACCGGTGATCGCGGCCATCAGCGCGTCGGCGCCGCGGCCCTGGTTCTCGGCGGTCATGTCACACCACCTCGTCCTCGTGCAGGCGGGCGCGCAGGGCCCGTACCGCCGTGTGCAGCCGGCTCTTGACCGTGCCTTCCGGGATGCCGAGCTCCGCGGCGATGTCGCGTACCGGGAGGTCGCCGTAGAACCGCAGGACGAGGACCTGACGCTGGGTGTCGGGAAGCCCGTCCAGGCCCTGGGCCACGGCGAGGGAGAGCAGGCTGGTGTCCTCGCCTGAGGGGTGCTCGGTCTGGCGCAGGGAGGCGAGCCGTTCGCCGAGGCGTTCCTGGCGTTTCTTGGCCCGGTGCCAGTCCATGGCGAGGTTGGAGGCGACGACCGCCGCCCACGCCGAGACGTCCCGCGGCGCCTCGCGTCCGCTCGCGGCCCGTTCGAGCAGCCGCAGGCGTACCTGCTGTACCCCGTCCGGCAGGTCCGCCTGCGGCACCCCGCCGAGCGCGAGCACCGCTCGCACCCGACGCTCCTGGGCCGCGTCCAGGGGATCGGTGTGATCGTCCTCCTGGGCACGGCGGGCCTTTCTGCGCAGCACAAGCCACCCCCTCACCGCGTTTCCTCTACGACGCCGCAGCGCACGGAAACGTTCGGCGCGACCGCCGGGAGTTTTTCCGAGGCGTACGTCACACCGCCGCGCGAGCGCAGCACAGCTTGCGGCACGAGCGCTCCATGGGGCGAATTTATGCAGCTCAGCAGGGGTGCGGACGGGAGTTCCGGAACCATCCGGCCGGTCGGGGTGTCCCTGTCCGGGGGTATGAAGCGCAAAGAATTGGACAGGCGGACCTGGGTCGGCCGCATGATGGAAAGGCCGCAGACATGCAAGAACGCCCAGAAGGAGTCACCGTGAGGGTCGGAATCGTCGGAGCCACCGGTCAGGTCGGCACGGTCATGCGCAGGATCCTCAAGGAGCGCGACTTCCCGGTCACCGAGCTGCGCCTGTTCGCCTCGGCCCGTTCGGCGGGCACGGTCCTTGACGGCGTGACGGTGGAGGACGCGGCGACCGCCGACTACTCCGGCCTCGACATCGTGCTGTTCTCCGCGGGCGGCTCGACGTCGAAGGCGCTGGCGCCGAAGGTGGCCGCCCAGGGCCCCGTGGTGATCGACAACTCCTCCGCGTGGCGCCGCGACCCCGAGGTCCCGCTGGTCGTCTCCGAGGTGAACCCGCACGCGATCGCCGACCGACCCAAGGGCATCATCGCCAACCCGAACTGCACCACGATGGCCGCGATGCCGGTGCTGAAGCCGCTGCACGCCGAGGCCGGCCTCGAAGCGCTGGTCGTCGCCACCTACCAGGCGGTGTCGGGCTCCGGTCTCGCGGGTGTGGACGAGCTGTTCGAGCAGGTCAAGAAGGTCGGCGACGACGCGCCCAAGCTGACCCACGACGGCTCGGCCGCGGAGTTCCCCGCCCCGAACAAGTACGTCGCCCCGATCGCGTACAACGTGCTGCCGATGGCCGGCTCGATCGTCGACGACGGCCTGAACGAGACCGACGAGGAGCAGAAGCTCCGCCACGAGTCCCGCAAGATCCTGGAGATCCCCGGTCTGAAGGTCTCCGGCACCTGTGTCCGGGTCCCGGTCTTCTCCGGCCACTCCCTCCAGGTCAACGCCCGCTTCGCCCGCCCACTCAGCGTGGAGCGCGCCAAGGAACTGCTGGCCGGCGCCCCCGGCGTGGCCCTCAGCGACGTCCCGACCCCGCTCCAGGCGGCCGGCCAGGACCCGTCCTACGTGGGCCGTATCCGCACCGACGAGACGGTCGAGCACGGCATCGCGCTGTTCGTCTCCAACGACAACCTCCGCAAGGGTGCCGCGCTGAACGCGGTGCAGATCGCGGAGCTGGTGGCGGCCGAGCTGAAGGGCTGACGCCCGCACGCACACACGACAGGGGCGCCCACCTCACCGGTGGGCGCCCCTGTCGTGTTCAGCGGGCCCTGCGCACCTCGTACAGGAAGCACCCGTACTCCACGGCCCGTACATGCACCAGCGCCACCGCCGAGTCGGCGAACGCCTCGGTGAACGCCTCCTCGAAAGCGCCCGGCTCCACGAGCCGGCCGCCGAGGATGCGGCCGTCGGCCGAGTAGCGGCGCACCGTGCGGTGGGCGTTCGCGAAGGGCAGCCCGTCCCCGTCGGGTCCCCCGCACTCCTGGGCGTGGATGAACACGGGCCCCTGCTCGTCGTACGCCCCGGGATCGGCGCCCGTCCCGGCCGCCCAGCGGCGCAGCGGTGCGTACGAGACGAGGGCGATGCGCTCGCCGGGGGCGCTGCGGCGAAGGCAGCAGCGCAGGGGCGCGCCGCCCTCCTCGTCGGTCATGGGAACCGTGCGGCGCCCCGCGTCGTCGGCGGTGCGCAGTTCCTTCAGGGCCGTCGGATCGATGGGGTGTGCACTGCGGTTCGTCATACCCCCAGCCTCACGCGCGCGGCCCGAGCTCACCGGCGGTCAACGGACATCGCGTTCCGGTGAGGTCCCGTGGAAGGATGACGCAACCGACACATATCGAGGAGATGACCGCGTGCCTGGCACAAACCTGACTCGCGAAGAGGCGCAGCAGCGGGCGAAGCTGCTGACCGTTGACTCGTACGAGGTCGATCTCGACCTCTCCGGCGCGCAGGAGGGCGGCACCTACCGGTCCGTGACCACGGTGCGCTTCGACGTCGCGGAGAACCGCGCCGACTCCTTCATCGACCTCGTGGCTCCGACCGTCCACGAGGTGACCCTCAACGGTGACACGCTGGATGCGGCCGAGGTCTTCAAGGACTCCCGGATCGCCCTGCCCGGCCTGCTGGCGGGCCGCAACGTCCTGCGTGTGGTCGCCGACTGCGCGTATACCAACACCGGTGAGGGCCTGCACCGCTTCGTCGACCCCGTCGACCAGCAGGCGTACCTGTACACCCAGTTCGAGGTGCCCGACGCCCGGCGCGTCTTCGCCTCGTTCGAGCAGCCCGACCTGAAGGCCACCTTCCAGTTCACCGTGAAGGCGCCGGAGGGCTGGACGGTCATCTCCAACTCGCCCACTCCGGAGCCCAAGGACAACGTCTGGTCCTTCGAGCCGACGCCACGGATCTCGACGTACATCACCGCGCTCATCGTCGGCCCGTACCACTCCGTACACAGCGTGTACGAGAAGGACGGCCAGAGCGTCCCGCTGGGCATCTACTGCCGTCCGTCGCTGGCCGAGTTCCTGGACTCGGACGCCATCTTCGAGGTGACCCGGCAGGGCTTCGACTGGTTCCAGGAGAAGTTCGACTACGCGTACCCGTTCAAGAAGTACGACCAGCTGTTCGTGCCGGAGTTCAACGCGGGCGCGATGGAGAACGCGGGCGCGGTGACCATCCGCGACCAGTACGTGTTCCGCTCGAAGGTGACGGACGCGGCGTACCTGGGCCGCGCCGAGACCATCCTGCACGAGCTGGCCCACATGTGGTTCGGCGACCTGGTCACCATGGAGTGGTGGAACGACCTGTGGCTGAACGAGTCGTTCGCCACGTACACGTCCATCGCCTGCCAGGCGCACGCCCCGGGCACGCGCTGGCCGCAGGCGTGGACCACGTTCGCGAACCAGATGAAGACGTGGGCGTACCGCCAGGACCAGCTGCCGTCGACGCACCCGATCATGGCGGAGATCCGCGACCTGGACGACGTGCTCGTCAACTTCGACGGCATCACCTACGCCAAGGGCGCCTCGGTGCTCAAGCAGCTGGTGGCGTACGTCGGCCAGGACGAGTTCTTCAAGGGCGTGCAGGCGTACTTCAAGCGGCACGCGTTCGGCAACACACGCCTGACCGACCTGCTGGGCGCGCTGGAGGAGACCTCCGGCCGTGATCTGAAGACCTGGTCGAAGCTGTGGCTGCAGACGGCCGGCATCAACATCCTGCGCCCCGAGATCGAGACGGACGCCGACGGCGTCGTCACCTCCTTCGCGATCCGCCAGGAGGCCCCGGCCCTGCCGGCGGGCGCCCAGGGCGAGCCGACGCTGCGGCCGCACCGCATCGCGGTGGGCCTGTACAACCTGGACGAGACCTCCGGCAAGCTGCTGCGCGACGAGCGCGTCGAGCTGGACGTCGACGGTGAACTGACCGCCGTGCAGCAGCTGGTGGGCACCCGCCGCCCGGACGTCATCCTGCTCAACGACGACGACCTGTCGTACGCGAAGGTCCGCCTGGACGAGGCGTCCCTCGCGTTCGTCACCGAGCACCTGGGCGACTTCGAGGCGTCGCTGCCGCGGGCCCTGTGCTGGGCGTCGTCCTGGGACATGACGCGGGACGCCGAACTCGCCACCCGCGACTACCTCTCGCTGGTGCTGTCGGGCATCGGCAAGGAGTCCGACATCGGTGTCGTGCAGTCGCTCCAGCGGCAGGTGAAGCTGGCGATCGAGCTGTACGCGGCCCCTGCCGCCCGCGAGGCCCTGCTGACCCGCTGGACCGACGCCACGCTGGCGCATCTGAGGGCGGCCGAGCCGGGCGGCGACCACCAGCTGGCGTGGGCGCGCGCGTTCGCCGCGGCGGCCCGTACGCCGGAGCAGCTCGACCTGCTGGAGGGCCTGCTCGACGGCTCCCAGGCGATCGAGGGCCTGGCCGTCGACACGGAGCTGCGCTGGGCATTCGTGCAGCGTCTGGCGGCGGTGGGCCGCTTCGACGAGACGGAGGTCGCCGGCGAGTACGAGCGGGACAAGACCGCGGCCGGTGAGCGGCACGCGGCCACGGCCCGGGCCGGCCGCCCGACCGCCGAGGCCAAGGCCGAGGCGTGGGCGTCGGTCATCGAGTCCGACAAGCTGCCGAACGCCGTCCAGGAGGCGGTGATCGGCGGCTTCGTCCAGACCGACCAGCGTGAGCTGCTCGCCGCCTACACCGACAAGTACTTCGAGGTGGTCAAGGGCGTCTGGGACTCCCGCTCGCACGAGATCGCCCAGCAGATCGCCGTCGGCCTGTACCCGGCGCTCCAGATCTCCGAGGAGACCCTGCGCAAGACGGACGCCTGGCTGTCGTCGGCGGAGCCGAACGCGGCCCTGCGCCGCCTGGTCTCGGAGTCCCGCGCGGGCGTCGAACGGGCGCTGCGGGCACAGGAGGCGGACGCGGCGGCGGAGTAGAAGCCGTAGGTGAGGGGGCGTCCGGTGCTACGGCATGGGGCGCCCCTCGTGCGTACGCGACGCCGTTTCCCGCAGCGCCGTCAGCACCCGCCCCACCGCGGGCGCGTCCTCCCCGCCCTTGCGTGCGGCCGCCACCACATGCCGGACGGGCCGCTGCTCGCCCAGCTCCCGCATCACGACCCCGTCCCGCGTCACCGCCGCCATCCGCGGTACCAGCGCCACGCCCATGCCCGCCTCCACCATCGCCAGGATCGCCGTCCACCCCGCCGCCGCATGCCCCTGACTTGGGCTGAAGCCGGCCGCCTCGCACGCCCCGCGTGTGATGTCCGACCAGGGGCCGCTGCCGCCGAAGATCCATTCCTCTCCGGCGAGGTCGGCCAGCCGCAGCCCTCGGGCGTGCGCCAAGTCGTGGCCGGCCGGGAGGGCGACGTCCAGGGGGTCCGCGAGCAGCTCCAGACGGGTGAAGCGGGCGTCCCCGACCGTCGGCGCCTGGGCGGCCAGGGACAGTGCGAGGTCCACCTCGCCCGCGGCCAGCAGTTCGTACGCCTCCGCGGCCTCGGCCTCCCGCACCCGTACGACCACCCCGGGCGCCGACTCCCTCAGCGCCCGCACGGCCGGTACGACCAGCGCGGGCACCGCCGTGGAGAAGGCGCCCACCCGCACCTCGCCGAGCTCGCCGTGCCGATGGGCGGCCAACTCCGCGTCCGCGCGCTCCAGTTGCTCGAACACCGCCTCGGCATGCCGAAGCACCAGCCGGGCCGCGTCCGTCAGCCGCACTCGCCGCCCCTGCGCCTCCAGCAGCGGCACCCCGATCTGTTTGGCGAGATTCGTCAGCTGCTGTGACACCGCCGACGGCGTCATCCGCAGCGCCTCGGCGGTCGCGGTGACGGTGCCGCGCTCCCGCAGCGTCCGCAGGATCTGCAGCTTCCGGATGTCCCACTCGACCATGGCGGCAACCTACGTCACCGGCGCCCCGCCGCCCCCAGGACGACCCCGCCCAGGATCAGGCCCATGCACAGCACCTGGGCCGCGCCGGTCGCCTCGCCGAGCAGTGCCCAGGACAGCAGGGCCACGCACACGGGCTGGAGGTAGTAGACGATTCCGGCACGGCTCGGGCCGACCAGCGCGACCGCCCGGTTCCAGGCGAAGAAGGCCACGGCGGAGGAGGCGACACCGACGTAGAGGATCGGCAGGACGGTGCCGGGCGTCGGGGCGAAGCCGCCCTGCAGCGCCAGGCTCACGCCCTGTGCGGGCAGCAGCAGGACCGTGCCGAACAGGAACGTGGTGAACAGAAAGGCGGTGCCGCCCAGTTCGGCCGGCTTGCGCCGCAACAGGCCGCTGTACGACCCGAAGCAGCACGCCGCCGCCACCATCCACAGGTCCCCCGCCGCAAACCGCGCCCCGCCCGCGCCGCCCCCGATCAGCAGTACGACACCCGCGCAGGCCACCAGCAGCCCCAGGATCCGGCGCCCGCCCAGTCGTACCCCCGCCGCCCGCTCGAACCCGGCCATCAGCACCGGCGAAGCAGCCATGATCATGCCCATGTTGGCGGCCGGGGTGGTCGAACCGGCCTGGTTGACCAGGGTGTTGTAGCCGGTGACGCCGAGGAGCGAGGCGAGCAGGACGAAACCGAGGTGCCGGCGGATCGCCGCCCGCTGCCGCCACGCCTGCCGCGCACCGAGCGGGGCCACCACGGCCAGGGCCACCAGCCACCTCCAGAACGCGTGCTGCACCGGCGGCACGCTGTCGGCCAGGGCGCGGGAGGTGACGAAGCTGCCGGACCAGACGACGGTGGCGACGGCAGCGAGGGCGATCCCGAGGGCGGGCACGGGCACGAAGGTCCTTTCGACGGACGGTGACGATGACGCGTCCACCGTCGCAGCGCGTCATCCGTCACGTCCATCGAAAGTTTTCGAGTATTCCTTTCAGGAGAACTGAAAGATCACTGAAAGGTCAGCGCCAGTGCCGCTTCCACTTCCCCGGCTTCCGCTTCGTCCGCGGCCCAGGCCACGTATCCGTCGGGGCGCACCAGCACGGTCGTACGGCGGTCGTCCGCCCAGCGCTCCACGGTCAGCCAGTCCTGCTGGTCACGGCCGTATGGCGTCTTCGGCGTCTTCGGCGTGATCAGTACGAACCGTCCGCCGCGCAGCGCTTCGTACAGGCGCCCGCTCTCCAGCGCCGCATCAGGGATGCGGGTGCCGACGAGGCGGTGGGCGCCGCGCGGGGCGGGGTACTTGTAGCCGATGCCCGAGATCTGGGCGAGGGCCTTCGTCCGGACGGGGCGGGCGGCGTTCGCGACCACGGAGACGAGGGCGCGTACCGCGCGCAGGGCCGGATGGTGCGCGCGGGCCAGCCGGACCAGCCCGCCGCTGCTGCGCAGCACCGCCTTGCCCACGGGGTGCCGCTCGGCCTCGTAGGTGTCCAGGAAGCCGTCGGACGCCCGGCCCTGCACGACCGCGGCGAGCTTCCAGCCGAGGTTGGCCGCGTCCTGGAGACCGGTGTTCATGCCCTGGCCGCCGGCCGGGGAGTGGATGTGCGCGGCGTCGCCGGCCAGGAGCACCCGGCCGACCCGGTACCGCGGCACCTGGCGCTCGTCGCTGTGGAAGCGGGACAGCCAGCGGGCGTCGTGCATGCCGTAGTCGGTGCCCAGGGCGCGCCGGGTGATCTCCCTGACCTCGTCGAGGTCGAGCGGGGCGTCGTCGGGGACCTCGTTCCTGCGGTTCCAGCCCATGACGCGGTACCAGCCGTCGCCGAAGGAGGCGATCATCGCGAAGGCGTCGCCGGCGCCGTTGACGGTGAGCACGCTGTCGGGCCGCTCGGCGAGCCGGACGTCCGCCAGGATCAGCGACTTGATGACCGCGACGCCGGGGAAGGGCAGGCCGAGCGCCTCGCGTACGGCGCTGCGGTGGCCGTCCGTGCCGACGACGTAGGCCGCGCGGTGGGTGACGACCGTGCCGTCGGCGCCGCGGACGTCGAGGTCGGCTCCGTCGGCGTCCTGCCGCAACCCCACGACCTCGCTCTCGTACCGGAACTCCACGCCGAGCTCGCGCGCCCGCCGCTCCAGCAGCCGCTCCACCTCGTACTGCGGGGTGATGAGCAGGAACGGGAAGCGGGACGGCAGCGTGCCCAGGTCGAGCGAGAGCCGGCGGAAGAGACGCAGCCCGGTGATGGTGCTGCCGGTGGCGATCAGCTCGTCGGCGAGGCCGCGAGCATCGAGCTGCTCCAGGGTGCGGGCGTGCACGCCGAAGGCCCGGGAGAGGTTGCTGATCTTGCGGGGGCGCCGCTCCACGAGGGTGACGGGGACTCCGGCGGCGGCGAGGTCACCGGCCAGGAGCAGGCCGGTGGGGCCGGAGCCGACGACGATCACGGGGTGCGGGGAGCTGGTGCCGGTCATGGTGGCCTCCAGAATGCCAACGTTCGTTGCCAACGGTCGTTTGCCAACATTTGTTGGTCAACGCTTGTTGGCGACATTAGGAGGGCACGCCAATGCTGTCAACACTTGTTGGCCTACATGTGTTGACCTACGGTTGTGGGCATGAACCAGAGCAGTTCCACGCCCCCCGCCCCACCTCGCCGTTCCGACGCCACCCGCACGGCGATCCTGGATGCGGCCCGCGAGCGCTTCGCGGCCGACGGGTACGAGCGCGCCACCATCCGCGCCATCGCCAAGCACGCGCACATCGATCCGTCGATGGTGATGCGCTACTACGGCAACAAGGAGGGCCTCTTCGCGGCGGCCATGGCCATCGACCTGAAGCTGCCGGAGCCGGGGTCACTGAGCCGGGAGGATGTCGGCCGGGCGCTCGTGACGCACTTCCTGGGCATGTGGGAGGAGAACGAGGTGCTCACGGCACTGCTCCGGGTGGGCGCGACCAACCAGGCCGGCGCCGAGCGCATGCAGGGCATCTTCGCGGACCAGCTGCTGCCGCTCGCCCGCCGGGTGTGCCCCGACCCCGAGCAGGCCCCGGCGCGGGCCGCGCTGGCGTCGTCCCAGCTGCTCGGGCTGGCCCTCACGCGCTACGTGCTGCGTTTTCCGCCGGCCGTCGCGCTGGCCCCCGAGGAGCTCGTGGCCTGGCTGGCACCCACGGTGCAGCGGTATCTGACCGCGCCGCATCCCGCGTAGGACGGCCGGACGGGGGAACGCGTCGAGGGCGCCGGCCTCGTCGTGCATACGGCGGATGCGCGTACGTACGACGGGGCCGACGCCCTCGACGGAAGCAGGGATCGGGCGAGAACGCCCAGATCGAGCCTTCGCCCGGCCTTGTCAGACCGTCACTCGGTCAGGTCCTCACCCTGCCGGGCCTTTGCTCTGCCGGGCCTTCGCTCGGTCAGGCCTTCGCCTTGGCCTTGGCCTTCGGCTGACGGTCCGTGGAGCGGTCCAGGACCATCACGAGGCCCACGATGACCAAGAAGATCACGGTCGGGGCAATGACGAACTGGGCCAGCGTCTCCATGACGGTCAGGCCCTGCCCGGGGTCGTCGCCGTCGTCACGCGCGAGCGCGAGCGCGGGGGACGACATCAGCAGCATCATCAGCGTCGTACCGGCAGCCAGGGCGCCGGCGCGCAGGGCGTTCTTCTTGTCCACGGGGCCAAAAGTATCGAACGACGGGAAGGCCCGCGCGCCCGGGGTGCCGTATGAGGCGACCTCGGCCCGATGCGAGCCGGCGCGCACCGGTGGCCGGGTCACCGGCGGCCGGGTCACCGGCGGCCGGGTCACCGGCGGCCGGGTCACCCCTGTCGCCCGACCCCGCCCCGCAGCACCTCGGCCAGGCCCCACACCCGGGCCGACGCCGCGAGCTCCTCCAGCGTCACCGGCCTGCCGTCCGCGTCGGCGATCGGCAGGCGCCAGTTCGGGTACTGGTCCCACGTCCCCGGCAGATTCTGCGGCCGGCGATCGCCAACGCCGTCGGGCAGCCAGACGCCGATCATCCGGGCCGGGGTGCGCAGCAGGAAGCGGTGGACGGCCTGGATCTCGGCCTCCTCCTCCGAGGCGCAGTGCGCGCCGTGCGCCCCCCGCAGCAGACCCAGCCGGGACAGCAGCTCCAGCCACTCCCCCGTGTCCGCCGCGGCCTCCGCCCGCTCCTGCTCCAACGGCCGGGTCAACAGGCCCAGGCTGTCGCGGAGTTCGACGTGCTCACCGGTGAGGCGGGCCGCGGTGGAGGGCAGGTCGTGGGTGGTGGCGGTGGCGAGGCAGTCGGCGCGCCAGGACTCCGGCGGCAACGGGCGTCCGTCACCGTCCCAGTCCCGCTCGAACCAGAGCACGGAGGTCCCGAGCACACCGCGCGAGCGCAGCGCCTCACGCACCCCCGGCTCGACCGTGCCGAGGTCCTCCCCTATGACCACCGCCCCGGCCCGCGCGGCTTCCAGCACCAGGATCGCGAGCATGGCCTCGGCGTCGTAGCGGACGTACGTCCCCTGCGTCGGCGCCTGCCCCTGCGGCACCCACCACAGCCGGAACAGCCCCATGACGTGGTCGATGCGCAGGGCGCCCGCATACCGGCACAGCGCCCGCAGCAGCTTGCGGTACGGCTCGTAGCCGGACTCGGCGAGCCGGTCCGGGCGCCAGGGCGGCAGCCCCCAGTCCTGGCCGCGCGCGTTGAAGGCGTCCGGTGGCGCGCCCACCGACATACCGGTGGCGAAGTACCGCTGCTGTGCCCAGGCGTCCGCGCCTGCGGGGTGCACCCCGACCGCGAGGTCGTGCACGATCCCGAGCGGCATCCCCGCCTCCCGGGCGGCCCGCTGGGCGGCGGTCAGCTGACCGTCCGTGAGCCAGGCGAGACGGCAGTGGAAGTCGACCCGGTCCATCAACTCGCCCCGCGCGCGGGCCGTTTCGGGCGACCGCGGATCCCGCAACCCCTCCGGCCAGCGATGCCAGTCCGAGCCGTGCACCTCGGCGAGCGCGCACCACGTGGCGTGGTCCTCCAGCGCTTCGCCCTCCCGGGCGAGGAAGTCGACGTACTCGGCCCGTCGGCCGGGCCCGAGCGGCACCTCGCGTACCAACTCAAGTGCCTCGCGCTTGGCCTCCCAGACGGCGTCCCGGTCGATCAGCGCGCCCTTCTCCAGCACCGCCTCGCGCAGCCGCCCGCCCCGCTCCAGCAGCGCCCGCACCCGCGCGTGGTCCTCGATGTACGCGAACTCGGGCACGTCCTCGACCCGCAGATGCACCGGGTCGGGGAAGCGGCGGGAGGACGGACGGTAGGGGGAGGGGTCGGTCGGGGTTCCGGGTACGGCCGCGTGCAGCGGGTTGACCTGGACGAATCCGGCGCCGAGCGCCCGCCCGGCCCAGCCGGCCAGTTCGGCGAGGTCACCGAGGTCGCCCATGCCCCAGGAGCGGCGCGAGAGCAGGGAGTAGAGCTGGACGAGGAGGCCGTAGGAACGTCCGGTGGGGGTGGGCAGTCGGGGCGGGGCGACGACGAGATGGCTGGTCGTCGTACGTCCGTCCGGTGTGGTCGCCGTCAGCCGGTGGACGCCGGGCGGGAGCCGGTCGGCGGTGGTCAGGGTCTCGCCCTGCTCGGTCTCGATGTGCAGCCGTGTGCCGGACGGCAGCGCGGCCAGCGCCTCGGGTCCGGCCCCGCTCCAGCTGACCACCGTCGGCGGCAGCAGCCGTTCGCGCAGCTCGTGCTCCCGCGCGGCGAGCGCGGCACCGACGGCGGCGGGTGTGCTCGCGTCCACGTCGAGGGCGGCCAGGGCGAGGGTGAGGGCGGTCGCGGTGGCCGTGATCGTGCGGTCCGCGGACGGCTCGTAGGAGGCGGCCACGCCGTGCAGCCCGGCGAGCCGCGTCAAGGCGTCGGAGGGAGGGTCCTCGGGGCTGTCGGGCCCTTCAGCACAGGTTTCGGCGGACCGCTGTGCTGTCATCTACGGCCTCGTGGAGTCCGGGTCCAGGTCCATACCGGTGTCCATACCCAGGTCCCAGGTGGCCGCCTCACTCGTCAGCGGCGCGGCGTCGGCGAGCGGGGGCTCGCTGGTGAGCGGCTCGGCGTCGGGGAGGGGTGGTTCGCTGGTCAGGGGGGTCTCGGCGCAGGCGCCCTCGGCGCTGAAGACGCAGTCGTGCATCTCGGGCTCGATGGGCGCCTCAGGTTTGGACTGGGCCGGGAGCAGAAGGTATGCCGATGCTGCGGCCACGGGGGCCTCCTCTTCGAGTGCGGCGTACGGGTTACCGCAGCCCTACCCAGCAGGCGCAGTGGCAGACGTACAGAGTGCAACAACGTGCCTCTCGTCACATTCTGTTCCGCCGCCGATGGCTTCCCGGGCCACTGCGGTCATCGCTCTCGGGCCACTTCGCCGATCACTATTCACTCAGTACATGTACTCAGTGCATAATGATCCGCATGAGCACCCGTCACATCCTGCTGGGCCTGCTCGCCACGGGGCGGAGCCATGGCTACGACCTCAAGCGACGCCACGACGAACGCTTCCCGCAGGCCCGTCCACTGGCCTACGGGCAGGTCTACACGACCTTGCAGCGGCTGGTCCGCGACGGACTCGCCGAGGTCGACGGCACCGACTCGGACGGCGGGCCGGAGCGGACGACGTACCGCTCGACGGACGACGGATCGCGCGAACTGGCCCGGTGGGCGGGCGAGATCGCACCGCCGGCACCGTTCGTGACGAACGAGATCTTCGCCAAGGTCGTCGTCTCGATCCTGTCCGGCGGCGACCCGGAGGCCTATCTACGGGCCCAGCGCGCCGCCCATATGACACGGATGCGGGAGCTCACGGCGCTCAAGACCGCGCCCGGCGCCGACCTCGCGTCGGTGCTCTCGGCGGACTACGCCCTCAACCACCTCGACGCCGACCTCCGTTGGATGACGACCACGGCGGCCCGGCTCACCACCCTGACCGCGGAGGTCGACTCAGCATGAGCAACGAAGGGGACGGCGCGGCGCCGCTTCTGGCGGCCCGTGACCTCGTCAAGGCGCACGGCAGGACCGAGGCCCTGCGCGGCGCCACGGTCGAACTGCGGCCCGGCGAGATCCTCGCCGTCACCGGCGCCAGCGGCAGCGGTAAGTCCACGCTGCTGCACTGCCTGGCCGGCATCGTCCGCCCGGACTCCGGCTCGGTGGCATACGGCGGCGAGCGGCTCGACCGGCTGCCCGAGCGGCGGCTGAGCGAGCTGCGGCGTACCGAGTTCGGGGTGGTCTTCCAGTTCGGGCAGCTGATCCCGGAGCTGACGGCGCTGGACAACGTGGCGCTGCCGCTGCTGCTCGGCGGCGCCCGGCGGCAGGAGGCGCAGACGAGTGCCGGTGAGTGGCTGGAGCGGTTCGGGGTGCGCGGGCAGGAGGAGTTGCGGCCCGGCGAGATGAGCGGCGGCCAGGCCCAGCGGGTGGCCCTGGCCCGGGCCCTGGTCACCGGTCCGAGGGTCGTCTTCGCGGACGAGCCGACCGGGGCGCTGGACTCCCTGGCGAGCGAGCAGGTGATGTCGGCCCTCACGCACACGGCCCGCGAGTCGGGCACGGCGGTGCTGCTGATCACCCACGACGCCCAGGTGGCGGCGTACGCGGACCGCGAGGTCCGGCTGGCGGACGGCGCGGTGCTGCCGCTGGAGGTGGGGGTATGAGAGCCGATCTGCGGCTGGCCTGGCTGCTCACCCGGGGATCGGACCGGCGGGAGTGGTGGCGGGTGGGACTCACCGCGGTCGGGGCGGCGCTGGCGACCGGCATCGGGCTCGCCTTCGCGACGATCGCCTCGATGATGGGGGACCGTTACACGGTGTCGGTCGGCTCCGGACTCCTCGACAACCCCAGTGACCGCCAGGGCGTGCTCATCACGCTGCTGATGCTGCTGGTGCCCGTGCTCGGGTTCCTCGGGCAGTGCGCCCGCGTGGGGGCCGTGCACCGCGACCGGCGTCTCGCCGCGCTGCGGCTCGCGGGCGCCACGCCCACACAGGTGCGGCGGATCGCGGCGCTGGAGGCCGGGCTGGCCTGTCTGGCCGGCTCGGCCCTGGCCACGGCGGCCGCCGTCCCCCTCCTGCTGCACCTGTGGCAGCACCCCGAGCCCCTGGCGTGGGTCGGTATCGCCCTCGTCGCCGTGGCCGTCCCGGTGCTGGGTGCGGCCGTGAGCGCACTGTCGCTGCGGCGGGTGGTGGCCTCGCCTCTGGGCTGGGTACGGCGGGTGCGTCCGACGCGGGCTCCGGGGAAGGTGTTCGGGGCCTTGACGGTGCTTGTGGTGACGGCGGCCGCCTACGTCGGTCTGAACGCCTACCGCGGCAGCCGGCCGGGCGTCCCCATCGGCCCGCTGACGGTGTTCGGCGTGTGTCTGCTGCTCGGCGTCGCGGCCATCTGGCTGGCGGGCTGGTCGTCGCGGCGCCTGGGCACCGCTCTCGCCGCCCGCGCCCAGCGCCCCGCGCTGCTGATCGCGGCGGAGCGCCTGCGGGAGGACCCCTGGGCGGCGGCCCGTACCCATGCCGCGGTACTGCTGTTGACGGTCGTCGGTACGGCGTTCGCCGGCATCCGCGCGGTACTGCTGCACATCGTGAACGGCCCCACCCACCTGTCGGAGAACAACGCGTACTACACCACCGGCCTCAACCTGTCCGGCGGAGCGATCCTGGTCGCGCTGGCGCTGACGCTGTCGGCCCTGGCCGTCGGCACGGCCGAGTCGTTGGCCTCCAGGCGCCGGGGACTGGCCGCGCAGGCCGCGGCCGGCGTGCCCCGGGCCGTGCTGGCGAGGGCGCTGCTGCTGGAGAGCGCGCTGCCGCTCGCCCCGGCGGTGCTGCTCGCGGGCGCCGGCGGCACGGCGATCTATGTCGGCTGGACCAAGCTGATCGACGACGCCGTCGGATCCGTACCGCTGCTGCCGGTCCTGGTCCCGGTGGCCGTGTACGCCGCCTGTCTGCTGGCCGCGGCCATGTCACTGCCGTTGCTGCGGCGGTCGGTACGGCCGGCGGAGCTGCGGTACGTGTGAGCCGCCGTACAGCCTGCCCTCGGTGTGACGGCACACCCGGGCAGGCGTCCGGCCCCGAGGGCACGGGGGACCCTCGGGGCCGGTGGCACACGCGCCGTCCGTCCAGGTATGCGAAGGCCCGGATCGTCAGGCGGAAATGCCGTCGATCCGGGCCATGGCGTCGTCCGCGCCGAACGGCTGCAAGTACGGCAGCCAGCGCGGGTCCCTATGCCCGGTGCCGATGATGCGCCAGGCGAGGCCGGTGGGTGGAGCGGGTTTGTGGCGCAGCCGCCAGCCGATCTCGAAGAGGTGTCGGTCGGCCTTCACGTGGTTGCAGCGGCGGCACGACGCCACCACGTTGTCCCAGACGTGCTTGCCCCCGCGGCTGCGCGGAATGACATGGTCGACGCTGGTTGCGACGCCACCGCAGTACATGCACCGGCCCCCGTCGCGCGCGAAGAGCGCCCGGCGGGTAAGAGGAACGGGCCCCCGATAGGGAACCCGGACGAATCGCTTGAGCCGGACCACGCTGGGTGCGGGGACTGTGACGGTTGCGCTGTGCATAAAGGCGCCGGACTCCTCGAGGCATACGGCCTTGTTCTCGAGGACGAGGACGAGCGCGCGGCGGAGCGGTACGACGCCGAGTGGCTCGTACGACGCGTTGAGGACCAGGACATGCGGCACGGATGCCTCCTTGGGCGTCGGCGGCGCGTGGCTCGCGCCGGGACGATCTGTAGTCAGTCTCCCCTCTTGCCTGGTGAAAGCGCCACCATGTCCCGGTAACGGGCTGGGAGTGTTTTCGACCACATCTCATTCATCCCCCGGACGATGAACGGTTCATCCCACCAGTTCATCCCCGGGAGGGCACGTTTCCTCCCTCGAACATGGCGACGATCCACACACGATGCCCCGATAGTGTGGTGGGCCTGCCCCGCCGGTGACCTTTTCGTGACCTTGATCGACCTTGACCGCCGACCGGTGGGGCGGGCCGCTGCACTGGAGGTACCTGCCGTGTCCTTGTCCGCCGTTCCCCTGGCCGCCGGTTCGTCGCCGTCCCCGACGCCCTCGGAGTCGACGACCCCGGCGGTCCCCTCGATCCAGGACGCCCACGAAAGCGCGACCCAGGCCGCGAGCTGGGTCGAGCAGAACTGGTCGACCTGGCTCGCGATAGGTCTGAAGGTCCTGCTGATCCTGGTGATCGCGGCGGTGCTGAGAGTGGCGATCCGGCGGGCGATCACCAAGCTCATAGACCGGATGAACCGGACCGCGCAGGCGGTGGACGGCACGGCCCTGGGCGGCCTGCTGGTCAATGTCGAGCGGCGCCGCCAGCGCTCGCAGGCGATCGGCTCGGTGCTGCGTTCGGTGGCCAGCTTCCTGATCATGGGCACCGCTGCGCTGATGATCCTCTCCACCTTCGACATCAACCTGGCCCCGCTGCTGGCGTCCGCCGGTGTCGCGGGCGTGGCGATCGGTTTCGGCGCCCGCAACCTGGTCACCGACTTCCTCTCCGGCGTCTTCATGATCCTGGAGGACCAGTACGGCGTCGGAGACTCGATCGACGCGGGTGTGGCCTCCGGCGAGGTCATCGAGGTCGGCCTGCGCGTGACGAAGCTGCGCGGCGACAACGGCGAGATCTGGTACGTCCGCAACGGCGAGGTCAAGCGCATCGGCAACCTCTCGCAGGGCTGGTCGACGGCGGGCGTGGACGTCACCGTCCGTTCCTCGGAGGACCTGGACAAGGTCCGGGAGGTCATCGGCGCGGTCGGCGAGCGGATGAGCAAGGAAGAGCCCTGGAACGAGCTGCTGTGGGGCCCGATCGAGGTGCTCGGCCTGGACAGCGTGCTGCTGGACTCGATGGTGGTCCGCGTCTCGGCGAAGACCATGCCGGGCAAGGCCCTGACGGTGGAGCGCGAACTGCGCTGGCGTATCAAGCGCGCCTTCGACGCCGCCGACATCCCGATCGTCGGCCGTACCCCGCTCATGGTCGAGGAGGACATCGCCGCGGACCCGACGGCGGGCATGGCGGCCCCCTCGGCCTACGCCAGCACCACCTCGCCCCAGTCCCAGGCGGCCACCCCGCTGACGCCGCCGAGCGTGACGAAGTAGAAGTAGGCGGGACGCGGCAGAGGGGCTCCGGGCATCGCCGGGAGCCCCCCTTTTCTACGCGTTTTCGGCGCGCTTTCCGCGCGCGCCGAGCCCCGTCCCCGCCTCCGCGGCGGCGTACATCCGCCGGTTGTACGGCCCGGCCCCTCGGTTGTTTGATCCGTGCGCGTCCGGCTGGCTTGGATGACCCGGACCGGCGGGCGGTCGTGGGTGAGCGGGGTGGTGGGCTGTGTCGGGCGGGCGGTCCTTGGGGCGGCGGTTCGCGTGGCTGTGGGCGGCCTACGCGGTCAGTTCTCTGGGCACGTGGCTGGCGTTCGACGCGTTCTCGTTGATCGCGGTCGTCGTGCTGCACGCCGGAACGACCGAGGTGTCGCTGCTGGCCGCCTCGGGGCTCGCGGTCGGGGCGGCGCTGGCGGTGCCGCTCGGGGCGTGGGTGGAGTTCCGGCCGAAGCGGCCGGTGCTGGTCGCGGCGGATCTGATCCGGTGCGCGGCGCTGCTGAGTCTGCCCGTCGCGTTCGCACTGGACGCGCTCGGTCTCGGGCAGCTGCTGCTGGTGTCGGTGGCGGTGGCCGCGGCGGACATCACGTTCAACGCGGCGAGCGGGGCGTACCTGAAGTCGCTCGTGCCGGCGGAGGACCTGCTCGTGGCGAACGGCCGCTTCGAGGCCACGATGTGGACGGCCACGGCGCTCGGCCCACCGCTGGGCGGCGCGGCCTTCGGGATGCTCGGCCCGATGGCGACGGTGCTGGCGAACGCGGTCAGCTTCCTTCTCTCGGCACTCGGCATCCGCGCGATCGGGGGTAAGGAAGGGCAACAATCCCGCGGGGAAAGCCAGGTGCCCTGTAAGGAACAGCAACAATCCCGCCCTGACGCCCCCTCAGGCCCCCGGCCGCGCGACCTGCGGGCTGGCTGGCGGCATCTCCTCACCCAACCCGCCCTGCGCCCACTGTTCCTCAACACCGTCCTGGTCAACTCCCTGATCATGGCGTCGGCCCCGCTGCTCGCCGTCCTGATGCTCGGCCGGCTCGGCTTCGCCCCCTGGCAGTACGGCCTCGCCTTCGCCGTGCCGTGTCTGGGCGGCCTGCTGGGCTCCCGGCTGTCGCGGCGGCTGACCGTCCGCCATGGCCGGCACCGGATCCTGCTCGCCGCCGGCACCCTGCGTGCCTGCTGGCCCCTCGGTCTGGCCTTCGTCGGCCCGGGCGCCCCCGGTCTCGTCCTCGTCATGGCCGTCGAGTTCGGCCTGATCACCTGCGCGGGCGTCTTCAACCCGGTGCTCGCCACCACCCGCCTGGATCTGACCCCACCGGACCGCGTCACCCGCACTCTCGCCGCGTGGTCGATCAGCACCAAGACGGCGACCGCGGCGACAACGGCGCTGTGGGGATGGCTGGCCACCCTGACCGGCCCGCGTACGGCGATCGCTCTCGCCGGCGCCCTGTTGCTGGCGACACCGCTTCTGCTCCCATGGCATGAGCACGCACGGCGGGTCGGCGCCCTCAGATAACGACTCTGTTGCCTGCCGGACCTCCTCTCTTGACGCCGACTTCCCGCCGGGCTTACGTTCCTCCGCAGCGGATAGGAAACTTTCCTAACAGTGACCTTGGATGGACTTCCGTCGTAGATCACTGAGAAGCTGGTCAGCCGAGAGGCAGGTGTCGACACCATGGCAGGAACCGCCGGTACGCCGGGCACCCCACGCGTGCTGCGCGCCATGAACGACCGTGCCGCCCTGGATCTCCTCCTGGAGCACGGGCCACTGTCCCGGACACGGATCGGCAAGCTCACCGGCCTGTCCAAGCCGACCGCCTCCCAGCTGCTGGCCCGCCTGGAGGCCGCCGGCCTCGTCCTGGCGACCGGCACGACGGAGGGCCGCCCCGGCCCCAACGCCCAGTTGTACGAGGTCAACCCGACCGCCGCGTACGCCGCCGGGCTCGACGTCACCCCCGAACGCATCCTCGCCGCCGTCTCCGACATCACGGGCCGCACCGTCGGGTCGTACGAACTGCCCACCCCCGGCAGGCGCCTGGCCCAGCCCGTGGTCCGGCTGGTCACCGACGCGCTCGACGGCGCGGTGAAGGCGGCGGGACTGGCCCGCGACGACGTCCACCGGCTCGTCATCGGCACACCCGGCGCCTTCGACCCCAACACGGGCCGGCTGCGCTACGCCTCCCACCTCCCCGGCTGGCACACCCCCGCGCTCCTGGACGAACTCGCCGCGGCCCTGCCGATGCCGGTCGAGTACGAGAACGACGTCAACCTCGTGGCGGTGGCCGAGCAGCGGCTCGGCGCGGCCCGCGGCCACGAGGACTTCGTGCTGCTGTGGAACGAGGGCGGTCTCGGTGCCGCCCTGGTCCTCGGCGGCCGACTGCACCGCGGCTGGACCGGCGGCGCGGGCGAGGTGGGTTTCCTGCCGGTTCCCGGCACACCTCTGGTCCGGCAGGTGACCAAAGCCAACAGTGGTGGCTACCAGGAGCTGGCCGGCTCCCAGGCCATCCCCCGGCTCGCACGCGAGATCGGCATGTCGTCCATCCCGTCGACGCCGTACGCCGAGGCCGCCGCCACCCTCGTCGAGCGGGCCGCAGGCGAGGACACCGTCCTCAACCGGCTGCTGCTCCAGACCTACGCGACCCGGCTGGCCACCGGCTTGGCCTCCCTGGTCTCCGTCCTCGACCCCGAACTTGTCGTCCTCAGCGGCGCCTCCCTGACCGCCGGCGGCGAGGTGCTGCGCGCCCTGGTCCAGTCCGAGCTGGAGGAACTGGCCGCGTCCCGGCCCCGGCTCGTCGTCGGCGACGTACGTGAACACCCCGTGCTGCGGGGCGCGTTGGAGAGCGCGCTGGCGACGACACGCGACGAGGTCTTCAACACCTCACGCTGAGCACCCACCCCCCTTCGGCTCACCACCCCGACTTCGGCTCACCACCCGAACCCACCTCTCGCCTCACCCCACGCCTTCCCTTCACCCACCCCGTCCCGCCCCTGGGAGACCTCGCCATGCCCGGAAAGTCCTGGAAAGTCATACCGTCGGCGTCCCGCAAGACCGCCGCCGCGCTCGCCGCCTCCGCCTCCCTGGCCCTGCTCGCCACAGCCTGTACGGGCTCGTCGGAGTCCGGTGCCGACGACGACCCCAACGCCAAGACGACGATCACCTTCTGGCACGGCTGGAGCGCGCCCGCCGAGGTCAAGGCGATCCAGGCGAACGTCGACGCGTTCGAGAAGGCCCACCCGAACATCACGGTGAAGGTCGTCGGCAACATCAACGACGACAAGCTCAACCAGGCGCTGCGCGCGGGCGGTTCGAGCGGTCCCGACGTGGTGTCGTCGTTCACGACCTCCAACGTCGGCAAGTTCTGTTCCTCCGGCTCCTTCCTCGACCTGAAGCCCTTCATCGAGAAGTCGAAACTGGACCTCGACAAGATCGTCCCGAAGCCGATGCTGGACTACACCCAGTTCGAGGGCACCCGCTGCGCCCTGCCGCTGCTGGGCGACGCCTACGGCCTCTACTACAACAAGGACGCCTTCGACAAGGCGGGCATCAAGTCCCCGCCGAAGACCTGGTCGGAGTTCGCGCAGGTCGCCAAGAAGCTGACCGTCAGCAAGGGCGACAGTTACCAGCAGCTCGGCTTCATGCCGACCTACCACGGCTACGAGACGGTCGTGGACCACTACATGTCGCAGTGGGACCACGCCTACTTCGACAAGAGCGGTAAGTCCAACATCGCCAAGGACCCGGCCTTCGCGGAGATGTTCACGTACCAGAAGAAGCTGATCGACGACCTCGGCGGCTTCGCGAAGCTGGAGAAGTACCGCAACACCTTCGGTGACGAGTGGGGCGCCAAGCATCCGTTCCAGACCGGCCAGGTGGCCATGCAGCTCGACGGCGAGTGGCGGCTAGGCATGGCGCAGGACGCCGGCGTCGACTTCGAGATCGGCACCGCCCCGATGCCCGTCGCCGACGACGAGGCCGACGAGTACGGCAAGGGCTTCCTCTCCGGCACGATCATCGGCATCGCCCCGCAGAGCGAGAAGCAGAACGCCGCCTGGGAGTTGGTGAAGTACCTGACCACCGACACGCAGGCCGTCGTCTCCTTCGCCAACGCCATTCACAACGTGCCCTCCACGTTCGAGGCGCTGAAGTCCCCCGACCTGAAGGTGGACCCCGGTTTCAAGACGTTCCTGGACATCGCCCAGAACCCGCACTCGAACACGCCGCCTGCCTCCGTCAACGGCTCCACGTACCAGACGACGCTGCAGGACTTCGGCTACCAGTACGAGTCCGGCAAGGTGAAGGACCTCAAGGCCGGCCTGGAGAAGACCGCGAAGCAGATCGACACCGACATCGAGCAGGCGAAGTAGCGCCGGCGATGTCCACGCACACTCTCCGCGCGAAGCGCCGCAGGTCGGCGCTTCGGACGGTGGCCTTCCTGTCACCGTGGCTCATCGGATTCGGCGTCTTCTTCGCCTACCCGCTGGTGTCGACCGTGTACTTCTCCTTCATGAAGTACGACGGCTTCGGCACACCGGCCTTCCGCGGCCTGGGCAACTGGGCCTACGTCTTCAACGACTACCCGATGTTCTGGCCGGCGCTGCGCAACACGCTCTGGCTGGTGCTGGTGATGGTGACCTGCCGGGTGGTGTTCGGCCTCGGCATCGGCCTGCTGATCACGAAGATCAAGACGGGCACAGGCGTCTTCCGCACCCTGTTCTACCTCCCCTACCTGGCCCCGCCGGTCGCCGCGACCCTGGCCTTCGTCTTCCTCCTCAACCCCGGCACCGGCCCGGTGAATTCGGTCCTGGACGGCCTGGGCCTGCCGACCCCCGGCTGGTTCACGGACCCCGCCTGGTCCAAGCCGGCCCTCACCGCGCTCGCGCTGTGGGGCGTGGGCGACCTCATGGTCATCTTCATGGCCGCGCTGCTCGACGTGCCGAAGGAGCAGTACGAGGCCGCGGAACTGGACGGTACGTCGGCCTGGCAGCGGTTCCGCTACGTCACCCTGCCGAACATCTCACCGATCGTGATGTTCGCGGTCGTCACGGGCGTGATCCAGACGATGCAGTACTACACCCAGCCCCTGGTGGCCGGAAAGGTCGCCTCCGGCATCATCGGCGGCTCCGGCCAGCAGTTCGAGCCGGGCTACCCCGACAAGTCGACCCTCACCCTCCCCCAGCTCGTCTACAACCTCGGCTTCCAGCGCTTCGACTACGGCTCGGCCTGTGTGGTCGCACTCGTGTTGTTCGCCCTCGCCATGGCGTTCACCGCGCTGCTGATGCGGCGCCGGGGCGGACTGATCCAGGCAGGTGACTGACCATGACCCAAGTACTGGACAAGCCGGTTCAGTTGGGAAACCCGACAGTCGCCGAGCGCACGGCGCGCCGCAAAGCACTCCTGGAATGGATAGCGATCCACTCCCTCGGTATCGCGGCCGCGCTGTTCTTCACCCTGCCCTTCGTGTTCGTCGTCCTGACCTCGCTGATGAGCGACCAGCAGGCACTCACCCGCGACCTGGTCCCGGACACCTGGGAATGGAGCAACTACACCAAGGTCTTCGACACCCCCGGCTTCCTGACCTGGTGGAAGAACACGCTGCTCTACGCGGGCCTGGGCACGGTCCTCACGGTCGTCTCCTCCATCCCCGTGGCCTACGCGCTCGCCAAGTTCCGCTTCCGTGGCCGGAACCTGTCCCTGATGCTGGTCATCTCGATGATGATGCTGCCGCCGCAGGTGATCATCATCCCGATGTATCTGTTCTGGGCGAAGCAACTGGACCTCTCGGGCACCCTCTGGCCGCTGATCATCCCCATGGCGTTCGGAGACGCGTTCTCGATCTTCCTCCTGCGCCAGTTCCTCACCACGATCCCGAACGAGTACCTGGACGCGGCGAAGGTGGACGGCTGCGGCGAACTGCGCACGCTCCTTCGGGTCGTCCTCCCCATGGCGAAGCCGGGCATAGCCGCGGTGGCCCTCTTCCAGTTCTTCTACGCGTGGAACGACTACTTCGGCCCCCAGATCTACGCGTCCGAGAACCCGGGCGCATGGACCCTGTCCTACGGCCTGGAGTCGTTCAAGGGCGCCCACCACACCGACTGGAACCTCACGATGGCCGCGACCGTACTGGTCATGGCCCCCGTGATCCTCGTTTTCTTCTTCGCCCAGAAGGCGTTCGTAGAGGGCGTCACGCTCACCGGAGTAAAGGGTTGATACACGTATGAAACTCACCGTGGTCGGCGGAGGTTCGACCTACACCCCCGAACTCATCGACGGCTTCGCCCGTCTGCGGGACACCCTCCCCATCGAGGAACTGGTCCTGATGGACCCGGCGACGGACCGCCTCGAACTGGTCGGCGGCCTGGCCCGCCGTATCTTCACACGCCAGGCCCACAACGGCAGGATCACCACGACCACGGACCTGGACGCGGCGGTGGAGGGCGCCGACGCGGTCCTCCTCCAACTCCGCGTCGGCGGCCAGGCGGCCCGTGAACAGGACGAGACCTGGCCCCTGGAGTGCGGCTGCGTCGGCCAGGAGACGACGGGCGCCGGCGGCCTGGCGAAGGCCCTGCGCACGGTCCCGATCGTCCTCGACATCGCCGACCGCGTCCGCCGCGCCAACCCCACCGCCTGGATCATCGACTTCACCAACCCGGTCGGCATCGTGACCCGGGCCCTGCTCCAGGAGGGCCACAAGGCGGTCGGCCTGTGCAACGTGGCGATCGGTTTCCAGCGGAAGTTCGCCGCCATGCTGGGCGTGGCCCCCGCCGACATCCACCTCGACCACGTGGGCCTCAACCACCTCACCTGGGAGACGGGGGTGCGCCTGGGCGGCCCCGAGGGCGAGAACGTCCTGCCGAAGCTGCTGGCCGACCACGGCGACCCGATCGCCGCGGACCTGCGGCTGCCGCGCGTACTGCTGGACCGCCTGGGCGTCGTCCCGTCGTACTACCTGCGTTACTACTACGCACACGACGAGGTGGTCCGCGAACTGCGCACCAAGCCGTCCCGCGCCGCCGAAGTGGCCGAAATGGAAAGAAAGCTGCTGGAGCTCTACGCCGACCCGGCCCTGGACGAGAAGCCGGAGCTGCTGGCCGAGCGAGGCGGCGCGTACTACTCCGAGGCGGCGGTCGACCTGGCGGCGGCGCTGCTGAACGGTGCGGGCAGCCCGTACCAGGTGGTGAACACGTACAACAGGGGCACACTCCCGTTCCTCCCGGACGACGCGGTGATCGAGGTGCAGGCGGCGGTGGGACGCAAGGGCGCCGTCCCTCTCGCGGTCCCGCGCCCGGACCCCCTGTACGCGGGTCTGATGGCCCAGGTGACGGAGTACGAGGACCTGGCCCTGGAGACGGCCCTGCGCGGCGGCCGCGACCGAGTCTTCAAGGCTCTTCTCTCCCACCCGCTCATCGGCCAGTACGAGTACGCGGAGAAGCTGACCGACCAACTCATCGCACACAACCGGGAGCACCTCGCGTGGGCATGACCGCACGTGTCCTCGCCGTCGACGCGGGCAACAGCAAGACCGACGTGGCGGTGGTGGCGGCCGACGGAAGCGTCCTCGCCACCGCCCGCGCGGGCGGCTTCCGACCCCCGGCCGTGGGCGTGGAGCAGGCGATGGACACGCTCGCCGAGGCAGTGGAGGAGGCGTTCTCCGCCGCGGGTGTGACGGCCGCCGACCATGTCTCGGCCTGCCTGGCGAACGCCGACTTCCCGGTGGAGGAGGAGACCCTGGCGGCCGCGCTGCACGCACGCGCGTGGGGCACGACGGTCGAGGTCCGCAACGACACCTTCGCCATCCTGCGGGCGGGCGTCACCGAACCCCGCGGGGTGGCCGTCGTCTGCGGCGCCGGCATCAACTGCGTCGGCATGCGCCCCGACGGCCGTACGGCCCGCTTCCCCGCGCTGGGCCGTATCTCCGGTGACTGGGGCGGCGGCTGGGGCCTGGCGGAGGAGGCCCTGTGGCACGCGGCCCGGGCGGAGGACGGCCGCGGGGCGCCCACGGACCTCGCGCACACCTTGCCCGCGCACTTCGGCCTCCCCACCATGTACGCCCTGATCGAGTCCCTGCACCTGGAGCGCATCGAGGACATCCGCCGCCACGAGCTGACCCCGGTCCTCTTCGCCACGGCCGCGTCCGGCGACCCCGTCGCCCGCTCCCTGGTGGACCGCCTGGCCGACGAGGTGGTCGCGATGGCCACGGTCGCGCTGGCCCGCCTCGACCTTCTGGAGGAGGAGACCCCGGTCCTGCTCGGCGGCAGTGTCCTGGCCGCACGCCACCCCCAACTGATCGACGCGATCCGCGACTTGCTGGCGTCCCGCGCCCCAAAGGCGGCCCCCAGCGTGGTCACGGCGAGCCCGGTGCTGGGGGCGGCCCTGCTGGGTCTCGACGCCGTAGCGGCCCCCGAGGAGGTCCATACCCACCTCCGCCGCCACTTCGAGCCGTAAGGGGCTCTACGGACGGCGGCTGCGGGTCCGTGGGGGCCGGTCGCGCAGTTCCCCGCACCCCCAGGGGGTGGCAGTCGCCCGGCGCCACGAGTCAGCCGCCGAGGGCACCCCCAACGCACTCGCGGGCACGAGGCACACCCCCGAACCCCGAACCTGGAACCGAACAGATTCCCACGACGTATTCATGGGCAGGGGGTGGTGCGGGGCATGTTTCGGGGTGCCGGGGCCCGGCGCCCGCGCTGCGATCCGATCAAGATCCAGCGAAGGCCGGTGCGGATGTCAGTCCCGGCAGCGATACTTGCCGCGACGGATGACCACGGGGGAGGTCAGCAGTGACACAGACGCCGAAGAGCAGCGCACCACCACCGGGCACCGCCCCGGCGCAAGGCGCGCCCACCATGCCGTCCATCCCCCCGCAAGCGCCCCACCCCACCCCACACTCCCCCACACCCACAACACCACCCCCGACATCGCCCACAGCACCCCGTCGCACCGCCTTCGCCGAGGGCTTCGACCAACTCCGCACCGCCGCCACCACCGAACCGGGCCGCCTGCGCATCATCGGCGCCCTGCTGGCCCTCCTCGTCGTGGCCTTCGGCTCCATCGCCGCCTGGCAGATGACCGAGCGCGCGGCCGCCGCCGACGACGTCCTCAACCGCAGCCAGCCCCTCACCTCCGACGCGGCCGACATCTACCGCTCCCTGGCGGACGCCAACACCGCAGCGGCCAGCGGCTACCTCGCCGGCCTCCAGGAGAAGCCGGCCATGCGCGAGGGCTACGAACGGGACATCCGCACGGCAGCCGCCAAACTCGTCACCGCGGCCGCCAACTCCGAGTCGGGCTCCACCTCCGCGAAGACGATCGCCGAGCTCAGCAGACTCCTCCCGGAGTACAAGGGCCTGGTGGAGACGGCACGGGCCAACAACCGCCAGGGCTTCCCCGTCGGCGGCGCCTACCTGCGCGCCGCGAACGAGATGATGCAGCAGCGGATGCTCCCGGCGGCCCAGAAGCTGCACGAGACGGAGAACCAGCGCCTGCGCGACGACTACGCGGACGCGAAGTCGTTCCCCTGGGCGGCGGCCGGTCTCGGCGTCCTCGCGCTGGCCGCCCTCATCTGGGCCCAGCGCCGCAACTACCGCCGCACGAACAGGGTCCTGAACCACGGCCTGGTCACCGCCACGGCCGCCTCCACGATCGTCCTGCTGTGGCTCGCCGTAGGACATGTCATCGCACGCTCGGGCCTCAACGACTCCTACGACCACGGCGTCCGCTCGCTGAACGTGCTGCACGAGGCCCGTATCGCCTCCCTCACGGCCCGCAGCGACGAGAACCTCACGCTGGTCCGCCGCGGCGCGGACACCAGGACGCTCGCCGACGACAAGGTCGTCGACGCCTACGAGTGGGGCTACGACCAGGAGATCGACGCACTCGGCAAGGCACTCGTCCGGGCCGAGGACCTCGCCGACGACACAGCGGGCAGGAAGCCGGTCCAGGACGCGAACGGCTTCATGAAGATCTGGAAGGACCGCCACGGCCTGGCCCGCGACGACAATGAGTCGGGCAACTACCAGGCCGCCCGCGACCGCGTCATCGGCGCCGCGAAGGAGCCGACGAGCGTGTGCTTCGACAATGTCGACAAGGCCCTGGCGACGGCGCTCACCCACGAGCAGAACGAGTTCAGGCAGGCCGCGAGCGACGGCCGTGACTCGCTGACGGGCCTGCCGACCGGTGCCGCGGTCCTCGCGGTCCTGGGCGCGGCCGGCGCGGTCCTCGGCATCGGCCGCAGGCTGTCGGAGTACCGGTGAGAGGGGGCACGACGATGAACGCACGCGGCACGAAGACCGCAGGCGACACCTCGGTCCGCCTCCGGGGCGCGGCCGGCGCATGGCGCCGTCTGCGGGCCGGCGTGCGCGGCTGGGGCGGAGTCGGCGCGATGGCCGTCGTCTGCGCCCTGGCGCTGGCCTTCGCCCTGCTGCTGCCGCTGTCCCAGCAGGGCGGACCGGACCCGGCCGGCGCAGGCCGGGGCGTCGCCCACGGCAGCCAGGTGAAGGCGGCCGAGGAGTGCGAGAACCCCGAGGACCAGTCCCTGTCGCCGTCCGGCGGCGACGGCAGGTCCCCGGTCCTCGACGCCATCAAGGACCGCAAGGACCGGCGGCTGATCGTCGGCGTCGACACCAACAGCTACCGCTGGGGCTACCTCGACCCGAACAACCCCTCCGGCGAACTGGAGGGCTTCGACATCGACCTGGTCCACCGGATCGCCGAGGACATCCTCGGCGATCGTGACGCCGTGCAGTTCAAGGCGATCCCGACCAGCCGCCGTATCGAGGCCATCCAGAAGGGCGAGGTCGACATGGTGGTGCGCACCATGACGATCAACTGCGACCGTATCGGCCAAGTCGCTTTCTCCGCCCCGTACTTCGTCACCGGCCAGCAGGTGCTTGCCCCCAAGACCTCGGCGATCACCGGGTTCGACAAGACGCTGGCCGACCGCAAGGTGTGCTCCGCGGAGGGCTCCACCGCGTACGACAACCTCGAAGCGGGCAGGAAGAACGGCGACCTTCCGGCCTCCACCGACATCAGCACCACCGTCCCCAACCAGCTCGACTGCCTGGTGAAGTTGCAGCTCGGAGACGTCGACGCGGTCGTGACGGACGGCGCGCTCGCGGCGAGTCAGGCGGCACAGGATCCGACCGTGGAACTCAAGGGCAGCCTGTTCACGGACGAGTACTACGGCGTGGCGATGAAACTGGGCTCGGACGATCTGGTACGCCAGGTCAACCGGACCCTGGAGAACTACGTCAAGGACGGTGGCTGGGAGGCGTCGTACGAGAAGTGGCTCCACCCGACCATGGATCAGGGCGACAAGAAGTCGGCGTCGGCGACCCCTCCCGATGCCGACTACAAGTAGCCGGCCGTCAACTGACGGACGACTGACGGAACACAACGCAGCGAGAGGTGATCGATGGGCGTCACGGACCCCGCCGGGCCGGTGATGGACCGGGACGAGGTGGACCGTGCGCTGGCGCGGCTCGGCGCGGAGCACGAGGCGATCGAGACCTCGCTGCTCGCCCTTCAGGACCACGCGGGCCGCAGACTTCTCGAAGGCGCCGAACTCACAGGCGTCACCGAGGAACGCTGGAGCGCCGCGGAGGCCTCGATCACACTGCTGTGGGCGTACTTCGACGCGTACACGGACGCGTTGCGCTCGGCCCGCGACATCCGCTCCCGGCGCCGCTGGTCCAGCAGGGACGACCTGGTGGAGCTGACGGAGTTGCTGCGAGGTGAGTCGGTGACCGTCGCGGGTTCGGCGGCGGCGACCGCGGCCGCCCCGACGCTGCATGGCTCCGCGAGCAAGCTCAGCGAGCAGTTCTCGCTGGTCACGCTGGTGGACCGGATGAACGAGCTGTACGCGACCTCGCTGGACATGGTGGTCGCCGCGGACGCGGTGTGGTCGGCGCTGCCGGCCCGTATCGATTTACTCGCCGCGGAGCTCCAGCGCACCCGCCGGCTCGCCCACTCCGTGGGGGTACGCCCCGGCGAGCACCCGGCGGGCGACGACCTGGAGCGCATCACGCGCACCCTCACCAACCTGCGCGCACAGGTGGTGTCCGACCCGCTCGCGTACTGGATCCGGGCGCAGGGGAGTTCGGCACCGGGCGGCGGCAGGCCGGACACCACGGTCTACGACCGTGAGGCGCGCGCCCTGGAGGACGTACGGCGTGAGATCGACGCTGTACTGACGGTCCGTCAGGATGCCGAGCAGCGGCTGGTCAAGCTGCGGGACGTGCTCTCGCGCGCGGACCGTACGCTCGCCGAGGCCCGCACCGCGCGCGGCGAGGTGTTGGCGAAGATCGCCGCCACCGAGGTGCCGGTCGTCAGCGGCCCGCCGACCGTGCTCCAGGAGCAGCTGGCGACGGCCGCGGAGTACCGCAGACAGGCCCAGTGGCACCGCCTGTCCCCGCTCCTTGAGTCCCTGGAGCAGAAGGCGGAGGACGAACTGCTGCGCGCCCGGGAGTCGTTGACCGCGGTCACCGCGCCCCTGGCGGTCCGCGCGGAGCTGCGCGGCCGCCTCGACGCGTACAAGGCGAAGGTCGCCCGGCACGGCCTCGCGGAGGACCCGTTCCTCATCGAGCGCTACGACGCGGCCCGCCGCATGCTGTGGAGCGCCCCCTGCGACCTGCGGGTCGCCGAACAGGCGGTGCTGCGCTACCAGCACGCGGCGGCCGACCTGCTCGGCGGCGGCCGGGTACCGGGGCCGCGCGGGCCGGAGGATCGCGGGGGATCATGAGAGACAGGGGGGAGTCGTCGTCATGAGTCAGGCACAGCGCAGCTGTCAGCGGCCGGACTGCGGCGGGACGTACGAGGACGTGGGCGGCGGCGAGCTGTACTGCGACACCTGCGGCCTCGCCCCGGTCGTGTCGGCGTCCGGCATGGTCGGTTCGCCGGCCACCGGGATGACCGGCGGCAAGGGCGCGCGCGGCTCGGCGGGCAGCGGCAGCTCCCGCTCCACCGGCCGCGGCAGCTCCCGTACGTCGTCGCAGTCGTCGAAGTCCCGGCGCTCGGTGTCGGGACGGCTGTCGCGCGCGCTGTCGGGCCGTTCCACGGGCCGCTCGGTGTCGGTGCGCAGCTCGGGTTCGTCCACCGGCTCCAGCGGGCGCGGCCGGCTCGGCGTCGGTCTGGTCCAGGTCCCGGACGTGCCGCGGCCCGATCCGCGCGCGATGGTGCTTGAGAACCCGGAGGTGCCCGAGCGCAAGCGGTTCTGCTCGCGTTCGGACTGCGGCGCGCCCGTCGGCCGGGCCCGCGGGGAGCGCCCGGGGCGCACGGAGGGCTTCTGCACGAAGTGCGGGCACCCGTATTCGTTCGTGCCGAAGCTGAAGTCGGGCGACATCGTGCACGGCCAGTACGAGGTCGTGGGCTGTCTGGCGCACGGCGGTCTCGGCTGGATATATCTCGCCGTGGACCGCGCGGTCTCCGACCGCTGGGTGGTGCTCAAGGGTCTGCTGGACACCGGCGACCAGGACGCGATGGCGGCGGCGATCTCCGAGCGGCGTTTCCTGGCGGAGATCGAGCACGCCAACATCGTGCGGATCTACAACTTCGTCGAGCACCTCGACCAGCGCACCGGCTCCCTGGACGGCTACATCGTCATGGAGTACGTCGGCGGCAAGTCCCTGAAGGAGATCGCCAACGCCCGCCGCACGGAGACGGGCCGGCGCGATCCGCTGCCCGTGGAGCAGGCGTGCGCGTACGGCATCGAGGCCCTGGAGGCGCTCGGCCATCTGCACACCCGCAACCTGCTGTACTGCGACTTCAAGGTCGACAACGCCATCCAGACCGAGGATCAGCTGAAGCTGATCGACATGGGCGCGGTGCGCAGGATGGACGACGACGAGTCGGCCATCTACGGCACGGTGGGCTACCAGGCGCCGGAGGTGGCGGAGGTCGGCCCGTCGGTCGCCTCCGACCTGTACACGGTCGCGCGCACCCTGGCCGTGCTGTCCTTCGACTTCCAGGGCTACACGAACGTCTACGTCGACTCGCTGCCCGACCCCGACCACATCGAGGTCTTCCGCCAGTACGAGTCCTTCTACCGCCTCCTGGTCCGCGCCACCGACCCCGACCCGGCCCGCCGCTTCGCCTCCGCGCAGGAGATGACGGAGCAGCTGACGGGCGTGCTGCGCGAGGTCGTGTCCCTGCAGACGGGGCGCGCGAGGCCGTCGCTGTCGACGCTGTTCGGGCCCGAAGTGCGGGTCACGGACACGGAGTTGTTCCCGAAGCTGGACGGTGAGGTCTCGCGGCTGGGGGCACGCGTGGCGCCCGCTGGCAAGGAGCTCACGGCGGGCAACGGGCAGCCCGGCGGTGCCGCCGGTTCCCCCGGCATCGTCAAGCCCGTCAGCGCCTCCGTCGCGGCGCTCGCCCTGCCCGTCCCGCGGGTCGACCCGTCCGATCCCAACGCCGGTTTCCTCGCGGGTCTGATGACGACCGCGGCGGCCGAGCTGCTGGGCGCCCTCGCCGCAGCGCCCGCGCCGTCGACCGAGACCCGGCTGCGGCAGGTGCGGGCCTGGCTGGAGAACGGCGACACCGGCACGGCGCACGAGACGCTGCTGAAGCTGGAGGACGAACGGCCCGACGACTGGCGGGTGGTCTGGTACCGCGGGGTGGCCGCGCTCGTCACCGGCGACCACGAGGGCGCCGCGCTCGCCTTCGACGCGATCTACGACGCCTTCCCCGGCGAGCCCGCCCCCAAGCTGGCCCTCGGCCTGTGCGCGGAGGTGCTGGGTCAGCTGGACAACGCCGCCGAGTACTACCGCCTAGTGTGGTCGACCGACCCCAGCTATGTCAGCGCCGCCTTCGGTCTCGCCCGTGTCCAGCTGGCGACCGGTGACCGGCGCAGCGCCGTGCGGACCCTGGAGTCGGTGCCGGAGAGCTCCATCCACTACACCGCCGCACGCGTGGCGTCCGTCCGCGCCCGGCTGCGTCAACGCACGGCGGTCGCCTCCGACGTACCGTTCCTGGACGACCTGACCGCCGCCGCGGGGCAGGTCGAGGCGCTCGACGCGTACGGCCTTGACCCGGCGCGCCGGGAGCAGTTGTCGACGGAAGTCCTCGGCTGCGCCCTGGACTGGATACTCTCCGGGGGCCAGGGTTCCGCCCCTGGCGCCGCCGGAGGACGGACGCTGCTCGGCAGCGGCCTGGACGAGCGGGGACTGCGTTTCGGTCTGGAGCGTTCGTACCGCATGCTGGCCCGTCTCGCGCGGGGCGGCGAGGAGAGGATCGACCTGGTGGAACGTGCCAACCGTTACCGCCCCCGGACGTGGGTGTAGTTGATGTCGCAGATGCCCCAGTTGTCCGCCTGCCCGAGCTGCGAATGGCCGCTCGAGTCGGGTGACCGTTTCTGCGGTGCGTGTGGATACGACCTGTCCACCGTGCCCGTACGGCCGGACGACCACCCCACCATCGCCCTGAACGGCTCGGCGCCGGGTGCGCCCGGCGCGGACTGGCCCGTGGCCGCCGCACCGGAGGGCCCCGTCGTCCCGGCGCCCGCGCATCTGCCGGCGGAACCGACGGGCACTGCCCCGGGCGGCCCCGAACTGCCCCCGGGCACTCCCCCGCCCCCGCAGGCTCCGCCGCCGCCCCGACCGGCGCCGCCGGTGGCGAGCGCTCCCGAGGTGCCGCCGGGGCACCCCGGTATCCCGGCCCCGGCCGGACCGGTCGGCCCCCCGCCGCCACCGGCGGCCGCCCCCGCGGCTGCCCCCGCCGCCGCTCCCGCCCCGACCGGCTCCCCCGTGTCCCCGGCCTCCGGTGTGCGGTTCGACCGTCCGCCGGAGCCCGACGACTACCCGTTGCAGGCGCCCGACCCGCGGGTCTCGGCCGACCTGCCGACCCCGCCGGAGGGCACCAAGGTGTGCGTGGCGTGCCGCGCGGGCCGTGTCGACCACGACGGCTACTGCGAGAACTGCGGGCACGCGCAGCCGCGCGAGCGCGACCACATGGAGCAGGACGCGGGCCCCGTCGCCGCCGTCAGCGACCGGGGTCTGCGCCACCACCGCAACGAGGACGCCTTCGCCGTCGGCTGCACCGCGCTGCCCGACGGCCGGCCCGCGGTCGTCGCGATCGTCTGCGACGGCGTGTCCTCGGCGACCCGCCCGGACGACGCCTCGATGGCCGCGTCCCGGGCCGCGAGCGAGTCGGTGCTGGCCGCCCTGCCGCGCGGCACCCACCCGCAGCAGGCCATGCACGACGCGATCATCGCCGCCTCGAACGCGGTCAACGCGCTGGCCGCCGAACCCGCCACGGCCCGTGAGCAGGCCCCGCACCAGAACGCGCCCGCCTGCACATTCGTCGGCTCCGTGGTGACGCCCGAGCTGCTGATCGTCGGCTGGGTCGGCGACAGCCGCGCCTACTGGATCCCGGTGGACCGCAGCACTCCCCCGGCCCGGCTCACCGAGGACGACTCCTGGGCCGCGCAGATGGTCGCCGCGGGCCTGATGAACGAGGCCGAGGCGTACGCAGACGAGCGCGCCCACGCGATCACCGGCTGGCTCGGCGCGGACGCCTACGAACTGGAGCCGCACACCGCGTCCTTCAAGCCGGACCGGCCGGGTGTGGTGGTGGTGTGCACGGACGGTCTGTGGAACTACGCGGAGGCAGCCGAGGACATGGCCGACGTCGTACCCCTCGACGCCGCCGCCCGCCCCCTGCACAGCGCCCAGGTGCTCGTCGGTCACGCGCTCGACGGTGGGGGCCACGACAACGTAACAGTGGCCGTCCTGCCGTTCCCGGCACCCCCGATGGGGGCAGGATCGGCCTGAGGCCCTGCCGCGGGGGACGGCCTCATCGGACCGGAGGGGACCGGTCCGTCGGCAGCCACGGCCCCATCACGGGGTTCTTTAGGGGGATTTGAGAACGTATGGCCAATTTCTCGAAATCGAACGTGCCGCAGTTCTCGGTGGACGTGTATCAGAACGAGTATCTGCCGGAGGGCGGCCGGGACGTCAACGCGATCGTCACGGTGACCGCGACCGGCGGCGGCACGGTCGGCAGCGCGGTCGCCGCGCCCCATCTCTATTCACCGGGGCAGGGCCCGTCCGCGGCCGTGGCGATCATGGTGGACTGCTCGGGGTCGATGGACTACCCGCCGACCAAGATGCGCAACGCCCGCGACGCCACGGCCGCCGCGATCGACACCCTGCGCGACGGGGTGCACTTCGCCGTGATCGGCGGGACGCACGTGGCCAAGGAGGTGTATCCGGGCGGCGGACGCCTCGCCGTGGCCGACGCCACCACCCGCGACCAGGCCAAGCAGGCGCTGCGCCGGCTCGGCGCGGGCGGCGGCACGGCGATCGGCACCTGGCTGCGGCTCGCCGACCGGCTGCTGTCCTCGGACGACGTCGCCATCCGGCACGGCATCCTGCTCACCGACGGCCGTAACGAACACGAGTCGCCGGAGGACCTCAAGGCGGCGCTCGACTCCTGCGCCGGACGGTTCACCTGTGACGCCCGCGGCGTGGGTACGGACTGGGAAGTGAAAGAAGTCACAGCGATCGCCTCAGCCCTGCTCGGCAGCGCCGACATCGTCGCCGATCCGGCCGGGCTCGCCGCCGACTTCACACAGATGATGGAGACGGCGATGGGCAAGGAGGTCGCGGACGTCGCCCTGCGGCTGTGGACGCCGGTCGGCACGACCATCAAGTTCGTCAAGCAGGTCGCGCCCACGGTCGAGGAGTTGACCGACCGCCGCGTCGAGGCCGGCCCGCGCGCCGGGGACTACCCCACCGGTTCCTGGGGCGACGAGTCCCGTGACTACCACGTCTGTGTCGAGGTCCCGGCCGCCGGCCTGGGCCAGGAGATGCTCGCCGCCCGGGTCTCGCTGGTCGTCCCGCAAGCTGGGGGCACCGCCCGCTCGAGCGGAGCCGAGAGTGGGGGAGGGAGCGCGCACAACTTGGGCGCGCAGGGACTGGTACGGGCCGTATGGACCGACGACATGGTCGCCTCGACGTCGATCAACCCGCAGGTCGCCCACTACACCGGCCAGGCCGAACTGGCACAAGCCATTCAACAAGGTCTCGACCTTCGCAAAGCGGGCGATATGGATGGAGCAACGGCCAAACTGGGCCGCGCCGTTCAGCTCGCCAGCGCCTCCGGAAATGCGGATACGGCGAAACTCCTTGCGAAGGTGGTGGACGTGGTCGACGCCGCGGCGGGTACTGTGCGACTGAAGGCGAAGGTCGCGGAGGCCGATGAGATGACTCTCGAGACACGGTCCACAAAGACTGTTCGTGTAAAGAAGTGACCTAGCAGGACCCGGAAAAGAACGAGCCTGACCCCTCGGGGTCGGAGAAATCCGGTCGAGAGCGACCGGAAAAGGAGAGGGGGAAGCGCCGACATGCCGACCTGCCCGAACGGACACCAGTCGGGTTCCGACGACTGGTGCGAGGTCTGCGGTCACCGCATGGCCGGTGCCGTACCTCCGCCCCCTCCGCCGCCGCCCCCGCCCGGCGCCGGCTACGGCTTCCCGCCGCCCGGCGGTCCCGGTGGTCCTGGACCCGGTGCCCCCGGTGGCCCGAACATCGGTCAGCAGGGCGGCCCGCCGCCCATGCCCGGCGGACGCGAGCCGGAGCTCTGCCCGCAGTGCCGTACGCCCCGTGAGGGCGGTGCGCCGTTCTGCGAGGAGTGCCGGTGGAACTTCCTGACCAACACGGCGACGTCGTACACGCCCGCGGCCCCGCGCCCGTCGGCGCCCGGAGGACCCGGTCTGCCGTCCCACTTCCAGCAGCAGTCGGGTCCCCCGCCGTCGTTCGGCGGCGGTGACTCGTACGAGTACCAGGGCTCGCGCCCGTCCCAGGTGAACCGGCCGGCGGAACCGATCCCGCCGTTCGGCGGCGACCCGCACGCTCCGGGTGGCCCTGGCGGTCAGGGGGCGCCCGGTGGCCCGGGGGCTGCAGGCGGGCCTGGTGGTCCCGGTGCCTTCGGTGGCCCCGGTGGTCCCGGCGGTCCCAACCACGGCGCACCTGGTGGTCCGGGTGGCCCCGGTGCTCCCGGCGGCCCGGGTTTCCCGGGTCAGGGCCCTGGCGGTCCGGGCGGCGGTCCCGGTGCTCCCGGCGGCCCGGGTGGTCCCGGCGGCCCCGGTGGTCCCGGTATGAACGCCCCCTCCGCCTTCGGCGGCGACCCCTCGCGGCCGGTTCCGCCGCCGCCCGGCGGTCCCGGTGCGACCGGCGGCGCACCTCAGGCGTTCCAGCCGGCCGGCCCCGGCCCCTCCGCCCCGCCGGCCCCACCCGGATTCGGGCAGGACCCGAACCGTCCGCCGCAGGGCGGCCCGTCCTTCGGCGGCGGTGACGACGACTGGGTGATCTCCCCTCCGTCGTCCGGCCCCGGCGGCCCGGGTGCCCCCGGCGCGCCCCCGCAGGGCGGCTACGGCTATCCGCAGCCCGGCGCGACCCAGGCCCCGCCGCCCGGCCCCGGCTACCACCAGCAGCCGACGGCCTGGCTGGCCACCATCGGCCCGGACCGTGACTACTTCATGGCGATGATGCAGCGCTCCGGCCCCGAGGCCGCGGGTCTGAACCTGCCCGCGTACTCGCCCGAGCAGCAGCGCACGCTCACCGGCAACCAGGTCACCATCGGCCGCCGTCGCCACTCCACGGGCGAATCCCCCGACATCGACCTGTCGGTGCCGCCGGAGGACCCGGGCGTCTCGCACCAGCACGCGGTCCTGGTCCAGCAGCCGGACGGCACCTGGGCGGTCGTCGACCAGAACTCGACGAACGGCACGACGGTGAACGGCTCCGAGGAGCCCATCCAGCCCTTCGTGCCGGTGCCGCTCCAGGACGGCGACCGGGTGCACGTGGGCGCCTGGACGACGATCACGATCCGGCGCGGCTAGTACGCGACGGCCCGGGAGGGGTCGGTCGTACGGCGGTGGAAGCCCGTACGACCGGCCCCTCCCGGCGTTTCAGCCGGGCAGCGGCCACGCGTACGGGCCCTCGGGGTCGTCCAGCCACGCCCACTCGTGCTCGCCGCGCACCGTGATCCCGTACCGCTCCCGCTGCGGCTGCCCCTCGTGCTCCCACAGCGTGTACGCCTCCTGAGGATCGAGGCTGCCGCGGGTGAGGGCGAGCAGGAAGCGGAACAGCTCGTGCTCCCTGGCCCGGCGCGGCAGCCCGGCCACGTGCGGGAGCTCCGGTTCGCTCCGGCTGCCGCCGCGCAGCGGCACGAAGTAGGCGGGAGTGTGCAGAAAGCGCCCCTCGGCGTGCTCGGCGTCCGCGACGGTCAGGGTGACCAGTCCGGTGGCGAGCGGGGTCAGGATCCGGGCGTCCGGGCGGCACTGGGCGAGCCAGGCGCGCGGGATCGACGGCAGGGTGCACGTCGCGATGATGCGGTCGAAGGGGGCGCGCTCGGGCACACCGCGGGCGCCGTCGCCGGTCACGACGGCGGGGCGGTATCCGGCGGCCGCCAGATGCCGTCGCGCCGACTCGGTGATCTCCGGCTCCAGGTCGATGGTGGTGACGAGGTCGTCGTCGCCGAGCCGGCGGGCGAGCAGGGCGGCGTTGTATCCGGTGCCCGCACCGATCTCCAGGACCCGGTCGCCGTCTTCCACCCCCAGTGCGACCAGCATCATCGCCATCAGGGACGGCTGGCTGCTGGAGGAGAGCAGCTCGCCGTCGCGCAGTCTGGTGGCCAGCGGGGTGTCGTCGTAGGCGCCGCGCACCCAGCGCTCGCGGGCGGCGGGGGCCGGGTCCTGACCCCAGCGCCGCTCGTAGCCGCCGACGACGCCGACGTAGTAGTAAGGCACGAAGAGATGCCGTGGCACGGCGCCGAAGACCTCCCGCCACACGGGATCGGCGGCCCAGGCCCCGCTCGCGTCGATCTCACGCACCAGCGCGGCCCGCGCCGAGGTGGCGAGGTCCTCCAGGTCCCTGTCGAGAGCGTGCGCGCTCATACGTCCACTGTCCTGCGGGAGCGGGTGCGAGGCGAGCACCTGACCGGACGATCCGGAACGAGTCGCTCTGGCTGAAGGAGGCCGGTCCTAAGCCTTGAGTCCTCGGTCCCCGCGTCTGAGACCATGGACGATGTGAATGAGATTCGGCGCGGCACGCTGCAGGAGCAGACCTTCTACGAGCAGGTCGGCGGGGAGGAGACCTTCCGCCGCCTCGTCCACCGCTTCTACGAGGGTGTCGCCGAGGACCCGCTGCTGCGGCCCATGTACCCCGAGGAGGACCTGGGCCCGGCCGAGGAGCGCCTGACCCTGTTCCTGATCCAGTACTGGGGCGGCCCGACGACGTACAGCGAGAACCGCGGCCACCCCCGCCTCCGTATGCGCCACGCCCCCTTCACCGTCGACCGCGCGGCGCACGACGCCTGGCTGAAGCACATGCGGGACGCCGTCGACGAGCTCGGCCTCTCCGAGGAGCACGAGCGGACGCTGTGGAACTACCTGACGTACGCGGCGGCGTCGATGGTGAACACGGCGGGCTGAGCCGGCCCAAGTGAACACGGCGGCTGAGCCGGACGGCGTGAACACGACGGGGCGAGCCGGCCGGAGTGATCTCGGCGGGTTGAGCGGCCGAAGTGAACACGGCGGCTGAGCCGGATGGCGTGAACACGGCGGGGCGAGCCGGCCGGAGTGATCTCGGCGGTCAGCGGACGGTGACGTCCAGCGCGCCCAGACCCGCCCGCCGCACGGCGATCGACCCGTACGGCGTCCGCAGCCGTAGCCACGCACCCGACGAGAGCAGCGCCAACTCGCCGGAGGCGCGCAGGAATCCGAGCGACTGGGCCGCGTGCACCGCCCGCACCGGCAGATGGGTGTCGCCGACGGTCCGGGACCAGATCTCCCGCCCGATCCGGTCCAGTTCGGCGCGGGTACGCCGCTCCTCGGCCAGCTCCTGCGTACGCGACCGGAATTCCGCGACGCCCGCGCCGATCATCGTCCGCAGGGCGTCGGGCGCGGGCAGCCCCGGCACCGGCCGCCATCCGCCGCGCGGCGGGAGCACTCCGGCCCACGGCGGCCCGGTCACGGCGTCCGGCACGACGGCGGTGGCCGCCGACTCGTCGACGGACTCCAGGAGCTCGCCGGCGGAGACGGTCACGTCCAGGGTGACGTCGAGTCCGTTCTCGTACGGCTTCGCCAGGCGCACCGCACGGATCGCCAGCACCTCGAAGGACGGCGGGCGGCCGAAGACGGCGAGCGCGGTGCCGGCCGCCTGGAGGCGCACGGCGGCGCCGCGGTCGTAGTGGAGCAGCCGGGAGAGGAAGGCCGCGAGATCCGCCGCCTCCCCCTCGTCGGCAAGGTGGAGGACCGTCATGCGGCGACGGCCTCCTCCTCTTCACTCCCGCCGGCTTTGCCGGGTTCGTCGTCCATGTACTCGCTGAGGAACTCCCTCTCCTCCGCGGTGATGCGGCGCGGCCGCTCAGCCTCGAAGTCGAAGGGGACGACCACCGTCGAGGCGCGGACATAGACGACGTCGTCGTCCTTCACCTCACAGGTGATGGTGAAGGACGCGGCCCTGATCTCGGTGATCCACAGCTCTATGTCGACCGGGTGGTGCCGGTGGACGAGCTGCCGCTTGTAGTCGATCTCGTGGCGCGCCACCACCGACCCCTGCCGGAAGTCCTTCTCCGGACGGAACAGGAAGTCGATACGGGCTTCCTCCAGGTAGCGCACGAAGACCGCGTTGTTGACGTGTCCGTACGCGTCCATGTCGGACCAGCGCAGGGGGCAGCGGTAGATGTGGCGCAAGACCGATCAGCCCCGGGTCAGCTTCTTGTAGGTGGCGCGGTGCGGACGGGCGGCGTCCGGACCGAGGCGCTCGATCTTGTTCTTCTCGTACGACTCGAAGTTGCCCTCGAACCAGAACCACTTGGAGTCACCCTCGTAGGCGAGGATGTGCGTGGCCACTCGGTCCAGGAACCAACGGTCGTGGGAGACGACCACGGCCGCACCGGGGAACTCCAGCAGCGCGTTCTCCAGGGAGGACAGCGTCTCGACGTCGAGGTCGTTCGTCGGCTCGTCGAGGAGCAGCAGGTTGCCGCCCTGCTTGAGGGTGAGCGCGAGGTTGAGGCGGTTGCGCTCACCGCCGGAGAGGACACCGGCCGGCTTCTGCTGGTCCGGGCCCTTGAAGCCGAAGGCGGAGACATAGGCCCGGCTCGGCATCTCGACCTGACCCACGTTGATGTAGTCGAGCTCGTCGGAGACGACCGCCCACAGGGTCTTCTTCGGGTCGATGTTGGCGCGGCTCTGGTCGACGTACGAGATCTTGACGGTCTCGCCGACCTTGATGGCGCCGGAGTCCGGGGTCTCCAGACCCTGGATCATCTTGAACAGGGTGGTCTTGCCGGCGCCGTTCGGGCCGATGACACCGACGATGCCGTTGCGCGGCAGCGTGAAGCTCAGATCGTCGATCAGGACCTTGTCGCCGAAGCCCTTGGTGAGGTTGGAGACCTCGACGACGATGTTGCCGAGCCGCGGGCCCGGCGGGATCTGGATCTCCTCGAAGTCCAGCTTCCGCATCTTGTCGGCCTCGGCCGCCATCTCCTCGTAGCGGGCCAGACGGGCCTTGGACTTGGCCTGCCGCCCCTTGGCGTTGGAGCGAACCCACTCAAGCTCTTCCTTGAGCCTCTTCGCCCGCTTGGCGTCCTTCTGCCCCTCGACCTTGAGACGGGTCTGCTTGGTCTCGAGGTACTTGGAGTAGTTGCCCTCGTAGCCGTGCAGGCGGCCGCGGTCGACCTCGCAGATCCAGCCGGCGACGTTGTCGAGGAAGTACCGGTCGTGGGTCACGGCCACGATGGTGCCCTCGTACTTGGCGAGGTGCTGCTCCAGCCAGTTCACCGACTCGGCGTCGAGGTGGTTGGTGGGCTCGTCGAGGAGCAGCAGGTCGGGGGCCTCCAGCAGCAGCTTGCACAGTGCCACACGCCGCTTCTCACCACCGGAGAGGTTGGTGACGGCCCAGTCGCCCGGGGGGCACCCGAGGGCGTCCATGGCCTGCTCGAGCTGGGCGTCGAGGTCCCAGGCGTTCGCGTGGTCGAGCTCCTCCTGGAGCTTGCCCATCTCGTCGAGCAGCGCGTCGGAGTAGTCGGTCGCCATCAGCTCGGCGATCTCGTTGAACCGGTCGAGCTTGCCCTTGACCTCGGCGACACCCTCCTGGACGTTCTCCAGGACGGTCTTGTCCTCGCTCAGCGGCGGCTCCTGCAGCAGGATGCCGACGGTGTACCCCGGCGACAGGAAGGCATCACCGTTCGACGGCTGCTCAAGGCCCGCCATGATCTTCAGGATGGTCGACTTACCGGCACCGTTCGGGCCGACCACACCGATCTTCGCGCCGGGCAGGAAGTTCAGCGAGACGTCGTCAAGGATGACCTTGTCGCCGATTGCCTTGCGCGTCTTGCGCATGGTGTAGATGTACTCAGCCAAGAGAAACCGTCCGGCAGCTTGAAATCAGGCAGTGGGCAGATACACCCCATCTTGCCGGACAGCTGGCCCGCGACGGAAACCCGTATACCGGAAGGCCCCTCACCTGGGGCTTCTGTGCCGTTGCGAGGAGTCGTCCGTCACTGTCGGTTGCCCTGCCCTGACACGGCAACAGGGTGGATCCCGGCGCGTCGTCCGGACATATCGGAATTCTTCACATTACCCTCTCGTAACTGTACGGAGTCGATCTCTTACGGATCGCACCCACCTCACTCCATCGGAGATGACATGCACAAGCTTCAGAAGGCTGCCGTCGTGGTCGTCGCCCTTGGCAGCGTCGGCCTGCTGAGCACCGGCACTGCCACCGCCCAGGGCCTCGACGGGCACGGCGGCAAGGGCGGGGACAAGGTCAGCGTCCTGCAGAGCTCCAACTGCAAGTCGCACGACCTGAACGTCGACGTCCTCGGCCAGGTCGGCATCCTCAACGGCGCTCTGGGCAACGCGCTCAACGGCGAGGGTGACACCGGCGCGCAGGACACCCACATCGGCTCGACGATGGGCTGCGACAACAGCGCCTTCTGAGTCACGCCTTGGTACGGGGCCTCTGACCACGCCTCATGCCGTGCCGAACTCGGCATGCGGCGTGGACGGGTGTGGTCCGGTGCACCAGGCGCGACCTCACGGTGGAGTACGGGCCGCGACAGTCGGCCCATGGGCTGTTCCGCCGACGACGGTGCACCGGGGCCCAGGCGCCCCGGAAAAGCGGCCAGGGGCCCGATCCGTTGAACGGATCGGGCCCCTGGCCGTGTCTCTGACGACCGCCCCCGGACTCAGTCCTGGGCCGACGCCTCCCGCTTCCGCACGACGAGCAGCGCTGCCCCGCCGAGGACGACGAAGCCGATCGCGATGCCCGCGATCAGGGGGGTCATCGTGGAGCCGCCGGTCGCGGCGAGGTTGGTGTCGTCGGGTGTCGTGCCGACCGTGGCGGGGCTCGGCTCGTCGAGGGTCTGGGTGACGGTGCCGGCCGCATCGGCCTCGTTCGCCTGCGTCATGCAGTCCAGCACGCCGGTGAACCGCTTCTCGAAGCCGCCCGGCCCCTCGATGGTGAAGTCGTACGCCTGGTCCTCCTGGAGCGGGACCGTCACCGTGCGCGACTCGCCCGCCCCGATGCTGTACTCGATGCCGAGCAGTTCGAAGGTGAAGGGTGCGTCGCCCTTGTTGGCGGCGGTGATGTCGACGCCGCCCTTGTCGCAGTTCTCCACCGCGGACAGGGCCGGTATCGCGCCGGTCTCCGCCCAGCTCGCGCTCGCCGTGGCCGAGACGGTCGACTCGCTGGAGCCGGCCAGGATCTGGGTCTGGCTGCGGCTCTCGGCGGCGAAGGCACGCCCCACCGGCACGGTCGTGGAGGCCTGCACGGTCAGTTCCGCCTGGCCGTCCGCGGTGTCCTCGGGCACGTCGAAGAACACCTGGGCGCCGTTCCCGGCGGTGGTGACGACCTTGCCGTCCTTGTCGACGATCCGCACCCCGCTGGTGGCGGCGTCGGCGGGCGGGGTGAGCGTCACGCCGTCCGCGTTGGTGTGCACCGTCACCGGGCCGAGCCGCTCACCGGCGTGGCCGGAGACCGCGGGCGGGTCCAGCGTCAGCGACGCCTCGGGCTCGGCCACGCTCCGCGCGCTCTTCTCCAGGTAGTCCGCGAGCTTCTCGGCCTGCGGGTCGACGGCGTCGACCTTCACCCCGTCCGAGTAGCGCCAGATCGCCACCTGGGTGCCGGCTGCCGCGTCCTGTTCGGTGAGGGTGTCCCGGAAGCCGGCCTTGGCGGCGAGCTCGGCGAGGTCGTTCACCTGCGGGTAGGAGTTCTGCAGGATCCAACGGATCCTGCCCGCGTCCTTGTTGGCGCCCAGCGAAGTGCCGCTCCACGGTGTCTCGTGGTACTTGGCGTCGCGCTGGGTGGGGTTGTGGATGTCGACGCAGTACGTCTGGAGCATGCCGCCGCCGTCGACGGACATCTCGAACAGGCCCGCCGAGATCTCCTGGTCGCCGGCGTCGGTGTGGACGACCGCGGCGCCGTACGTCTTCAGGCCGCCTATGGTGGCGGTCGCCCCGCCCTGACTCGGCGCCGGCGCGTCGGCGGCGGGCGCGGCCGCGGCGGTGCCGGCCAGCACCGTGGCGGCGACGAGCCCGGACGCCGCGGTCGCGGCGGCGAGACGTGCCGCACCTCGTCCGCGCGCCGACAGCGCTGAGAACGCAGCAAACACAGAATTCCCCTTCGAGCAGGACCCGTTGATGTGGGGGACGGTCCCACCAGCAGACTCATAAGCCCCGAGAGCCATGCCCGGCATCCTAGGTACGCCGCGCACCACGCTTCCCGGGGATCCCGCCGCCGGGCCGATCCGACTCGGAATCGTTATCGCCAAGATCCCTTGCGAGCAGGGCTTATCGACAAATCCACCGGGGCCGTTCGGTGCGCATTCATCGATAAGCCGCAGTTCGGTCAGGCCTCTGTAGTGACTGACGTCACGTCACCACCGCTGGTTCCATGCCCTGTTGGGGACCGGTGTCGGCCGGGGCCGGTGTCTCCCAGTCGGGCTCGGGCCGCGCGGGCCCCGCGGCGGCTGCCGTCTCCGGCCTCGATGCGCGCCGGAAAGCCGAGGTGCCACGGGCGAGGTCGTGGCCGATCGCCAGCGCGTCGATGTCCGCCGAGGTCCAGCTCTGCCCCTCGCGCACCTCCGAGCGCACCTTCAGCCTGCCCTGCACCACCACGGGATCGCCCACGTTCAGCGAGGCGGCGGTGTTCGTGGCGAGCTGGCGATTGGCCCACACCGTGAAGAAGTTCGTGTGCCCGTCGGTCCACTCGTTCTTCCCGCGGTCCAGGTAACGCGAGGTCACCGCGAGCCGGAAGCGGGCGGACGGTCCCGTCGCCAGTTCCCGGTACACCGGCTGTGTCGCCACGTTCCCCACCGCGCAGATGATCGTCTCGTTCATCCCGATCCCCTCCCTCACCCGGCGCCACCGCCGGGCGGATACGCCGACGGGCCCGTCCCGTACGGCTGCCTCCGACCTGACGGCCGCGCACCGGTACCTCCAGGTGCGCCGCCGTCGCCGCGGTCGTCCGTGTCCGTCACGATCGCCGCGAAGCCAGACTGCCTCCGCCGGGCCGAGCCCGCTGAAGCCTGTGGATCACCGCCCGGCTGTGGATATCTCCGTCACCCACACGGGTGCCGGCACACACAGCCACGCCCGGCGGTGCCCCCGCTCACCTCCCCGTGGCTCCCACCCCCATGACCCGTCCGTACTGCTCCCTGACCTCCCGGTACCGCAGCAGTTCGGCCGCCACCGGATCCAGCACCCGGGCCCGCCCGCACCCGGCCGCCGCCTCTCTGAGCCGTCGTTCCGCATCGGTGCCGTACCGTCGCGCCGGTCCTCGTGCCGCCATCCGGCAGCCCCACTCGACGAAGGGACCGCCGACGATGCCGGCCACCATCAGCAGCACCGGCAGGCCCAGGTTGGGTTCCATGACCCCGACGATCTGCGCCAGCAGCCAGAGGCCGCCGACGATCTGAAGAATCGTCATCGAGGCCTGCACCAGGACGGCCGCCGGCCACCAGCCCGGCCGCGGCGGCCGCCCCGGCGGCAGTCCGGCCCGCGCGGCCAGCTCGTCCAGCGCCTCGGGCAGCCCCTGTGCTCCCCGCACGGCCGCCTCGCGCACCGCCTGCGCCCACGGCGCGGGCAGCCCGGCGGACGCCCGGTCGGCGACCGTGCGCACGGCCTGTTCGACGCGCTGGCGCGCGGTGGCCTCCTCGTCCGTCTGGGTCCGCAGGGAGAGCCGTCCCGTCGGCGGTTCGCTCCGGTCCTGATACCAGCGGTACAGCCGCAGCCAGGGCGTCCCGCACGCGCGGTTGGCGTTGCGCAGCCACGCCCGCTCGGCGGCCTCGCCCGCGGCGGTGGCGCCGATCGCGTCCGCGAGCCGGGCCGAGAACTCGTCCCTGGCCTCCTCGCTGAGCCCGGTCCGGCGCCGTGCGGCGTAGACGGGCCGCAGTCCCAGCCCGGCGGAGTCCACATCGGCCGAGATCCGGCGGGCGGCGGCCCCGCGTTCGGCCACGAACTCGCTGAGCGCCTCCCGCAGATCGCCGACGCCGTCACCGGTCAGCGCGGACAGCGCGAGCACGACGGCGCCCGGTTCGCCGTGCTCGCCGAGCGCGATGCCGTCCTCGTCGAGGAGCCGCCGCAGGTCGTCGAGGACCTGGTCGGTGGCCTCGCCGGGGAGCCGGTCGGTCTGGTTGAGGACGATGAACATGATCTCGGCGTGCCCGGCCATCGGCCGTAGATAGCGCTCGTGCAGGACGGCGTCGGCGTACTTCTCGGGATCGACGACCCAGATGATCGCGTCGACGAGCGCCAGGACGCGGTCGACCTGCTCGCGGTGCTGCACGGCCGCCGAGTCGTGGTCGGGCAGGTCGACCAGGACGAGCCCGCGCAGCTGTCCGTCCGAGGACGCGTTCTGCGCGGGGCGCCGCCGCAGGCGGGGCGGGATGCCGAGCCGGTCGATGAGGCCTGCCGCGCCGTCGCTCCAGCTGCACGCGAGGGGCGAGGAGGTCGTGGGCCGCCGTACGCCCGTCTCCGAGATGGTCACCCCGGCGAGGGCGTTGAACAGCTGCGACTTGCCGCTGCCGGTGGCGCCGGCGATGGCGACGACCGTGTGCTGCCCGGAGAGCCTGCGCCGCGCGGCGGCCTCGTCGAGCACCCGGCCCGCCTCGGCGAGCGTCTTGTTGTCGAGCCGGGTGCGCGAGAGCCCGACGAGTTCGCGCAGCGCGTCGAGCCGCGACCGCAGTGCCCCGTCGTAGGCGAGCGGTGTCACGGACTGCTGCGGCCCGGTGGAGGACCGCGCCTCCACGACGGGAGGCTGCTCCGGTGGAGGGCCCTCGTTGACCCGTCGAGCGATCAGACCGTCGTCCCAGGGTGTCGAGGACTCGGCGTCGGCGGACGCATCCGGCTGGGACGTGGATGCCCTACGAGGGGCACGTTCCGTACGAGACGGCGGTTCCGTACGGCGGGAGGGCCCGGCCTCCTTACGAGCCTCCTTACGGGTCTCTTCGCGAACCCCACGGGCCTGTTCGCGAGCCCCACGGGCCTCTTCGCGGGCCTCACGGGCCCCTTTGCGGGCCTCCTTGCGGCCGCCAGGGTCGGCGACGGCCCCGCGCGCGGGTGTGGCGCCGTCGGACCTGGGGTTGTCGGACCCGGGGCTGTCGGACCTGGAGCTGTCGGACCTGGAGCCGCCGGGCTCGGGCACGGCCCGGCGCGCGGCGGCGTCGGCTTCGCTCTTACGGCCGTCACCCGACTCGGGGGCGTCCTCACGCGCGGGCGAGTCGTCGGCCTCCACGCGTGCGTGGGCGTCGTTCGGCATGTCCTCCCGCTTCGCGGGCTTTCTCCAGGGCTTTCGTTCGTCCTGCTCGTCGGCGGCCACGGAGCCCTCGCTCTCGACAGGCTGCTCCGCCTCCGTGCGGGGGCCCCGCACGGGGAGGAGGTTCTCGGCGGCGCCTTCCATGGGGATCTCGTTCACGCGCTCGTCGTCCTTGGTGAAGCCGTCCCCCTGCTGATCGGCGTGTTCCGTGTGGTCATGGTCAGTGACGGCGGTCACCGGTCACCTCTCCTTCTGCAGTACGGACAGCGCAGCGATGAGTTCGGCCTGGGGATCCGGGTGGACCTCCAGGGAGTCGAGCGGCGCGAGCCGTCGCTCGCGTTCGTTGTGCATGACACGGTCCAGATGCTCGGTGAGCAGCCGCCCGGCGCGGTCGCGCAGCCGCAGCGCCCCGTGCGCCCCGATCCGCTCGGCGAGCCCCTCCCCCGCGGACCGCGCCCGCCGGCCGCCCAGCAGGGCGGTGGCGACGAGCGCGGTGACCACCTCGGAGTCCGGGGCGACACTGCGGTCGAGATAGCTCACCTCGTCCTCGGCGTACTCCTCCAGCTCGCGCCGCCAGCGCCGTACCGCCATGCCGATGCGGTGCTCGACGCTCGTCGGCTTCGGGTCACGGTCCGTCAGCTCGGGCGCGGCGGCCGCCGGTTCGCGCCGCCAGACGTCGTCGACGCGCTCGTCGGCGGCGGTGACCGCGCACAGCAGGAGCGTGCTGAGGCTCTCCACCAGCGAGTCGAGGAGCTCTCCGGCCGTGCAGTCGAGCGGGAAGGCGCGCCAGCGTTTCAGGGCGTCCCCGGCGAGCACGGCGCCGGCCTGGAGGCGGCCACGCACGCGTGCGTACTCGGTGTCGTAGGCGCTGTCCACGGCGGCGGTGAGGCGCAGTGCCGCCGAGTACTGGGCGGCGGCCGCGCTGGCGAGCTCGGGCATGCGGGACTTGAGGGAGTCGAGGAGGCCGTAGGCGGTGCGGGCCATGACGTGATCGCGTGAGGCCGGGTCCTGGGCCTGGTGGACGAGCCAGGTGCGCAGCCCCGCCACCGCCGTGGCCGGCAGCAGCCCGCCGCCCCAGGCCGACTCGGGCAGCTCGGGCACGGTGAAGCGGGGCACCTCGCCGAGGCCGGCCTTGGTGAGGAGTGCGCCGTACTGCCGCGAGACCTCGGAGACGACCTGGTGGGGCACCCGGTCGAGGACGGTCACGAGGGTGGCGTCGTACTCCTTGGCGGTGCGCAGCAGATGCCAGGGGACGGCGTCGGCGTACCGGGCCGCCGTGGTGACCATCACCCAGATGTCGGCGGCGCAGATCAGTTCGGCGGCGAGGGCACGGTTGTCGGCGATGAGGGAGTCGATGTCGGGCGCGTCGAGGAGGGCGAGGCCGGTCGGCAGCGTGTCTGCGGTCTCGATCCGCAGTACGCGTTCGCTGTCCTCGCCGGGCAGCATCAGCTCCTCGGCCGGGTCGGGTTCGGGCACCCACACGCGTGTGAGGTCGGGCAGTACGCGCATCCCGCTGAACCAGTGATGGTCCTCCGGATGGCAGACCAGCACCGGATTCCGTGTCGTCGGGCGCAGTACGCCCGCCTCGGTCACGCGCCTGCCCACGAGGGAGTTGACGAGCGTCGACTTGCCGGCGCCGGTGGATCCGCCCACCACGGCCAGCAAGGGTGCTTCGGGCTCCTTCAGGCGGGGCACCAAATAGTCGTCGAGCTGCGCGAGCAGTTCGTCGCGGTTGGCACGCGCGCGTGGCGCTCCCGCGAGGGGCAGCGGGAAGCGTGCGGCCGCGACACGGTCGCGCAGGGCGGAAAGTGCGTCGAGCAGCTGAGGCCGTACGTCCAAGGTCACCACATGCGAAGAATGCCCAATTTTAGGGGAATTCTGAAGCATATGAGCATGTCTGCGCGCCGATAGGACACAAGGGACGGAAGGGACGACTGGGACACAGGCACAGTCCAGGCATAACGAGTGCACAACACCCGGTGCGCGAGAGGCCAAAAGCGGTGCACGATTCGCACCTGCCTGCGATTATCAGGACCGCTTCACCGAACCTCCACATCGAGCGATGGAGGCGAAGCAACTGGGACACGGACGCGGGAGCCCTATCCTTGTCCCCGGCAACGTCAGGGATCGGCCCACACCCGGGCACCACGAACGCGGCCACCACAACCGGCCCCCGTAGCTCAGTGGATAGAGCAGGCGCCTTCTAAGCGCTTGGCCGCAGGTTCGAGTCCTGCCGGGGGCGCCCAGTCTCCGCCCTCCTTCGGGAGGGCGTTTTTGCTGTTCGGGGCGGGTGTGGTCACACACATGAGCACATCGGGCCGGAGAGGGAGTGCGGGATGGCGGAGGCCCCGGGCCGCAAGGCGGTGCGGCTCTCGATGTGGCTGCTGGTCGGTGTCGTGGCTCTCGTCGCCGGGGTGGCCATGGGCTTTCAGGTCGACGGGGCGCTGGAGCGGGAGCGGGAATTCCGCGCGGCGCCGGCGTGCGCGTCCGTCCCCGTGAAGGCGTCGGGGTGCCTGTGGGAGCAGGAATTCACCGTCCGGAGCGCCGAGACGAACCGCCGGCACCGGAACAGGTCGCCGGAAGCCGTGCTGGTGCCGTCCGTCGGCGAGCCCTGGGACGTGACGTTCCGGCGGACCGGTCCGGTGCTCTCCGAGATGGAGCGGGGCGAAAGGGTCGTCGGGGTGATCTGGCACGGGCAGGTCGTCGAGATACGGGACGCCGACGGGCGCCGGCAGCAGACCTCCGTCGGCCCGGTGGGGTGGCCCGCGGACCGGCTGGGCGGCGCGCTCGCCCTGGTCCCACTCGGCCTGACCGCCGTCTCCGGCGGGCTCTGGGGGTTTCTCGCACGCGGCAGCCGGCGTCACACCACGGCGGCGGCCGTGGTGCGGTGGCATGGCATCGCCATCGGTGTCACCGCCATGCTCACGCTCTGGGCGCAGTCGGCGAACCACTGGCCGATCTGGGCGCTACCGGCGATCTGGGGCCCGATCGCGCTGATCCTCCTCGCCTGCATGACGGGCTTCGTGATCGCCGCCCTGCACGGCGAACTGGAGGACGACGAGCAGGCCGACCCGCAGGGGACGCCGCCGGTGCCCGGTTCAGCGTGAGGTAGCGCGGGCCGAGGAGCGGGCGGGCGTACGACCGCGCGCCGTCACAGCGTGGCGAGGCCCAGCACCAGCGGGGCGGCCGACACCAGCACCAGGACGAAGGGCACCGGAACGCCCTTGACGTCCTTCACCCGCAGGTGCGAGACGACCGCGCCGATGAAGAAGAGCACGACGCCGAGGGCGGCGGCGATGCCCAACGGCCGGTAGAAGATGCCGATCAGCAGGCCCGCGGCCCCGGCGAACTTCAACAGCGCCAGCATCGTGTACCAACCGCTCGGCACACCGAGCCGGGTCAGCGTCTCCACGATGTCCTTGTCCTTGACCAGCATGCTGCGGCCGGAGAACACCAGCAGGAACGACACGATCACGGCGAGCACGACGTATGCGATGAACATGACTTCTCCGGGGAGTGGAGTGGTGAGCGGAGTGGAGTGGAGCGGGACTTGGCGCAGGCCGCCGCCCGGGCGCCGTAGGAGACGACTCGGCGTTGCGCCCGCGACGGTAAAGTACAACGTGCATTGCACTGTGTAAAGTGGTCGTTGTAATCGACCAGGAGGTGCCATGTGACCAGTGCGGACGGCGGGCGGAGCAGGCCGCGCAAAGGGTTCCCGGAGAAGCGACGGGCGATCCTGGACGCCTCACGGAAGGTGTTCGGCCGGGTCGGCTACCTGGGCGCCAGCATCGACATGATCGCCACCGAGGCATCGGTGTCGACCCGCACGATCTACAACCACTTCGAGAACAAGGAACAGCTGTTCTCCACGGTGCTCATCGAGAGCTCGGAGCAGGTCGCCGCCGCCCACGAGGCGATGATCGAGCGATGTCTGGGCCGTACGGCGGACGCGGCCGGCCTGGAGGCCGATCTGGTGTCCCTCGCCATGGACTGGGTGCGGCCGCGCCCGGAGTTCACCGACCACTTCGCGATCGTCGCCCGGATCAACGCCGAGGGCGAGAACTTCCCCGGCGACCTGCACGACGCCTGGCAGAAGGCCGGCCCGCTACGGGTACAGCGCACGCTCGCCGCCCGGATGGCCCGGCTCGCCGAGAGCGGCCTGCTGCATGTGCGGGACTCCGAACTCGCCGCCCAGCACTTCGTCGTGCTCGTCAGCAACACCTGGGGACGCGGCCAGGCGGGCATGGAAGCGCTGACCGACGCCGAGACGCACGACATCGCGACGACCGGCGTCCACGCCTTTCTGTACGGCTACCTCCCCCGGGACGGCGACTGAGGCCTGAGGACACCCGTCCGCACCCCCGACCCGAGCGAGCCATGGGTCACCGTCACAGATCGGTGCCGCCGCTGACGTCCAGGTACTGACCGGTGATCCACCGGGAGTCGTCGGAGGCCAGGAACGCGACCACGTCCGCCACATCGGAAGGGCTGCCGATCCGGTCGAAGACGGAGCGCGCGGCCAGGGCGGCCCGCGCCTCGGGGGTCGTCCGGCGCCGGGCGTTCATGTCCGTCTCGATGAACCCGGGTGCGACGGTGTTCACGGTGATGCCGCGCCCGGCCAGTTCCTTCGCCAGGCACAGGGTCATCGTGTCCAGCGCCGCCTTGGACATGGCGTACGCGACGGACTCCGGGAAGGCGCGCCGCGAGGCGAGCGAGGAGATGTTGACGACCCGTCCGCCGTCCCGCATCCGCGCGAGCGCCCCCTGCACGAGGAAGAAGGGCGCCTTGGCGTTCACGGCGATCATGCGGTCGAAGACCTCCGGATCCGCCTTCCCGATCGGCCCCGAACCGCTCACGCCCGCGTTGTTCACGAGAATGTCCAGCGGGCTCTCGACGTCGTCCGCCGCCCGCGTCTGCTCCCGCACCCCGGCGTCGAAGGCGGCGAGGACGGCGTCCACGTCGCCGGGGACCCCGAGCTCCGCCCCGACCGGGAAGGCCCGGCCGCCTCGGTCGCGTATGCCCGCGACCACCTCCAGTGCGGCGGCCTCGCTACGTCCGTAGTGGACACCGACCAGCGCCCCGTCGTCCGCGAGCCGCTCGGCGATGCCTCTGCCGATCCCCCGGCCGGCTCCGGTGACCAGTGCGATCTTGTCCGTCAATGCGCGTTTGGTGTTCACGAGGACCTTGTGTGTCGAGGAAGGGACGGAAAAGGGAGCGGGAAGGGAAGGTCAGCCTGAGAGGAACTCCCGGTACCACGCGGCGTGTTCGGCCAGGCTCTCCGCGAACCCCGCTCCGGGATCGACGCCGACACCGGCCCAGAAGCCGTCGTCCGCGAACCAGTGGTCCACGGCGAGCATGCCGAGGTGGTGCAGTGCGCGCGGCTGTCCGGCGAGCCGGTCCCGCGCCTCGTCGATGTCCAGGGCGGCACCGGGCAGTTGCAGGCCCAGCCGGTCGGCCACCGTGTCGAGGAGGTCCGAACAGTCCACCGGACGTGGGTGGTTGACGTGATGAATGCCCGCGAGGTCCCGGTCCGACAGCCCCGCGGCGACCACCGCGCGCCCCAAATCCCGTACGTCGACCACGGAATGCCGGGCCGCGCACCCCTTCAGACCCGCCGACAGCACGCCCAGCAGCGCGGCGAGCCCGGGCACCACCCAGCGGTCGCCGGTCCCGAGCACGAGGTGCGGGCGCAGCACGACACCGCCCGCCGCCAGCACATGCCGCTCGGCGGCGGCCCGGGAACGGCTGGTCGGCGAGCCCGGCGCGAGCGGCAACTCCCCCGGCAGCGCGGCGACGAAGGGGCCGCGGCCGTACACCGCGGCCGTACTGACGTACACGACCCGCCCCACGCCGGCGCGCGTCGCCTCCTCGGCCAGGGCCCGGGTGCCGTGGTCGTTGACGGTCTCGTTGCGTCGCTCGTCGTCGCCGATGTGGGAGGCGCAGTGCAGGACGACGTCGACGCCGTCGCAGAGCCCGCGCAGCGACTCCGGGTCGGCGAGGTCTCCTCGCACGACGTCCGCCTCCGGGGCGGCGCCGGCCGGCAGGCGCGCGGGATCGCGCAGCAGCAGCCGGACCCGGGACGGTGCGACATCCCCCGACTCCCGCAGGGCGGCCAGGACATGACCGCCGATGAAGCCGCTTCCCCCGGTGACGAGGATGCGTGATGACAAGGTGGGGTCCTCCCTCTCGGCCGACTTGCCGTGCGTCACGGTCAGCGCTCGGTACCGGGCCCGTTGCGGGGGCCGTCGGGGGCGAGCGGCGGTGCGGTGGGCTCCGACGCCGCGACCGTCACCGTGCAGCGGAAGACCTCGGCGTCGTCCTGGATGCCGCGCACCCGGACCGTGCCCGGGTCGGGGTCGCCCTGCGTCAGGGGGTCGGCCTCGATCCAGCAGGGCCTGTCGAGTTCGGCGTACCGGGTGAAGACCATGTCCATGTCGGTGACGACCATCAGGCCGGGGAAGAGCGAGAACGCCGTCGCGGCCTGCCGGGCCGCCTCCAGCAGCACGAAGCCCGGCACATGGTCGTCCTGCCGCCGGAACAGCGTGGGGTGCGCGGTGTTGACCCGTAGCTGCCAGGATCCGGGGCGCGGGGACGGTGCCAGGACGACGGCCGCGGCGTCGGTCCGGCCGACGGCCTGGGGCGGCAGCCCGGGCAGCAGCGGCACCGGACGGCCGGTCAGGGACACCCGCTCACCGCGCAGTCGGCGATAGACCCGGTCCGACACACAGTCGAGCCGCCCGTCGGCGGTGGCGACGACCCGGCCCCGCCTGCGCAGCACCATGGCGCACCGCATGCCCGCCAGCCGCCGGCCCCGACGCCGTACGTCACCGCAGGTGATGTCGGCTATGACGTCCTCGGAGGCGTGGTCGAGCCGTATTCTGGCCGGCGACGTCGAGTATCTGACGCGCTGCATCACGAACCGGTCCTCGACGGGCACGGCGAACGCGGCGTGGGCCAGCAGCATCGAGCCCTGCCGCAGGGTCTCCGGTATCAGCAGCGGGTCCTGGAAGCGGCCGGCCACCTCGGTGAAGAACCGGTGCCGGCGCGGCCAGCGGGCCCTGACCTGGAAGTGCGTGTCGTCCAGGCGGCGCCAGGCCACGGGGAAGGCGTCCCGCGGGTCCGGCCGGTGCACCTGCTCGCCACTGACCTCGGTGTGCCATGCGACCGTTGCGGGGACGGGTCCCACGGCCTGAGTGGTGTGCTCGTCCCGTGCGGCCGCGTCGAGAGATCGCACCCGGTCCATGGCTCCCCCCGAGTCATTCGCCAGAGCGAGGCACCCCCGCCCGCCGAGTAACCTACGTGCGATTCGGTTTTCTTTTCAATGCGCGTCGTCATGTGCTGCATGCACACCGTGGAGGGGACCCAGATGGCCCAGCAGGACCGCGCGATCAGGACGCGGCGTTCGATCCTCGAAGCGGCCGCGAGGGTGTTCGGCGAGCGCGGCTACGCCTCGGCCACGGTGGAGGAGATCCTCAACCGCGCCGGGGTCACCAGGGGCGCCCTGTACTTCCACTTCTCCTCCAAGGAGGAGGTCGCTCTCGGCGTGCTGGAGGCCCAACTGCCTCTCGACCGGCTTCCCGAGCGGTCCAGCAAGCTCCAGAAGCTCGTCGACCACGGCATGGTCATGGCCTACCGGTTGCGGCACGATCCGCTGGTGCAGGCCGGTGTCTCCCTCGCCCTTGACCAGGGCGCACGCGAGCTCGACCGCGACGCCGCCTTCCGTGCCTGGACCGATCAGCTGGAGCAGATCCTCATCGAGGCGCGGGCGCAGGGCGAACTCCTGCCGCACATCGATGTGACCGACACCGCCGAGTTCCTCACCGGCGCCTTCGCCGGCGTCCAGGCGATGAGCCAGGCCAGCTGCAACCGCGCCGACCTCGGCCGCCGTGTCTCCGTCCTGCTCCGGCACGTCCTGCCGAGCATCTCCACACCGGCACTGCTGGCCGCCCTCGACCTCTCGCCGGACCGGGGCGAGCGCGTCTTCGAGGAGTACGAGGCGAACTCCCCGGAACCCGCCGCGCCCGCCACACCCGTGACGCAGCGTTAGCAGTCGCCTCCCGGTAACCAGACCGATCGGTTCGGTCGTCCGCCCCGGCCACGAAAGGAACCCACCGTGCGGCTGCGCTGTGCTGTGCTCGACGACTTCCAGAACGCGGCGACCCGGTCCGCCGACTGGTCACCGCTCGCGGACGACGTGGAGGTCGTCCCCTTCGCCACTCACTTCCCCGACGAGGACGCCCTGGCCGCCGCCCTCGCCGACTTCGACATCGTCGTCACCCTGCGCGAACGCGTCCCCTTCCCCGCCTCGCTGATCGCCCGGCTCCCCAAGCTGCGGCTGCTGATCGCCTCCGGCATGCGCAACTCGGTCATCGACTACGCCGCCGCCGAGGCGCACGGCGTCACGGTCTGCGGCACGGCCAGCTCCTCCACACCGCCCGTCGAACTCACCTGGGCCCTGCTGCTGGGCCTGGCCCGCGGCCTCGTCCAGGAGAACGACGCGCTGCGCTCGGGCGGACCCTGGCAGAGCACGGTCGGCGCCGACCTGCACGGCCGCCGCCTCGGCCTGCTGGGCCTCGGCAAGATCGGCAGCCGTGTCGCGCACGTCGGCCTGGCCTTCGGCATGCACGTCAGCGCCTGGAGCCAGAACCTCACCAAGGAGTACGCCGACGAGGTGGGCGTCCATCTGGCCGCCTCCAAGGAGGAGTTGCTCACCGACAGCGACTTCGTCTCCGTCCACCTCGCCCTGAGCGACCGCACCCGCGGCCTGCTCGGCGCACCCGAACTGGCCCTGCTCAAGCCGACGGCGTATCTGATCAACACCTCACGCGCGGCGATCGTCGACCAGGACGCGCTGCTGGCGGCCCTGCACGAGGGCCGGATCGCGGGCGCCGGCGTGGACGTCTTCGACGTCGAGCCGCTGCCCGCCGACCACCCGATGCGCACGGCCCCCCGCCTGCTGGCCACCCCCCACCTGGGCTATGTCTCGCAGGCCAACTACGCGACGTACTACGGCCACGCGGTGGAGGACATCCGGGCCTATCTGGCGGGTTCACCGGTACGCCGGCTGCCCTGACGCCCCGGTCAGGCGCTCTCGGTCCGCGCGGAGCCGGCCGGCCGACGGTAGATGCCCTCGCTCCGGCTCAGATGGTGCAGGTCCACCAGGTAGCGCCGGAGCGTCACATGGTCGATCTCGTCGCTGTCCTCGCACCAGCCGCGCAGCCGCTCGTCGACGGTGCGCTCGGGATACTCGACGCCCGGCTCGAAGGTCTGCTCGGCGATGTACCTGAGGACCAGCTTCTTACGGGTCCACCGCGCCGGGAGCCGGACCAGTCGCCCGTCCCGGACGAAGGTACGCAGCACGATGTCCGTCCGCGGGTCCCCCGAGTCCGGGCCGTCGGCGGGACGGGAGTCGGCCTCGCGCCGTGCGTACTGCCTGAACAGGTCGTAGGCGACGCCCAGTTCCCCGTCGTCCCCCGCGCTCACCACGCCCTGCTCGCGCAGCCGCAGCAACGCCAGTGCCGTCTCCTTCGGGGACAGCCCCGCCGCCCGGGCGACGTCGTCCGCGCTGCCCGCGCCGAGGGCCACCGCGGCGAAGGCGCGCACCCGGCTCTCCTCGGCGAACAGTCGGACCAGTTGTTCCGTGGGATCGGTTGCCATGCGCGGAGGCTAGTCGACCTCGGGGCAGTCGCGGAACGATTTTTTCCTACGCGTACCGGTAGATGTGGGACACGTCCTCCAGGTCGTCCGGTGTCACGGTCCACGGCGGCAGCCGCTCGTGCCGGGCGACGATCCGCCGGTACTGGCCGCTGCCGCGGCCGGGCGGCATGGCCGGCAGATAGCGGTGGTCGCGATGGCGTCGCTGCCACTGGGTCCACTGCATGTCCACGAAAGCGTGGTGCAGCCAGAAGACGGGGTCGTTGACGGAGGCGCCGCCGAGCATGGCGCCCCCGACCCAGCGGTGCACCCGGTTGTGGTTGCGCCAGGACTCCGGGCCGCGGCCCCACCCCTCCAGCTTGTTGCGGAAGCCCTTGCCGACCGTGGAGTTCCAGGGCGCGACGTCGTACACGGGGTCGTCCAGCGCCTGTTCCAGATCGGCCTTGGTCGGCAGGCCGATCGGTCTGCGCGAGCGGCCCAGGTCCCGGGTGAGGAAGTCGCCCGCGGTGACGCCCGCCCTGATGGTCCAGTTGCCCGTCGCGTGGGCGAACGGCCCGGTCATCACCCGCCGGTCGCCGGGCCGCCCGTTGCCGCCGAGCAGATCGCCGGTCCACGGCGTCGAGTTGGTCCCGCGATCCGTAGTCCAGTCCCAGTACGGCACCGTCACCGAGTCGTCGACGCGGCGCAGCGCCTCCTCCAGGTCCAGCAGGAACCTGCGGTGCCAGGGCAGGAAAGAGGGCGTCATATGGGCGGCGCGCAGGCCCCGGTCGCCGTCCCCGACGAAGTGCGCGATGTGCAGCCGTACGAACTCGTCGTACTCGCCCCGCCGTTTGATCACGAGCAGTGCGTCGATGAACCGCCGACGCTCGGTGCGCGTCAGCCTGCTCACGTTCTTACGCACGTACACCATGCTGTGCCTCCTCGTGCGGATGTCCGCCGCCGAACGGCCCGGGAGCCAGTCGGCGCAGCCGCTCGCGAGGCCCTAGTTCGTCGACGGCCGCACGGGTCGCCTCCAGCGGAGTCCCGTACCAGCTGTAGTGGTCGACCATGCTCAGCCAGGTGCCGTCGGCCCGGCGCATCAGATGCAGCGGCCGGCCGTCCACGGTGACGTGCCAGGCGACGTCGAGGGCGCTGAGGCCGCTGTGGGAGACCGGAGTGCCCTGGATACGGCGGCCGCGATAGGTCTCGTCGAAGGGACCGCCGCTTCCGCCGCTTCCGCCGGGCGGCCGGTCGGCGGACCGCGAGGGCCGGGACGCGGTGATCACGGGGGCGATCGCCAGAGCGGTCGAACCCAGGATCAGCCGCGCCGCCTCCCGCCGCGTCCACGCCCGTGACCCGCTGCCCGCGGGGGCGTCCGGGCCCGGGACCCCGCCCACCGAGACCCCACCTGCGCTGACGGCCATCGCTCACTCCTCGTACGGTTCGGTGTTCGTACGAGTAGCAGTTCAAGGCGCCGAGCCGTCAGCACCGAGCCATCCGTACGGCCGTGTCGCCCCGGGTGCAGCAATGGTCAGCTTGTCCAGAAGTCCCACCAGCGGGTCAGGATCAGCATGCCGACGATGCCGATGTGCAGCACCGGCAGCACCCAGGTGAACTCGTCGAAGAAGGACCGCACCGGACGCGGCGCGGGCAGGAAGCCGGCCCGTACGACGAGGGACGTCACGTACCAGAACAGCGGGATCGTGCCGAGCCAGGCCAGACAGCACCACAGGCACAGCGCGTTGATCCGGTACAGCGACTCGAACTGGAGCCAGGAGACGAACCCGACCCCGAACAGACAGCCGGCCGCGAACGTCAGCCAGTACCAGCGCGGGAAGGTGACCCCGGTCAGCAGGCTCACCCCGACGCAGATCACGATGCCGTAGGCCACCAGGCCGAGCATCGGGTTGGGGAACCCGAAGGCCTCGGCCTGGTCGCTCTCCATCACGCTGCCGCAGGACACCACCGGGTTCAGACTGCAGCCCGGGGTGAAGTCGGGGTCCTCGAGGAGCTTGAACTTGTCGAGGGTGATGACCCAGGAGGCCACCAGTCCGGCCGCCCCGCAGACCACCAGGAGCAGGGCGAACGCCCGGCTGCCACCGGCACGTGAGTTAGGGACCACCGCGCGACCTTATCGGCGGCCCGAAGCTCGCTCCGGCCAGCGCTCACCCGACCGGCCGACGGCTCACGGACCCTCCGCCCGAACGGAGGATCCGGACGGCGCTCTCAGCGGTAGACGCGCAGATGCTCGACGTCGAAGGTGATCGGGTCCGGGCCGCAGGGCGCCGGGTGGTGCTCACCCGCGCTCAGCGACAGGTTCAGGATCAGATACGCCGACCAGTCCTCACCCACGCCGGTGCCGTCGGCGAAGACGCGCTCGCCGTTGACGAACCACTCCACGCACCGGGCGCCGTAGCGGGTGCCGATGGTCACCCAGCGGCCCGGGGCGACCGCGCCCGCGTCGGTGAAGCAGGTCGCCGCACGGTTGACGTGGTTGGACAGCTCCAGCAGGTGCGGGTTGTCCGGGTGGTACTCGAAGCTGTCGACCTCGTTCGCGCCGTCCTTCCAGGTCCACAGCGCCGGCCAGGCCCCCGTTCCCGAGGGCAGCCGGACGCGGGTCTCGACGAGGTCGCCGGTCCGCACCCGGAAGCCCTCGTCGGAGTACTCGGTGGTGAGCAGCCCGGTGCGCCAGGCCGGCCGGCCGTTCTCCAGGGTGCGTCCGTCGGGGGTGGCGGTGAAGGTGGCCACGCCGTCCGAGACGGTCACACAGCCGGGGTCGAGCCGGTCGAGCTTGTTGTCGTCCGGGTTGTGGTCGCCGTAGCGGAAGGCGCTGGTGCGGTCGCCGACCCAGCGGGCGCCCCAGGCGAGGGGCGCGTCGAACTCCTCCGCCCAGACCGGTGATCCGGCGGGGGGCGGGGGCGGCGCGGCACCGGCCGTGAGCCTGTCGATGAGGGAACTGAATTTCATATTTCCCATCATCCGGACCAGCTGCCAATCCCTCCGAATGCCTCTGCGCATTGCATTCTTCACCCCTGCGACTTTCATGCGTATGGAGTAGCGCGTCGCTTTTACAGTGCCGATTTACTGCTATGTTCTCCAACCGTTGGATCAGAGGTACTTTCAAGCGAGGTGAAGCATGAAGAAGGCAGTTTTCACCACTGCGGCGTTGGCGATCGGTGCGGGTCTTGTGGGTGGGTCAGCGGCTGCGGCGTCGGCCGCGACGGAGGGTTCGGGGATCTCCACCAGCCCGCTCGGCCTCGTGTCGCCGGCCAAGGTGAGCCCGGCGGTCGGCCCGGCTGCGGATGTGGTGACGGGGCTGGCCCGAGACGGACGGCTCGCCAATGGCAGCGGATTCGAAAAGCGGAAGCCGGGAGAGCTGATGTCCGGCGTCTACCTGGACGGCATGGACCCGAGCGCCGCCCGGAAGCCCACGATTCCGGTGGAGAACCCGGTCGGCACCGGCTCCGTACAGGTCCGCCCGCTGAAGGCGCCGACCGCCGCCGGACTCGGCACCATGCTCCCCAACAAGTGACGACCTGGCAGCCTTACGAGTCGGCCGTACCGGTGAAAGCCGGTCATGGAATTTTGAGACTCTGATCCGGTTCTCGACGGCCGGATACCGTCGGCAGGCCCGGACGCTGGATCCAGACCCGCAGTTCCAGCTCCGCACACGGCAGCCGTACGAGCACACCGACCCCGTGAACCATCGTCTGGCCCACCGGCCCTCCCCTCGCCGGTGGGCCAGACGCATGTCGTCGTCCAGCCGTCCGGAATCAATTTGATTGCGCCATCCGATGGAACCTGCCCGCGTTTGAATGTCCGCACCGTGACTTATGCCTGCATATACGGGTTTCCTTTTCGTAAGCGTGCGCAACCGTGAATTCAGGAAGGAACCGAGTTGCCCAAGAAGTTCGCGGTCATCACAGCCCTCGCCCTCAGCACCGTCGTCGCCGGAGCCGGCATCGCCTCCGCCGGCGGTAACGGCGGCGGCAACGGCGGGAACGGCAGCCCCACGACCGTCAAGGGTGGTGAAGACTTCTCGTCGGGCCCGCACGTCATGACGGACTCGCCAGCAGTCGTCAACGTCAACGGCAATGTCGTCGACGCTGCCTGTGTCCTGCCGTGGGCCAACGGAGCCGCCGGTATCGCGGGCGTCCTCGCGAAGAACCCGCGCTATGTCGCGTGCAACGCCGACAAGGTCGACCAGTCGCACGACGGCGAGTACATCAGCGGTCTGCTCTGACCCCTGCACCGAGCAATTCGGAACAGACAAACCCCAAACGCAGCCCGGAAAGGCTCAACTCATGCGCAAGAAGGTTACGGCCCTCTCCGCCCTCGCCGCGGGCCTCGTCCTCGCCACCGGCGGCACCGCCGCGGCCGACGACCCCATCACGGCCAAGGGCGGCAAGGACTTCTCGACGGGTCCGCACGTCATGACGGACTCGCCCGGCCTCGTCAACGTGAACGGCAACCTCGTTTACGCTCCCTGCGCCGTGCCGTGGCACAACGGAGCCGTCCTCGGCCTCACCCTGGCGAAGAACCCGCGCTATGTCGCGTGCAACGCCGACAAGGTCGACCAGTCGCACGACGGCGGGTACTACAGCGGTCTGCTCTGATCTCCGCACCGAGCGATTCGGAACAGACAAACCCCAAACGCAGCCCGGAAAGGCTCAACTCATGCGCAAGAAGGTTACGGCCCTCTCTGCCCTCGCCGCGGGCATCGTCCTCGCCACCGGCGGCACCGCCGCGGCCGACGACCCCATCAACGTCAAGGGCGGCAAGGACTTCTCGACGGGTCCGCACATCATGAAGGACTCGCCCGGCCTCATCAACATCAACGGCAACCTCATCTACGCTCCCTGCGCCGTGCCGTGGCACAACGGAGCCGTACTCGCCGCCACCATCCCGGCGAACTCGCGCTACTCCGCCTGCGCCGCCGACAAGGTCGACCAGTCGCACGACGGCACGTACCTCGGCGGCATTGTGTCCTGAACGTACTTCGCCGATGGCGGTCCGCCGGATACCCGGTGGACCGCCATCAGTGTTTCCACGCCCCCCGCGCAAAAGCCGTGGGCCCTGTCCGCATCGGGGAGCGGACAGGGCCCACGGCTTCATGAAGCGCCAGCACGGAGGAAAGAGCGCCCATTCACACGGATCAACGGCGGCGGCGCGTCCCCGGTCACCTCGAATCGTCCGTTCGGGCCAACGGCGTGGAAAATCAGACTTGGTCACACAAACCGAGGGGCCGGCTCCTCGAATGCGGAGCCGGCCCCGGTCGTCGAGCCGATGGGCGACGAAGTCACCTGTTGAGCGGAAGCCCACCGAGCAGCCGGCCGTCCGTGGGGTTCGGCAGGGTGCCGCCGAAGACCGGGGTCTTGACAACACCCTGATCCTGGACGCCCTTCTTCACCTTGTCCGCCGTGTGCTTGACATTGTTGCCCACGTATCCGGTCGGCGCCTTGGTGGCATTGGGAAGGCTACGGGCGACCGTCTTACCGTTCTCCACGAGGCCGCGCCCCGGCATGTCCACCGCGGAGGCGGGAACAGCGGCGCCGGCGATGGCGAGCGAGCCGGCGACAACGGCAGCAGCCTTCAGGTTCTTCATCGTATTCCTTCCAGGTAAATCCGGTCTTCGTTCTCCGGGACCAACGAGAACGGGACCACCGGGGAAACTCCGCGGCCGTCAAGTTCCAGGAACTCATACGAAAAGACCCGTTGTGCCGGCAACGGGGCCGGCACAACGGGTCGGGAGGATCGGGCGACGGCTTCGCCTGCGGCGGTCAGGCGGCGGGCTGACCGCTGTCGGCCTGGGAGGCGACCGCGACGTTCACGAGGGACTTGAGAACGTCGTCCGCGGTGGCGTTCACCTCCTCCGCGGACACGGTGGAGGTGAGCGCGGTCAGCAGGGCACCGAGCGTCTCGCCGAGGGTGCCGAGAGCGTCCCCGAGGAGGTTCACCGGCAGGATGGACGCCGGCTTGGTCTCCGCTGCCTCCGTCCCGGTCGTCTCGGCCGTTGTCTCGGCCGCGTCCTCGGCCGCATCCTCAGCGTTTGTCACCGCCGCGGCGGCGAGCGCCTCCTTCTTGGCCGCCTCGATCTCCTGTCTGGCGGTCTCGATCTCCTTCAGGGCCTCGTCGATCTCCATCCGGGTCTCGGCGAGGGCGTCCTTGCGGTCCTGCTCGGCCTCCTTCAGAACTTCTTCGATCTCCTTCTTGGCCTCGGCGACGGCGTCGGCGAGTTCCCTCGCCTCCTCCGCGCTGAGCGGGTCGTCGTCGGCCTTGAGCGCTCTGTCCAACAGGTGCGCCACCGGGGTCATTGCGGTGCCCTGACCGGCCTGGGCCCGGTGCTCGATCGCGGTGCGCCCGGCGTCGGGCGCGGCGGCGAGCGCGGGTGCGGCCGCCGTGCCCAGCAGGAGTGCCGCGCCCAGGACGGAGGTGGCGAGGTGACGGGTGGTCGTTGAAGGCATGGAGTTCCCCTCGGATCGAGTTTTCGGATCGTGCGATCACCGTTAAACCGGCACGGCTCGCCCGCAACCGCTCACCACTCCGAACGGACCATTCTGAAAACCACACCGGACGGCGACTCCGAACGGGTGGTCCCTCGCGGGAAACAACCCGGGAAACGCTGCCGCTCCAACACTGTTGACCGGATAGAAGATAAATATGGATAAGTGGCTGGTACTGCTTATCTGCTGAACCCACGAAGCCGGTTGAAGCGCAGACCCTCTCGAACAGGCGCGGGATCTTATCTCGGGAACGCGAGCCACACATCGTGTTACTGGTTCGGACTCATTTCTTCGGAAGGGCAGCTTCGGTCATGCGCATCGCGCCGCACATCCTGCATGTCGCCCAGCCCGTCGAGGGGGGTGTAGCGCGGGTCGTGACGGATCTGGCCGCGGCACAACTCGCCGCGGGGCTGCGGGTGACCGTGGCCTGTCCGAGAGGCGGCACGCTGGCGTACGACGTACGCGCGCTGGGCTGCCGGGTCGTGCGCTGGGACGCGACCCGCTCGCCGGGGTTCCGGCTCCCGGGTGAAGTACGGCGGCTGTCGCAGCTGGTGCGCAACGTGCGGCCGGACCTGGTGCACGCGCACAGCGCGAAGGCCGGACTCGCGGCCCGGCTCGCGGTGCGCGGCACCCTCCCCACCGTCTTCCAGCCGCACGCCTGGTCGTTCGAGGCCGCCGACGGATCCGTCGCCCGGCTGGCGCTCGCCTGGGAGCGGTTCGGGACGCGCTGGGCGAAGCGGGTGCTGTGTGTGAGCGAGGCCGAACGGCGTACCGGATACCGGGCCGGCATCTCCGCCCGCTGGCATGTGGTCCCCAACGGTGTCGACACCGACCGGTTCCGCCCGGAAGGGGACAGCGCACGGTCCGGGCCGGGGCCGCTGGTGGTGTGCGTGGGACGGCTGTGCCGGCAGAAGGGCCAGGACGTGCTCCTGCGGGCCTGGCCCGAGGTGGAGCGGCAGGTGGCCGGGGCACGGCTGGTGCTCGTCGGTGACGGGCCGGACCACGGGCGGCTGCGCGCGTCGGCGCCCGCGTCGGTGCGGTTCGCCGGCGGGACACCGGACGTCGCCGTCTGGTACCGGGCCGCCGATGTCGTGGTCCTGCCGTCCCGCTGGGAGGGCATGGCGCTCGCCCCGCTGGAGGCCATGGCGTGCGGCCGGCCGGTCGTCGTCACGGACGTGGACGGGGCCGCCGAGAGCCTGCCGCCCGCCCTTCGGCCGGACTGCCTGGTGCCCGCGGAGGACCCCGGGGCACTCGCGCGGGCGCTCACGGCACTGCTGCGGGACGAGCCGCTGCGCACGGCGCTCGGCGCACAGGGCCGTGCGCATGTACTCCACGCGCACGACCTGCGGCAGACCACGGACGCGGTGACCGACGTGTACCGCGAGCTGCTCGGCCTCACCACCGCGCAGATCTCCGGTTCCGACGAGGGCAGAAAGTGCAGCGCCACATGACCGCGGAAAGTACTGTCGCCTCGCCTGCGGGGCCGCAGGCCCCTCGGGGCGCCGTGTCCGTCCTCGCGCCGCGCGGCCAGGTCGCGGGGCGCCGGGGCGGCGCCGGGCGGGGAGCCCGCCGTCCGCGCCCGGCAGCCCGCAGCTTCAGGACCTCGCTGTGGCTCGTCGACGGCGGCGCGGCCCTGCTGGGGGCACTGGCCCTGCCGGCGCCGCACAGGTATCCGCCGGTCGTCGCGCTGCTCGCGCTCGGTGTGCTGTGGCTGAACCGGAGGGCCGCCCTCTACGACACCTCCGCCGTGATCGGCGTACTCGACGAACTGCCCGCCGTCTGCGGCCGGATCGCCGTCGGCTGGGCCGCCGTCGCGGCGCTGTCCCCGCTGGGGTCGGTCCCGGTGGCCGTGCTGGTCGCCGTGGTCGCCGTGCACTGCGCGGCGGCCTGCGCCGGGCGCGCGGCGGTGCACGGGCTGCGGCGCCGGGCGTTGCGGCGCCGGCCCGGTCGGGCCCTGGTGGTCGGTCCGCTCGCGGCGACCCGGCGGGTGTCGGCGGCGCTGCTGCGCCAACCGGCCTGCGGGGTACGGCCGGTGGGCCTGGTCGCCGACGACCCGGAGGTCCTCGGCGAGGGGGACGACGAGCTCGGGCTGCCGGTGCTGACCACCGCGCTGGAGGCACGGCGGGCGGTCGTCCGGGACGGGGTGCGCACGGTCCTCGTGGTGGGGGCCGCGACCCGGGTGGAGAAGGCGGCCGTCCTGCGGGCGCTGGCCACGCACGGCTGCGCGCTGTGGGAGCTGGACGCGGACACGCCGTCGTACGGCACGAGCGGGCACCGTCCGGGGGCCGGTCATCTGGCCGGGTTCTCCCGCAGGTTGCTGCGGCCGCAGGGCGGGCGGCGGCACGGCAGCGGGGGCAAGCGGGTGCTCGACGTACTGCTCTCCGGCGCGCTGCTGGTGCTGGCCGCGCCGGTCCTGCTGACCTGTGCGCTGGTGCTGCGGATCATGGACGGGCCGGGCGTGGTGTTCCGGCAGGAGCGGATCGGCAAGGACGGGCGGCCGTTCACGATGCTGAAGCTGCGTACCCACCGGCCCGCCAGCGCGCACGAGGCGGCGACCCGCTGGAGCGTGGCGAACGAGCAGGACATGAGCCGCTTCTGCCACTTCCTGCGCCGCACCTCGCTGGACGAGCTGCTGCAGCTGTGGAACGTCTTCCGCGGCGACATGAGCCTGGTCGGCCCCCGGCCCGAACGGCCCTTCTTCGTCGCCGAGTTCAGCCAGGCCCACCCCGGCTACCCGGCCCGGCACCGGATGCGGACCGGGATCACCGGGCTGGCCCAGATCCACGGGCTGCGCGGTGACACCTCGATCGAGGACCGGTGCCGCTACGACAACGCCTACATCGACAACTGGTCGCTGTGGCAGGACATCTGCATCCTGCTGCGCACGGCGGCCCAGTTCGTACGGCCGACAGGGAGCTGAGCACCGGTGAGCACTTCCACGACGGCCCCGGCCCGGCCCGCACTCGCGCTGCCGTCGCCCGCGCTGCGCGCGGTCCGCTCGCTGCGGCCCGTCCTGTCCGTGCTGCCCGTCATGGCCGTCGTAGTCCTGCTGGGGCTGCCGGTGGCACCGGGCGGCGCCGTGACTCCCGCCGACGCGGCCTCCGCGCTGGTCGTGCTGTGGGCCGTCGTGGACACCGTGCTGCGGGCGCGGCGACCGCTGTCGCGGACCGCCGCGGTCGTGTTCGGGCTGCCGGTGGTGGGTATCGCGGTCGCCGCGGCGGGTGCGGCCACCGCCGCCGACGCGGTCAGCGGACTGGGCCGGTATCTCCAGGTGTTCGTGATCGTCCCGGTCGCCGTGATGCTGCTGGTGCGCGACCGGCGCCAGGCCCGGCTGCTGTTGTGGGCCCTGATCGGACTCGCCCTGTGGCAGGGGGCGATCGGGGTGAAGCAGTACCTCACCGGGACCGGGGCGTCGTATCAGGGTGCCTTCATCCGGGCGGTGGGCACGTTCGGGCCGTCCGACGTGATGGGCATGGCCACCGTCGTCGCGCTCGGCATGGTGGCCGCGACCGGGCTCGCGCTCGCGGCGCGGGAGTGGCGGCAGCAGCTCGTGGCGGCCGGGTGTGCGCTGGTCCTGCTGGTGCCGCTCGCGCTGTCCTTCAGCCGGGGCGCCTGGATCGCGACGGCGCTGGCCTGCGGGGCGCAGCTGGTGATGGCCGGGGTGCGGCGGGCGGCGAAGGTGCTCGCCGCGGTCGTCGCGGTCTCGGTGCTGCTGGTCGGCGGGCTCGGCGTGGGTATGACGGCGCTGCAGGAACGGCTGACCAGCATCACACAGGTCACCGACGCGCCCGACCAGTCGGTGATCGACCGCTACACCATGTGGGCGGCGGCGGCCGGGATGTGGCGCGAGCACCCGGTGAGCGGCGTGGGGCTGAAAGCCTTCCCGGCGTACCGGGACGGCCATGCCTCGCTCGCGCTGTCGTCGGGCAGCGACACGGAAGGGCCGGGCCAGGCCTACCGCCGCCAGCCGCTCCTCTCCCCGCACAACATGTATCTGCTGGTTCTCAGCGAGCAGGGCATGCTGGGCCTGGTCACGCTCGCGGGCAGCTGGCTGGCGCTGCTGGTGTGCGTGCTGCGCCGGCTGCGGCGCCGCGGCGGACGCGCCCGGGACTGCGCGCTGCCGGTCTGCGGACTGCTGCTGTGGCAGCTCGTCAACTTCCTCTACGCCGACATCGGCGGCCCCTCCACGATCCTCACGGCCATCTGCTTCGGCCTGGCCGCCTGGTGGGGGCTGGCCCACGACGAGCCGCCGGCCCCGGTCACGACGCGGGCCCCGGCCACGGCCCCGGAACCGGCGCCGACCGCCACGTCGGGAGCGCGATGAGCCCCGGCCCGGCGACGACCGAGGACGCGCACGCGCCCACCCGGACCACGCCTCCCGCCCAGACCGCCCAGATCACGCCTCCCACCCCGAGCGCCCCAACCGCGCCTTCCGCCCCGAGCAACCCGAGCAACCCGAGCAACCCGAGCAACCCGAGCAACCCGAGCAACCCGACCGCGCCTCCCGCTGCGGCCACCCCGAGTGACGCAGCCGCCCCCGGCACCGCGGTCACCCCGGGTGGCGCGGCCGACCCGGGTGACGCGGCCGACCCGGGTGGCGCGGCCGACCCCGGCACCGCGGTCGCCCCGGGTGACGCGGCCACCCCGAGTGACGCAGCCGACCCCGGCACCGCGGTCACCCCGGGTGGCGCGGCCGACCCGGGGTACGGGGTGCGCCCCGCGTCGGCCGCCGTCCCCCAGAACCCTCCGGCCGCCCACCGCCCCAGCGCCCCCACCCGGCGCTTTCTCGCGCGGGCGACCCTGCTGTCCGCCGCGCTGTCGATGGCGGGTGCCCTGCTCGGGCTGGGGCGGGATCAGGCGCTGGCGCAGCTGTTCGGGGCGGGGGCGGAGAGTGATGCCTTCCTGGTGGCCTGGACGGTGCCGGAGATGGCGTCGACGCTGCTGATCGAGGACGGCATGGCGTTCGTGCTGGTGCCGGCGTTCAGTGTGGCGCTGGCGCGTCGGGCGGCCCGGGAGCCCGACTCCCCCGACCCCGTGCGGGCCCTGATCGCCGCCTCGCTGCCGCGACTGTGCCTCGCGCTCGCCGGTACCGCGGCCCTGCTCGCCGCGGGCGCGCCGCTGCTGGTCTCGCTCCTCGCGCCCGGCCTCTCCGACCCGTCCCTGGCCGTCTCCTGCACCCGGCTCACCGCGACCTGCGTACTGAGCTTCGGCCTGGCCGGCTACTTCAGCGCGGCCCTGCGCGCTCACCGCACCTATCTCGCGCCGGGCGCCATCTACATCGCGTACAACCTCGCGATCATCACCGCGATGTTCGCCCTCGGCGCGCGCTGGGGCGTACAGGCCGCCGCGTTCGGGGTCGCGCTCGGCGGATGTCTCATGGCCGTGGTCCAGGCACCGCCGCTGTGGCGGCGCATCGCCCGGCACCCCGGCCGGTCGGCGCAGGTCCAGGCACCCCCGCACGACGAGGGGGACGGTGGCAGGACCGTGGCGTTCGGGCTGGTCTGCGCGGTGCTGCTGTTCGCGCTGTGCCGGCAGTCGCAGGTCCTCATCGAGCGGTACTTCGCCTCCGGGCTGCCCGCCGGGTCGATCTCGCATCTCAACTACGCCCAGAAGGTCGCGCAGTTGCCGATGTCGCTGTCGATGATGGTGTGCGTCGTCACCTTCCCGGTGGTGGCGCGGGCCATCGCCGAGGGCGACACCCGGCGGGCGACGGAGCGGGTCGAGCGGGATCTGGCGCTGATGGCCTGTCTGGTGCTGGTCGGTGCCGCCGTGGTGGTCGCCGGGGCGCCGCAGATCGTCCGACTGCTGTTCGAGCGCGGGGCGTTCACCGCCGAGGACACCGCGGCCACCGCCGCTGTGATGCGGGTGTACGCGCTCGGGCTGCTCGGGCAGACGCTGGTGGGGGCGCTCGTGCGGTCGTACTTCTCCACGGGCCGCACCACCTGGTTCCCGCTGGGCGCGATGGGCGCGGGCGCGCTCGCGACCGCCGGCCTCAGTCTGTGGGCCGTGGACCCCTGGGGCGCGCGCGGCATCGCCGCGGCCAACGCGGCCGGCATCACCCTCACCGCCCTGCTCCTGCTGCTCGGGCTGGGGCCGCGCGCCGTGCCCGTGAGCGTCCGCCGGGTCGTCGCCGAACTGTCCCGGCCGGTGCGCGCGGCCGTCTGCGCCACCGGCGCCGGGCTGCTGTGCGCGCGGCAGTTCGACTCCCCCGCGGCCTCCGTCGCCGTCTGCTGTCTGAGCGTGACCATCGTCTTCCTGCTGCTGGCCCGGTTCCTCGACGCGGCCGGCGCCCGCTCCCTCCTGCTTCCTGTCACGCAATCCGTCCGTAGCTCCGTCACACGAAGGCTTCGCCATGGTCGCTGACATCACCGCCGCGCCCCCCGCGGCCGAACCGCTCCCCGCCCCGGACACGGAGGGCCGCCCGAAGCGGCGGCCCTCCGCCTGGGTGGCCATGTACCACTCCGTCTCGAACTGCCCGGAGGACCCGTACGACATCACCGTCACCCCCGGACGGCTGGAGAGGCAGTTCGCCTGGATGGCCGCCCGCGGCCTGCGCGGGGTGAGCGTGCGCGAGCTGCTCGACGCGCGCGCCCTCGGCCTGGAGCGCGGCCTGGTGGGGCTCACCTTCGACGACGGGTACACCGACTTCGTCACCACCGCCCTGCCCGTGCTGCAACGCTGGGGCTTCACGGCGACCGTGTTCGTGCTGCCGGGGCTGCTCGGCGGCGAGAACTCCTGGGAGCAGAGCGGCCCGCGCAAGGCCCTGCTCGACACGGACGGCATCCGCTTCGCCGCGGACGCGGGCATGGAGATCGGCTCCCACGGGCTGTCCCACATCGACCTGACCAAGGCCCTCGACGACGAACTGCACGCCGAGGTCGCCGAGAGCAGGTACCGGCTCGCCGAGCTCACCGACGAGGACGTCGAGGGCTTCTGCTACCCGTACGGTCATGTCGACGAGCGGGCCATCGACGCCGTACGCAGCGCCGGGTACCGCTACGGCTGTGCGATCACCCCCGGCCCAGCCGGCTCCGGCGACTTCGCGCTGCCGCGCATCCACATCGGCGAGGCGGACTCCTCGATCCGGCTGGAGCTGAAGCGCCGGCTGGCCTGGGTCTACGGACGCGCACTGGAGTCCGTGTGAAAGCCCTGCACGTCATCACCGGCCTCGGCGTCGGCGGAGCCGAGCAGCAACTGCGGCTGCTGCTGCGGCACCTGCCCACGCAGTGCGACGTGGTGACCCTGACCAACCCGGGCGCGGTCGCCGAGGGCCTGACCGCCGACGGGGTGAGCGTCACCCACCTCGGCATGACCGGCAACCGCGACGTGGCGGTCCTCCCCCGGCTGACCCGGCTGATCCGCGACGGCGGATACGACCTGGTGCACACCCATCTGTACCGGGCCTGTCTCTACGGCCGGATCGCGGCGCGGCTCGCGAAGGTCCGGGCCGTCGTCGCCACCGAGCACTCGATCGGCGCGACCCGGCTGGAGGGCCGGCCGCGCACCGCGGGCGTGCGCGGGCTGTATCTGGCCGGTGAGCGCCTCGGCCACACCACGGTCGCCGTCTCCCCGACGGTGGCCGAACGGCTGCGGCACTGGGGCGTGCCCGGGCAGCGCATCCGCGTCATCCCCAACGGCATCGACGCGCCGCGCTTCCGCTACGACGCCGCGCGCCGCAGTCGGGCCCGGACGTTCCTCGGGCTGCCCGAGGACGCGTTCGTCGTCGGCGGGGTGGGGCGTATGACGCCGGGCAAGCGTTTCGACCTGCTGGTGCGGGCGCTGGCGCTGCTGCCCGGCGACGTATGGCTGTTGCTGGTGGGCGGTGGGCCGGAGGAGGACGTGCTGCGGCGCACCGCACGCGATCTGGGCGTCTCGAACCGGGTGCTGCTGACGGGCGAGCGGCCCTGTCTGCCGGACCCCAACGACCATGCGCCCGACCTCATCGACCTGCTGTCCGCGATGGACGTGCTCGGCTCGCCCTCCCCGGAGGAGTCGTTCGGGCTGGCCGTGGTGGAGGCGCTGGCGGCCGGGCTGCCCGTGCTGTACGCGAGCTGTCCGGCCGTCGAGGACCTGCCGCCGGGTGCGGCGCCCGGTGCCCGGCGGATCACGGGCGGCGCCGGGGCGTACGCGCGCGAACTGCTGCGGCTGCGGGCCGCGGGCCCCGGCGAGCGCAGTGCCCCGGACGCCGTGCGCCGCTATGACATCGCGGCCACCGCACGGCAGCTGATGGATCTGTACACGGCCGCTCTGTCCGGCTCGAACCTGGAAGCGAGTTCCTCATGACAGACAATCCCGCTGGGCGTGACCAGCTGTTCGACGGTGCGCGGGCCAGGCGTCTGCCCTCGTGGTGGTGGCTGCCGGCCGGCGCGCTGATCGGAGTCGTGGCCGGTGGTGCCTACGGCCAGCTGCGGCCCCCGCAGTACACGGCGACCAGTTCCGTCGTCGCCGTGCCCAACGGCAGGACCGACGCGGACTGCACCGACGCGCTCGGTTTCGCGCAGGCGTACGGCCGGGTGGCCAAGCAGCTCGCGGTGCTCGGCGACGCGCAGGTGTGGGCGGGTGTGCCCGCCTCCAAGCTGCGCGAGAGCGTCGACGTCGCGACCTCCCCGGACGCGCCGATGGTCGCGATCTCGGCGACGTCGGCGAATCCCGGTCAGGCGGTGGACATCGCCAACGCCGTGTCCCGCGCACTGCTGACGCACGCGGACCACACCAAGGCGGACACCGGCATCAAGCTGGAGCGTCTGTCCCGTGCCGCGCGGCCCACCGAGCCGTCGTCCGCGTCCCCGGCGCTCGCCGCGCTCGTGGGCGGGAGCGCCGGCGGTCTGCTGGGCGGTCTCTCCCTGCTGGCCCGGCCGCGGCGGATCCAGGACGACGACGACACGGGCCGGGCGTCGGTCCCCAGTCCGGCGAATGCCGCCGACGCCCACGGAACGCTCGGGTGACGGCGCCCGGCCCGGCGCTCTCGGTCGAGGTGTGCACCGAGGAGCGCGCGTTCGCGGAGCTGGCCGGCCAGTGGGCGCGGCTGTACCGGGCGTGTCCGTCGGCGACGCCGTTCCAGAGCCACGCCTGGCTGCACTCGTGGTGGCTGTCGTACGGCGTCCCGGGCCGGCTGCGGCTCGTCCTGGTGCGCAGGGGCGACGAGTTGGTGGCGGCGGCCCCGATGATGCGGGTGCACCATCCGCTGCCGGCGCTGGTGCCGATCGGCGGCACCATCACCGACCTGTGCGATGTGCTCATCGACGACGCGGTGGCCGCGCCGGCCGCCGGTGCGCTCGCGGACGCGCTGGGCGAGCTGGCCCGCACGGCGCTGATCGACTTCCGTGAGGTGCGGCCGGGCGGCGCCATGGAACGGGTCTACCTGTGCTGGCGCGGTCCGCGGCGCCGGGTGCGTGACTCCGTGTGCCTGGAGCTGCCCGCGCTGCCCATGGCGGAGCTGGTCGGACGGTTGCCGACGCCGCGTGCCCGACGGATCCGCAGCAAGATCAACCTGCTCGGCCGGATCGGCGTCGAGTGGCGTTTCGTGGAGCACGAGGAGACCGGGGCCGCGCTGAACCGGCTCCTCGAACTGCACGGGCTCCAGTGGGCGGGCCGGCAGGTGTCGGCCGAGCATCTGCGGCCGCGGTTCCAGGAGCATCTGGTGCGGGCGGCGGCTTCGTTGACGCGGACCGGTGAGGCCGCGGTGACGGAGTTCCGGCTCGACGGCTCGGTGGTGGCGGTCAACACCATGCTGCTGTCCGGGGCGTTGGCGGGGATGTATCTGTACGGCTTCGATCCGCAGCTGCGGGGTCGCCGGGTGGACGTGGCGACGATGCTGCTGCGGGCGTGCGCCGACCACGCGGCCGCCGACGGACGCCGGGCGCTGAGTCTGCTGCGCGGCGACGAGCCCTACAAGCACCGCTGGTGTCCCGAGACGGTCTTCAACCAGCGCTTTCTGCTGGCGCGGCGCCGCACCCTGCCGCTGCTGGCGGCGGCCGCCGCCGAGGACGCCGCCCGGCGCCGGGCCAAGAAGGTGTTGCGCCGGGACTCCGCCGACGCGGTCACCGATGGTGCTGCGCCGGCTGAAGACACAAGGTGAGCGAGTCGCCGACCGGGTGCGCCGGCCCCTTCTCCAGGTCCACGGCCGTGCACTGCGGCAGCTCGGAGGGCATCGCGGTCGGGGTAGCCGGCTTCGGGTCCGGTTCCGGATCGGCGGGAGCGGAGGGCTCGGTCGGCGTGTTCGAGGTGGTCGAGGCGGGCGGGGCGGTCGGGGCGGTCACCGACGGCCCCGGCTGCGGCCGCGGCAGGTAGGGGGTGGACAGCAGCGCGCGGTACAGGGCGGAGGCCCGGGGGTTCTCGGAGCACAGCCACACGCCGTGCGGGCAGTAGTCGGTGATGGTGTTGTACAGCGGCTTGTGCTCGTCCATCCAGGCGAGCATGCGCAGCATGTACGTGACGTTGTCGCCGTTGCGGAACAGGCCCCACTCGGGATACGAGATCGGCTTGCCGTGCCATCGCGCGAACTCCACGTGGTGCCGCAGGCCGTAGGGCTCGGAGACCTGCTCGTCGAACCCGACCCCGTGCGGCTGGTCGTAGGCGTCCATGCCGATGATGTCGACGACGTCGTCGCCGGGGTAGCACTCGGGCCAGGGAATCGCGTCCGTGCCCCGGCTCGGCGCGAAGTCGAACCTGAACCGCTGTCCCTCGACCGAGCGCATGACCTCGACGATGCGCCGCCAGTACTGCTTCCAGCTGTCCGGGTCGGGGCCGCAGCGGTGGGTGTAGGTGGTGCCGTTCATCTCCCAGCCGAGCACGATGACCGTGTCCGGCACCCCCAGATCGACCAGCCGCTCGGCCAGCACCGCGAAGTGCTCGTCGAAGGCGCCGGCCGCCGCGTGCCGCAGCAGTCCGCGCACGGCCGGGTCGGGGACGTTCTCCTCGTTGTGTTCCATCATCGGCACGTTGAGCACGAGCATCCGGTCGGCCTTGGCGCGCCGCCACTCGGCCCAGCTGTCGAGGAAGCCGTGCGCGCCCTCGATGTTGTCCCACCGGTCCCCCGGCAGATAGGTGTGCCCGACGCGCGGCTCCTGGCCGCCCAGCCAGCGGCTGAGCTCCTGCATGCGCTGCACCCCGGCGGCTCCGTAGTGCAGGTACGCGCCGAACGCGGGCGCGCCCTGGGGTGAGTGGGCACCGCCGGGAGGTGGCGGGGACGCGGTCGGCGCGGGGCGACGCGGATCGGGCCGGGACGTGATGTCGTCCGCGAGGGCCGTGCCGGACGCGAGGGCCGCCGAGGCGACGACGACGGCGGTGAGGAACGCCGGTCCTGCGGGGGCGGACCTGCGTCGGTCACGGGCCATACGTCCTCCTTGGCGCTGTGGTGCGCTCCGGTGCGCTCCTCTCCCTTAGTGATAGGTAGTCATATCCGCCCCGGCCGCACCATCCCAGTGCGGCCGAACGGGCCGTCAGCTGCCGTACAGCGTCGCGATCTCGTCGGCGTACACCCTGGTCACCGCGTGCCGCTTGACCTTCAGGGACGGGGTGAGCATGCCGTTGTCCTCGCTGAACTCGCCCTCGACCAGGACGAACGCACGGATCGACTCGGCCCGGGAGACGGCCTCGTTGGCGTAGTCGACGGCCTTCTGGACGTCGGCGCGCATCCGGGGGTCGCGGATCACCTCCGACAGGGCCGTGTCGGCGGGCAGCTTGCGTACGGCGAGCCAGTGGGTCACGGCCTCCGGGTCGAGGGTGATGAGGGCGCCGATGAAGGGGCGGTTGTCGCCGACGACCAGGCACTGGCCGATCGGTGAGCGGCTGCGCAGGCGGTCCTCCAGGACGGCCGGGGAGACGTTCTTGCCGCCGGAGGTGACGAGGATGTCCTTCTTGCGGCCGGTGATGGTGAGGTAGCCGTCCTCGTCGAGGGAGCCGAGGTCGCCGGTGGCGAACCAGTCGTCCCGCAGGACGGCGTCGGTGGCGGCCGGGTTGTTCCAGTACGAGCCGAAGACGATGCCGCCCTTGATGAGGACCTCGCCGTCGTCGGCGATGCGGACGGCGGTGCCGGGGACGGGGCGGCCGACCGTGCCCGGGCGGGGCTTCAGCGGCGGGACGATGGTGGCGGCGGCCGTCGTCTCGGTCAGGCCGTAGCCCTCGTAGACGATGATGCCGGCGGCGTAGAAGAACAGGTTGAGGTTGCGGTCCAGGGGTGAGCCGCCGCTGATGGCGTAGCTCATGCGGCCGCCGAGTTCCTTGCGGACGCGGCGGTAGACCAGCAGGTCGTACAGGGCCCAGGCGGCGTAGAGGCCGAGTCCGGGGCCTTTGCCCGTGCCGAGGAACTTGTGCAGGTACGCCTCGCCGAAGCGGACGGCGACGCGGTCGGCGCGGTCGAAGGAGGCGGCGCGGCCCATCTTCTCGGCGGTGGCGCGACCGGTGTCGTGGATCTTCTCGAAGAGATACGGACGCCGACGAGGAAGGTGGGGCGGAACTCCCTGAGCGCCGGGCGCAGTTCGTCGGGCTTGATGCTCGGGCAGTGGCCGATCTCGATCCGGGCCATCAGACAGGCGATCTGCAGGCTGCGGCCGAGGATGTGGGCGAGGGGGAGGAACAGGAGGGTCGAGGCGGTCTGCCGGGTGACCTCCTTGAAGATCGGGTGGAGCAGCTCGACCGTGTTGGCCGCCTCGGCGTGGAGGTTGGCGTGGGTGAGGACGCAGCCCTTGGGTCTGCCGGTGGTGCCGGAGGTGTAGCAGACGGTCGCGATGGTGTCCGGGGTGAGGGCGCCACGGCGCTTGGTGACCTCGTCGTCGGGCAGGTGCCGGCCGAGTGCGGTGAGGGCGCCGAGGGCGTCCTCCTCATCCAACTGCCATACCCTCGGCCGCTGTCCGTGCCCTGCCGTGCCGGCCGCGACCGTCTCGGTGTTCTCCTTCGTCTCCGTGACGACATGGCGTACGCCCGAGTCGCGGACGATCCACTCGACCTGGTCCGCGGAGGAGGTGGCGTAGATCGGGACGGTCTGGCCGCCGGCGGCCCAGATGGCGAAGTCCAGGACCGTCCACTCGTAGCGGGTGCGTGACATCACGGCCACCCGGCCGCCGGGTTCGAGCCCGGCGGCGATCAGTCCCTTGGCCACGGCGGTGACCTCCCCGGCGAAGGCGGTGGCGGTGACGGGGTGCCAGGTCGGGTCACCGCCCTGCCTGCGCCGCAGAACCACGGCATCGGGCGCCTCGGCGGCGTTGACGTACGGGAGATCGGCGGTGGTGCCGGAGGCCGAGGGCGGGGCGAGCGGCGGTGTCCGGGCCTCCCGGACGACCCCCTGCTCGTCCTTGACGATCTCGACGCCGGCCCGCGCCATCAGATCGCTCCGCCGCTTCGCCCGCTTCAGATCCTTGCGTACGCCCATGTCGGCTCCCGTGCCAGTCGGACTTACCGGGGAGTCAACTTACTCACGCGTAGTCGAAGGTCAATGCTTATGACACCGCTCGGTCCCGACCCGTGAGGTCGCCGGCCCGGTGGATGGCGTCGGCCAGGTCGCGCACGTCCTTGTCCTCGGTCGTGCTCGCCAGTTCGTCCGCGTGCTCGGCCAGTTCGCCGAGGTGCGAGGAGCCGGGCAGTGCGCTCCAGCGATCGTCCCCGAGCCGCAGCGCGTCGGCGAAGTACGCGGCCGTGGCCGTGACCTGGAAGCGGGTGCTCGCACTCCAGACGGAGTCCTGGAGGGATCCGCTCTCCAGCCGCCCGGACTCCTCGTGCGGAGCCCGCGTCCTCGGGTCCAGCCAGCGCACGCTCGCCGTGGCGAGGTGCCCCTCGGTGCCGGGCTTGGTGCGCACGGCGTACAGGGCCGTCACCGTGTGGCCGGGGCCGACCTCGCCGCCGTCGACGCTGTCGTCGCGGAAGTCCTCGTCGGCGACCTGCCGGTCGTCGTAGCCGATGAGCCGGAACTCGGAGACCGTCGCCGGGTCGAAGGCGATCTGGGCCTTGGCGTCGCGGGCGGTGAGGTCGATGTTGCGCGGGAGGTCCTCGCAGAAGACCTCCCGGGCCTCTTCGTCGGTGGATACGTAGGCCGTGTGGCCGTCGCCCTTGTCCGCCAGGCGTTCCATCAGGGCGTCGCCGTAGTCGCTGCCGACGCCCACGCCGAAGAGGGTGATGCCGTGTTCGCGGCGTTCGGACGCGATGCGTTCGAGGATGGTGTCCGCGTCGGTGTCGCCCGTGTTGGCCAGGGCGTCGGAGACCAGGACGACCCGGTTGGTGGCGCCTTCGCGCAGGCCGTCCTCCGCCGTCTCGTAGCCCGTCTCCACGCCCGCGCCGAGGTTGGTGGAGTCGGTGGGTTCCAGGCTGTCGATCGCGTCGTGGACCTCGTCCCGGTGGTCGCCCAGGCGCGTCATCGGCAGCACCCGCTCCGCCTCGTCGCTGAAGGTGACGATCGCGACCGAGTCGTCGTCGCGCAGCCGGTCCGTCATCACGCCGAGGGACTTCTTGGCGAGGTCGAGGCGGCCGGGCTCGGCCATGGAGCCGGAGATGTCGATGACGAAGGTCAGGGCGGCGGGCGGGCGTTCACCGGTGTCGGCGGCCGACCGGGTGGCGAGCCCCACGCGGACCAGGGACCAGTCCTCGCGCTCGGTGCGGGCGCCGTCGACGCTCACCGAGAAGCCGTTGCCGTCGGGACGGTCGTAGTCCTGGCGGAAGCTGTTGACGAACTCCTCGGGGCGGACCGTCGAGGGGTCGGGCAGCCGGCCCTCGGCGAGGGTGCGACGGGCGTAGCCGTAGGAGGCGGTGTCGACGTCCAGGGCGAAGGTGGAGAGGTAGTCGGGGGCCGGCGCGAACTCCCGGGACTCGGAGTCGGAGTCGTCGCCGTTCTTCTGCTCGCCCGTGCCACCGGTGCCGCCGCCGTTGCCGTAGCCGGGAGCGGGGGCCGGGCGGCCGGTGGGGTAGCTGCTGTTGTCCGCGGCCGAGTTGCCGCTGTCGCCCGCGCCGCAGCCGGTGAGCAGCAGCCCGGCCGCCGCGGTCAGCGCCAGCACCCCTCGTATGCGATGTGGGTCCATCTTCCGTGCCCCCTTGGTCCGTTGACGTCGACTTTCTGTGACTGTGACGGGCCAGGGGGCCGGAACGTGCGCTACGAAGCGTTGCGGATGAGTCTCGAATGAGGCACGGGAGGCGCCTGTCGAGACCGGTGGGTGATCTTCCGTTGACCTAGGACACGATGTCCTTGCGGGCGAAACCGCGGAAGGCCAGCGCGAACAGGACCAGGGCGTACGTTATGGAAATCGCCGCGCCCTGGATCATGCCGGACCACTCGGGAGTGGGCTGTACGGCGTCCGCCCAGGCGAACTGCCAGTGTGCGGGCAGGAAGTGCCGCCAGTCGCCGAGCGCGGTCACCGCGTCCAGGACGTTGCCGACGATGGTCAGGCCGACCGCGCCGCCGACCGCGCCGAGCGCGGCGTCCGTCTTGGTCGACAGCCAGAACGCGAGACCCGCGGTGACCAGTTGGGACACGAAGATGAACGCCACTATCACCACCAGGCGCTGCGCGGCGGTGCCGGTGCCGATCGAGCCGCCGGTGGGGATCTGCAGGGGTCCCCAGCCGTAGGCCGCGGTGCCGACGGCCAGCGCGACCACGGGCAGCAGGATCATCGCCGCCAGGCTGAGCCCGAGGCCCACCACCAGCTTGGACCACAGCAGCCGGGCCCGGGGCACGGGCGCCGCGAGCAGATAGCGCAGGGAGGACCAGCCGGCCTCCGAGGCCACCGTGTCCCCGCAGAACAGCGCGACGGGGATGACCAGCAGGAAGCCCGCGGAGACGAACAGGTTCACGGCGGCGAAGTTGGCGCCGGACGCCGTGGCCGTGTCCATCAGGGTGATCCGGTTGCCGCCGCCGTCCGGCTCACCGCCGATCGCGAACGCGGCGACCAGCACGAACGGCAGCACGGCCAGGATGCCGAACATGACCAGCGTGCGGCGCCGCTTCAGCTGCCGGATCAGCTCGACCCGCAGCGGCAGCGTGCGGCCCGCCCGGTAGCCGGAGGCGACCTCGGTGCGCTCGGTGAGCGTGCTCATGCGGAGCCTCCGATCAGGGTGAGGAAGGCGTCTTCCAGCCGGCGGTGCGGGCCGACGGACTGGACGGGCACTTCGAGGCGGACGAGTTCGGCGACCAGGCGCGTCGCACGGCCGTCGGCGGCCAGGCGGACCAGCAGGCCCTCGTCGGTGCGGATCGCGGAGGCGATGCCGGGCAGCGCCGCCACCTTCTCCACGACCGGCTCCTCGACGGGTTCGGCCGTGCCCACGAGCAGCGTGTCGCCGGAGCCGATGATCTCGCCGACCGGGCCCGCCTGCACGAGCCGGCCGCGGTCCATCACCACGAGGTGGGTGCAGGACTGCTCGACCTCCGCCAGGAGATGGCTGGAGACGATGACCGTACGGCCGGCCGCCGCGTAGCGGATCATCACCTGGCGCATCTCGCGGATCTGCGGCGGGTCGAGGCCGTTGGTCGGCTCGTCCAGGATCAGCAGGTCCGGCAGGCCGAGCATGGCCTGGGCGATGGCCAGACGCTGGCGCATGCCCTGGGAGTACGTGCGTACCGCGCGGGCCAGTGCGTCGCCGAGGCCGGCGATCTCCAGGGCCTCCTCCAGGTGGGCGTCCTCGGCCGGGCGGCCGGTGGCCTGCCAGTACAGTTCCAGGTTCTCCCGGCCCGACAGGTGCGGCAGGAAGCCCGCGCCCTCGACGAAGGCGCCGACCCGGGACAGGACGGGCGCGCCGGGGCGGATGGCGTGGCCGAAGACCCGGATCTCACCTGCGTCCGGCTTGATCAGGCCCATCAGCATGCGCAGGGTCGTCGTCTTGCCCGCGCCGTTCGGCCCGAGCAGCCCGAGGACCTGGCCCTTCTCCACGCGGTACGACAGGTCCCGTACGGCGTACCGGTCCTGCGAGCCCGCGTACCGCTTGCTCAGGTCGGTGATCTGGAGCGGCACCTCGGCCAGCGCGGGGTCGGGCGCCGAGGTGGCGGTGCGGCGGCGGGCCGTCAGCAGCAGGGCCAGGGCGACGCCCGCGCCGGCCAGCGGCAGCCACCACACCCAGGCCGGGAGCGGGGCGGCGGCGGTGCCCACGCCGGGCGCCGTCGGGACCGTCAGATCGCCCTTCAGGGCGACGGTGTACGTCGCCGGGGCGACCGGTGAGGCGTAGCCGAGGTCCGTGGAGGAGACGACCAGGCGCAGCCGGTGGCCGCTCTCGATGTCGTGGTCGACGGCCGGGAGCGTGAGCGTCACGTCCTTGCCGGCCTTGGCGTCCTCGACGCGCAGGGGCGTGACGAGCTGCGAGGGCAGCACCTGCTGCCTGCCGTCGGGGCCGACGTCGTAGACCTTGGCGAAGAGCACCGCGTCCTCGCCGGTCGACTTCACGTGCACGGTCGCCTTCGGGGAGCCGGTGATGCGCAGGTCGCCGGTGACCGGCGCCGACTCGAAGGCGGCGAACTGGCCGGGGAAGTCCAGGGACACCCCGACGCCGAGCGAGGACAACTGGGAGAGGCCGCCGGAGCCGCCGAGTCCGGGCAGGGCGGAGACGGCGGGCGGGCTGGCGCCGGCCGGGTTGGCGAAGCTCTGCTCGCCGCCGGTGAGGCGGAAGGACTCGGGGCCGCTCTCCAGGCCGGGGTAGGAGTCGGCGCTCGCGCCACGCAGCAGGGCCTGGCCGTCGGTGGAGTCGACGCCTCCGGTGCGGGTGACCCGGAAGGCGGGGCCGGTGTCGACGCCCTTGTCGTCCCTGAGGTACCGATCGAACCAGGACTTCACGCGGGCCTGGATACGGCCCGTCTCCATGTCGCCGCCGTCGTGGCCGCCGGAGATCCAGTCGACGTCGACGGGGGCGCCGTTTGCCTTGATCGCCTTGGCCGCCTGATCGGCCTGGCCGAGCGGGAAGAGGGAGTCGGACTGGCCCTGCATGAGGAGGGTGGGGACCTTGATGCGGTCGCCCACGGCCGACGGCGAACGTTCCTCCAGCATCTCGCGCGCCTGTGCGTCCGGGACGCCGGACTCGGCGACCCGGTCGTACATCGCGCAGATCTGCTTCTCGAACTTCTCGCAGCCGCCCGCCGAGTTGACGAAGATGCCCGCCCAGAGCTTCTTGAAGACGCCGTTCGGGAAGAGCGCGTCGGCGAGGTTCCAGTAGGTGATCGCCGGGGCGATGGCGTCCACGCGGTCGTCGTGGCCGGCGGCCAGCAGGGAGATCGCGCCGCCGTAGGAGCCGCCCGCCATGCCTACGCGCGGGTCGCCGGCCTTGTCGAGTTCGACCTGGGGCTGCTTCGCCAGCCAGTCCAGCAGCCGGGAGACGTCGGCGACCTCGCCCTTCGGGTCGTTCAGCCCGACCGCGCCGGTGGACTTCCCGAAGCCGCGGGCCGACCAGGTCAGCACCGCGTACCCGTCCCGGGCGAGGTCCTGGGCCTGCTGCCGTACGTCGTCCTTGCTGCCGCCGAAGCCGTGCGCCAGGAGGACGGCGGGGCGGCGGCCGCCCTCGGCGGCCGTGAAGTACGAGGTGTCGACGCGCACCCCGTCGCCCATGTCCATGACCCGGTCGGCGCGGCGCACCGCGGGCGCGTCGTCGTCGGCCGACGCGACAGTCCACGTACCGGCACCGGCTATGACGACGACAGCGGCCGCGGCGGCCAGCAGCCGCCGCGGCCCCCGTAGTGCGCGGAGCCCGGGCAATCGAAGATCCATGGTTCAACGGTACGGGGCGAACCTGTCGGCAAGTTATCTACCGGAGGGCGAACCGCGGCCCCTCCCACGGAAGTACGAGCCGCCTCCCGCGTACACCAGCCGTGGTACGAAGGCACATGGACATCCGCCGGGCCACGACCCCCGCAGAAGTCGCCGCCGCAGAGCACCTTTTCGATCATCCGGTGCGCACCGAGTGGGCCGAGCGTTTCCTGCGGACCGCCGGTCACCACCTCCTCGTGGCCTATGTCGACGGCGAGCCGGTGGGCTTCGTCAGCGGCGTCGAGACCGTGCACCCCGACAAGGGCGCCGAGATGTTCCTGTACGAGCTGGGGGTGGGCGAGCCCTACCGGCGGCGGGGCATCGGGCGGGCGCTGGTGCGGCGGCTCGACGCGCTGGGCCGGGGGCTCGGGTGCTACGGGATGTGGGTGCTGATCGAGGCCGGGGACGAGGTCGCCCTCGCCACCTACCGGAGTGCGGGTGGCAAGGGCGACGGGGCGTGCTCGGTCATCACGTGGGACTTCCGCTGACGGTCAGGTGCGCGCGTCCTCCGGGAGCGTCACCAGCCAGCGGCTCTCACGGCGCGGGCGCAGGTACAGGGCCCAGTAGAGGGTGGCGACGGCCGTGATGCCGCCGGTCCACAGCAGATGCGCGGTCTCCTGCTGGGTCAGGATGTAGCCGAGGACCGCGATCAGCAGGACGGGCATCGCGGGCCACAGCGGCATCCGCCAGGCGCGGGTGTGCCGGTGCGCGCCGCGCCGGGCGAGCAGGGCGGCGACCGCGACGAGCAGGTACATGCCGGTCACCGAGACGCCCGTGACGCCGTACAGGGTGTCGAGGTTGACGAAGCACAGGGCCGCGCCGGGCACGCCGACGGCGAGGGTGGCGACCCACGGGGAGCCGAAGCGGCCGAGCTTGGCGAGGACGTCGTTGACCGGCCGGGGCCAGGCCTTGTCGCGGGCGGAGGCGAACAGCACGCGGGAGTTCTGGATGACCATGACGATGCCGGCGTTGATGATCGCGAGGGCCACGCAGAGGCTGACGAAGGTGCCGACCGCAGTGTTGGACCAGGCGGTGACCATGGCGGAGAGGTCGCCGCCGGTCAGCTCCTGGAGGTCGGAGGCGCCGAGGGTGATGGCGACGACCGGGACCAGGATGATCACGGCGGAGATACCGAGGGTGGCGAGCACCGTGCGGGCGACGTTGCGGCGCGGGTTCTCCAGCTCCTCGGAGAGGTAGACGGCGGTGGAGAAGCCCTGGGTGACGAAGAGCGCGATGGCGAGCCCGGAGACGACCAGCAGCGCCGTCACGGTGTCCGTGCCGCCGTCCGCGCCGGCCACCTTCATCGAGACCAGGTCGGCGGGGCCGCGCTCGGCGTGGGCGAAGCCCAGCACCGCCACGACGGCCGCGGCGATGACCTCCAGGACCAGGAAGACGCCGGTGATCCAGGCGTTGGCGCGCAGGTCCAGCAGGCCGGCGAGGGTGGCGAGCAGCATGACGCCGGCGCCGGTCATGGCGGGGTCGAGGTGGACGATCGGGGCGAGGTAGTCGGCGGTGCCCATCGCGATCACCGGCGGGACGACCATCACGACCAGCAGCGACAGCACGAACACGAGCCAGCCCGCGAGCCGTCCGGCCAGCGTGGAGACCATCGCGTACTCGCCGCCCGCGCTGGGGATGAGGGTGCCCAGCTCCGAGTAGCAGAACGCCACGGCGACGCAGAGGAGGGAGCCGATGGCGATCGTCAGGGCGGTGGCGGTGCCGAGCGAGCCGAACAGGTCGGGGACGACCACGAAGAGGGTGGAGGCGGGGGTCACGCAGGAGAGCGTGAGCAGGGTGCCGCCGACCACGCCGATGGAGCGCTTGAGCTGCTGGGGGCCGTTTGACGCCTCGACTGCGGCGCCCTCGACGGGGGTGAGGGTGTCGGTCACGAGGGGGATGCAACATCGACGGAAACCATCGCGTCAATGGGTGCTCACCTACGGAATCCGTTGCCAAGAGACCGACTTTCACGCGTTAACGTCGCGTCAAGGCCGCATACAGGGCAGCTTCGACGGGTGCGGGAACCGCAGCGCGGGGGCACAGAAAAAAGGGGCCGTCCGCGATGCGGACGGCCCCTGACACCGGGTGTCAGTGGTTGCGCGGGAAGCCCAGGTCGACACCGGTGGGGGCGTCGGCCGGGTCGGGCCAGCGGGTGGTGACGACCTTGCCGCGGGTGTAGAAGTGCGTGCCGTCGTTGCCGTAGATGTGGTGGTCGCCGAAGAGGGAGTCCTTCCAGCCGCCGAAGCTGTGGTAGCCGACGGGGACCGGGATCGGGACGTTCACGCCGACCATGCCGGCCTCGATCTCCAGCTGGAAGCGGCGGGCGGCGCCGCCGTCCCGGGTGAAGATCGCGGTGCCGTTGCCGAACGGCGAGGCGTTGATGAGGGCCACGCCCTCCTCGTACGTCTCCGCACGCAGCACGCACAGGACCGGGCCGAAGATCTCGTCCTGGTACGCCTTCGCGGACGTGGGCACCTTGTCGAGGAGGGAGATCCCGATCCAGTGGCCGTCCTCGTAGCCGTCGACGGTGTAGCCGGTGCCGTCGAGGACGACCTCGCAGCCCTCGGCCGCCGCGCCCGCCACGTACGACGCCACCTTGTCGCGGTGTACGGCCGTGATCAGCGGGCCCATCTCGCTCGTCGGGTCGTCGCCGGGGCCGATCTTGATCTTCTCGGCGCGCTCGCGGATCTTCTCCACCAGTTCGTCGCCGATCGAACCGACCGCGACGACCGCGGAGATGGCCATGCAGCGCTCGCCCGCGGAGCCGTAGGCGGCCGACACTGCGGCGTCGGCGGCCGCGTCCAGGTCGGCGTCCGGCAGGACCAGCATGTGGTTCTTGGCGCCGCCGAGCGCCTGCACGCGCTTGTGGTTGGCGGAGGCGGTGGTGTGGATGTAGCGGGCGATCGGGGTCGAGCCGACGAACGACACCGCCTTGACGTCGGGGTGCTCCAGGAGGCGGTCGACGGCCACCTTGTCGCCGTGCACGACGTTGAAGACGCCGTCCGGCAGCCCGGCCTCGGCCAGCAGCTCGGCGATCTTGATGGACGCCGACGGGTCCTTCTCGCTCGGCTTGAGCACGAAGGTGTTGCCGCACGCGATGGCGATCGGAAACATCCACATCGGCACCATCGCCGGGAAGTTGAACGGCGTGATGCCCGCGACGACACCCAGCGGCTGCCGGATGGAGGAGACGTCGACGCGGCTGGCGACCTGCGTGGACAGCTCGCCCTTCAGCTGCACGCTGATGCCGCACGCGAGGTCGACGATCTCCAGGCCGCGCGCGACCTCGCCGAGGGCGTCGGAGTGCACCTTGCCGTGCTCGGCGGTGATCAGCTCGGCGATGGCGTCCCGGTTGGCGTCCAGCAGCGCGCGGAACTTGAACAGGATGGACGTCCGCTGGGCCAGCGAGGACTGGCCCCAGGTCGGATACGCCTCCTTGGCGGCCGCGACCGCCGCGTCGACCTCGTCGACCGAGGCGAAGGCGACCTTCGTGGTGACCGCGCCGGTGGCCGGGTCGGTGACCGGCCCGTAGTTGCCCGACGCGCCTTCGGCGGACTTGCCGCCGATCCAGTGGTTGACGATCTTCGTCATGCCCAGTTGCTCCTTCACATGTGGCGGCGTCGGGTGGAGACGTGCCGTTCGTACAGCTCACGTGCCTTGACCGCCGACGGTCGGGTCGCGGTCTCGGCCACGGGAACATCCCACCAGGCCTGTGCGGGCGGCGGGCCCGACACTGTGTCTGCCGTTTGGGTCTCGACGTAGACACATGTGGGAGTGTCGGCGTCGCGGGCCTCGGCGAGCGCCTCACGGAGATCGCTGACGGTCTTCGCGCGCAATACCCGCATGCCCAGGCTCGCGGCGTTGGCGGCCAGGTCGACGGGGAGCGGGGCACCCGTGAAGGTGCCGTCGTCCGCGCGATGGCGGTACGCCGTGCCGAAGCGCTCCGCACCCGTCTCCTCCGACAGCCCGCCGATGGACGCGTACCCGTGGTTCTGCACGAGCAACACCTTGATCGCGACGCCCTCCTGCACGGCGGTCACGATCTCCGTCGGCATCATCAGATACGTGCCGTCGCCGACCAGTGCCCAGACGTGACGCTCGGGAGCGGCCAGCTTCACGCCGATCGCGGCCGGGATCTCGTAGCCCATGCAGGAGTAGCCGTACTCCAGGTGGTACTGGTCCCGCGAGCGGGCCCGCCACAGCTTGTGCAGGTCGCCGGGGAGGGAGCCGGCCGCGTTGATGATCACGTCCGACTCGTCGACGAGCGCGTCCAGGACGCCGAGCACCTGCGGCTGCGTCGGCCGTACGTCGGGCTCGTCGGCCTCGTAGCAGGCGTCGACGCGCTGCTCCCAGCGCTCCTTGTCCTCGGTGTACTCGGCGATGTAGGAGGCGGCGACCCGGTAGGCGTGCATGTCCAGGGCCGCGGTCAGCTCCATCAGACCGCTGCGGGCGTCCGCGACCAGCGGCATCCCGGCGAGCTTGTGGCCGTCGTAGGGCGCGATGTTGAGGTTGAGGAAGCGGACCTCCGGGTGGGCGAAGAGGGTGCCGGAGGCGGTGGTGAAGTCGGTGTACCTCGTGCCCACGCCGATCACCAGGTCGGCGGTGCGGGCGAGTTCGTCGGCGGTGGCGGTACCGGTGTGGCCGACGCCGCCGACGTCCTGGGGGTGGTCGAAGCGCAGGGAGCCCTTGCCGGCCTGGGTGGAGGCGACGGGGATGCGGGTGACCGCGGCGAACTCGGCGAGGGCCGCCTCGGCGCGGCTGTGGTGGACGCCGCCGCCCGCGACGACGAGGGGGCGGCGGGCGGCGCGGATCGCGCGTACGGCCTCGGCGAGTTCGGTCGGGTCGGCGCCCGGCCGGCGGACCACCCAGGTGCGCTCGGCGAAGAACTCGTCCGGCCAGTCGTACGCCTCGGCCTGCACGTCCTGCGGCAGCGCGAGTGTGACGGCGCCGGTCTCGACGGGGTCGGTGAGGACGCGCATGGCGGCGAGGGCGGACGGAATCAGGGCTTCGGGGCGGGTGATCCGGTCGAAGTACCTGGACACCGGGCGCAGACAGTCATTGACCGACACATCGCCCGCGTACGGGACTTCGAGCTGCTGGAGGACGGGGTCGGCGGGGCGGGTGGCGAAGATGTCGCCGGGGAGGAGCAGGACGGGGAGGTGGTTGACGGTGGCGAGGGCGGCGCCGGTGACGAGGTTGGTCGCGCCGGGTCCGATGGAGGTGGTCACGGCGTGGGTGGAGAGGCGGTTCGACTGCCGGGCGTGGCCGACGGCCGCGTGCACCATCGCCTGCTCGTTGCGGCCCTGGTGGTACGGCATGACATCGCCGTACTCGATCAGCGCCTGGCCGATCCCGGCGACGTTGCCGTGGCCGAAGATGCCCCAGGTGGCGCCGATCAGGCGGTGGCGCGCCCCGTCGCGCTCGGTGTACTGGGCGGACAGGAAGCGGACAAGCGCCTGTGCGACCGTGAGCCTCGTCGTTGAGGTCATCGGTAACCCTCCGTAGGTGCCGGATGGAAGCAGATCCGGCACTGCGGGACGGTGACGGCGTCGCCGGTGCGGACCTCGGCGAGGGCGTCCGATCCGCCCTCACGCGAGGGAGATACGCGCCGATGGCCGAACCCGTTCGGGCCGTCGATCCCGAAGTGGTGGATCTCCTCCCGGCGCGGGCGGCCGCCGCTGCCTCGCTGCTCGACGAGAACCTCCGGCGCGGGGCCGTAGCGGGCGGGGAGTCTTCGCTCGCACTTCGCTCCTGCCAAAGCAAAGCGGTCTCCCGCGCCGGAGGCGATCTGTGCGCCGGCGCTCCGCTGGGAGAGCCGACGGGCAACTGCGCATCGTGCCGGGCCGGCCGCATCCGCACCGCTGAACCCCGAGACGGCAGCGCCTCGTTGCACCCCGGGACGGAACGTCCGGCTCATGGTCATGGGAACCTCACAGCAGTCCTACGGCGGTGTCGACGGCGGCGGCGACATCCCCGTCCACCGGATAGAGCAACGACCGTCCCACCACCAGACCCCGCACGGTGGGCAGCTGGAGGGCACCCCGCCACTTCTCATATGCCCCGTCCTGGTCGTCCCCGACCTCACCGCCGAGGAGGACGGCCGGGAGGGTGGAGGTCTGCATGACCTCGGCCATGTCGTCGGGGTTCTCGGTGACCGGGAGCTTCAGCCAGGTGTAGGCGGAGGTGCCGCCGAGTCCGGAGGCGATGGCGATGGACTTGGTGACGGCCTCGGCGGACAGGTCGTTCCTGACCTTGCCCTCGGGGGTGCGGCTGCTGAGGAACGGCTCGACGAAGACGGGGAGCCGGCGGGCGGCCATGTCGTCGATGGCGCGGGCGGTGGACTCCAGGGTGGTGAGGGAACCGGGGTCGTCGTAGTCGACGCGCAGCAGCAGCTTGCCGGCGTCGAAGCGCAGCCGCTCGATGTCCTCGGCGCGATGGCCGGTGAAACGGTCGTCCAGCTCGAAGCTCGCGCCCTGGAGGCCGCCGCGGTTCATCGACCCCATGACGACCTTGCCGTCGAGGGCGCCGAGCAGCAGCAGGTCGTCCAGGATGTCGGCGGTGGCGAGCACACCGTCGACACCGGGCCGCTCCAGCGCAAGGCAGAGGCGTTCGAGCAGGTCGGCACGGTTGGCCATGGCCAGCTTGCGGTCGCCGACACCGAGGGCGCCGCGGGCCGGGTGATCGGCGGCGACGATCATCAGACGGCCGTTGTCACTGAGCAGCGGCCGACGCGTACGCCGAGCGGCGGCCTCGGCGACGGCTTCCGGCCGCCGGGTGCGCAACCGGACCAGCTCGGAGATGTCGACGTTCACTTGACGGCCCCCGCTGCGATCGCGGTCTCGATCTCGTCCCGTGTCGGCATCGCGGAGGAACACTCCAGGCGGGAGGCGACGATGGCACCGGCGGCGTTGGCGTGCCGCATGGTCTTCTCCAGGTCCCAGCCTTCGAGGAGGCCGTGGCAGAGGGAGCCGCCGAAGGCGTCGCCGGCGCCGAGGCCGTTGAGGACGTTCACGGGCAGCGGCGGGACCTCGGCCCGGTCGCCGTTGCTGTTGACGGCGAGGACGCCCTTGGGGCCCTGCTTGACGACCGCGATCTGTACGCCCGCGTCCAGCAGGGCGCGTGCGGCGGCGTGCGGTTCGCGTACGCCGGTCGCGACCTCGACCTCGTCGAGGTTGCCGACGGCGACGGTGGTGTGGCGCAGCGCCTCCTTGTAGAAGGGGCGGGCGGCGGCCGGGTCGCTCCAGAACATGGGCCGCCAGTCCAGGTCGAAGACCGTCGCCCCGGCCTTCGCGCGGTGGGCGAGGGCCGCGAGCGTCGCCGTCCGGCTGGGCTCCTCGCTCAGGCCGGTGCCGGTGACCCAGAAGATACGGGCCTCCCGGATGGCGTCGAGGTCGAGCTCGTGGGCGTCGATATCCAGGTCGGGCGCCTTGGGCCGGCGGTAGAAGTACAGCGGGAAGTCGTCCGGCGGGAAGACCTCGCAGAAGGTGACCGGGGTGGGCAGGCCGGGTACCGGGGTGACCCAGCGGTCGTCGACGCCGAAGCCCCGCAGGGCCTCGTGGAGATAGGTGCCGAAGGGGTCGTCCCCGGTGCGGGTGATCACCGCGGTGCGGCGGCCGAGGCGGGCGGCGGCGACCGCGACGTTCGTCGCCGAGCCGCCGAGGAACTTGCCGAAAGAGGTGACCTGCGGCAGCGGGACGCCGGTCTGCAAGGGGTAGAGGTCCACTCCGATCCGCCCCATGGTGATCAGGTCGTACGCCATCGGCTTCCCTCGGTCTCCCTGTGTCGCGGCACGCGTGCCGACACCGACGCGCGCGCTCGCTCGCGGGTGCGTCGGGTCTCTCCGGCTTTGTAGCCCTGGTCGGGGAGGCCTGTCAATGTTTTGTCCAGACATTCGAACCAGGGCCCTCCGGGGGTTGGGCGGGCGCCCAGGTGTGTGCCGGGTGCTGAGCGCGGGCGGGTGCGGGTGGCGGGGGGCTGGTCGCGCAGTTCCCCGCGCCCCTTAGCGGGTGCCACCGGCCTCCTTGTCAATGCGCCGCGCCTACGCTCCTTTGCGTCACCTGTGTCACAAAGGACCCTTTCCTGTCACACATGTCCCGTCTACGCGAACCCTGCGTCACACCCGCGCACGGACCCCGTCCCGTCCTCACTCTGCGTCGTTGACCGGACACAGGCTTTGTGATCGCCAGCGCAGCGCACGGTCCCCCCGACGACCGGCCCCCGGTCGCCACCGCGGCGCGCGCGGGGAGGTGCAACTGATGACCGACCGAATGCTCTGGTCGTACAAGGAGATCGCCGCGCACATCAAGGTGCAGCCGGACACCGTACGGTCCTACCGCAAGCACGGGCTGCTGCCGCCGCCGGACCATGTGGAGGGCGGCAAGCCCTTCTGGTACGCGGACACCGTGCGGCTCTGGGTGGCCTCCCGCCCCGGCAACCGCGGCCGAAGGCCTGACTGACCTCCCGGAAAACCACCTGTGCCCCACCCGGCGCGTGGGGCACAGTGGGGCCATGAGCGACTTCTCCGTCAAGCCCGTACTGACCGGCGACCTGACCGTGTTGCGCCCCTTCACCGAGGACGACGCCGCTGTCATGGCGGAGATCATCGAGGACCCCGAGGTCCTTCGTTTCACCGGCGATCCCGGCGAGGAGTTCCCGCTGGAGCGGCTGCGTTCCTGGTACGGCTCACGCTCCGAGCAGAGCGACCGCCTCGACCTCGCCGTCACCGACCGCGCCACCGGCGAACTCGTCGGCGAGGTCGTCCTGTACGAGTGGGATGCCACGGCACGCGGCTGTACGTTCCGCACGCTCGTCGGCCCCCGGGGACGCGGCCGGGGTATCGGCACCGAGGCCACCCGGCTCATCGTCGGCCATGGTTTCGAGCAACTCGGGCTGCACCGCATCCAGTTGGAGGCCTATGGCCACAACCCCCGTGCCCTGCGCGTCTACGAGAAGGTCGGCTTCGTGGTGGAGGGTGTCCGGCGGGAGGCCGATCTTCGGGACGGTGAGTGGCGGGACTGGGTGATGATGGCGATCCTCGACCGCGAGTGGGCGGCCCACCGCGGGCACCCCGACCTCACCGCCGCCCTCAACTCCACGGCTCGATGACGGTCACTCCCGCACCCGGCGCCGTCCCCATCGCCGCCAGCGCCGCCGGCACCGCGTCCAGCGGGATCGTCGACGTCACCAGCAGATCCGGCCGCAGCACCCCGGCCCGGACGAGCTCCAGCATTTGCGGGTAGGTGTGCGCCGCCATGCCGTGGCTGCCGATGAGTTCCAGCTCCAGGGCGATCGCGCGGGCCATGGGCACCGGGGTGGTGCCGGACTCCGAGGGCAGCAGGCCGACCTGGATGTGCCGGCCCCGGCGACGCAGGCCGTTGACGGAGGCGGCGCAGGTGGCGGGCGAGCCGAGGGCGTCCAGGGAGAGATGGGCGCCGCCACCGGTCACGGCATGGATCGCCGCCGCCGTGTCGGGCACCTCGGATGCGTCCACGCAATGGGCCGCCCCGAACTTCCGCGCCAGCTCCAGGGCCGGCGGTGAGACATCCACCGCGACGACCCGGGCGCCCGAGGCCGCCGCGATCATCACCGCCGACAGGCCCACCCCGCCGCAGCCGTGCACCGCGACCCACTCCCCCGCGGCCACCCGGCCCTGCTGCACCACCGCCCGGAACGCGGTGGCGAAACGGCAGCCCAGCGAGGCTGCAGTCGCGAAGGACATCTCCTCCGGCACCGCGACGAGGTTGACGTCGGCGTGGTCCAGCGCGACGTACTGGGCGAAGGAACCCCAGTGGGTGAAGCCCGGCTGGGTCTGGCGCTCGCACACCTGCTGGTCGCCCGCGGCACATGCCGGGCAGCTGCCGCAGGCGCTCACGAAGGGCACGGTGACCCGGTCGCCGGGCCGCCGGCCGGTCACCCGGTCGCCCACCGCCTCGACGACCCCGGCGAGTTCATGACCGGGCACATGCGGCAGTGTGATGTCCGGGTCGTGCCCCTGCCAGCCGTGCCAGTCGCTGCGGCACAGTCCCGTCGCCTCGACCCGGACCACGACCCCGTGCTCCTTCGGCTCCGGAACGGCCACGTCCCGCACCTCGGCCGGCTCCCCGAACCGCTCGAACACCACGGCACGCATCCCCGTCACCTCGCCTTCCGTCCCTGCCCGGTGACCCCCGCACCGTCTGGGACCGACTCCCCGAACGGCCCGGCGCGGAGATCACCCCGTCCGGCGGAACGCTAGCCGGGCACCGCCACCTTGTCCCGCTCCTCGGCGTCGGCCTGCTCGGGCTCCCCGTCCGACTCGCTCAGCCCGAACCTGTCGTGGAGCCGCCTGAGCGGTCCCGGCGCCCACCAGGTCGCCCGGCCCGTCAGTCGCATGACCGCCGGGACCAGCAGGCTGCGGACGATCATCGCGTCCATGAGCACGGCCAGCGCGATGCCGAGGCCGAGCATCTTGGTGTTGGTCACCCGGGAGGTGCCGATCGCGACCATCACCACCGCGAGGATCACGGCGGCCGCGGTGATCAGACCGCCGGTGCGTTGCAGACCGTGCCGCACCGCCTCGTCGTGGTCGCCCGTCGTGTCGTACTCCTCCTTGATGCGGGAGAGCAGGAACACGCCGTAGTCCATCGACAGTCCGAAGGCGACGCAGAACATCAGCACCGGAAGGGTCGTCTCGATCGAGCCGGGGCTGGTGAAGCCGAGCAGGCCGGACAGATGGCCGTCCTGGAAGACCCAGACCACGGCGCCGAACATCGCCGTCAGGCTGAGCGCGTTGAGCACCACCGCCTGGATCGGGATCAGCACGCTGCCCGTCAGCAGGAACACCAGCAGCAGGGTGACGATCGCGATGAAGGCGGCTGCCAGCGGCAGGCGTTCGCCTATCGCGTCCTTGGAGTCGACCAGGACCGCCGCCGCGCCGGTCACCTTGGTGTCGAACGGCGCCTCGGTGGCGCGCAGGTCGTGGACCAGGCCCTGGGCCGGGTCGTCCACCGCCTCGCCCTTCGGCAGCACCGTGAAGTATGCCGACTCGCCCTTCACCAGCGGCCCGTCGACCCGCAGCACCTCGGGGAGCGCGCCGATGCGCTCCTTGTAGTCGGCGTACTGCGCCTCGGTCGCCCGCCCCTCTGCGAGCACCTCCAGGCCGCCGCCGGGGCTGCCGGGGAAGTCGTCGCGGATGTGCTGCTGCACGACATGGGACTCGGCGCTCGCCGGCAGCTGGCGGTCGTCCGCGGTGCCGAACTTCACGCCCAGGAACGGCAGTCCGAGCAGGACCAGGACGGCGGTGGTGCCGAGGGCGAAGAAGGGGGCGCGGCGCATGACGAGGTTCGCCGTACGGGCCCAGCCCTTGCCCTCGGACGCTCCGGCCGCCTGATCGGATTCCTTCGCCCGCCCGCGCCGCAGCACCTTGCGCAGGTCCAGGGCGTTGACCCGGTGGCCGAGCAGGACCAGTGCCGCCGGGAGCAGGATCAGAGCGGCCGCGGCGGCCAGCAGCACCACCGCGATGCCGGCGTAGGCGAAGGACCGCAGGAAGTACTGCGGGAAGAGCAGCATCGCCGCCAGGGACACCGCGACCGTGAGGGCCGAGAAGAGGACCGTGCGTCCGGCGGTGCGCAAGGCGGTACCGACGGCTCCCAGTGGTTCGGCGCCCTTGGCGAGTTCCTCGCGGAAGCGGCGGACGATGAACAGGGCGTAGTCGACGGCGAGGCCCAGGCCGAGGGCCGTGGTGAGGTTCATCGCGAAGACCGACACATCGGTGAACTCGGTCAGGCCGCGCAGCACCGCGTTCGTGCCGAGGATGGCGACGATGCCGATGCCGAGCGGCAGCAGGGCCGCGACCGCGCTGCCGAAGACCATCACCAGCAGCACCAGCGTGACCGGCAGGGCGATCACCTCGGCGCGCAGCAGGTCCTCCTGAATGGTCGTCTGCATCTCGTGCCGCACCGCGACCGGGCCGCCGACGCTCACCTCCACCGGGCCGTGCGCGCCCCGGAACTCGGGCGCGATGCGGTCCAGGGTCTCCCCCATCTGCTTCTCTTCGCCGGTGATCCGGGCGGCGATCAGCGCCTCGTGGCCGTCCTCGGCGCGCAGGGCTGGTGACTTGGTCTGCCAGTAGGAGCCGACGCCTATGACGCCCTTCTCGCCGCTCAGGCGGGTCACGAGGCGCTGCGCCTGCGCGGCGACCGCGGGGTCGTCCACCGAGGCGTCGCCCGCGTCCACGAGGAGCAGGAGGTTGGGCTGGGAGGCGGGGAACTCACGCTCCAGCGCCTTGGTCGCGTAGGTCGACTCGGCGTCCGGGTCCTCCCAGCCGCCGCTGCCCAGCCGGTCGGCGACGCCGCTGCCGGCCAGCACGGCGAGCGCGGTGATCACCAGGGCCACGAGCAGCGACAACCGGGGCCGTGCCGTCACGAAGCGGGTCCAGCCTCCGACTCGGGGTGGCCTGTTGACTTCGGTCATTGTGCGGTGTCCCCTTCACCCTGATCCATGCTGTGCACGGCAGGCAGCATGGAGCTGTCACTGCCATAGACTGGCAAACACGAGACATCGCTCGCGTTTCTCAAGAATGCGAGCGACCACTCGCGTTTGTCAATCGCGTTCGGAGAGCTGGGGATAACGCGTGTCCGCCAACCGGGACAAGGACGACCAGGTCCACCAGGAGAAGGAGCAGCCGCGCCGCCGTCAGGCCCGCGGCGAGCGCCGCATCGCCCAGCTGCTGGAAGCGGCGGCCACCGTCTTCACCACCACCGGTTACACGGCCGCCAGCACCAACGCCATCGCCCGCGAGGCCGGCGTCTCACCGGGCACGCTGTACCAGTTCTTCCCGAACAAGGAAGCGATCGCCATCGAACTCGGCGACCGGCTGATGCACGAGTTGCGCGAGATGTACGGCGAGGCGCTGGCCCCGGTCGATCCCGCCACGCCGCTGGAGGTGGCCGTCGGCTCGGCCGTCGACCGGTTCATCGCCTTCAACTGCGCCCATCCGGTGTTCTTCGCGCTGATGCACGGCCCCGACATCCCCGGCCGCATGGCCGAGGAGCACGACGCCCTGCACGCGACCCTGCTGTCCCGGATCGAGGGCCTGCTCTCCTCGTTCCTGCCGGACGCCGCCCCTGCCGACCTCGCCCGCACCGCCCATATGTGCCTGGGCATGTACAAGGCAGGACTGGAGCTGGTGCTCGCCCACACGGGCGCCGAGCGCGACGCCTACGTCCAGGAGCTGAAGCACGCCCTGATCCGCTACCTCGACCCGCTGGTGGGCGACCGGCTCGGTCATGCCGAGGAGGCCCGTACCGCGACGTGATGGGCCGGTACCGATAGGTGTGCATGGATCAGCTCCCGGATTCGGGGGGACCCCGCGACCCACTCTCTCCCACCCCGGACCCACCCGCATCCCGGAGCGAGAACGCGGTACACGCCGAACACGCGTGCCGTACCGACAGGGGCCACCCCTCTTTGAGCAGTACCCCGTAGGGGTATACCGTGGAGGGATAGGGACCCCGTGGGTCCCCGCAGCCCCACATGCCTCGACGAGGAGAACCACATGACCGCCCAGACCGACACCTCCGGCTCCGTCACCGCCGTCTACAAGGTGAGCGGCATGAGCTGCGGACACTGCGAGGGGGCCGTCTCCGGCGAGATCTCCGAGATCCCCGGCGTCAGCTCGGTGAAGGCTGTCGCCTCGACCGGCGAGGTCACCGTCGTCTCGGCGGCGGCTCTGGAGGAGGAGGCCGTGCGCGCGGCCGTCGACGAGGCCGGCTTCGAACTGGTCGGCAAGGCCTGAGTCCAGCCATGACCCGCACCACCGACGAACCGCCGATAGCCGAGCCGGCCGGCACGACCGCCACGGCCGGGACGACGCCTGCGACCGGCCAGGCCGCGACATCGCCCGCGACCGACACGGCCGTCCGCGCCGCCGCCTCGGACGTCGAGCTGCTCATCGGCGGGATGACCTGCGCCTCCTGTGCGGCGCGGGTCGAGAAGAAGCTCAACCGCATGGACGGCGTGACCGCCACGGTGAACTACGCGACGGAGAAGGCCAAGGTCAGCTACCCCGCGGGCATCGAGGTCGCCGACCTGATCGCGGTGGTGGAGAAGACGGGGTACACCGCCGAGGAGCCTGCTCCCCCGCCCGACGCGCCGGAGCAGGCCCGGGCCCAGGCCCCGGAGGACCCGGAACTGGCCTCCTATCGCCAACGCCTCACCGTCTCCGCCCTGCTCGCCGTCCCGGTCATCGCGCTGTCGATGATCCCGGCCCTCCAGTTCGACAACTGGCAGTGGCTCGCGCTCACCCTCGCCTCGCCGGTCGTCGTCTGGGGCGGACTGCCCTTCCACCGGGCGGCGTTCACCAACGCACGGCACGGCGCGGCGACCATGGACACGCTGATCTCGATGGGCACGCTGGCGGCGTTCGGCTGGTCGCTGTGGGCGCTGTTCCTCGGCGACGCGGGCATGCCCGGTATGCACGACACCTTCGAGTTCACCGTCGCGCGCGTGGACGGCGCCTCGCAGATCTACCTCGAAGTGGCCTCCGGCGTCGTCACGTTCATCCTCCTCGGCCGCTATCTGGAGGCCCGTTCCAAACGCCGCGCGGGTGCGGCGCTGCGTGCCCTGCTGGAGCTCGGCGCCAAGGACGTCGCCGTACTCAGGGACGGCCGCGAGCACCGTGTCCCCGTCGCTCGACTGGCCGTCGGCGACCGGTTCGTCGTACGTCCCGGCGAGAAGATCGCCACCGACGGCACGGTGGTCGAGGGCACCTCCGCCGTGGACGCCGCCATGCTGACCGGCGAGTCGGTGCCGGTGGACGTGACGGTCGGGGACGCCGTCACCGGTGCGACCGTCAATGCCGGCGGGCGACTCGTCGTGGCGGCGACCCGGGTCGGCGCGGACACCCAGCTCGCCCGGATGGCGAAACTCGTCGAGGACGCGCAGAACGGCAAGGCCGAGGTGCAGCGGCTCGCCGACCGGATCTCCGCGGTGTTCGTGCCGGCGGTGATCGTCCTCGCGGTCGCCGCCTTCGGGGCCTGGCTCGGGCTCACCGACGACTCGGTCGCCGCCTTCACCGCGGCGGTCGCGGTCCTGATCATCGCCTGTCCGTGCGCGCTGGGTCTGGCCACCCCCACGGCCCTCATGGTGGGCACCGGACGCGGGGCGCAGCTCGGCATCCTGATCAAGGGCCCCGAGGTGCTGGAGTCCACGCGCCGGGTCGACACCGTCGTCCTGGACAAGACCGGCACGGTCACCACCGGCCGGATGACCCTCCAGAAGGTGTACGTCGCCGACGGCACCGACGAGCAGGAATTGCTGCGGCTCGCGGGGGCCGTGGAGCACGCCTCCGAGCATCCCGTGGCCCGCGCGGTCGCGACCGGCGCGGAAGAGCGGGTCGGACGGCTGCCGCAGGTCGAGGAGTTCCGCAACGTCCCCGGGCGGGGCGTGCGCGGCCGCGTGGAGGCCCGTGACGTGGCCGTGGGGCGCCTTTTCGACACGCTGCCCACCGAGCTGGTCCGCGCCCGGGAAGAGGCCGAGAGGGACGGTCGTACGGCCGTCGTCGTCGGGTGGGACGGAGCGGCGCGCGGTGTGCTCGCCGTGGCGGACGCGGTGAAGGAGACCAGCGCGGAGGCGGTGCGCGAGCTGCGCGCGCTGGGACTCACCCCGGTGCTGCTCACCGGGGACAACCGGGCGGTCGCCGAGGCGGTGGCGGACGCGGTCGGTATCGATCAGGTGATCGCGGAGGTCCTGCCCGAGGAGAAGGTCGAGGCGGTACGGCGGCTGCGGCGCGAGGGGCGCTGTGTGGCCATGGTGGGTGACGGCGTCAACGACGCGGCCGCGCTCGCCACCGCCGATCTGGGTCTCGCCCTGGGCACGGGGACGGACGCGGCGATCGAGGCGAGCGATCTGACGCTGGTGCGCGGTGATCTGCGGGTGGCGGCGGACGCCATCCGGCTGTCCCGGCGGACGCTGGCCACGATCAGGGGCAACCTCGTGTGGGCCTTCGGATACAACGTCGCCGCGTTGCCGCTGGCCGCGATGGGGTTGCTGAACCCGATGATCGCGGGGGCCGCGATGGCGTTCTCCTCGGTGTTCGTGGTGTCGAACAGCCTTCGACTGCGGACGTTCCGGTGAATTCGTAGTAAGAACCCCGCTGGGTCCCTCTGGAGTCCGACGCCCGGCTCACATAAGCTCTTCACAAGGCTCGCGCATCATCCTTACGCTTGGGTCTCGATCGCCATATCGGGGCTCTTGCGTATCTAACGGACATATGCAAGAGACGCAGATCACAGTGATGTGAACGTAACCATCGAAGGGGTTCGAAGGTCTAAGTTGACGATGTCAGGCAGCGTCTTGGGGGGCGCTTACTGGCATCTGGGGATGTCTTGGGGGACTTCCTCAGAGTTGCGTTGCCGGGGCACGTACGTCGGGAAGCTTTGAGCGGCCCTCCCGACCGTGCGCTGTCCCGGCAGATCGCAGACAGAGCACAACCGCATACATGAGTACGACGAGTTCTGCTCGTTCCACTCAATGGCAATACCGAAAGACAGCGATTCAGGCGCTGCTCTCTCAGACGCCCGGCCGGATCCCGTGGGGGGAATCCGCACCGGGACATGGGAAGGCGCCCTGGACGTCGGCCCGTGGGGGGACCGGCGCCAGGGCGCCTTTCGCTTCGCGGATCAGCCGGGAAAATAGGGGTCATTGGCGGCTGCGGGCCGGTGGGGGCCGTTCGCGCAGTTCCCCGCGCCCCTCAAAAAACAGGTCGGCCCAGCCACCGGCAACTATCAGCGCTGTTCGACCGGGATGAAGTCGCGCTCCACCACACCCATGTAGATCTGGCGCGGGCGGCCGATGCGGGAACCCGGCTCCTTGATCATCTCGTGCCACTGGGCGATCCAGCCCGGCAGCCGGCCGAGGGCGAACAGGACCGTGAACATCTCGGTCGGGAAGCCCATGGCCCGGTAGATCAGACCCGTGTAGAAGTCGACGTTCGGGTAGAGGTTGCGCGAGACGAAGTACTCGTCGGAGAGCGCGTGCTCCTCCAGCTTCAGGGCGATGTCCAGCAGCTCGTCGGACTTGCCGAGGGCGGAGAGGACGTCGTGCGCCGCCGCCTTGATGATCTTCGCGCGCGGGTCGAAGGACTTGTACACCCGGTGGCCGAAGCCCATCAGGCGGACGCCGTCCTCCTTGTTCTTCACCTTGCGGATGAAGGAGTCGACATCGCCGCCGCCCGCCTGGATGCCCTCGAGCATCTCCAGGACGGACTGGTTGGCGCCGCCGTGCAGCGGGCCCCAGAGGGCGGAGATGCCGGCCGAGATCGACGCGAACATGTTCGCCTGCGACGAGCCCACCAGGCGAACCGTCGACGTCGAACAATTCTGCTCGTGGTCCGCGTGCAGGATCAGCAGCTTGTCGAGGGCGGAGACCACGACCGGGTCCAGCTCGAACTCCTGCGCCGGAACCGAGAACGTCATGCGCAGGAAGTTCTCGACGTAACCGAGGTCGTTGCGCGGGTAGACGAACGGGTGGCCGATCGACTTCTTGTACGCGTACGCCGCGATCGTCGGAAGCTTGGCGAGCAGGCGGATCGTGGAGAGGTTGCGCTGCCGCTCGTCGAACGGGTTGTGGCTGTCCTGGTAGAACGTGGACAGCGCCGAGACGACCGACGACAGCATGGCCATCGGGTGGGCGTCGCGCGGGAAGCCCTTGTAGAAGTTCTTGACGTCCTCGTGCAGCAGCGTGTGCTGGGTGATCTCGTTCTTGAACGTCGAGAGCTCGTCGACGGTCGGCAGCTCACCGTTGATCAGCAGGTAGGCCACCTCCAGGAAGGTGGAGCGCTCGGCCAGCTGCTCGATCGGGTAGCCGCGGTACCGGAGGATCCCCTGCTCGCCGTCGAGGTAGGTGATGGCGGATTTATAGGCGGCCGTGTTGCCATATCCGCTGTCCAGCGTCACCAGACCGGTCTGGGCGCGGAGTTTGCCGATGTCAAAGCCCTTGTCGCCGACGGTGCTGTCAATCACCGGGTAGGTGTACTCGCCGTCGCCGTACCGCAGTACTACAGAGTTGTCGCTCACGTCTTCCCTCACCGACGTTGTGCCTCATCTTCGAGGTTGCCCTGACTGTCTCTACCCTCCCCCATTCGGCTCAGGAGAGTGCACTCGGGGTCGACCATTGGGCCTATTGGCGGCACTGAGTGCCGCCAACCTGCCATCCTGCCCCCTGTTTTCCTCATCTGGAAGTGGTCTGTGACCTTCACGACTCGTTTGATCGATCATTTTTTTCGCTGCCTCACGAACCGGCAGGTCAGAAGGGGGTCCGGCGGGGGCCGAAAAATGGGTTTCAGGAGCCCGCGAGCCGGAAGTCGAGCGCTGTGCAGCGGCGCCCGGCCGACACCGTGCGCACCGCCTGGCCGATGGCCTTGCGCGAACCGACGAGCACGACCAGCCGCTTGGCCCGGGTGACCGCCGTGTACAGCAGGTTCCGCTGAAGCATCATCCATGCTCCGGTCGTGACGGGGATCACGACCGCGGGATATTCACTTCCCTGTGAACGGTGGATCGTCACCGCGTACGCGTGCGCCAGTTCATCCAGTTCGTCGAATTCGTACGGAACCTCCTCGTCCTCGTCCGTCAGCACCGTCAGGCGCTGGTCGACCGGGTCGAGCGAGGTGACCACGCCCACGGTGCCGTTGAAGACACCGTTCTCCCCCTTCTCGTAATTGTTGCGAATCTGGGTGACCTTGTCGCCGACGCGGAAGACCCGGCCGCCGAACCGCTTCTCCGGCAGATCGGGGCGGCCGGGCGTGATGGCCTGCTGGAGCAGGCCGTTCAGCGTGCCCGCGCCGGCCGGGCCGCGGTGCATGGGGGCCAGCACCTGGACGTCCCGGCGCGGGTCGAGCCCGAACTTGGCCGGAATCCGACGGGCCGCCACATCCACGGTGAGCCGGCCGGCCTCCTCCGTGTCGTCCTCGACGAAGAGGAAGAAGTCCTTCATCCCGTCGGTGACGGGGTGCTGTCCGGCGTTGATCCGGTGCGCGTTGGTCACCACGCCGGACTGCTGGGCCTGCCGGAACACGCGCGTGAGGCGCACGGCGGGGATCGGGCCGCCGTCGGCGAGGAGATCCCTGAGCACCTCGCCCGCGCCGACGCTCGGCAGCTGGTCCACGTCCCCGACGAAGAGCAGATGCGCGCCCGGCGGCACCGCCTTCACCAGCTTGTTGGCGAGCAGCAGGTCCAGCATGGACGCCTCGTCGACCACCACCAGGTCCGCCTGGAGCGGGCGGTCCTTGTCGTAGGCCGCGTCGCCGCCGGGCTTGAGCTCCAGCAGGCGGTGGACGGTGGAGGCCTCGGCGCCGGTCAGTTCGGCGAGCCGCTTGGCTGCGCGGCCGGTGGGGGCGGCGAGGACGACGCGCGCCTTCTTGGCCCGCGCCAGCTCCACGATGGACCGGACCGTGAAGGACTTGCCGCAGCCGGGACCGCCGGTCAGCACGGCGACCTTCTCGGTCAGGGCTAGCTTGACGGCGGCCTCCTGCTCGGGGGCCAGCTCCGCGCCCGTACGGCCCTTCAGCCAGCCCAGCGCCTTGTCCCAGGCGACGTCACGGAACCCCGGCATCCGGTCCTCGCCGGTGCGCAGCAGCCGCAACAGCTGGGCGGAGAGGGAGAGTTCGGCCCGGTGGAAGGGGACGAGATAGACGGCGGTGACGGGTTCGCCGTGTTCACCGGGCACCTTCTCCCGTACGACCCCCGGGTCGGAGCCGTCTTCCGGGACCTGGGCGAGCTCGGCGAGGCACTCGATGACGAGCCCGGTGTCGACCTGGAGGAGCTTGACCGCGTCCGAGATCAGCTGTTCCTCGGGGAGGTAGCAGTTGCCCTGGTCGGTGGCCTGCGACAGGGCGTACTGGAGGCCCGCCTTCACCCGCTCCGGGCTGTCGTGCGGGATGCCGACGGACTGGGCGATCTTGTCGGCGGTGAGGAAGCCGATGCCCCAGACGTCGGCGGCGAGCCGGTAGGGCTGGTTCTTCACGACGGAGATGGAGGCGTCGCCGTACTTCTTGTAGATCCGTACGGCGATGGAGGTGGACACCTCGACGGTCTGGAGGAAGAGCATGACCTCCTTGATCGCCTTCTGCTCCTCCCAGGCGTCGGCGATCTTCTTCGTGCGCTTGGGGCCGAGGCCGGGGACCTCGATGAGCCGCTTGGGCTCCTCCTCGATGATCGTCAGGGTGTCCAGCCCGAAGTGCTGGGTGATCCGGTCGGCGAAGACCGGGCCGATGCCCTTGACCAGCCCGGAGCCGAGATAGCGCCGGATGCCCTGGACGGTGGCCGGCAGGACGGTCGTGTAGTTCTCGACGGTGAACTGTTTGCCGTACTGCGGGTGGGATCCCCAACGCCCCTCCATCCGCAGGGACTCACCGACCTGGGCCCCGAGCAGCGCACCGACGACCGTGAGCAGATCACCGCCGCCTCTTCCGGTGTCGACCCGGGCGACCGTGTAGCCGTTCTCCTCGTTGGCGTATGTGATGCGCTCCAGGACGCCTTCGAGCACGGCGAGTCGCCGTTCGCCCGTGGACCCCGCCTGATTGGACATGATCCGACGCTACCGCCCGGGTCCGACAACGCGGGCGGCCTGTGGGAAAGGCGGTGCCGGCGGCCGTCACCCCGCCTGCGACTTCACGTGGTCGATCACCGCCTGGAAGTCGTCGGACGGTGAGAACTCCACGAACTCGCAGTCCTCCAGGGCCACCGGAACATGGCCCGGACCCCAGTAGTAGGCCTGGCCCGCTTCGTAGTACTCCTCGCCCCGCGGCGTCAGCATCCGCAGCCGGCCCTTCAGCAGATAGCCCCAGTGCGGGCAGGGACAGGCATCGCCCTCCAGGCCCTTGAGGGCGGGACCCATGTCCGTGCCCTCCGGCAGGCTGATGTAGCCGACGGACATACCGCCGCCGATGGTCCGGGATCGGACCTCCACGCCGTCGCCGCCGAGGGTGACGGGTACCTCGTCGCGTGTCATCGCCGTCATGGCTCCTCCGCTCCGGGCCCCGTAGGGGCCCCTGGTGACGACCCCTGCCTCTTCAGCGTGGACCGCTCCGGAGTACCTCGCGACATCACGATCCGGTCTCGAGATCTGGTTGAGGGCTTGATTAATCGGAATGTAATCGATTCCAATCCTTCGTGCAGGTCGATGTAATCGTTTCCACGAGTTCCACGAGGAGGTGGAGCGGCGATGGCGAGCATCAAGGACGTCGCTGCCGAGGCGGAGGTTTCCGTCGCCACGGTGTCGCGGGTCCTGAACGACCATCCGTCGGTCAGTGCCGAGGCACGCGCACGCGTGCTGGCCGCCGTCCAGACCCTGGGCTACCGCCCGAACGCCGTCGCCCGCTCCCTGCGCACCGACCAGACCCACACCCTCGGCCTGGTCATCAGCGACGTGATGAACCCCTACTTCACCGAACTGGCCCGCTCCGTCGAGGAGGAGGCCCGCGCGCTCGGCTACAGCGTCATCATCGGCAACGCCGACGAGCGGCCGGACCTGCAGGAACATCACGTACGGAACCTGCTGGACCGGCGCATCGACGGACTCCTCGTCTCCCCCACCGACGGCGGCTCCCCGCTGATGCTGGACGCGGCCCGCGCGGGGACGCCGATGGTGTTCGTCGACCGGTGGATCCCGGGCGTGGACGTGCCGGTCGTGCGGGCGGACGGACGGACCGCCGTCCAGGACCTCGTGGCGCATCTGTACGGGCTCGGGCACCGTCGGCTGGCGATCATCGCGGGACCGGCGGCGACCACGACCGGACGGGAACGTGTCCAGGCGTTCCGGGAGGCGCTCGCCGCCTACGGGCTCGAACTCCCCGACGTCTACATAGGGCAGGGCGACTTCCAGGCCGAGAGCGGCCGACGGGTCACCGAGGGCTTCCTCGACCTGCCCGAGCCGCCCGAGGTCGTCTTCGCGGCCGACAACCTGATGGCGCTCGGCGCCCTGGACGCGGTACGCGCGCGTGGCCTGCGCATCCCCGACGACATCGCACTGGCGGCCTTCGACGACATCCGCTGGTTCGTGCACACCGATCCGCCGATCACCGCCATCGCCCAGCCGACGGGCGAGCTCGGCCGGGCCGCCGTACGGGCCCTGGTGGACCGGATCGAGGGCCGGCCCGGTGAGTCCGTCACCCTGCCCGCCCGTCTCGTCGTACGCCGCTCCTGCGGCGCGAACCCCACTGCAGTGCAAAGGAGCACGTCGTGAGCAACCCGGACGAGTTGCTGCGCATCGAGGGCATCCGGAAGACCTTCCCGGGCGTGGTCGCGCTGGACGGCGTCGACTTCGATCTGCGCCGCGGGGAGGTGCACGTCCTCCTCGGTGAGAACGGCGCCGGCAAGAGCACGCTCATCAAAATGCTCTCCGGTGCCCATACGCCCGACGCCGGACGGATCCTGGTCGGCGGCGAGGAGCGGCGCATCCACGGTGCGCAGGACTCCGAGCGCCTCGGGATCGCCACCATCTACCAGGAGTTCAATCTCGTCCCCGACCTCACGGTCGCCGAGAACATCTTCCTGGGCCGCCAGCCGCGCCGCTTCGGGATGATCGACCGGAAGCGGATGGAGGCCGACGCCGAGGTCCTGTTGAAGCGGGTCGGCGTGAACGTGTCGCCACGCGCGCGTGTGCGTGAACTCGGCATCGCGCGCCTGCAGATGGTCGAGATCGCCAAGGCGCTCAGTCTGAACGCGCGTGTGCTGATCATGGACGAGCCGACCGCCGTGCTCACCTCCGAGGAGGTGGAGAAGCTCTTCGCGATCGTGCGCACGCTGCGCGAGGACGGCGTCGGGATCGTCTTCATCACGCACCACCTGGAGGAGATCGCCGCCCTCGGTGACCGGGTCACGGTCATCCGGGACGGCCGGTCCGTCGGGCAGGTGCCCGCCGCCACGCCCGAGGACGAGCTCGTACGGCTCATGGTGGGCCGCTCGATCGAGCAGCAGTACCCGCGCGAACGGGCGGACAGGGGCGCCGCGTTGCTCACGGTCGAGGGCCTCACCCGCGACGGCGTCTTCCACGACGTCGGCTTCGAGGTGCACGCCGGTGAGGTCGTCGGCATCGCCGGGCTCGTCGGCGCCGGACGCACCGAGGTGGTGCGCGCGGTGTTCGGGGCGGACCCGTACGACAAGGGCGCCGTCAAGGTCGCCGGTGGGGCCCTGAAGGGGCATGACGTGGGCGCCGCCATGGCGGCCGGCATCGGACTGATCCCGGAGGACCGCAAGGGCCAGGGCCTGGTGCTCGACCAGTCCGTCGAGGAGAACCTCGGCCTGGTGACCATGCGGGCCGCCACGCGCGCGGGGCTCGTCGACCTCAGGGGACAGCGGGAGGCAGCCGCGAGGATCGCGGACCGGCTGGGCGTGCGGATGGCCGGGCTCGGCCAGCAGGTGCGCACCCTGTCCGGCGGCAACCAGCAGAAGGTCGTCATCGGCAAGTGGCTGCTCGCGGACACCAAGGTGCTGATCCTCGACGAGCCGACGCGCGGCATCGACGTCGGCGCCAAGGTCGAGATCTACGAGCTGATCAATGAACTCACCGCCGCCGGCGCGGCCGTACTGATGATCTCCAGCGATCTGCCGGAGGTGCTCGGTATGAGCGACCGCGTCCTGGTGATGGCCCAGGGCCGTATCGCGGGCGAACTCTCCGCCGACGAGGCGACCCAGGACTCCGTGATGGCACTCGCCGTCAGCAACCCCACCACTGACCTCAAGACCGGCAAGGAGGCCGCTCGTGGCCACTGACACGCTCAAGAGCACGTCGGGCGCCGGCGGCGCCACCAGCGGTCTGCGCCGCCTGCTCCTCGAAAACGGCGCGCTCACCGCGCTGATCGTCCTCGTCATCGCCATGTCGGCGCTGTCGGGCGACTTCCTGACCACCGACAACCTGCTCAACGTCGGCGTCCAGGCGGCCGTGACCGCCGTTCTCGCCTTCGGTGTCACCTTCGTCATCGTCTCGGCGGGCATCGACCTGTCGGTCGGTTCGGTGGCGGCCCTGTCGGCCACCGTCCTCGCCTGGACGGCCACCTCGCACGGTGTGCCGGTCGTCATAGCGGTGCTGCTGGCCGTCGCGACCGGCATCGCGGCCGGACTCGTCAACGGCTTCCTCATCGCCTACGGCAAACTCCCGCCGTTCATCGCGACGCTCGCCATGCTCTCGGTGGCGCGCGGTCTGTCGCTGGTGATCTCCGAGGGCTCCCCGATCCCCTTCCCCGACTCCGTCTCACACCTCGGTGACACGCTCGGCGGCTGGCTGCCGGTGCCGGTCCTGGTGATGATCGTGATGGGTCTGATCGCCGCCTTCGTACTCGGCCGGACCTACATCGGCCGCTCGATGTACGCGATCGGCGGCAACGAGGAGGCCGCGCGGCTTTCCGGCCTGCGGGTGAAGAAGCAGAAGCTCGCCATCTACGCGCTGTCCGGTGTGTTCGCCGCCGTCGCGGGCATCGTGCTCGCCTCCCGGCTGTCCTCCGCGCAGCCCCAGGCCGCCGACGGCTACGAGCTGGACGCGATCGCCGCGGTCGTCATCGGGGGAGCGTCCCTGGCCGGCGGCACCGGCAAGGCGTCCGGCACCCTCATCGGCGCTCTGATCCTGGCGGTGCTGCGCAACGGCCTGAACCTGCTGAACGTGTCCGCCTTCTGGCAGCAGGTCGTCATCGGCGTCGTGATCGCGCTGGCCGTGCTCTTCGACACGCTGCGCCGCAAGGCCGGCGCGACCCCGGCGGCGGCCGGCGCTTCTCCGGGAGGCAAGGGCAAGCAGGCGGGGACGTACGCGCTCGCGGCGGTCGTCACCGTGGCGATCGTCGGCGCGACCTCCTTCCTGCACAGCGGCTCCTCCTCGCCGGCCGACCGGAAGATGGGCCTGTCGCTGTCGACCCTCAACAACCCCTTCTTCGTGCAGATCCGGGCGGGCGCCCAGGCCGAGGCGAAGAAGCGGGGCGTGGACCTGACCGTCACCGACGCGCAGAACGACGCCTCGCAGCAGGCCAACCAGCTGCAGAACTTCACCAGTTCCGGCGTCGGCGCGATCATCGTCAACCCGGTGGACTCGGACGCGGCGAGCAACTCCGTGAAGGCCGCCGACAAGGCGGACATCCCGGTGATCGCCGTCGACCGCGGCGTCAACAACGCGAAGACGGACGCCCTGGTGGCTTCCGACAACGTCGCCGGCGGTGAGCTCGCCGCCAAATCGATCGCCGAGAAGCTCGGCGGCAAGGGCAAGATCGTGATCCTCCAGGGCCAGGCAGGCACCTCCGCCGCCCGTGAGCGCGCCCAGGGCTTCGCGAACGGCCTCGAGGCGTTCCCCGGCATCCAGGTCGTGGCCCAGCAGCCCGCCGACTTCGACCGCACCAAGGGCCTGGACGTGATGTCGAACCTGCTCCAGGCGCACCCGGACGTGCAGGGCGTCATCGCCGCCAACGACGAGATGGCGCTCGGTGCGATCAAGGCGCTGGGCTCCAAGGCCGGCACGTCGGTCTCGGTGGTCGGCTTCGACGGCACACCGGACGGCCTGAAGGCGGTCGAGGGCGGCTCGCTGTACGCGTCCGTCGCCCAGCAGCCGACCCAGCTCGGCCGGATCGCCGTGGACAACGCCCTCAAGGCCCTGGACGGCGAGAAGGTCCAGCAGACGGTGAAGGTGCCGGTGAAGGTGGTCACGAAGGAGAACGTGGCGGGCTTCAGCGGCTGACGCACGCCCGCGCCATCCGGCTCCACATCGGTGAACGGCGCACGGGCGGGCGGTCGTTGCAGGAGCATGGACCTGGGTGCATGAACCAGGTGGCGGCCGCCCGCCTGGCCGCCACTACGGGGACTATCAGGGGAGCGATCTCATGTACGACTACGACCTTCTGGTCGTAGGGTCGGCCAACGCCGACCTGGTGATCGGTGTCGAGCGTCGGCCGGGTGCCGGCGAGACCGTGCTCGGCTCCGATCTGGCCGTCCACCCGGGCGGCAAGGGCGCGAACCAGGCGGTCGCGGCCGCCCGGCTCGGCGCCCGCACGGCCCTGCTGGCCCGGGTCGGCGACGACGCGCACGGCCGGCTGCTGCTCGACTCGCAGCGGGCCTCCGGCGTCGACACGGTGGGCGTCCTCGTCGGCGGCGCGCCGACCGGCGTCGCGCTGATCACGGTGGACCCGTCCGGCGACAACAGCATCGTGGTCTCACCGGGCGCGAACGGCCGGCTCACCCCGGGTGACGTGCGCGCCGCCGCAAGCCTCTTCCAGGCGTCACGCGTGGTGTCGGCCCAGCTGGAGATCCCGCTGGAGACGGTCGTCGAGGTGGTCCGGAACCTGGCGGAGGACGGCCGGTTCGTCCTGAACCCCTCGCCGCCGCGCCCGCTGCCCACCGAGGTGCTGACGGCCTGCGACCCGCTGATCGTGAACGAGCACGAGGCGAAGGTGATCCTCGGCGACTCCGCGGTGGGCGAGACCCCCGAGGACTGGGCGCGGATCCTGCTGGCCAAGGGCCCCCGTTCGGTGGTCGTGACCCTCGGCGCCGAGGGCGCGCTGGTGGCGTCGGCGCAGGGTGTCACGCGCGTGGCGGCCGTGAAGGTGGTCGCGGTGGACACCACGGGCGCGGGCGACGCGTTCACGGCGGCGCTGGCGTGGCGGCTCGGGACGGGTGCGTCCCTGGCCGAGGCGGCGGCGTACGCGGCCCGGGTCGGCGCGGTGGCCGTCACACGGGAGGGCGCGCAGGTGTCCTTCCCGACCGCGGCGGAGGTCGAGGCACTGTGCTGTGCCGATCCGGGGGCCAACCCCCGGACCCCCGGCCGAGGGTCGGACAGCTCGCCCGGCGTGACCTCGCGAGGTGGGGCCCAGTGAAGCGTGCCGGAATCCTGAACCGCCATCTCTCCGGCGCCCTCGCCGAACTGGGCCACGGCGACGGTGTGCTGGTGTGCGACGCGGGGATGCCGATACCCGACGGTCCCCGCGTGGTGGACCTGGCGTTCCGCGCCGGGGTGCCGTCGTTCGCCGTCGTCCTGGACGGTCTGCTGGCCGAGCTGGTGGTCGAGGGCGCGACGGCGGCCAAGGAGATCCACGACGCCAATCCGGCGGCGGCCGCGCTGCTGGCGGGCGAGTTCCCCGGCCTGGAGCTGGTCCCGCATGAGCGGCTCAAGCAGTTGTCGGCGGGGGCCCGGCTGATCGTACGGACCGGTGAGGCACGGCCGTACGCGAATGTGCTGCTGCGCTGCGGCGTGTTCTTCTGAACATTTCGAGGGGCCCGGTCCGCAGACCGGGCCCCTCGGGGTTTTCCCCTCCCCCATCAGAACCCCCGCGATCCCCCCAGATCCCCCTCCAAGAGTCCTGATGCCCAATACGACCCGCGAGGTGGGGGGAGGGTTGCACGGTTTTCCGGAGAAATTTCTACCGGACCGCTCTAGCGGGGCTCGGGCGTCGGATGCGGGTCGTCGAGGACCACGCCCCAGGTGTCGTCGTCCCCGATGCGGACGGTGAGTTCCTGAGTGCGGCGGGACTCGGCGAAGTGCAGCACCACGTCCTGGCGTACCGACCCCTCGTCGAGGAAGTCCGCGGTCACCTTGCCCTGGGCGTCGGCGCCGTAGGCCTTGATCCAGGCACGTGCCTCGGCGCCCGCGTCACCGCCCTCGGTGTGCAGGGCGGCCAGTGCCTCGGCGTCCTCGTCGGCGAGGTGCCAGACGATCTGCTGGACCGTGCCGAGGCTGCCGGTGGAGGGGTGGCCGGTGACCTGGAGGGGCTCGTGGCTGGTGTAGGCGGTCTGGTACTCGGCCGGGCCGTCGTCGTCGCCGCATGCCGTCAGACACACGCCGAGGGCGAGGGCCAGGGCGGCCGACCGGTGGAGGCTGCGGATCATCGTCAGCTCCTCGACTTGGGGCGCAGGATGATCACGCGCTCGATGTAGTTGGCCTTGTGCTTGTAGCGGGCGATGGCCGCGCTCAGGGTGGTCTTGCTGACGCCTCCGTGCTGGCGGAGCTGGAGATCGCGGCCGGTGTTGCCCACCACGACCGCGGCGTGGTTGTACACCCTCTCCTTCTTCCACTTGAACATCACGATGTCGCCGGGCCTGGCGTTCTTCTTCGACACCGACGGGGCCTTGCGGTACTTGGTCATGTGGCGGCGGAAGTTCTCGGCACCGGACCAGGTGTAGCTCTTGTTCTTGATCGTGCCGAAGAAGTAGTACTGCTGCCACCAGGCGCGGTCGTGCTTGCGGCCGCCGGCGCGGGTCTTCATCTTTCCGCCGTAGTAGAGGGCCTTGGACACGAAGTTGGTGCAGTCCTGGCCGTACTCCCACTTGGTGCCGATGTTCTTCGACGCCCACTTGGCGGTGCCGGAGCCGGAGACCGCCGCGGCGCGCAGGGCGACCGGGGTCGGTCCGGCGGGCTCGTCGACCGGGAAGCCGTCCGGGCCGAGGGCGATCGGCTCGTCCGGTACCTCGTCGGCGTCCTGACTCTCGGGCGGGGCGACATCCAGGCCGGTCCACGCGGAGGGTGCCTCGGTCAGGACGGTCTCCGCGGCGGGGGCGTCGGTCTCCAGGTGGAGGATCGGGGCTCCGCCGTTGCTGCTGAAGGTGAAGCGCTGCTCCTGCAGGCCCTCGTCCGGCTCGCTCGTGCCGTCCTGGGTCAGCAGGGCGGATTCCGCGACCGACGCCCGCAGGAAGACGGTTCCGCCGGCGTCGACGCCGACCAGGACGTCGGAGAGCTTCGCGGTCGCGTCGGTGTACGTACGGCCGTGCTGCGCGAGCAGTTCGCGGGATTCCACCAGGGCCGGTGCCTGCGCGGTCAGCAGGTCCGCGAAGGACGTCCCGCGTGTGCTCGCCGCGAGTGCCGCGGCGGCCGTGGTGTGGCGGCCGGTCAGCAGACCCGCCCGTGCGTCCAGGTACTGCTGCACGATCTCCCGGTACGCGCCGGCCCCGCCCGGGACGCCCGCGGTGGTCACCGGCTCGGAGACGGCGGCCGGGCTGGTGCCGTGGGCGGTCCTGGCCTGGACGGAGACGCGGTAGGCGGTCTTGTCGGCGAGGCCGGGGACGACGGCGCGCGGGACCGTGGTGGTCGTACGGGCCACCTCACCGCCGTTCTCCTTCTGCACCGCGACGGTGTACTCCAGGCCGTCGCCCGCCGTCCCGTCGTCCTGCGGCGGATTCCAGGTGGCCAGCAGCCCGCCGTCACCGGAGGTGGCGCGGAGATCCTGCGGACGGCCCGGGGCGGCCGCGGGCACGTAGTCGAGCACGAGACGTGGCCGCTGGGCGGCCTCCTTGGCGCGCGCCGAGTGGTACGCCACCGGCTCCCGCACTCCCTCCGGCAGCCGCAGTGCCAGGCCCTCGCCGGTCTCCTGCTCCAGCCAGGACTGCACGACCGGGGCGAGGTCCTGGTCGGCCGGGCGGGCGGCGTCGGCGAACGGGGCCTCGTCGAGCAGGCCCGGGAGGTCGGAGCCGTTCTGCGGGGCGGACCAGGGGTCCAGCAACTCGTAGATCTCGACCGGCCGTTCGGCGCCCTGCGCGGGCGTGAGCTCCAGCCGGGCCTTCACGATCCGCGCCCCGGCGGGCACCTTGGTGAGGTCGGGCTTGAGCCAGACGGCGTGGTCGGCGTCGAGGGTGAGCCGGGCATCCCGTACGGCGGGGGTGGCCTGGCGGACCGGCGCGGTGGCGTCGGCGAGCGCATCGCCGTCGAGAGTCAGGGTCCTGGTCTCCGGCGCCTTGTCACCCGGGCCGTCGGTCGCCGTCAGCTCCTGCTCGTACGACCATGCCGAGCACCCGGCGTCGGTGCAGGCGCGCATCGCCCACAGGTACGTCGTATCGGAGCGCAGCGCGCCCGCGGGTACCTGGGCGGCGGCGCGCAGGCCGCTGTCGACCCACGCGTCGGGGACGCGTACGCCGGTGAGGTCCTTGCCGTTCTCGTCGCGGAGTACGAACTCGGCCCGCACGCGGCCCTGTTCGGGGCTGGTGACGACGCCGGAGAGCAGCGGGGTCAGGGTGTTGGTGGCGCCCTGTTCCAGGGCCTGCGGCATGTCGGGCAGCCCGCCGGGGCGGCGGCCGGTGGTGACCGTGAAGGTGCTCCACTGCGACCAGGCGAGGTTGAAGTGGGTGCCGTCGTAGGGGCTGGTGCGGAAGCGGTAGGTCGTTCCGTCCTTCAGCAGGCCGTCGGGGAGGGTGACGGCCGCGGCGCGGCCCGACTCGACGTACGGGGAGACCAGATAGTCGCCGACGCGCTTGCCGGTGGCCGCCTCGACCACCTCGAAGGTGCCGTTGATCCGGTCGCCGTCCTTGTCGGTGAAGGTGTCCCGCAGGGTCGGCGTGGTGGTGTTGACCTGCCAGGTGCCGGAGGCGTCCTTGACGTACGGCGGTCCGGCCTGCCGGTTGTTGCCGGAGCGCGGACGGAAGTTGTACGTCACCGTCAGCTTGGGCGGATTGGCGGTCGCGTTGGCCGAGTTGACCCGCTTCCACTGGGCGACGGCCGACTCGTCGGCGGCGCGCAGGGCCATGGTGGACTGCGGCGCCTTGGCCGAGGCCCAGCTCTGTGCGAGCGAGGTGACGTCGGCGTTGATCCAGCCGTCGGCACCGCAGGCAGGGTTGCCCTTGGTCTCGGTGGAAGTGGCGTACCTGGTATGCGTCTTGGGGCGGTTGGTCCAGCGGCTGGCGGTGGTGGCCGGGTCCGCCGACCACACCTCCCAGGGCTGTGGCTTGCAGTCGGTGTTGGCCGAGTGGAAGTTCCACAGGCTCAACTTGGCGTTGCTGACCAGGGCGTCAGCGATGGGGGCGGTCCCCCAGGTGAGGTACGACTGCGCGGTGCGCGGGGTGCCGTTGGCGTTCTTGGTGCCCGGGTTGCCGAGGTCCAGCTCGGTGTCGGTGGACCAGTCGCGGGTCTCGCCCTGCTGGACGTAGGTGTCGAAGACGTTGCTGAGCGCGGAGGTGGACGGGTCGACCGTCACCGGGTAGCGGGTCTTCGGGTCGGCCAGGAAACCGGCGTCCGGCGTCACGACGAGGTCGAAGGAGTCCTCGCCCTTCGCGACGACGTCCATGTCGACCGGAACCCGCCGGGTGTGCTCGCCGGACCGCTCGTCGACGGTGGCGTCCCACATCACGGGCGCCGGCATCACGGCACGCTCCTGGCCGGTGCGGGCGTCGGTGAACAGCACGCTGCCGTCGGCCTGCTGCCGGGCGCGCAGTCCTTCGGCCTTCAGCGGGAGCGTGTAGCGGTAGCCACCGGGCTCCGGCCGCTTCTTGATCTCGACGTACTGCTCGAACCCGGTGCGGGTCGCCTCCACGATCACATCGGCGCCGGGTACGGCCTCGGGGTACTCGGCCCGGTTGCCGTCAAGGCGGGGCCGGGGCAGACCGCCCTTCCACTGCAGGGTGACCTGCCGGTCGCCCTCGCCGAGGGTGGCCAGGTCGCGGGGCTCGGCGCTGCGGGTCTCGGCGAGCGAGTCGGCGATGTCGCCGCCCTTGCCGGCGAGCGTGAGGCCGGCCGGGTGGGCCTTGGGCGCCACGGACCCGTCCGGGCGGGCGGTGAGATCGGTGTCGACGGGGACCCAGTGGCCGTCCCGCTCGAAGCGGATCGGGCCCGCGGTCAGCTCGGTCGTCAGGGAGCCGTCCCCGTGCACCCAGGTGGTCGAGGTCTCGGTGCGCTCGGACAGTGCCTCCACGCGGGAGCCGGTGCGTCGGGCCGCCGCGAGGGCCGACGGTACGTCAGGAGCCGTACTCACCTGGGGAACTGCGGTGTCCTGCACTGCGGGCGCCGCGGCGTGCACCGGGACGGCCGGCAGCAGGACGGACAGGAGAACCAGGCCGGCGGTGCCGGCCTTAGGTATGCGCATGTCTGGTTGTGGCCTTTGGTCAATTGGCGGTAATACGAGCGCAAAGACTAGGAGTCAGCTGTGAGTGGCACATACCGACCGATGACCGCATTGCCCTGAACAATCCATATATCGCGCGAGTGATAATGATCATCGGTGATTCCGGAACGCCGGCGGCGGAAATCCCGTCGACCTTCCGGAACCGGCCCTTTCACGCCGTGTGCTCCACGAACCGCGCCGCCGTCTCCGCCAGCACCTCGCGTCCGTCCCGCGCCCACAGCCCGTCGTTGAACAGCTCCACCTCGATGGCGCCGGTGTACCCGGCCGCCTCGACATGGCCCTGCCACTCGCGCATGTCGATCGCGCCGTCGCCGATCTGCCCGCGGCCGTTGAGGACACCCTCGGGCAACGGGGTGGTCCAGTCGGCGAGTTGGAAGGTGTGGATACGGCCGCCCGCACCCGCGCGGGCGATCTGCGCGGGCGCGTCGTCGTCCCACCAGATGTGGTACGTGTCGACCGTGACGCCGACCTGGTGTGCGGGGAAGCGTTCCGCGAGGTCGAGCGCCTGCTTGAGCGTCGAGACCACGCAGCGGTCGGAGGCGTACATCGGGTGCAGCGGCTCGATGGCCAGCCGTACGCCGCGCCGTTCCGCGTACGGGGCCAACTCGCCGAGCGCGTCGGCGATCCGTTCCCGCGCGCCGTGCAGGTCCTTCGAGCCGGCCGGGAGACCGCCGGAGACCAGGACCAGGGTGTCCGTGCCCAGCGTCGCCGCCTCGTCGATCGCCCGGCGATTGTCGTCCAGCGCCTGGGAACGCTCTCGCGGATCGATCGCCGTGAAGAAGCCCCCGCGGCAGAGGGTCGTGACCGTCAGACCCGCGTCACGGACGATCTTGGCCGTCGCCTCCAGGCCGTATGTCTGGACGGGCTCGCGCCACAGGCCGACGTTGCCGATGCCCAGCACGCCGCAGGACGCGACCAGTTCGGGCATCGACAGCTGCTTGACGGTCATCTGGTTGATGGAGAAGCGGGAGAGATCGCCGGCGCTCACTGGGCCACTCCGTACAGGGAGAGCAGGTTCTTCATCCGTTCCTCGGCGAGCTTCGGATCCGGGAACAGGCCCAGTCCGTCGGCGAGTTCGTAGGCGCGCGCGAAGTGCGGGAGGGAACGGGCGGACTGGAGGCCGCCGACCATGGTGAAGTGCGACTGGTGGCCGGCCAGCCAGGCCAGGAAGACCACGCCGGTCTTGTAGAAGCGGGTCGGGGCCTGGAAGAGGTGACGGGAGAGTTCGACCGTCGGGTCGAGCAGGGAACGGAATCCGGCCGTGTCCCCCGTGTCCAGGACGCGCACCGCCTCCGCCGCCAGCGGGCCGAGCGGGTCGAAGATGCCGAGCAGGGCGTGGCTGAAACCCTTCTCGTCGCCCGCGATCAGCTCGGGGTAATGGAAGTCGTCACCGGTGTAGCAGCGCACGCCCTGCGGGAGCCGGCGGCGGATGTCGATCTCGCGCCGGGCGTCGAGCAGGGACACCTTGATGCCGTCCACCTTGTCGGGGTGCTCGGCGATGACCTGCAGGAAGGTGTCCGTGGCGGCGTCCAGGTCGGACGATCCCCAGTAGCCGTCCAGCGCCGGGTCGAACATCGGGCCGAGCCAGTGCAGGATCACCGGCTCGGCGGACTGGCGCAGCAGATGGCCGTAGACCTCCAGGTAGTCCTCGGGTCCTGAGGCGGCGGCGCACAGGGCGCGGGAGGCCATCAGGATCGCCTGGGCGCCCGACTCCTCGACGACCGCGAGCTGCTCCTCGTAGGCCGCCCGGACCTCCACGAGAGACCCGGCGGTGATCTGGTCGGTGCCCACACCGCAGGCGATGCGCCCGCCCACGGCACGGGCCTCCGCCGCGCTCCGCCGGATCAGCTCGGCCGCGCCCGCCCAGTCCAGGCCCATCCCGCGCTGGGCGGTGTCCATGGCCTCGGCGACGCCGAGTCCGTGGGACCACAGATGGCGGCGGAAGGCGAGGGTGGCATCCCAGTCGACGGCGGCGGGCGCGCCGGGGCTTGTGTCGGCGTACGGGTCGGCGACGACGTGCGCCGCCGAGAAGACCGTACGGGAGGAGAAGGGAGCGCCCGGGGTGAGCGCGAGGGGCTCGGGGCGGGGGTCGTACACCCTCGACCCGCCCTTGAAGTCGGGCAGTCGGATGGTCACGGCTGGATCTCCGGTACGTCGATGCGGCGGCCCTCGGCCGAGGACTTCAGGCCCAGCTCGGCGAGCTGGACACCGCGGGCGCCGGCGAGGAGGTCCCAGTGGTAGGGGGCATCGGCATGGACGTGGCGCAGGAACAGCTCCCACTGGGCCTTGAAGCCGTTGTCGAAGTCGTCGTTGTCCGGGATCTCCTGCCACTGGTCGCGGAAGGAGTAGGTGGCCGGGATGTCGGGGTTCCAGACCGGCTTGGGAGTCATGGTGCGGTGCTGGACGCGGCAGTTGCGCAGGCCCGCGACGGCCGAGCCCTCGGTGCCGTCGACCTGGAACTCGACGAGCTCGTCGCGGTTGACGCGTACGGCCCAGGACGAGTTGATCTGCGCGATGGCGCCACCGTCGAGCTCGAAGATGCCGTAGGCGGCGTCGTCCGCCGTCGCGTCGTAGGGCTTGCCGTTCTCGTCCCAGCGCTGCGGGATGTGGGTCGTGGCGATGGCCTGGACGGACTTCACCCGGCCGAAGAGCTCGTGCAGGACGTACTCCCAGTGCGGGAACATGTCGACGACGATGCCGCCACCGTCCTCGGCGCGGTAGTTCCAGGACGGGCGCTGCGCACTCTGCCAGTCGCCCTCGAAGACCCAGTAGCCGAACTCGCCGCGCACGGACAGGATCCGGCCGAAGAAGCCGCCGTCGATGAGGCGCTTGAGCTTGAGCAGGCCGGGGAGGAAGAGCTTGTCCTGGACGACGCCGTGCTTGATGCCCTTCTCACGAGCGAGACGGGCCAGTTCCAGTGCGCCTGCCAGACCGGTGGCCGTGGGCTTCTCGGTGTAGATGTGCTTGCCGGCGGCGATCGCCTTCTTGAGGGCCTCCTCACGGGCGGAGGTGACCTGGGCGTCGAAGTAGATCTCGACGGCCGGGTCGGCGAGGACGTCGTCGACATCCGTGGAAACGTGCTCCAGGCCGTGCTGGTCGGCGAGCGCCCTCAGGGCGTACTCGCGGCGGCCGACCAGGACCGGCTCCGGCCACAGCAGGGTGCCGTCGCCGAGGTCGAGACCGCCTTGTTCGCGGATGGCAAGGATGGAGCGGACCAGGTGCTGGCGGTAACCCATGCGCCCGGTCACACCGTTCATGGCGATACGCACCGTCTTGCGAGTCACGTCGTTCCCTTCGTACGCGGGGTCTGCGCCGCGTACCGCCCGGTCTTGCACTGGTGAGCGTCTCAGCAAGCGCTTTCTACGAGTGTAGAAGCTAGCCTCTGGGCAGTGCTCCGGACAAGACCGTGACCAGCCTGAGTTGTTCGAGGGGACGAACATCGGGGGTTTCTGGCCGTAAGGTTCGCTCGACATACACGAGACCGGCCCGGATGGAACCGCGGGCCGCGGCGGCCTGTCTACGAGCACGTACAGGGGGCAAGAAGAGATGCGCGACCGGAGGACGACGAGATGACGGTGACACTTGCGGACGTGGCGGCCCGCGCCCAGGTCTCGCCCGCGACGGTGTCGCGCGTACTGAACGGGAACTACCCCGTGGCGGCCTCCACCCGCGAGCGGGTGCTGCGCGCGGTGGACGAGCTGGACTACGTGCTGAACGGTCCCGCGAGCGCGCTCGCCGCCGCCACCTCCGACCTGGTCGGCATCCTGGTCAACGACATCGCCGACCCCTTCTTCGGGATCATGGCGAGCGCGATCCAGTCGGAGATCGGGGGTCCGGGCGGGCGCGCGGGCGGCGAGCGGCTGGCGGTGGTCTGCAACACCGGGGGCTCGCCGGAACGCGAACTGACCTATCTGACCCTGCTCCAGCGCCAGCGGGCCGCGGCGGTGGTGCTGACCGGCGGTGCCATGGAGAACGCCCCGCACGCGGCGGCGGTCGCGGCGAAGCTGCGCAAGCTGACGGACGCCGGGACAAGGGTGGTGCTGTGCGGGCGGCCACCGGCGCCGGACACCGGCGCGATCGCGCTGACCTTCGACAACCGCGGCGGCGGGCGCGAACTGACCGAGCACCTGATCGGCCTGGGCCACCGGCGCCTCGGCTATATCGCGGGCCCGGAGGAGCGCACGACGACCCGGCACCGTCTGGAGGGCCACCGGGCCGCCCTGGAGGCGCACGGCATGGAGGAGGACGCCGGCTGGACCGTCCACGGCCGCTACGACCGTCAGTCCGGCTACGAGGCGACGCTCGAACTGCTGCGCAGGGACCCGTCCCTGACGGCCGTCGTCGCCGCCAACGACTCGGTCGCCCTGGGCGCGTGCGCGGCCCTGCGGGACTCCGGGCTGGCGATTCCGGGGGACGTGTCCGTGGCCGGCTTCGACGATCTGCCGTTCAGCGTCGACGCGGTGCCCTCTCTCACGACGGTGCGGCTGCCGCTGTCGGAGGCGGGCGCGCGGGCGGGCCGGATCGCCATGGGCCGGGAGGAGCCGCCGCCCGGGGGGATCGCGACGATTCGCGGGGAGCTGATGGTCCGGGGGTCTTCCGGGGGGCCGCGGAAGTAAGGGGCGCTCGCGGCTCGGCGTACGCCGCGAAGGCGGAGGCCAACTCCGGCTCGGGCGCCGGTACTGTCCTGTTGACGCCCTCAGTCGCCCGTTCCGTACGTCGGTACCGCGGTCGGGCCCACGCTGCCGTACTCGTCGTCGGAATCGTCGTAGTCCATGGTGCCGCTGACGACATGGCCGGCCAGGCCGAGCAGCAGGAAGAGCACGACCAGGACCTTGGCCCCGGTGGTCAGGAGCAGCGGCCGTGTGCCCGAGCGGACCGCGTCCTGCGCGACCGGCTCGTCACCGAACAACCGCTTGGGGTAGGCCGGGGTCAGCATCGTGACGTACGCGGTGAACCGCATCCCGTAGCGGGTGACCGCGGCCGTGGCCGCGAAGACCGGCTCGGGCAGCCGTCCCAGCGCGATGCCGATGAGCCAGAACACCCAGCTCACCGCGAACCAGCCCGCCTGCGCGAGGTTGTTCACGATCGCCGCCGGGATCATCAGGAACAGCCGGAACAGCACCGCGAGCCGGTTCAGCGGGGTGGCCCGCAGCTCGATCTGCACGGGGTGGTCGGGGGCCGAGAACGAGAACGGCGGATAACGGTCGACGAGGAGCATCGCACTCGCGTTGACCCGGGTCCGGTAGACGAGGACCGAGCCGAGGAAGGAGAAGATCCCGTCGGGCAGCCGCCCCAGGAACAGGGCGGCGAACCATCCGGCGACGGTCACGAAGAACGCGGCGATGGAGAGCAGCCAGACCACCACGAACTGCGGCAGGAGCAGCAGCCAGCGGAGCAGGACGGTCCAGCGCCGCTGCCGCGCGGCCGCGGGGATGTCCAGAACCGGCAGCCACTCTGCGCCCTCGGGGCCCGTACCGGCCCGTGGATCCCAGCCCGCCGCCATGCGTACTCCCAGTGGTCCCGGTTCTTCGCGCCCGTTCCGCCTGCCCTCACCATGCTGTGGCGTCGGCAGGGGCCCCGCGCTCTGGAGAGGTCCGAACGGAAGCGGAGGCAGTGCGCACAGGGGTAGCCGTCGGGGTGCGGACGTCCTAGGCTCGAACCGACGGAACCTCTGACTGAGTCAGAGATCGACTGGCCGAGCCGCCACAGAGTCCAACGGGGTCGACGATCATGACCGTCCACGACATCCGCGCCTTCAACCGCTTCTACACGAACGTCATCGGCGCCCTCGACTACAGCCGCCACCTCTACGCCCCGTACACCCTCACCGAGTCCCGTGTCCTGTACGAGCTCGCGCACTCCCCGCGTACCGACGCGGCCGATCTGCGCACCGAGCTCTCCCTGGACGCGGGATATCTGAGCCGGATCCTGAACAAGTTCGAGCAGGACGGGCTCATCGAGCGCACCGCCTCGCGGCAGGACCCGAGGCGCCGCCGCGTCACGCTCACCGCGCGCGGCCGGGAGACCGGCAAGCTGCTGGAGGAGCGGGCGAATGAATCGGTCGGTGCGCTGCTGTCGACGGTGCCGGTCGCCGAGCGGCCACGTCTCGCCGAGGCGATGACCGCCGTCCGTACGATCCTCTCCGACCGTCGCCCTCCCCGCCGCGAGGACGTCCTGCTGCGCGAGCCCGCCCCCGGCGACCTCGGCTGGATCGTGCAGCGCAACGCCGCCCTGTACGCCGCCGAGTACGGCTGGAACACCGACTACGAGGGGCTGGTCGCGAGGATCGTCGCCGACTTCGCGGAGGATCATGATCCGCATCTGGAGCGGGTGTGGATCGCCGAGCTGGACGGGCGGCCGGTGGGGTGCGTGATGTGCGTACGGGACGAGGCTCCCGCCACGGCCCGGCTGCGTCTGCTGCTGGTCGAGCCCGACGCCCGCGGCCTCGGCATCGGCGACCGCCTCGTCACGGCCGTGATCGACTTCGCCCGCGGTGTCGGCTACCGCGACCTCGTCCTGTGGACCAACGACGTCCTGTCCGCCGCCCGCCGCATCTATCAGCGCCATGGCTTCGTTCTGGCCGCCGAGAAGCCCCACCGCTCCTTCGGCAAGGACCTGACCGGCCAGGACTGGCGTCTGGACCTGCACGGCACGGCGGAGTGACCTCCGGGCTGCCGGTCGGATGGGCGTGCTCACGTTTCCCTGGCAAGGTGGAGGCATGAAACTGGCGTTCTCCACCCTCGGCGTCCCCGGTCTCCCCCTCCCCGATGTGCTGCGGCTCGCGAGTGCGCACGGATATCACGGGGTCGAGTTGCGTACGCATCCCGAGGAGCCGGTGCACCTGGGGCTCGGGCCCGGTGAACGGGCCGATGTGGCGGCCGAGTTCAAGGCGGCCGGCATCGAGCCGGTGGGGCTCGCCGGGTACGCCCGGGTCGCCGCGCCGGGCGACGACGGACCGGTGATCGAGGAGGTCCGCAGGCTCGTCGACCTCGCCCACGACCTCGGCGCGCCCTTCGTCCGCGTCTTCCCGGGCGCCGATCACGAGCAGAGCCGCCAGTCGGCGGACGCGATCGCCGCGCGGCGGCTGGGCACGGCCGCGGAGTACGCCGCCGACATGGGCGTACGGATCCTGCTGGAGACCCACGACTCGCATCGCGCCGCCGCCGACGCGATCCGTGTCCTCGGCCTGGTCGGCCACCGTCACGTCGGCTCGCTCTGGGACGTCATGCACACCTGGCTGGCCGGCGAGCAACCCACGGAGAGCTACGCCGGCCTGTCGCCGTATCTCGGGTACGTCCAGGTCAAGGACATCGCCTCCGCCGACGACACGACGCCGCTGGCGCTGGGGGCGGGGGTACTGCCGCTCTCCGACTGTGTGGAGGTGCTGTCCCGGCACGGGTGGGACGGGTGGCTGTGCTGGGAGTACGAGAAGCGGTGGTACGCGGATGCCGCGCCGCTGCCCGAGTTGCTGGACGGGGGGCGGGAGCATCTGTCGCGCCTGCTGAACGAATCGGCGTGAACGACGGGCTGTGTTTCGTCCGCGGCGCCGTCGTGGCTGGTCGCGCAGTTCCCCGCGCCCCTTCAGGGCGCCGCCGAAGCGCAGCTCGCCAGCGCCGACGCCCATGTCTGTGAGCCACCACCGCCAAGGCCGTCAGGACCGCCACGCCCGCTGCCTCGACGTACAAGGTCGGGCGGACCAGTTCCGCGTCGATGTACTCGGTGAAGCCGAACAGGCCCGCGGTGAGGCTCAGGAACAGTGCGCCCAGGGTTCCGGCAGTGAACAGCGCGGTGCCGGCGGCGAGCGGGCCGAGGCGGCGCACGGGTGTGATCAGCGCCAGGGCGAGCAGGATGCCGACGATTCCGTTGAGCAGGAACAGCGGCCCGATGGTGGCGAGGTCCTTGTAGCCCTCGGCCCACAGGCGCAGATGGATCGCGGCCATCGTCGCCGTCAGCCCGGCACCGGCCACCCGCAGGACCGGGCGCGCCACCGCGCCCTCAGTAGCCATTGCCCGGAGCGGTGTTGTCGTTGCCGGACGGCGCCGGGGCCTCGCCGACGGTGATGTTCGTCTTCATGCCGAGGTCCTTGTGCCCGTCGACCGGGCAGTAGACCTCGTACGAGCCGGACTCCAGCGTCACGGTCAGAGTCGTGGACCGCCCCGGCTCCACTGTCTTGCTGCGGTTCTCGCCGCCGGGGCCCTCGATCTCCAGAGCGTGGTCGTGGTGGCCCGTGTTCTTCGCGGTGAAGGTGTACTCGCCGGGCTGGTACTTCTGCGTCGAGAGCTTGATGTGGAAATCGGTCAGCTCCGCCGTGACCTGGGTGCCGGCGCCGGTGTCGGCACCGCTGTTGCCGTTGCTGTCGCTGCTGCCGTTGCCGCCGCCTCCGCAGGCGGCCAGCACGGCGGTCAGTCCGCCGGCGGCGATGCCGAGGAGCACGCGGTCGCGGGTGTGCGGGATGGTCATGAGTCGGTCCTCCGGAACGTCCCCCCGCAAGGGGTACGGCACTGCCGGGCCGAGGGATTGCGGGGGCGGAGAATGGACGTGGACGTTCGGCAATCCCTTCCGGGCGGCGGAACGTATCCCTGGTGTGTGGCGCATGGGCCTTTCCCTCGGGCGGGTCCCCGACGAGGCACTGCTCAGCGGCCTGACGACGGGCGATCCGGAGCTGGCCGTCGCCTTCGTGCGCCGTTTCCAGCGCACGGTGTTCGGCGTGGCCGTCGCCGTCCTGGGCGACCCGCAGCTCGCCGAGGACGTCGCCCAGCAGACCTTCGAACGGGCCTGGCGGCACGCGCAGGTGTACGACCCCCGGCGCGGTTCGGTACGGGCGTGGCTGACGGCCATCGCGCACAACCTGGCGATCGACGCGGTACGGGCCCGGCGGGCGAGCCCGCTCGCCCCGGAGGACCTGGACGCGCTGCTCGGCATCGTGACCGAGACGCCGGAGCGGCGCGCGCTCGCCGACGACAGCGCGGAGCGGGTCCGGCTGGCGGTGGCACAGCTGCCACGCGAGCAGGCGCGGGCCCTGGTGATGGCCGGGATCTACGCGATGACGGCGCGGGAGGTCGCCGAGACCGAGGGCGTTCCGCTGGGCACGGCGAAGACCCGGATCCGGACCGGGACGCTCAAGGTACGGGCCCTGCTGGAAGCGGCGGAGAAGCGGTGAGCGGCATGGAGTGCGAGCGGCTGCGGGAGCTGGACGCCGAGCTGGCGCTCGGGGTGCTGCCCGCGCGCGAGCGGGCCGAGGCGGTCGCCCATCTGGACCGGTGCCCGGACTGCCGGGAGCACATCGAGCACTTGACGGCGGTCGGCGACGGCCTGCTTGCACTGCTGCCGGGCGCCGAGCCACCGGTCGGTTTCGAGAGCCGGGTCCTGCGGGCACTGGGCACGACGCCCGCGCCCAGGCCCCGCAGGCACCGGCTGCGGCTGGCGGCGGCCGCTGTGGCGGCGGCTCTGGCCTGCGGTTTCGGCGGCTGGGCGGTCGGTACGGCGATCGAAGCCGCGCCCCCGTCGCCCGCGCAGCAGACGCACGGCGGTCTGCGGGAGGCGTCCTTCGTCTCCGACGGCCACGAGGTGGGCCGTATCTACGCGCACTCCGGTGACAAGGGCTGGGTGTACATGTCCGTCGACCTCGACGGGGGCGGCCGGGGCCCGGTGCGCTGTCTGCTCGTGCACGCCGACGGATCGACGGTCCCGGTGGGTTCGTTCCCGCTCAAGGACGGCTACGGCTACTGGGCGGCACCGACCGGCACCGCCCCGGCGCCCGTGACGGGCGCCCGCCTGCTGGCGCCGGACGGAACGGTCCTGGCCACGGCGACCTTCCCGGCCGGCTAGGCGGTTCCCAGGCGAGCGCGCAGCTCCCCGAACTCCTCGTGGAAGCCCGGGAACGTCTTGCGTACGCACCCCGGGTCGTCGAAGGAGATGCCCGGGACCCGCAGGCCGGTGACCGCGAAGGACATCACGATGCGGTGATCCCCGTACGACGTGATCTCGGCGCCGTCCGTGACCGGCGCGCCCGGCCGGATCTCGATCCAGTCCGGGCCGGTGGCCACCTCCGCGCCCAGCCGGCGCAGGTTCTCCGCGCAGGCCTCCAGGCGGTCGCACTCCTTGACCCGGGTGTTCGCCACGTCCTCGATGCGCACCGGGCCGGACGCGAACGGCGCGATGGCCGCGAGGGTCGGCATGGTGTCGGAGATGTCGCGCATGTTGACCGTGACGCCGCGCAGTTCGCCGGTGCCGCGGACGGTCGTGGCGTCCGGGCCGACCGTCACCCGGGCGCCCATCCGCCGCAGCACCTCGACGAAGCCCAGGTCGCCCTGGAGCGCGCCCTCGCCCAGGCCCGGCACCGTCACCTCGCCGCCGGTGACGGCCGCCGCCGCGAAGAAGTAGCTCGCGGTCGAGGCGTCCGGTTCCACCGCGTACGTCGTGGCCCGGTAGCCGCCGGGCGGGACCACGAAGGTGTCGCCCTCGCGGCGCACCTCCACGCCGAAGGCCCGCATCATCGCGATCGTGATCTCGACGTACGGCACCGAGACCAGGTCGGTGACGGTGATCCGCAGGCCCGCGCGGGTCAGCGGCCCGAGCAGCAGCAGTGCGGTCAGGTACTGCGACGACTGCCCCGCGTCCAGCGTCACCTGCCCGCCCCCGACGCCGGCCGCCCGCACGGTCAGCGGGTGGTGGCCCTCCCGCTCCTCGTGCCGCAGGTCCACGCCGAGGTCGCGCAGGGCGCGGGTCAGCGGGAGCAGCGGGCGGCGGCGCATCTGGGGCGAGGCGTCGAAGCGGTAGGTGCCCTGCCCTGCGGCGGCCAGCGTGGGCAGGAACCGGGCCGTGGTCGCGCCGTCGCGGCAGTAGACGTCCGCCTCCGTGGCCGCGGGGCCCTGCGGGCGGCCGTCGACCTGCCAGCTGTCCGGGGTCCGGCCGACCCGGTAGCCGAGCCGGGTCAGTCCCTCGGCGAAGCCCTCGGTGTCGTCCGAGCGCAGTGGCCGCAGCAGGGTGGTGACACCGTCGGCCGCGGCCGCCAGGAAGAGGGCGCGGGCGGTGATGGACTTGGAGCCGGGAAGGGCGACTACGGGCATGCGCTCATGATCGCCCGGGGGCCGCCGGCCGTGCCCGGGCGTCCACGGGATGGACCGGTGCCGGTCGCCCGCCGTCGCCCTCCCGTCCACCCATCCGTCTGCCCATCCGTCACGCCCGCCCCGGGCTCACCGACTTCGTCGATTCCGCTCGTCGCGGGGAACCCAGCCCCAGCCCCGCTCGTCCAACCCGCAAGCTGCCGGAGAGTCACCGTGGTGCGGTGTCGGCCCTCGCTGCTGGCTGCGATCGCTGACCAACCCTCTCCGCCGTGCCGCGGCCGGCAGCACGCCGTCATCGGCGCGCCCCCCTCCAACTGCGCCGATGGCGGCCCCTTTCCGGTCGCCGTCCTCCTTCCGGTTACGGCGGATTCCCTTGACTGGCAGAAACTTCCCGGTTATTGGTGACTCCTCGGAAGTTTCCTTCAGCGCACCACCTCCGGAAGGAGCGCACGTGCCCGACACCAGCACGGGAAGCACGGGAAGAAGCACGGGAAACACCGCACGCCCGCCCTCGAGACGTACGGTCCTCACGGCCGGCGCGGGCGTCACCACCGCCCTCGCCCTGGGCGGCACCGCTCACGCCGGTGCCCCCGACGACCGGAAACTGCGCGCCCTCATCGCCCGGATGACCCTGCCGGAGAAGGTCGGCCAGCTCTTCGTCATGCGGGTCTACGGCCACTCCGCGACCGCCCCCGACCAGGCCGACATCGACGCCAACCTGAAGGAGATCGGCGTCCGCACGGCCGCCGAGCTGGTCGCCAAGTACCGCGTGGGCGGCATCATCTACTTCACCTGGGCGCACAACACCCGCGACCCCCATCAGATGGCCGACCTGTCCAACGGCATCCAGCGGGCGTCCCTCAGCCGGCCCCGCGGGCTGCCCGTGCTCATCTCCACCGACCAGGAGCACGGCATCGTCTGCCGCGTCGGCGAGCCCGCCACCCTGTTCCCCGGCGCCATGGCCATCGGCGCCGGCGGCTCGCGCTCCGACGCCCGCACCCTCGGCCGGATCGCCGGCCAGGAGCTCAGGGCGCTCGGCATCCGGCAGAACTACTCCCCCGTCGCCGACGTGAACGTCAACCCGGCGAACCCGGTGATCGGCGTGCGCTCCTTCGGCGCCGACCCGGCGGCCGTGGCCGGCCTGGTCGCCGCCGAGGTGGCCGGATACCAGCACGGCCGACAGGTCGCCTCGACCGCCAAGCACTTCCCGGGGCACGGCGACACCGCCGTCGACAGCCACTACGGCTTCCCCGTCATCACCCACACCCGTGAGCAGTGGGAGACCCTGGACGCGCCGCCCTTCCGGGCCGCCGTCCGCGCCGGCATCGACTCGATCATGACCGCGCACATCATGGTCCCGGCCCTCGACGACTCCGGCGACCCGGCCACCCTGTCCCGCCCGATCCTCACCGGCATCCTGCGCGAGGAACTGGGCTACGACGGGCTGGTGGTGACGGACTCGCTGGGCATGGAGGGCGTACGGACGAAGTACGGCGACGACCGCGTCCCCGTCCTCGCGCTCAAGGCGGGCGTGGACCAGCTCCTCAACCCGCCGTCCCTGGACATCGCCTGGAACGCGGTCCTGAAGGCCGTGCGGGACGGCGAGCTGACCGAGGCGCGGCTGGACGAGTCGGTCCTGCGGGTGCTGCGGCTGAAGGCGAAGCTGCGGCTGTTCGACGCGCCGTACGTCAGTCAGGCCGGCGTCGACCGGAACGTCGGCATTCCGTCGCATCTCAAGGCCGCCGACCGTATCGCCGAGCGCACGACGACCCTGCTGGTCAACGAGGGCGCGCTGCTGCCGCTGTCGCGCCGGACGCACCCCAAGGTGCTGGTGGTGGGCGCCGACCCGGCCTCGCCGTCCGGTACGACCGGCCCGCCGACCGGTGTGCTCGCCACCGCCCTCACCGAGCTGGGCTTCACGGCGACCGCCCTGTCGACGGGTACGGCGCCCTCGGCCGCGACCATCGCCCGGGCCGTCACGGCGGCGGGCGAGGCGGACGCGGTGGTGGTCGGGACGTACAACGTCACCGCGGCCAACTCGCAGAAAGTGCTGGTCGAGCAGCTTCTCGCGACGGGGCGGCCGGTGGTGGCGGTGGCGATCCGCAACCCGTACGACGTGGCGCAGCTGCCCGGCGTCCGCGCGGTCCTCGCCTCCTACTCCTGGACCGACGTCGAACTGCGGGCGGCGGCACGGGTGATCGCCGGGCGGGTGGCACCGCGCGGCCGGCTCCCCGTGCCGGTGCAGCGGGCGGACGACCCGGCCGAGGTGCTGTATCCGGTCGGCCACGGACTCTCGTACGAGCGCCGCTGACGACCCGTAGCACTTTGGACGTAGAGCCCGTACGCCGCACAACGGGCACTCTCACCCCCAACCGACGCAAAGGCCCCCACACGCCTGGCGTGCGCCCGCCGCGACGGGCCACGCTGGACGGGGGAACCCGGGGGGAGTGCGATGGGTGGGAGACGTGGTGCCGGAGTGGCCTGTGCGTTGTTGGTGCTGCTCATCGCGTTGCTGACGGGCTGTCAGAGTCCGTCGCGGGCGGCCGAGGAGGACGGGCGGCTCGCGGAGAGCGCGGGCGCGACCGCGACCGGGCGGCAGGTGACGCCGACACGGCCCGCCGGGTACGGCACGGTGTTCCTCGGCGTCGACGAGTGCAGCTCCTTCGGCACGACGAGCTTCACCGAGGTGCCCTGTGACGGCGAGCGGGCGGCGGCGCGGGTGGTGGCGCGGCACGACGGCACGGTGGGCGACGGGCCGCTGTGCCCGGCGACCACGGACTTCGTGCTGCACATCAGCGAGCAGAGCCGCACCTCCGACGAGGACGGCGACGGCGCGATCCCCCAGGGCTACGCCTGTATGCGCAATCTCGCCGCGCCCCACCCCGGCGACCCCGGCGGCGGAGGCGGCCCCCGCACGATCGTCGGCGACTGCGTCTACGACTCCGGCGACGGCCAGGTCCGTGAGACGTCCTGCGACGGCAAGGCCGAGCAGAACCCGGAGTACAAGGTGACGAAGGCCGCCGAGCGGCGGAGCGAGTGTCCGCTGTCGACGGCCCTCTACGTCCAGTTGGGCGGAGAGAGACCGGTGGGCTGCGCCCGCCCGGTGTGAGGCGTCACGGCCGCAGTCTGTGCTCCCGCTCCGGACCCCGCGCGTCGAGCTTCGCGTCGAACTTCGCCAGCGGCGCCGGCTCGGCCGTGGTGGCGGCGACGCCCGCCCAGTCCAGGATGCGGGCCGTGGCCAGGGTGCGCTCCCGGTCCACCAGTCCCGCCACGAGGGCGCCGTGGTTGGCTCCCGGCGCGGCGAAGACGTAGGCGTCACGTGCGCCCTTGCCGACGCGGAAGCGTTCCGCGCCCCACGGGTCGTTCTGGCCGTACACGAAGATCATGTGCCGGGCGTTGTGGCGTACCCAGTTGTCCACGTCGCGCATGGCCCACGGCTGGAACTTCGTCGGGATCTCACGGGGGACGAAGTCGCGTGGCGGGAGGTAGCCGTAGCGGATCAGCCCGCGCTCGATGTGGGGGAACCCGATCATGGGTGCCCCCAGCTGCGTCGCCGCCTGGTAGTAGTACGGCGTGTACGGCTCCAGGCCCTGGTCCGTGTAGAAGTCGAAGCCTCCGCTCGCGTCGATGGCGTCCCAGATCGCCTGGTCGGTGGCGTGCGGCGCGTCCGCCGGGACCGTGTCGCAGTCCTTGAGCAGGCTGTACTGCCAAAAGCCCCACACATAGTCCAGGACGACCGCCTCGTACGCCTTGTCCAGGCTGCCGATCGTGCGGAAGGTGTAGCCGTGTTCGGCCGCGTGCGCCGCGAACCGTTCCTTCATCGGCTCCCGGCGCACCAGTGCCTCCCGCTGCACCGCGTTCACGCGGTCCCGGCACTCCTTGGTGCCGACGCGGGCGAAGAAGCGGTCGTAGGCGGAGTCCTCGGCGTCGACGACGTCGTTGGGGGCCACGTAGGCGACGACGCCGTCCATGTCACGGGGGTAGAAGCGCTCGTAATAGGTGGCGGTCATGCCGCCCTTGGAGACGCCGGTGGAGAGCCACTTGCGGTCGTATACCGGCTCCAGCGCCTTGAAGATGCGGTGCTGGTCGGAGGCCGCCTGCCAGATGTCGAGCTTGGTCCAGTCGGCCGGCTGGGGCCGGGACGGTGTGAAGAAGCGGTACTCCATGGAGATCTGGTTGCCGTCGACGATCCGCGTCGGCTCGCGGCGGCTCGGTGTCGTGGAGACCTCGTAGCCGCTGGTGTAGAAGACGGTCGGGCGGGAGACATCCCTGTGCAGCACGGTCAGACGCTGCTGGAAGGTCCCCGCGGACGGGTTCCGGTGGTCGACCGGCTGGGTGTACGACAGGACGAAGAAGCGGTAGCCGGGGTACGGCTTCTCCTCTATGAGGCTCATGCCCGGTATGGACAGCAGCCGTTCCTCGATGTCCGGCTCGGCGGCGGTCGCCGCCTTCACCGTGGCCGTGCCGAGCGCGCCGGTCAGCAGCGCGAGCGTCAGCAGCCATCTGAGGGTCTTGCGCAGCATGCACCCTCCCCTGGGAAGCAAATGTGCAGCGCAAGCTAGCGAGCAACTCCCGGCCGCACCAGGGGAGATGAGGAATTCGCGGCAGAGATGGCCGAACGACGCCCCGGGGAGGCGCTCAGCAGAGGATCCAGCCCTTGCTGACCGAGCCGCGCCCGACCCGGCCCTTCACCCACACACAGCGCTGGCCGGCGTGGACCGTGACGGGCCCGGCCCGGTGGGTGCGCCGGCCCTCGTCGGCGACCGCGTTCGCCCGGTACGCCTGGACGCTGGCCTTCATCCACTGCCGGCGGCCGGGGTCCTTGGGCAGGGTGATGACACAGACGTGTCCGCCGCGCTTGTAGACGTAGAGGGTGCCGGTCGAGAACGGGTACGTCTTCACCTTGCGGCCCTCGCAGCGCGTGGGCGCGGCATGGGCCTGCGCCGGTATCGCGACCGCGAGCGCGCCGGACGCCGTCAACAACGCCAGGCCGACCGCCAGTCGTCGGCGTATCCCACCTTTGTCCACCGTCTTGTCCTCCCCGTACACCGGCAATGAGCGTACTGATGTACGGACGCACGGCGTATGCCGGATGGTTGCACGACCGTCACGACGCCACGGGACGCCCCCTCACCGCCCCACCCCGACCGACTCCTCCGACTCGGCCTCCCCGAGAAACGTCCGCCACAACTCTGCATACCGCCCACCCAACGCCAGCAACTCCTCATGCGTGCCGTCCTCGGCGACGCGTCCGTGGGCAGAACCTCCCTCGGTCGCCCTCGCACTGTTCGGCCCTGGCGGGCCTCCCAGGCTTCGCACGACTGGCCGGACTCCGTCCGGCACACCAATGCCCCGGGGTCACACCGCAGCCGGCTCCGCCTCCCCCAGAAACGTCCGCCACAGCTCGGCGTACATCCCGCCCAACGCCAGCAGCTCCTCATGCGTGCCGTCCTCGGCGACGCGTCCGTGGTCCATGAGGATCACGCGGTCCGCCCGGGCGGCCGTGGTCAGGCGGTGGGCGACCACGAGGGTGGTGCGGCGGCCCGCCAGTCGGTCCGTGGCCTGGTTGACCTGGGCCTCGGTGGCCAGGTCCAGCGCGGCGGTCGCCTCGTCGAGGAGCAGGACGTCCGGGTCGACCAGCTCGGCGCGGGCCAGTGCGATCAGCTGGCGCTGGCCGGCGGAGAGGTTGCGGCCGCGCTCGGCGACCTCGTGGAGGTAGCCGCCCTCCAGGGTCGCGATCATCTCGTGGGCGCCCACCGCGCGGGCCGCGGCCTCGACCTCGGCGTCCGTGGCGTCGGGTCGGCCGTAGGCGATGGCGTCGCGGACCGTGCCCTGGAACAGGTACGCCTCCTGGGGTACGACGCCGAGACGGTGCCGGTACGACGTGATGTCCAGGGAGCGCAGATCCGTGCCGTCGACCGTGACCCGGCCGCCGGTCGGGTCGTAGAACCGTGCCACCAGCTTGACCAGCGTCGACTTGCCCGCGCCGGTCTCACCGACGAAGGCGACGGTCTGCCCGGCGGGGATGCGGATGTCGATCCCGCCGAGCGCCTCCTCCTCGTCGCCGTAGCTGAAGCGCACGTCCTCGAAGGCGACCTCGCCGCGCAGCGAGCGCACCTCCAGCGGCTCGGCGGCGGCCTTCGTCGACGTCGGCTCGCGGAGCAGTTCCTGGATGCGGCCGAGCGAGACCGTGGCCTGCTGGTAGCCGTCGAAGACCTGAGAGAGCTGCTGGACCGGGGCGAAGAACAGATCGATGTAGAGCAGGTACGCCACCAGCGCGCCGGTCGTCAGCGTCGCGGCGTCGATCCGTGTGCCGCCCACGATCAGCACCGAGGCCGCGGCCGCCGACGACAGGAACTGCACGAAGGGGAAGTAGATCGAGATCAGCCACTGACCGCGGATACGGGCCTGGCGGTAGCTGTCGCTGAGCTCGGCGAACCGCGCGCCGCCGTCCCGCTCGCGCCGGAAGGCCTGCACGATCCGCAGCCCGGACACCGACTCCTGAAGGTCGGCGTTGACCACCGACACCCGCTCACGGGCGAGTTCGTACGCCTTCACGCTCGCCCGCCGGAAGTAGTACGTGGCGACGATCAGCGGCGGCAGCGTGGCGAAGACGACGAGCGCGAGCTGGATGTCGATGACCAGCAGGGCGACCATGATGCCGAAGAAGGTGACGACCGAGACGAACGCGGTGACCAGGCCCGTCTGCAGGAACGTCGACAGCGCGTCGACGTCCGTCGTCATCCGGGTCATGATCCGGCCGGTCAGCTCGCGCTCGTAGTAGTCGAGACCGAGCCGCTGGAGCTGGGCGAAGATCTTCAGCCGCAGCGAGTACAGCACGCGTTCGCCGGTACGCCCGGTCATCCGGGTCTCGGCGACCTGCGCCGCCCACTGGACGATCACCGCGAGCAGACCGAGCAGGGACGCCGCCCAGACCGCCGCGAGCGCCGCCGCGGTCACACCGTCGTCGATGCCGTGCCGGATCAGCACGGGCAGCAGCAGCCCCATGCCGGCGTCCATGGCGACCAGGCCGAGGCTGATCAGCAGGGGGCGCCCGAAGCCGCGCAGCAGCCGCTTGAGTCCGTACGACGCCTCCGGGCGCACCGCGCGCCCCTCGTCGATGTCGGGGATGTCGGTGGCCGGGGGCAGCGCCTCGACCTGGGCGAGCAGCTCGGGCGTGGCCGGCGACTCGGCGAGCGCCAGGTCCTTGGGCTCCCGGTCCCCGGTCCACAGCCGCGGTGTCACCCCGCGTTCGGCGTCGAACTCGGCGTCCAGTTCGTCGCGTACGGAGGTGTCCTCCTGCGGGCAGGCCGGCTGGGCGTGGCCGGGCGAGACACCGCCGAGTTCGTCGGGGTCGGTGAGCAGACGCCGGTAGAGGGCGGATCGCTCCTGCAGCTCGTCGTGGGTGCCGATGTCGGCGAGGCGGCCGGCGTCGAGGACGGCGATGCGGTCGGCGAGGCCCAGGGTGGAGCGCCGGTGGGCGATCAGCAGGGTGGTCCGGCCCTCCATCACCTGTTTGAGCGCCTCGTGGATCTCGTGCTCGACGCGGGCGTCCACCGCCGAGGTCGCGTCGTCGAGGACGAGCAGCCGGGGGTCGGTGAGGATCGCGCGGGCGAGCGCGACGCGCTGGCGCTGGCCGCCGGAGAGGGTGAGGCCGTGCTCGCCGACCTTGGTGTCGTAGCCCTCGGGCAGCTCGGCGATGAAACGGTCCGCCTGGGCGGCGCGCGCGGCGGCGTCGATCTCCTCGTCGGTGGCGTCGGGGCGGCCGTAGGCGATGTTGTTGCGGACGGTGTCCGAGAAGAGGAAGGAGTCCTCCGGCACCAGTCCGATCGCGGCCCGCAGCGAGTCCGTGGTCAGCTCGCGCACGTCGTGGCCGCCGACCAGGACGGCGCCGCCCGTGACGTCGTAGAAGCGCGGCAGGAGCAGGGAGACGGTGGACTTTCCGGAGCCGGAGGAGCCGACGACGGCGAGGGTCTCGCCGGGGCGGATCTCGAAGCTCAGCCCGTCGAGAACGGGGCTGGTCGTGCCGGTGGCGCCCGCGTAGCCGAAGGACACGTCGTCGAACTCGACGGTCGCGGGCGCGTCGGCGGGCAGGGTCTTGGTGCCGTCCTTGATCGACGGCTCGGTGTCGATGAGCTCAAGCACCCGCTCGGTGCCCGCGCGGGCCTGCTGGGCGACCGTGAGCACCATGGCGAGCATCCGGACCGGGCCGACCAGCTGGGCGAGGTAGGTGGAGAAGGCGACGAACGTGCCCAGGGTGATGTGCCCGCGCACCGCCAGCCAGCCGCCGAGCGCGAGCATCGCGACCTGGCCGAGGGCCGGAACGGCCTGGAGCGCCGGGGTGTACCTGGAATTGAACCGGATGGTGCGCAGCCGCCCCGCGAAGAGCCGGCGGCTGACCTCCCTCAGCTTCCCGGTCTCCTGATCCTCCTGCCCGAACCCCTTCACCACGCGGACGCCGCTGACGGCCCCGTCGACCACGCCCGCGACGGCGGCGGCCTGGGCCTGGGCGTACCAGGTGGAGGGGTGCAGCTTGGCCCGGCTGCGCCGCGCGATCCACCACAGGGCGGGGGCGACCGCGAGGGCCACCAGCGTCAGGGGCAGCGAAAGCCAGGCCATGACGACCAGGGAGATCACGAACAGGGCGAAGTTCCCGATGGTCATCGGGAGCATGAAGAGCAGGCCCTGGATCAGCTGGAGGTCACTGGTGGCCCGGCCGACGACCTGCCCGGTGGACAGCTCGTCCTGGCGCCGGCCGTCGAGCCGGGTGATCGTCCCGAACATCTCGGTGCGCAGGTCGTGCTGGACGTCGAGGGCGAGCCGGCCGCCGTAGTAGCGGCGGATGTAGGTGAGGACGTAGACGACCAGCGCGGCGCCCACCAGCAGCCCCGCCCAGACGGCCATGCTGCGGCCGCCGCCGATCACGTCGTCGATGATCACCTTGGTGATCAGCGGGACGATCGCCATGACCGCCATACCTGCGAGGGAGGAGCCGAGTGCGAGGACCACGTCCCTGGGGTAGCGCCAGGCGTAACCCCACAGCCGTCGTGCCCATCCCCGTTGCGCTGCCACGCGGTGCCCTCCGTCCGTCCTGATCTGCCGGAAGGCACCAACGCCGCAGGGCGGGGATTTCATCCCGCTGCAACAAATGGATTGCCGGGTGCGGTCGTGTTCTGTGTGCGGGTTCGTCGTGGCTAGTCGCGCAGTTTCCCGCGCCCCTGGCGGGTTGTTCGTACCCGCATTGAGTAGAACCGGGTCGTCTGAGCTGCGTTCTGGTTGTCGTCGCTGACCAGCAGTACCTTCAGGCGGCCCTTCGAGTACCCCGTGATCGCCATGCCCTCGATGTTGTCGAGGAGCGGGTTGGGCTGGGGCTGCTTGGCGGTCGCTCCCAGTGACGGGCAGTTCACGATGTCGGCGAGCAGGGTCTTCTTGATCAGGCGTATGCCGTCCTGGCCCGTGAGGTTCTCGACACCGCTGGTGTCCGTGGCGCGGCGCGGGTCGGCCAGGTAGAGGCGGACCGTGTTGCCGACGCCGGCGGTGAAGCCGCGCTCCAGGACGAGGAGGCGGCCGTCGGGGGTGGCCTGGACCTCGGGGACGCCGAGTCCGGTGTCGGTGCGGTAGGCGTACTGCCGGCCGAGCTCGAAGCGGTCGCCCTTGGTTCGGTTCCAGGTCTGGAAGCGGACGATGCCCGCGCTGTCGCCGGAGAGCGCGTACTCCATCGAGGCGAGCAGGGTGCGGCCGCCCGGGAGGAGGGTCAGGCCCTCGAAGGTGCCGTTGGAGACGGCGCGGCCGGCCGGGGCGACGCGCAGCGCGTCCGGGACCGGGAGGCGGTCGAGGATCCTGCCGTCGCGGGAGTAGCGGCGGACGGACGGCTCGGTCTCACTGGAGATCAGCCGGGTGCCGTCGCGGTCGATGACGAGCCCCTCGGAGTCGAGGGCGGCCCCGCTCTCGTCGGCGAGCGGGACGACGCCCTTCGGCGCGAGGGTCCCGCCGTCGAGGCGGAACAGGGCGGAGCGGTCGGACACGGCCGCGAGCGAGCCGTTGCGGTCCACGGCGAGCGCGGAGAAGTTGCCGACGAAGGTGCCCTCGTAGGTCGTCTTGTCGAGCGCGTCGGAGAAGCGGTCGATGGAGACGGTGGGCGAACAGGCGTGGCCGGCCGACGAGTCGGGGCGGGCGTTCGCCGGGCCGGCGGCGGTCAGACAGGTGGCCGCCGCCAGGCCCGCGGTGGCGGTCGCGAGTACGGTTCTCAGGCGCATGGGGGTCACCGTAGGGCGGGTCGGTGACGCCGGGGAGACCGGCTCATGAAGCGTCGTACTCGCGGGCCTCGGCGCCTCAGCTCGCGGCGAGGTCCTTGTGGATGGCCTTGGCGACGCCCTGGATCGTCGCGATGCCGTAGTTCATGGTGCTGTTGTCGTGGGTCAGCACGGTGATCATGTAGTCGTGGCCGCCGCCCTTGAACGCGCCGACGCTGTGCACCCGCCAGCCGTGGGTGGAGCGGGACAGCCAGCCGTTCTTCACGGCGACGGAGACGCCGGACGGCACGCCGTACGGGGTGCCCCAGCGCTGCGAGGAGACGACCTGGCCCATCAGCTTCAGGATGTAGGCGCGGGAGTTGTCGCTGAGCACGGTGTTCTTGGCGGTGATGAGCTTCAGCAGCTTCTGCTCGTCGGTGACGGTGATCTGCGTCAGACCCCAGTAGCCGTTCGCGCCGGGCTTGGTCTGGGTCATGCCGGCCGCCGCGAGGAAGCCCTTGACCTTCGTCATGCCGAGCTGCTTCCAGAGCGTGCTGGTCGCGGCGTTGTCCGACTTGGTGATCATGGCCTTGCTGAGCGAGGCCTCGCGGTCGGTGAGATAGCGGTTGTGCTTCTTCGCGTCCCACAGCAGCGTGGCCAGCACGGTGACCTTGACGACACTGGCGGAGTCGTAGGCGCTCGAGGCCCGCAGGCTGCAGTTGGTGTTCGTCGAACGGTCGTACAGCCCGACGGCGACCGTGCCCTTGCGGTTGGCGAGGGCGGCGGTGATGTCCTTCTTCAGCTTGGCGGCGAGGCCCGCCTTGGCCGACGTACAGCTGACGGTGGGCGCGGCCGCCGCGACGGCCGGGGTGCCGGCTGCGATGGACGCTATGACGACGCCGACGCCCACACCCGCCGCGAGGACCGTTCTCGCACGTCTGCCGACGCCGCTCGACTTCTCGTTCGCATGAGTCATGTCCTCATGACTAACGAGAGCGTGTGAAAGGTTGTACGCAAGTTGCCCGCTGACGGCCTATCGTTCCGCCGACTACTTGCCCCGAAAGGCGCAGGCCATGGGCAGTACGCCGGGAAAACGTGCGCCCGGCCCTCGGCGATGCGACGGACATCGGTCAGCGACTCGCACATCCGGGCCAACAGGAACCGGGGCTGCGGATGTCGGTGACCCATACCGTCGACTGCGACAGGCTCAGGCACCAGCGTGAGACGACGGGGCTGACGCAGCAGTCATTGGCGGACCGGGCGATCATGACGCGTTCGCGCATCGTTCATATCGAGTCGAAGCAAGGGGCGCCGTCGAGGAGGACGCGCGGCGGTTGGCAAGGCCCTGAACGGGCGGTGATGATCCGCGCGTTCGGCCTGACGTACTGAGCGAGGAGAAGTGTGACAGGCGAGTCGTCACACGCCTTGGGCGAGCGAGGGTCCTCGAAGCTCCGGTGACTCGCACGGCCCTGCATTTCCTTGCCGACCGCCAACTGGTCGGCCCTGTCTCATGCATCAGGGAGTAGCAGACGGCGACGCCGACAGCCGGAGACCGATCCGGCGCTCTTGACTGTTCACGCTGATCACTTCCACGAAAACGTGATCGCCCAGCCTGAGCTTCCGCTGTGGGTCACCGGGACTTGTTTCCTGGAGCCGAGGTTGAATGAGGCCTGTAAGGCCGTCGGCGACCTCGGCCAGCACGCCGATGGGGCCTGTATAGGAAATACGGGCGGGGACGATTGCGCCAAGCTTCTCCCGGGCGAACTCCAGTATGGGGTCAGGGAAGAGGGCCCGGAGAGACAGTCGAATCGCACCGTGCCGCACGTCGGCATCCAGCACCTGCACGGTGACCTCCTGGCCAACGTGAAGGATGGCCGAGACCTCCTGGCGGTTCCACGAGACCTCCAAGCGGTCGATCAGACCCTCGACACCTCCAAGATCTACATATGCTCCGAAATCCACGATCCCGGATACGACCCCCTTGAGGATATCGCCAGGGTGAACATGGTCGGGCGTGATGTGGCTGGTCATTTCTCCGTCTCTCTGCGCTCTCTCAGCACTCATGGTTCATTGACTCCTGGACGAGTATCCATGCATGGAATCCCACCAAACCGGTTCCCCGTCGATCAGTTCGTTGAACCGAGGAATCTTGTCCGTAGGTATGAGCCATTCGTACTCATCTCTTCCTCGCGAATTCTCGTGAGGCTGACGATACTCATCGGCTGGGAATTCATCGCGGAACTCTGGTTTCATGGTGTACTCCCAGAAACCCGGCTCGAACCCTCCTTCTCCCGCATACTGCGCAGCTACGGCTTCATCGTCGCCGAGATAGGCCGTTCCTTGGTGAACCTTGCCGTCGGGGGTGCGGGTGGCTGGGTGCTCCGCCGGGTCGAGTCCCTGCCTGGCGGCGTCTCGTCTACCAAGCCTCGGCGACCGGTAGAGACGTTTCGGGCAGTCGTCAGGGGCCAAACCCAAGTGATCGGTCTGGGCGAGTGGATTTCGCACATACGTTCGCGGATTGGGTCCGGCGGCGAGCCCCAGGGGATCAGGGGTGAGGTAACGGGCAGTCTCGGGGTCATAGGTCCGGAAGTAGTTGTAATGCAGGCCCGATTCAGCGTCGAAGTACTGGCCGGGAAACCTGAGAGGCGTGTACGCCGTGGCAGTTCGGTTCCAGGCCGTGGCGCCCCAAAGAGTGGCGCGGGTGCGCCAGGCGATGGCGCCCCCCTCATCGACGAGTTCAGTGGGCCTACCGACGAGGTCGGTGACGATCGCGTAGAAGCGCGAATCCACTTCGGCCTGGTCAGCGCTGCCGCCGACGAACTTCCGTTCCGTCTGGGCCAACGGACGCAGCCCTTGGTGGTCCCAGGTAAGGGTTACTGCCTGCGGTGTACCCGGAGTGTGCGTCGTCTGTTCACACAGGGTGGTGCCGTCCCAGGTGAAGTCAACCTGCTCAGCGACAGAGACTCCATCCGAGGCCAGGCACTGCTTGGCGATACGTCGCCCCAGAGGGTCGTACTGGTAGCGCCACCTTGTGCCATCCGGCCCAGTAACGGAAACCAGGCGATCCTCGACGTCCCATTCGTAGCGCCAAGTTTCCGGTTTGGCCGACAGGCGCACCTTCTGGCGCAGCACGATACGTCCTGCATTATCGTATTCGTAGCGCACACCGCCGGCGCTTCGAATACGAGTACCGCTGTAGGTGCGCTGCCCGGTTGCTTCGTGGCCGGGCATGGAACTGGGCCAGGACGCCTGGGTGAGATTACCGACGGCGTCGTAGGCGTAAGTCTCCGTCCAGGAGTCTGCATGTACCGCAGTTACCCTGCCTGCGTTATCGAGGTCGAAGCTGCGGGAGCCCGCGAGGTGATCGTCAACGGCGATCGGGTGGCTGTCGGCCCGATAGGTGTAGGCGCGATGCTGAACTCTCTGCAAGGCAGGGCCGAGCAGTTCCTGGCTGGTCAAGCGACCGAGAGTGTCAAAGGTGTTGACCAGAGTAAGGCTGTCGCCGAACCGGCGGGCCAACTCCTGACCCGCCCGATCGCGTTCGAATTTCACAGAGCGGCCGGAACTGTTCAACTCAGTGCGGCGGCCGACGGCGTCGTAGGTCCAGGTGCTGATGGCACCAGCCGGAGTGGCTCGCGAAGCGCGCCGTCCGAGTGCGTCGTAGGTATACCGCTGCGTGCGGCCATTGACCGTCTCCGCCACGATCAGACCCGTCGCGTCGCGCTCCAGGGACAGAGCCGCATCCGGGCTGTACGCCCCGACCAGACGCCCCATCGGGTCGTAGGCATATGAGGTGACCACACCTTCCGCATTTCGCGCCACTGCTCGTCCCAGAGCATCCCGCTCGAAGCGGATCACGGCACCGGCAGGTGTCGTCCGGCAGGTGAGTCCGCCTGCGGCATCGTGACTGTAGGTCACGACACGATCATCGAAGTCCGACTCCGACGTCAGTCGCCCCGCCGAGTCGTACTCGTAATTCCACGCCATACCATGCGGGTTGATCACCTTACGGAGGCGAAGCTCTGCGTCGTGCTCGAACTCATAGCGTGCGTTGTCAGGCCCGATCCGAGCTGATAGCAAGTCGAAGTGGGTGTACTCAAAGCGCGAGACCGCGCCCGTGGTATCGGTATGGCTCAGGCAATTTCCCTCACCGTCATAAATCCAGGCCTCGACCGTGCCGTCCGAGTGAGTACGTCGTGCCAGCTTGCCCTCAACCGTCCATTCCAGACGGGTGGTCGCGCCCAGCGGATCGATGATCGACGTCTGGCGACCGAAGGCATCCCGCTCGCACCGAGTTACAGCGCCCAGCGGGTCGGTGGTTTCGATCGGCAGGCCGGCGGCGTCGCATCGCACACGACTGACTGCGCCAAGAGCGTCAACGACCGAGGTGAGGTGACCCTGGTCGTCATAAGTGAATCGGGTCGTGGCACCCATGGGGTTGGTGACCGAGGTGCGATTACCGCACTCGTCGAACTCCTGAACCATGACGGTTCCGTCCGGCCGTTGGATCGAGACGGGCAGGCCGAGCTCGTTGTAAATGAAGGTCGTCCGCGAGCCGTCGGCCTGCTGTCGGACAAGGAGGTTGCCGTCGGCATCCCAAGTGTAGGCAGTAGAGCGGCCGACCGGGTCGGTGCGAGTCAGGAGTTGGTCACGGGCATCGAAGGTCTGCCTCGTGATGTGACCGAGCGGGTCGGTCTCGGCGATGATCTGGCTACGGTCGTTGAGTTGGTAGAGCGTGCTGTGGCCGAGCGCGTCGGTCCAGAGCGTGGTGCGTTTGGCGGTGTCGTAGACGAACGTGCCGGACAAGTAACCGTCCGGGCCTACGGTCCGGACGACTCGGCCCGCGGCATCGTGGACGTAGCGGTACGTGGAGTTATTGCGGTCGGTCCAGGCGGTGATCCGGTCCTGGTCGTAGTCGAACCGCAGTGGCTTTCCTGAGGAATTGACAACCTCGGTGAGATCGCCGGAGGCATCGTAGCCGTAGGCCATGACCTGCACGGTGTCGTCGGCGGCAGGGCCAGTGCGCAGGGAAAGCTGGGTGATCCTGCCCAGGTCACGGTCGACGGTGAGGTGGACGTCGTAGCCCCCGCTGTGGGTGATCGACAGGGGCAGGCCGGTGCCGTCGCGGTGGATGTCGATCTGATTGCCGTGTGGGTCCGCGATCGTTGTCAGCCATAGTTGCCAGCCCTCGCCGCGCGGGCGGGTGAAGTATTTGGTCCAGCCGGTGCGCGGGTCAGTGGTGACGAACTCCATGTGCTGAGCACCCAGTTCGCTGGTGCGGCGCAGCGGTATCCGAGGGCCCTCCAGCGGCAGCACCTCCGGCTGTCGCGGGGTGGGCAGGCCGTCGTAGACGAGCAGGGTGCCGTCCTCGCGCGCCCAGACGGCCTTGTTACGGATGTCGACCTCGATGCGCTCGTCCAGGGTCGAGGTCCAGGAGCGGCCGAACCAAGTGCCGAAAGTGTAGTCCGACAGGTGGGTGCGTTTGAGGACCAGAGGCAGCACACCTGGCAGGGTTAGGTCCGTCTGTTCCAGCAGCATCTGACCGCTGGCGACATCGATGGGATCTTCCTTGCAGGTACGGTCTTTGGGCTCGGTGCTGTGGTGCCGAGGATCGTTCAGCGCCTTGTTCAGCAGATCCGGTTTGCCTCCGGACGGGCCGCCGTTGCCGCCGGAGGCGTTCGACGGGGACCCAGGCCCTCCCTTGCCGTCCTGGCCGCCCATGATCTTCTTCAGGGCGTCCTCGTTGGCCTTCTCGTTGCGCTTGTGGTTCTCCGACGTGTCGCGGAGGTTCTTCGGGATGGTCTCGCCGGTGTGCTTGACGATCCGCTCGACGGCCTTCTTCATACCCTTGGTGGCGCCGTCGACCACGCTGTCGATTCCCTGGGTGAAGGGGTCCTTGCCCCGGGTGCGGTTGTTGGCGCCCGCGGCCCGGTCCAGGGAGCCCGACAAGCGGGTCATCGAGCTCTCGCTCATCCGGCCGAGGTCGCCCGCGGCCCGGTCGTACTCGGCGTGGTCGATCCGCATCCGGCCCGCGCCACCACCGCCACCCGCTCCGGCGGAACCACCGCCTGCCGAACCGCCGGCTGAGTTCAGCTGCATTGCCGTGACGCCCTTGGCCCCGCCGCCCTCTGCGCCATCGGCCGGAGAGATGGCGTCGGCGGCCAGGTCCAGCACCACGTCCTCGATCATCTTCTCCAGCTTGGCGGCGACCGGTTCGGTCACCATCGCCATGATCTGGTCGACGATCTGGTCAGCGGCCTCCTTGATGATCCGGCGCACCGCCTCCCTCATCGCCGCGATCTCCGCAGCGCCGATCAGCGCCGAGAGGCCACCGGTGACGAACGCCAGGCCGATGGAGATGCCGACGGAGGCCGCCATCGCCCCGAGTTCGATCTCGGCCTTGATCTTCATGCCGTAGATCACGTCCGCGACGACATCCATCGCGTCCGCGAAAAGGCGGGCCACTTCGGGCAGTTCCTCCAGGTGCGAGGTCTTCACCTTGCCCCAGTGCTCCTGCAGGGCGTCGACCGCCCAGCCCTCGCTGGAGGACAGCAGCCGGTTCACCGCACCGACGGCTTCGCCCGCGTGCTCGTCGAAAGCCTCCGCGAGCTCGCGCATCGCGTCCGCCATCTCGCGGTAGTCGTCCTCATCGACGTTCGGCCAGTTGATCCCGATGAAGTCCAGGATCTCGTCCAGCCAGCCGGGCAGAACGTAACCCAACCCCCGTCAACCTCCCCCTGACACCGACGCTCGCGACGTCACCATGTTTGATCATCACGTGTGCGAATCCGACCGTAACTGATCGCACTGACATCGACTCAGGGACTCCACGGGGTCCTCCGGGAATGACGTGAATTCGCTCGCAACGACGCACCCCACACCCTCGCGGTGGTGCTGTCGAGAGCAACCAGCCCACCGTCTGCCGCCTCGACCCGTCGGACATCGCCCAGCGACACCCGGCACCCACCCCCCAAACGACCCCCAGCTCACCGCCAGGGGCCGTTTCCCTGTGTCAACTCGCGTAGCGCTGCCCCGGTTTGCCGTTCCCCGTCATCCAATGGACACGTGCAAGCCCTCGACAGGGCCGCATGTCCATGCCACGCTCCCGTCTGCCGCCTTCGTTCAACCCGCGTAGATCCCTGCGTAGATGGGAACCCCACATGCCGGCGACACACATACCCCACCGCCGCTGGAAGTCGGTGGCGCTGACCACGGCCGCCGTCCTGGTCGGACTCACCGCCCCCGCCCTGACCGCGACTCCGGCCGCCGCCACGACGACCGCCTACGACTCGACGTACTACAAGAACGCGATCGGCAAGACGGGCGCAAGCCTGAAGTCGTCCCTGCACACGATCATCAGCAGCCAGACCAAGATCTCGTACTCCGCGGTCTGGAACGCGCTGAAGGTCACGGACCAGGACCCGAACAACAGCAACAACGTGATCCTGCTGTACAGCGGTGTCTCCCGCAGCAAGTCCCTGAGCGGCGGCGACGTCGGCGACTGGAACCGCGAGCACACCTGGGCCAAGTCGCACGGCGACTTCGGCGAGGCGATCGGCCCCGGCACCGACCTGCACCACCTGCGCCCGGCCGACGTCCAGGTCAACAGCATCCGCGGCAACCTGGACTTCGACAACGGCGGCAGCACCGTGACCAACGGCGGCGGCAGCCGGGTCGACTCCGACTCCTTCGAACCGCGTGCCGCCGACAAGGGCGACGTGGCCCGCATGATCCTCTACATGGCCGTGCGCTACGAGGGTGACGACGGCTGGGCCGACCTGGAGCCCAACGAGAAGGTGGGCAACGGCAGCGCCCCCTACATGGGCAAGCTCTCCGTCCTCAAGGCGTGGAACGAGCAGGACCCGCCGAGCGCCTTCGAGGAGAGGCGCAACCAGGCCATCTACGACACCTACCAGCACAACCGCAACCCGTTCATCGACCACCCGGAGTGGGTCGAGGCGATCTGGTAGGCGATCGGCAGACCACCTGTGCAGCGGAGTGACCTGCGACGATCCGGTGCGTTGACCGGCCATGAAGAAGATCAGCGCGCTCGCCGCGCTCACCATGGCAGCCCTCGTACTCGCCGCCCCGGCCCACGCCGACGACGGCGACCGGGGCCGCATCAACATCGCCGGCCACTCCAGCACCAACCTGTGCAGGGGGGCACTCTCGCTCGTCCCATGGGCCCTGCCGGTGACCGGCCCCGCCGTGGACGACGCCTGCCACAACCGCGACCACGTCGACGACACCCGCGACCAGGGCGCCTTGCCGGCCTTCTACATCGTCAGGTGAGTCGGCGCGAACATCCTTAGCACCGCCGGGAGTACGACCACCGATGGGCCGGGCTCGGACAGGGCCTTCGTCAGGTCGGCCTCCAGGGTCTCCGGGGTCGTACGGACCCCGGGGACACCGAAGGACTCGGCCAGGGCCACATAGTCCGGCCGGGTCAGCTCGGTGGCCGTCGCCTCGCCGAAGGCGTCCGTCATGTACTCGCGCAGGATGCCGTAGCCGCCGTCGTCGACGATGAGCCAGGTGACGTTCAGGTCGTACTGGCGGGCGGTGGCGAGCTCGGCGATGGAGTACAGGGCGCCGCCGTCGCCGGACACCGCGAGGACCGGGCGGGTCGGATCGGCGGCCGCACCGCCGAGCGCCGCCGGGAAGCCGTAGCCGAGGCCGCCGGCGCCCTGGGCGGAGTGCAGCCGGTTGGGGCCCTTGGCGTCGAAGGCCGACCAGGCCCAGTACGCCAGGATCGTCATGTCCCAGAAGGACGGGGAGTCGTCGGGCAGGGCGCGCCGTACGGACGCCAGCACCTGCTGTTCCAGGGTGAGTTCCTGGGCGGCGATGCGCTCGGCGACCTTGGCCAGGACCGTCGCCACCCGCTCGGGCGCGGTGGGATCCGTGCGCTCGGACACCGTCTCCAGCAGCGCCTGCAGCGCGAGCCGGGCATCCGCGTGGATGCCGAGGGCCGGGTGGTTGGACTCCAGCTTGCCGAGGTCCGCCTCGATCTGGACGACCCGGCCGCGCGGCTTGAACGTGTGGTAGTTCGAGGAGAGTTCACCGAGGCCCGAGCCGACCACCAGCAGGACGTCCGCGTCCTCCAGGAAGTCCGTGGTGTGCCGGTCCTCGATCCACGACTGGAGCGACAGCGGATGGTTCCAGGGGAACGCCCCCTTGCCGCCGGGGGTGGTGACCACCGGCGCCTGGATCAGCTCCGCGAGCTGCCGCAGCTTGCCGCTCGCGTCCGCCCGTACCACTCCCCCGCCCGCGATGATCGCCGGACGAGCCGCTCGCGAGAGCAAGTCGGCCGCCACCGCTGTCAGTTCGGGGCGCGGCGGCAGTTCGTCCGGGAACGCGTCGCCTCCCGTCACCACCGGGATCGAGGTCTCGGCCAGCAGCACGTCCTGCGGGATCTCCACCCACACCGGGCCGTGCGGGGCCGTCAGCGCCGACTTCCAGGCCGCCTCGATCGCGGACGGGATCTGGGACTGGGTGCGCACGGTGTGGACCGACTTCACCACGCCCCGGAACGAGGCCGCCTGGTCCGGGAGTTCATGCAGGTAGCCGTGGCGGCCGCCGCCCAGGCCCGCCGTGGGGACCTGGCTGCTGATCGCCAGCACGGGGGCGGAGGCCGCGGCCGCCTCCTGGAGCGCGGCCAGCGAGGTGAGCGCGCCCGGCCCGGTCGACAGCAGCAGCGGGGCCGCCTCGCCCGTCATCCGGCCGTACGCGTCCGCCGCGAAACCGGCGTTGTTCTCCACCCGCAGACCGATGTAGCGCAGGTCGGAGCGCCGTAGCGCGTCGAACATGCCCAGCGCGTGCTGACCCGGGAGGCCGAAGACCGTCGTCGTGCCGAGCGCGGCCAGTGTCTCCACGACCAGGTCCCCGCCGTTGCGGCCGGGGGGAGGGTTCAGCGCTGCCTCCGTCTGGGCTGCGGTGGGGCGGAGTACCAGGTCGTGGTCGTGAGTCACTTCGCGCGGGCCTCTGCAATCTGGCGGGACATGATGGTGGTCAGTTCGTATGCCGTGTGGGACGCGGCCACCGACGTGATCTCGGCGTGATCGTACGCGGGCGCCACCTCGACGACGTCGGCCGAGACCAGGTTGCAGGACGCCAGGCCGCGCAGGATCTCCAGCAGTTCGCGGGAGGTCATGCCGCCGGCCTCGGGGGTGCCGGTGCCGGGTGCGTGGGCCGGGTCGAGGCAGTCGATGTCGATGGAGATGTACAGCGGGCGGTCGCCGATGCGCTGGCGCAGCTGGTCGGCGACCTCGTCGGCGCCGCGGCGGTAGATGTCCGCGGAGGTGACGATGCCGAAGCCCATCTTCTCGTCGTCTGTGAGGTCCTGCTTGCCGTACAGCGGGCCGCGGGTGCCGACGTGGGAGAGCGCCTCGGTGTCGAGGATGCCCTCCTCCACCGCGCGCCGGAACGGGGTGCCGTGGGTGTATTCGGCGCCGAAGTACGTGTCCCAGGTGTCGAGGTGGGCGTCGAAGTGGAGCAGCGCCACGGGGCCGTGCTTCTTGGCGACCGAGCGCAGCAGCGGCAGCGCGATGGTGTGGTCGCCGCCGAGCGTCATCAGGCGGGCGCCGGTGCCGAGGAGCTCGTCGGCGGCGGCCTCGACGGTCTCGACGGCCTCGTTGATGTTGAACGGGTTCACCGCGATGTCGCCGCCGTCCGCGACCTGCGCCAGCGCGAAGGGGGACGCGTCCTGCGCCGGGTTGTACGGGCGCAGCAGCCGGGACGCCTCGCGGATCGCGTTGCCGCCGAAGCGGGCGCCCGGCCGGTACGAGACGCCCGAGTCGAACGGCACGCCGACCACGGCGACGTCGGCGCGGCCGACCTCGTCGAGGCGCGGGAGCCGGGCGAAGGTCGCGGGTCCGGCGTACCGCGGGATGCGGGAGGAGTCGACGGGGCCGCGGGGCGTCTCGTTGCTGCTCATGTGGAAATGCCTTCTTTCCTACGTTTCACACGCTTCATTGCGTATGGGGGTATCTGTAGATGACTCTACTGGCGAGCCGGGACTGGTTCGGACGCGAGTTCGGGGGACCGCCCGGCCAGACGCTCGCGCCAGACGGCGAGTACGGCCGCGTCGGTCGGCTTCGTCATCAAGGAGACGACGATGTACGCGGCGAGGGAGGACAGCAGGCCGTAGTACACGGGCTCGTTGGCCAGGATGCCGTGGGTCGCCATCAGGGTGATCACCGCGACGCCGCCGACCACCACCGAGGCGAGCGCGCCCTGCGCGGTGCCGCGCCGCCACAGCAGCCCGCCGAGGATCGGCACGAGCAGTCCGCCGACCAGCAGGTTGTAGGCCACGGTCAGGGCTTCGACGACGTTGTTCAGCGCGATGGCCGTACCGATCACGGCGAGGCCCATGATGAGGATGAACGCCCGGTTGCCCTTGACCTCGTCGTGCGCGTCCCCGTCCGGGCGGACCACGCCGCGCAGCCGGGACCAGATGTCGTTGTTGGCGACGGTCGCGCAGGCGATGAGGGCGCCGGAGGAGGTGGACATCACCGCGGCGAGGGCGGCGGCGAGCACCAGGCCCCGCACACCCATGGGCAGTTCGTCCTTGACGATGGTCGCGAAGGCGTCGTCCGGGCTGCCGAGCTTGGGGTAGAGCACCTTGGCCGCGGTGCCGATGACGGCGCCGGCGAGGGCGTAGGCGAGGCAGTAGGTGCCGGCGACGGTGCCGCCCCACTTGGCGGTCTTGTCGCTGCGGGCGGTGAACACGCGCTGCCAGATGTCCTGCCCGATCAGCATGCCGAAGGTGTAGATCAGGACGTAGGTGAAGATCGTCTCGCCGCCGATGCCCAGCGGGTCGAAGTACTCGGTGGGCAGCTGGGCCTTCATCTCGCTGAATCCGCCGGCCTTGACGACGGCGATGGGCAGGAGCAGCAGAAGCACACCGACGGTCTTCACCACGAACTGCACCATGTCGGTGAGCGTGATCGACCACATGCCGCCGAGCGTCGAGTAGGCGACGACGATCGAGCCGCCGAGGATGATCGCGACGGTGCGGTTCATGTCGAAGAGGACGTCGAAGATCGTGGCGTACGCGATGGTCGACGTGACGGCGAGCATGAGGGTGTACGCCCACATGACGAGGCCGGAGATCACGCCGGCCCGGCCGCCGTAGCGCAGGTCGAGCATCTCGGAGACGGTGTAGACCTTCAGCCGGGCGATGCGGGCGGAGAAGAAGACGCTCAGCGCGAGCAGGCCGAGGCCGATGGTGAACACCATCCAGGCACCGGAGAGGCCGTACTGGTAGCCGAGGCCCACACCGCCGATGGTGGACGCGCCGCCGAGGACGATCGCCGCCATGGTGCCGGAGTACATCGTGGGGCCGAGCCGGCGGCCGGCGACCAGGAACTCGCTCTTGGACTTGGCGCGGCGCATGCCCCACCAGCCCATGGCCAGCATGCCGGCCAGATAGACGACGATGACGGTGTAATCGACGGCCATGGTGGGGCCTCCTTCACGAACATTCCGGTGGCGTGTCGTGCATATGGGGGGTGGGGACGTCGGCAGCGGCTCGCGGGGACATCCGCCCGTACCCGCGGCTGCCGGTCTGGAACGACAGTAGGTGGCCGGAAAGTGACTGCGAAGTGTACGTTTCATCCATCCGAGACTGCGCGAGTGTAGGAAACATCCCATGCCGGATCCCGCTGTTCCGCCCACACCACCGGTATTGCTGTCGGCGCTCCTGGCCCGTGAGGACCTGGGCCTGCGCCAGATCGCCGGCCCGCGGGACCGGGACGTCGCGATCCACTGGGCGCACACCTCGGAGATGGCCGATCCGTACCCCTATCTGCTGGGCGGCGAGCTGCTGCTGTCGGCCGGTGTGCACATTCCGCAGGCGGCGGGTGCGGGAACCTACTTCGACGACTACGTGTCACGGATCGTCGCGGCGGGCGGAGCCGCCCTCGGCTTCGGCCTGGCCCCGGTGCACGACACGGTGCCGCCCGCCCTGGTCGAGGCCTGCGACACCCACGACCTCCCGCTCCTGGAGGTCCCGCCGCAGACCACCTTCTCCGGTGTGGCCCGCGCGGTCTGGCGGCTCATGGCCCAGGCCCGCCACGCCGAACTGCGCCGGGTGACCGAGGCTCAGCAGAGCCTGTCGGCGGCGGCCTCCCGCCCGGACCCGGTACGAGCGGTACTGCGCCAGCTCGCCCAGCGGGTGGCTGGCTGGGCGGTGCTGTACGGGCCGGAGGGGGCGGAGAGCACATCAGCGGGACGGGGAACGGAGGCCGGGCCCGCAGTGCGGGGTCCGGAAGCCGCGTCCACCGGGCGGACGCGGGGTCCGGGAGCCGCATCCGCCGGACGGGGTCCAGAAGCCGCATCCGCCGGACGGGGTCCAGAAGCCGCATCCGCCGGACGGGGTCCAGAAGCCGCATCCGCCGGGCGGGGTCCAGAAGCCGCATCCGCCGGGCGGGGTCCAGAAGCCGCATCCGCCGGGCGGGGTCCAGAAGCCGCATCCGCCGGGCGGGCGGCGGAAGTCGCATCCGCCGGGCGGGGTCCAGAAGCCGCATCCGCCGGGCGGGGTCCAGAAGCCGCATCCGCCGGGCGGGGTCCAGAAGCCGCATCCGCCGGGCGGGCGGCGGAAGTCGCGGCTGCCGGACGGGAGCCCGGGGACATGGTGCGCGGGGCCCTGGCCGAGCTCGCAGCGGTCGTACGCCCCTCGGGCCCCGGAACGCCGACCTCCGCCACCGACACCGCCGACGGCACCCATCTCGCCGCGTACGCCCTCGGCGCCGGTCAGGGCTTCGTCCTCGGTGTCGCCGCCCCGCACCGGGACGCCGGCGACCACACCATCGCCTCCGTCGCCGCCGTGCTGCTGTCCCTCCTGACCGGTGAGCAGCAGAGCGGCTCGGGGGCGGCGCGCTCGTCGGCGCTCGTCCGGCTGCTGCTGGGGGCCGAGCCGGAGGCGGTGGCGCCGCTGCTGGGGACCGGCCGCTGGCTCGTGGTGCACGGCAGCCCCGCGGCACCGCCCTGCGACCCCGTGGCGGCCTCCGCGCTCGGGGCGGCGCTCGGCTCCCCGCTGGTCGACCTGGCGCGGGACGTCGTACGGGTCCTCGTCCCGGCGGACCGCGAACCGGCCCCGCAGCCCGGCTGGACCCTGGGCGTCAGCGCCCCCGCGACCGCGCGGGACTGGCCGGCGGCCGACGCCCAGGCGGCCCGCGCCCTGTCCCGTGCCCGGGCCACCCGCACCGCCCTGCACCGGCACGGCACCCACCGCCCCGCCCTCACCGACCTGCTCTCCCCCGACGCGGCCGAGACCCACGCCCGCGCGCTCCTCGCACCCCTCGCCCCGCCCCTCACCGAGACGCTGCGCACCTGGCTGTCCCTGCACGGCAGCTGGGACCGTACGGCCGTGGCGCTCGCCGTGCACCGCAACACCGTCCGCCAGCGCATCGCCCGCTGCGCGGCCCTGCTCGGCACGGACCTGGACGACCCGGACGTACGGATGGAGCTGTGGTTCGCCCTGCGGCACGGCGAGCGGTGATCCACACACCACCCACCAGCACACCACCACCGCGCGGCCCCGGCCCTGCCCGACCCGGACCCGGCAACCCGGCCGCCCGAATGGAGCTGTGGGTTCGCCCTGCGGCACGGCGAGCGGTGATCGACACAGTGACCCGCGTCGCACGCACCCCGGACGCGGCCGTTCCCGTAGTTGTCTGCCTCACAATGGGAACCATGCCGATACCCGGGACACCCAGCCGCGCCGAGCTCGTCGACCACCTCGTCAGAACCCGTATCGCGGGCGACGTAGCCACTCCCCGCGAGAACAACCTCTCCCACTACCGCAAGCTGGCGAACGGCGACCGCCACTACTGGCTCGGCCTGGAGCTCGGCGAGCGCTGGACCGACGAGCAGGACGTGCTCGCGGTGATGGCGGAGCGCGTCGGGGTGAACGACGACGCCGAGCACCGCCACGGCCAGGACACCATCGACCCGGAGCTGACGGTGGCCGCGCTGGAGCGGATGGCGGCCCGGCTGCGCAAGGCCGCGGACGGCGGCCAGCGGGTCCTGTTCGCGACCGGCCACCCGGGCGGTCTGCTGGACGTCCACCGCGCGACGGCGGCGGCGCTGCGCACAGCGGGCTGCGAGATCGTCGTCATCCCCGACGGCCTGCAGACCGACGAGGGTTACGTCATGCAGTTCGCGGACGTCGCGGTCCTCGAACACGGCGCCACCCTCTGGCACACCCACTCCGGCGCGCCGATGAAGGCCATCCTCACGGGACTCGAGCGCGAAGGACGTCCGCTGCCGGACCTCGTCGTGGCCGACCACGGCTGGGCGGGATGCGCCGGCCAGCACGGCGTCGACTCCGTCGGCTACGCCGACTGCAACGACCCGGCGCTGTTCCTCGCGGAGTCGGAGGGCACGGTCCAGGTCGTGGTGCCGCTGGACGACCATGTGATCAGCCCGCGCCACTACGACCCGATGACGGCGTATCTGCTGCGCGAGGCGGGCCTGGTCGAGTAGGGGTTGTACTCGACCACGTTGAAATCTCGGCGAACGCTGCGGGATTTCTTCATGGAGGTCGCGCCCCTGCACACATCCCCCTGAGACACGTCGCTGTCTGTTCAACCGGAAACAGAAGTGACGAAGTTTCTCAGGGGAACGGATGTTGCTGATGCGCGGATTTGATACCAGACATACAGGAAATACAGCCCCGCTTCGGGCGTCGGGCGCGATGCGTGTGCCCTCGCAGCCGCTTCCGCCCCTCGCGGAGACGGTGCCCGCCAGGGAGGGACGCCGGCTGTATGTCATGGACGGCGTCCGGCTGCTCGCCGCACTGCTGGTGGCCGTGCACCACTACGCGGGCACCGAACGGCTCGACCAGCCCGGCAACCCCGTCTGGGACCGTCCGGTGTCCGAGATCATGCCCACGGTGTTCCGCTTCTCCACCTACGGCTGGATCGGCGTCGAGATCTTCTTCGTCATCAGCGGGTTCGTGATCTGTATGTCGTGCTGGGGCCGCACACCCCGGCAGTTCTTCGTCTCACGGGTCACCCGGCTCTATCCGGCGTACTGGTTCGCCATCGCCTTCACCACGGCCGTCATCGTGGCCCTGCCGGGGGTGTGGGAGCGGCTGCGGATGCGGGACATCCTGCTCAACCTCACGATGCTCCAGTCCGGTTCGGCCTCGCCGCACGTCGACGGCGTCTACTGGACCCTGTGGACGGAACTGCGGTTCTATCTGCTCTTCCTGGTGGTCGTCGCCATGGGACTCACCTACCGCAGAGTCGTCGTCTTCTGCTGCGTCTGGGGCACCGCCGCGATGCTCGCGCCGATCTCCGAGCTGCGCCTGATGATCCTCATCGTCAACCCGGTCGCGGCCTGGTTCTTCATCGGCGGCCTGGTGCTCTACCTGATGTACCGGTTCGGTCAGGACCTGCTGCTGTGGGGCATGCTGACCCTGTCGTGGCTGATGGCGCAGGTGGAGATCGGGCGCCGTATCGAGTCCGTCGAGCATGTCTCGGGCTGGCGCGGCAGCGCGCTGATCTACACGGTGTTCCTGCTGTTCATGGTCGCCGTCGCCCTAGGCTTCACGGACCGCATCCGCTGGAAGTGGCTGGTCACCGCGGGAGCGCTGACCTATCCGCTGTATCTGACGCACTACCTCGCGGGCACGGTGCTGATCAACCGGCTGCGGGACACCATGGATCCGCGGCTGCTGGTCGCCGTGGTGATCGCCGTGTTCCTGGTGCTGAGCTGGCTGGTGCACCGGTGCGTGGAGCGTCCGGCGGCCCGGCTGATGAAGCGGGGCCTGGACACGTCGTTCGCGCGGCTGCGCAACGCCACCCGCGCATGACCGGGCCGTCGTCAGCGCGGAACACGGACCACGCCCTCCTGGATCACGGACACCGCGAGCCGCCCGTCCTGCGTGTAGATCCGCGCCTGTCCGAGCCCTCGCCCGCCGTACGCCGACGGTGACTCCTGGTCGTACAGCAGCCACTCGTCGGCCCGGAAGGGCCGGTGGAACCACATCGCGTGGTCGAGGGACGCGCCGACCACGTCCCCGACCGCCCAGCCGCCCCGGCCGTGCGCGAGCAGGACGGAGTCGAGGAGGGTCATGTCGGAGACGTATGTGGCGAGCACGACGTGCAGCAGCGGGTCGTCGGCGAGCTTGCCGTTGGTGCGGAACCAGACCTGGGAGTGCGGTTCGCGCGGCTCCCCGAACTGTCCGTACGGCGGCTCTTCGACATAGCGCAGGTCGACGGCCTGGCGTGCCTCCAGGAAGCGTTCGACGACCGCCGGGTCGAGGTGGTCGTAGCCGCGCAGCCGCTCCTCGGAGGTCGGGAGCGTCTCCGGGTCGGGCGCGGCGGCCATCGGGGCCTGGTGGTCCAGGCCGTCCTCGTACGTCTGGAAGGACGCCGACAGCGCGAAGATCGGCTTGCCGTGCTGGACGGCGACCACCCGGCGGGTGGTGAAGGAGCGGCCGTCGCGCATCCGGTCGACGTTGTAGACGATGGGCGCGCCCGGGTCCCCCATGCGCAGGAAGTACGCGTGCAGGGAGTGGGCGGGCCGGTCCGCGGGCACCGTGCGGCCGGCGGCGACGAGCGCCTGGGCCGCGACCTGACCGCCGAAGACGCGCGGGACGACGGCGGAGCGGGACTGGCCGCGGAAGATGTTCTCCTCGATCTGCTCCAGGTCGAGCAGATCGAGGAGATCACGCAGTGCCTCGTTCATGGCACCTTTTCTACTGGCAGGGGATGTCAGGAGCCTTACAGGCCCATGTCCTTCGCGATGATCGACTTCATGATCTCGCTGGTGCCGCCGTAGATGCGGTTGACGCGGTTGTCCGCGTACAGGCGAGCGATCGGGTACTCGTTCATGAAGCCGTAGCCGCCGTGCAGCTGGAGGCACCGGTCGATGACGCGGTGGGCGACCTCGGTGCAGAAGAGCTTCGCGGAGGCGGCCTCGGCGGGGGTCAGCTCACCGGCGTCCAGGGCCTCCAGGGCGCGGTCGGCAACGGCCTCGGCCGCGTCCACCTCGGCCTGGCAGGCGGCCAGCTCGAACTTGGTGTTCTGGAAGGCGGCGACGGGCTTGCCGAAGACGGTGCGCTCGGTGACGTACTGCTGGGCGAACCGCACGGCGGCCTTGGCCTGGGCGTAGGCGCCGAAGGCGATGCCCCAGCGCTCGGAGGCGAGGTTGTGGCCGAGGTAGTAGAAGCCCTTGTTCTCCTCGCCGAGGAGGTCCTCGACCGGGACCTTGACGTCGACGAAGGCGAGCTCGGCGGTGTCGGAGGTGCGCAGGCCCAGCTTGTCGAGCTTGCGGCCGATGGAGTAGCCCTCGGCCTTGGTGTCGACGGCGAACAGGGAGATGCCGTGGCGGCGGTCCTCGGCGCTGGGCGCGTCGGTGCGGGCGCAGACGATCACGCGGTCGGCGTGCACGCCACCGGTGATGAAGGTCTTGGAGCCGTTGAGGACGTAGTGCGTGCCGTCCTCGGAGAGCTTGGCGGTGGTCTTCATGCCGGCGAGGTCGGAGCCGGTGCCCGGCTCGGTCATCGCCAGCGCCCACATCTCCTCACCGGAGACGAACTTCGGCAGGAAGCGCTTCTTCTGCTCGTCGGAGGCGAGCATCTTGATGTACGGCAGGCCGAGCAGCACGTGCACACCGGAGCCGCCGAACTGCACACCCGCGCGGGCGGTCTCCTCGTACATCACCGCCTCGAACTTGTACGAGTCGATGCCGGCGCCGCCGTACTCCTCGTCGACGCGGATACCGAAGACGCCGAGCTCGGCGAGCTTGTAGTAGAAGTCGCGGGGCGCCTGGCCCGCCGCGAACCACTCGTCGTAGACCGGTACGACCTCGGCCTCGATGAAGGCCCGGATGGTCTCCCGGAACGCCTCGTGATCCTCGTTGAACACCGTACGGCGCACGCCGCCCACCCTTCTTTGCGCCTAAACCGGCGCCGCTCTCGCGTACCTGGTTGCTCGCCGTAGGGGTTGCTCAACTGATGGTTGCGGTCCCATGGCTAAGCGCTTGCTCACTCAACCGTACCGGCGAGTATCCACAGGCGTCCAGAGGTCAAGGTCCGTAACGCTCGTCACGCTTGCAGCCGGGGTCACGCCGCCCCGAACGCCCCCCGTGCCATCCGGTGCAGCAGCACCGCCGTGACGCCGCGCCCCGGCAGCGACCCCGGGCGCCCCAGATGCGGCGTCGAGTTCAGCAGGCCGAAGACCGAGTGCACCGCCGAGCGGGCGGTCGGCTCGGTCAGGTCCGGATACACCTCGCGGACCACCTCCACCCACAGCTCGACGTACTGCCGCTGGAGCTGGCGCACCAGCTTGCGGTCGCTGTCGCGCAGGCGGTCCAGCTCGCGGTCGTGCAGGGTGATCAGAGGGCGGTCGTCGAGGGCGAAGTCGATGTGGCCCTCGATGAGGGAGTCGAGGACCTCCTCGGCCGGCACCCCGTCGGCCTCCGCGAGGCGCCGCTTCGCACCCGTCAGCAGCTGACCGCTGATGCCGACGAGGAGCTCGGCGAGCATCGCGTCCTTGCCGGCGAAGTGCCGGTAGAGACCGGGGCCGCTGATACCCACGGCGGCGCCTATCTCGTCGACTCCGACGCCGTGGAAACCACGCTCGGCGAAGAGCCGCGCGGCCTCCTTGAGGATCTGTTCGCGGCGGGTGGGGGCGTCGGTTCTGGTGGCCATGAAGCCAATTCTAGACAGGGAGGTTAGCGGTCGTTAACCTGAAGGAAATGGTTAACGCTCATTAACAGCGCTCATGAACAGTCGATCACTGGGTGAGGGGACCGCAGGATGCATGAGGCACCGGAGCTCCACAGCGCGGCAGATCCCGCGTCGGAGGCCTTTCGGTCCAACGAGGAGGCCCACCGGGCGCTCGGCGAGGAGCTGCGCGGCAAGCTCGCCGCGGCCCGGCTCGGCGGCGGTGAGAAGGCCCGCGCCCGGCACACCGCACGCGGCAAGCTGCTGCCCAGGGACCGGGTGGACACCCTCCTCGATCCCGGATCGCCCTTCCTGGAGCTCGCTCCCCTGGCCGCCGACGGGATGTACGACGGGGCGGCCCCGGCCGCCGGTGTCATCGCCGGGATCGGGCGGGTCAGCGGGCGCGAGTGCGTGATCGTCGCCAATGACGCCACGGTCAAGGGCGGCACGTACTACCCGATGACGGTGAAGAAGCACCTGCGCGCGCAGGAGGTGGCCCTGGAGAACCGGCTGCCGTGTCTGTACCTGGTCGACTCCGGCGGCGCCTTCCTGCCGATGCAGGACGAGGTCTTCCCGGACCGGGAGCACTTCGGGCGGATCTTCTACAACCAGGCCCGGATGTCGGGCGCGGGCATCCCGCAGATCGCGGCCGTGCTCGGCTCGTGCACGGCGGGCGGCGCCTACGTCCCGGCCATGAGCGACGAGGCCGTGATCGTCCGCAACCAGGGCACGATCTTCCTCGGCGGTCCCCCACTGGTGAAGGCCGCCACGGGTGAGGTCGTGACGGCCGAGGAGCTGGGCGGCGGCGAGGTCCACTCGCGGGTGTCCGGCGTGACCGACCACCTCGCGGAGGACGACCCGCACGCGCTGCGGATCGTGCGCAACATCGTCGCCACCCTCCCCGCGCGCGGGAACCTCCCGTGGGAGGTCGTCCCCGCCACCGAACCGAAGGTCGACCCGTACGGCCTCTACGGCGCCGTCCCCGTCGACTCCCGCACCCCCTACGACGTACGCGAGATCATCGCGCGCGTGGTCGACGGCTCCCGTTTCTCGGAGTTCAAGGCCGAGTTCGGGCAGACCCTGGTCACCGGCTTCGCCCGGATCCACGGCCACCCGGTCGGCATCGTCGCCAACAACGGCATCCTGTTCTCCGAGTCCGCCCAGAAGGGCGCCCACTTCATCGAGCTGTGCGACCAGCGCGGCATCCCGCTGGTCTTCCTGCAGAACATCTCCGGGTTCATGGTCGGCAAGGACTACGAGGCCGGCGGCATCGCCAAGCACGGCGCCAAGATGGTGACGGCGGTGGCCTGCACGCGCGTGCCGAAGCTGACGGTCGTCGTCGGCGGCTCGTACGGCGCAGGCAACTACTCCATGTGCGGGCGGGCGTACTCGCCCCGCTTCCTGTGGATGTGGCCCAACGCCAAGATCTCCGTCATGGGCGGCGAGCAGGCCGCCTCGGTCCTCGCGACCGTCAAGCGCGACCAGATCGAGGCGCGCGGCGAGGACTGGCCGGCGGAGGCCGAGGAGTCCTTCAAGGCGCCCGTGCGCGAGCAGTACGAACGCCAGGGCAACGCCTACTACGCCACCGCCCGCCTCTGGGACGACGGCGTCATCGACCCGCTGGAGACCCGGCAGGTGCTGGGCCTGGCACTGACCGCCTGCGGCAACGCGCCCCTGGGTGACCCCCAGTTCGGCGTCTTCCGGATGTGAGGGGGACCATGTTCGACACAGTGCTCGTCGCCAACCGGGGCGAGATCGCCGTCCGCGTGATCCGCACGCTGCGCTCGCTGGGCGTGCGCTCGGTGGCCGTCTTCTCCGACGCGGACGCCGACGCCCGGCACGTCCGGGAGGCCGACACCGCCGTACGGATCGGTCCGGCGCCCGCGTCGGAGAGCTATCTGTCCGTGGAGCGGATCCTGGAGGCGGCCGCGCGTACGGGCGCGCAGGCCGTGCACCCCGGATACGGCTTCCTCGCGGAGAACGCGGCCTTCGCGCGCGCGTGCGCCGACGCGGGGCTGGTGTTCATCGGACCTCCCGCCGACGCCATCTCGCTCATGGGCGACAAGATCCGCGCCAAGGAGACGGTGAAGGCGGCCGGCGTGCCGGTCGTGCCCGGCGGCCGGGATCCCGAACTGGCGGATGCCGCCCGCGAGTTGGGCGCGCCCGTGCTGCTGAAGCCCTCGGCGGGCGGTGGCGGCAAGGGCATGCGTCTGGTGCGGGACCTGTCCGTCCTCGAGGAGGAGATCGCCGCCGCCCGCCGCGAGGCCCGCGCCTCCTTCGGCGACGACACGCTCCTCGTGGAGCGGTGGGTCGACCGGCCCCGGCACATCGAGATCCAGGTGCTCGCCGACGGCCACGGAAATGTCGTGCATCTCGGCGAGCGCGAGTGCTCGTTGCAGCGCCGGCACCAGAAGATCATCGAGGAGGCGCCCAGCGTGCTCCTCGACGAGGCCACGCGCGCGGGGATGGGCGAGGCGGCGGTGCAGGCGGCCCGCTCGTGCGGGTACCGGGGCGCGGGCACGGTGGAGTTCATCGTGCCCGGCGGCGACCCTTCCTCCTATTACTTCATGGAGATGAACACCCGCCTCCAGGTGGAGCACCCGGTCACCGAGCTCATCACCGGCCTGGACCTGGTGGAGTGGCAGCTTCGGGTCGCGGCGGGTGAGCGGCTGGCCTTCGGGCAGGAGGACGTCCGGCTCACCGGTCACGCGGTCGAGGCCCGTATCTGCGCCGAGGACCCCGCACGCGGGTTCCTGCCCTCCGGCGGCACGGTCCTCAGGCTGCGCGAGCCGCAGGGCGACGGCGTCCGCACCGACTCCGGGCTCAGCGAGGGCACGGAGGTCGGCAGCCTGTACGACCCGATGCTGTCCAAGGTGATCGCGTACGGCCCGGACCGCGCGACCGCGCTCAGGAAGCTCCGGGCGGCGCTCGCGGAGACGGTCACGCTGGGCGTGCAGACGAACGCCGGGTTCCTGCGGCGGCTGCTCGCACATCCGGCGGTCGTGGCGGGCGAGTTGGACACCGGTCTGGTCGAGCGCGTCGTGGACGACCTCGTCGCCACGGACGTACCCGAGGAGGTGTACGAGGCGGCGGCGGCCGTACGGCATCAGGCGCTGAGGCCGGCGGGCGACGGCTGGACGGACCCGTTCTCGGTGCCCAGCGGCTGGCGGCTCGGCGGCACCGCACACCCCGTGAGCTTCCCTCTGCGGGTGCAGGACCCGGTGGAGTACGCCCCGCGGGGCTCCGCCACCGTCACCGACGACGAGGTGTCCGTGACCCTCGACGGCGTACGCCACACCTTCCGGCGCGCCGCCGACTGGCTGGGCCGGGACGGCGACTCCTGGCACGTACGTGACCACGACCCGGTGGCGGCCTCCCTCACCGGGGCCGCCCACGCGGGCGCCGACTCGCTCACCGCGCCCATGCCGGGGACGGTGACGGTGGTGAAGGTCGCCGTCGGTGACGAGGTGAGCGCCGGTCAGAGCCTGCTGGTGGTGGAGGCGATGAAGATGGAGCACGTCATCTCCGCCCCGCACGCCGGCACCGTCGCCGAACTCGACGTCACACCCGGCTCGACGGTCGCCATGGACCAGGTCCTGGCGGTCATCACACCGCTGGAGGAGGACTGATGACGCTGCCCATGGTCGTACCCGCCTCGGACCTGCCGGCCCGGGTCCGCATCCACGAGGTCGGGGCGCGCGACGGCCTGCAGAACGAGAAGTCGACCGTGCCGACGGAGGTGAAGGCGGAGTTCGTGCGCCGGCTCGCCGACGCCGGGCTGACGACGATCGAGGCGACGAGCTTCGTCCATCCCAAGTGGGTGCCCCAACTCGCCGACGCCGAGCAGCTGTTCCCGCTCGTGTCCGGCCTGGAGGGCGTGCACCTGCCCGTCCTGGTGCCCAACGCCCGCGGCCTGGACCGCGCCCTGACCCTGGGCGCCCGCCGGATCGCCGTCTTCGCGAGCGCCACGGAGTCCTTCGCCAAGGCCAACCTCAACCGGACGCTTGACGAGTCGCTGGGCGTCTTCGACCCGGTGGTGCGCCGCGCCAAGGACGAGGGCCTGCATGTCCGCGGGTACGTCTCGATGTGCTTCGGCGACCCCTGGGAGGGCGAGGTTCCCCTCCACCAGGTGGCCCGGGTCTGCAAGGCGCTCGTCGCGATGGGCTGCGACGAGCTGAGCCTCGGCGACACCATCGGCGTGGCGACGCCGGGCCATGTGCTCGAGCTCCTCTCCCTCCTCAACGAGGAGGGCGTACCGACGAACGTCATCGGCGTGCACTTCCACGACACCTACGGCCAGGCCCTCGCCAACACCTACGCCGCCCTGGAACACGGCGTCACGACCGTCGACGCCTCGGCCGGCGGCCTGGGCGGCTGCCCGTACGCCAAGTCCGCCACCGGAAACCTCGCCACGGAAGACCTCGTGTGGATGCTGCGGGGCCTCGGCATCGACACCGGAGTCGACCTCGACCGCCTCGTCGCCACGAGCGCGTGGATGGCCGAACAACTGGGCCGACCCAGCCCGTCCCGCACCGTACGAGCCCTCTCCCACAAGGAGCAGTGAACAGCCATGAACCACCGTCTCTCCCCCGAACTGGAGGAACTCCGCCGTACGGTGGAGGAGTTCGCCCACGACGTCGTGGCGCCGAAGATCGGCGACTTCTACGAGCGTCATGAGTTCCCGTACGAGATCGTCCGGGAGATGGGCCGCATGGGCCTGTTCGGACTGCCGTTCCCCGAGGAGCACGGCGGTATGGGCGGCGACTATCTGGCGCTGGGCATCGCGCTGGAGGAACTGGCCCGGGTGGACTCCTCGGTCGCCATCACGCTGGAGGCGGGCGTCTCGCTGGGCGCGATGCCGATCCACCTCTTCGGTACGGAGGAGCAGAAGCGCGAGTGGCTGCCGCGGCTGTGCTCCGGCGAGATGCTGGGCGCCTTCGGCCTGACCGAGCCCGACGGCGGCTCGGACGCGGGCGCGACACGCACCACGGCCCGCCTCGACGAGTCGACGAACGAATGGGTGATCAACGGCAGCAAGTGCTTCATCACCAACTCCGGTACGGACATCACGGGCCTGGTCACGGTCACCGCGGTGACCGGCCGCAAGCCCGACGGCAAGCCGCTGATCTCGTCGATCATCGTCCCGTCCGGTACGCCGGGCTTCACGGTGGCGGCGCCGTATTCGAAGGTCGGCTGGAACGCGTCGGACACCCGTGAACTGTCCTTCGCGGACGTCCGGGTCCCGGCGGCCAACCTGCTGGGCGAGCAGGGCCGTGGGTACGCCCAGTTCCTGCGCATCCTGGACGAGGGCCGGATCGCCATCGCGGCCCTGGCGACGGGCCTGGCGCAGGGCTGCGTCGACGAGTCGGTGAAGTACGCGAAGGAACGTCACGCCTTCGGCCGTCCGATCGGCGCGAACCAAGCCATCCAGTTCAAGATCGCCGACATGGAGATGAAGGCCCACACGGCCCGCCTGGCGTGGCGCGACGCGGCCAGCCGCCTCGTCTCCGGCGAACCCTTCAAGAAGGAAGCGGCCCTGGCGAAGCTGTACTCGTCCACGATCGCCGTGGACAACGCCCGCGACGCCACCCAGATCCACGGCGGCTACGGCTTCATGAACGAGTACCCGGTCGCCCGTATGTGGCGGGACTCCAAGATCCTGGAGATCGGGGAGGGGACGAGCGAGGTGCAGCGGATGCTGATCGCTCGGGAACTGGGGCTGGTGGGCTGAGCCCGTCCGACTCTCCGAATAAGGCCCAACATCCCTTGATTGAAAGGGAGTTGGGCCTTATCGGTCGCTCAAGGCGCCCTCACAGCAGGTGAACAGCTTCGATCACAAGGGCCCCCACCCCTGGACATCAGCTCAGGTTAGGCTAACCTACCTTCGAATTGTCCGGCGGGTGATCCGCCCTGTTCGAAAGCAGCGTACCCATGCCCAACGCCCGAGCCACCCACCTCACCCGCCGCGGCGTCCTCGCCGCCGGCAGCGCCCTCGGCCTCGGGGCCGTGCTGGCCGCCTGCGGGAACGACGACGGGAAAAGCGGCGGTTCCGGTGAGGCCACGACCGCTGCCAAGTCCGGCTCCTGGACGTTCAAGGACGACCGCGGCACCACGGTGAAGCTCGACAAGGTCCCGACGAAGATCGTCGCCTTCGTCGGCGTCGCGGCCGCCCTGTACGACTACGGCATCGAGGTCAAGGGCGTTTTCGGCCCGACCAAGACGCAGGACGGCAAGGCCGACGTCCAGGCCGGCGACATGGACGTCAGCAAGCTGACGGTCTTCGGCAACGTCTGGGACCAGTTCAACGTCGAGGAGTACGCGGCGTTCGCCCCCGAGGTCCTCATCTCCACGACCTTCGACGACGCCGGCACCCTCTGGTACGTCCCTGAGGCCTCCAAGGACAAGATCGCCAAGCTCGCCCCGAGCGCCGCCATCTCCGTCTACGACCGTCAGCTCACCCAGCCGCTGGAGCGGATGTGGGAGCTGGCCGGATCCCTCGGCGCGGACCTGAAGGCCGACGAGGTCGCCCAGTCGAAGAAGGACTTCGAGGCCGCGGCGGAGCGCCTGCGCAAGGCCGCGAAGGCTCGTCCCGAGATCAAGGTGATGGCCGGTTCCGCCAGCCAGGACCTCTTCTACGTCTCCGGCACCAACCTCTCCATCGACCTCGAGTACTTCAAGGCCCTCGGCGTGAAGTTCGTCGAGCCTCCGGAGAACGCGAAGACGGAGGGTGGCGGCTGGTTCGAGTCGCTGAGCTGGGAGAACGTCGACAAGTACCCGGCCGACATCATCATGATGGACGACCGGTCTTCGACGATTCAGCCGAAGGACATCACCGAGGCGACCTGGAAGAAGCTGCCCGCGGTGAAGGCGGGACAGGTCATCGCGCGTTCGCCCGAGCCGATTCTGTCGTATGCGAAGTGCACGCCGCTGCTGACGAGTCTGGCCGAGGCGATCGAGAAGGCCAAGAAGGTCGCCTAGGCGCTCCGCTGGGAGAACCGGTTCAGCGCCGTAAGCCCAACGCACCGTGGTGAACTGCGAGTCCGCCGTGGCTGGTCGCGCAGTTCCCCGCGCCCCTTTGGGGCGCGTCACCTCTGGAGCAGACATGACCACCGCCATTGCCACCACCCCCTTCCGGTTCTTCTCTCTTCAGGTCGTGCGGACGCGGCGGCTCGGGCCGTCCATGGTCCGGGTCACCTTCGGTGGGGAGGAGCTGGCGCACTTCTTCTCCGACGGGCGTGACCAGTCGCTGTCGTTGTTCCTGCCGCATCCCGGGCAGAGCGAGCCGCAGGTTCCGCTGGAACTCGGGGACGGGTGGTGGCAGGGGTGGCGGGACCTGCCGGACGACGTGCGGGCCGTGATGCGGTCGTACACGCTGCGTGCCCTGCGCCGCCAGCCGGACGAGATCGACATCGACTTCGTGCTGCACAGCCCGGCCGGGCCCGCGTCCGAGTGGGCCTCCCGGGCCGGCGCCGGTGACCGGGTGCTGTTGCTCGGGCCCGCCCTCGCCGACAACCGGGCGATCCGGTTCCGGCCGCCGGAGGACACCGATCTCGTCGTCATCTGGGGTGACGAGACCGCCGTACCCGCCGTCTCCGCCATCCTCGAAACCCTGCCGGCCGGCACAGTTGCGCGCGTGTGGCTGGAGGTGCGCGACGCCGCGGACATCCAGGATCTGGCGACGGAGGCCGACGCCGGGATCACCTGGCTGGTGCGGGAGGACGGGCTCGACGCCGTCCGCGCCGAGCAACTCCCGCCCGCGGAGCGGCCGTACGTCTGGATCGCGGGTGAGTCCGGCCGGGTGAAGGCGCTGCGCCGGCACTTCGTCGGTGAGCGCGGGATCGACCGGCGCCGGGTGACGTTCGTCGGCTACTGGCGCCAGGGGATGACCGAGGACCAGCTGCGCGCCGCCGAGTAGGCACTTCCGGAATCGACGTGATCACAGTCACGGTCGAGCCTGCCCTCACGCTTCGCTACTTAGGTTAGGCTAACCTAAGTTGAACCCCCCACCTCCGCACTCACGGCCCGTCCCACCGAAGGACCTCCCCATGCGCTCGCACCTGCTCAATGACACGACCGCGGAGCGGTACCGCAGCTCCGTGACCGAAGGTATAGAGCGGGTGGCAGCCAAACTCGCCGCCACCGACCGTCCGTTCACCGGTGTCACCGTCGACGCCCTCGCCCCCGCCATCGACGCGATCGACCTCGACCAGCCGCTGCTCGACACCGCCGCGGTGCTCGACGAGCTGGAGGACGTGTACCTCCGCGACGCGATCTACTTCCACCACCCCCGCTATCTCGCCCACCTCAACTGCCCGGTCGTCATCCCGGCCGTGCTCGGCGAGGCGATCCTCTCCGCCGTCAACTCCTCCCTGGACACCTGGGACCAGTCGGCCGGCGGCACCCTCATCGAGCGCAAACTGATCGACTGGACGACCGCGCGGATCGGGCTCGGTGCGAACGCCGACGGTGTCTTCACCTCCGGCGGCACACAGTCCAACCTGCAGGCGCTGCTGCTGGCCCGCGAGGAGGCCAAGAGCGACAACCTCGCCGAACTGCGGATCTTCGCCTCCGAGGTCAGCCACTTCAGTGTGAAGAAGTCGGCCAAGCTCCTCGGCCTGAGCGCCGATTCGGTCGTCTCCGTCCCCGTCGACCACGACAAGCGGATGCAGACCGTCGCGCTCGCCCATGAGCTGGAGCGCTGCCGGAAGGACGGCCTCGTGCCCATGGCCGTCGTCGCCACCGCCGGGACCACCGACTTCGGCTCCATCGACCCACTGCCCGAGATCGCCGAGCTGTGCGAGCAGTTCGGCACCTGGATGCACGTCGACGCCGCCTACGGCTGCGGTCTGCTCGCCTCCGTGAAGTACCGGGGCCGCATCGACGGCATCGAGCGCGCCGACTCGGTCACCGTCGACTACCACAAGTCCTTCTTCCAGCCGGTGAGTTCGTCGGCCGTGCTGGTCCGGGACGCCTCGACCCTGCGCCACGCCACCTACCACGCGGAGTACCTCAACCCGCGCCGCATGGTGCAGGAGCGCATCCCCAACCAGGTCGACAAGTCCCTCCAGACCACCCGCCGGTTCGACGCGCTCAAGCTGTGGATGACCCTGCGCACGATGGGCGCCGACGGCATCGGGCAGCTCTTCGACGAGGTCTGCGACCTGGCCGTGGAGGGCTGGCAGCTCCTCGCCGCCGACCCGCGCTTCGACGTCGTCGTGGAGCCGACCCTCTCCACCCTCGTCTTCCGCTACATCCCCGCCGCCGTCACCGACCCGGCCGAGATAGACCGCGCCAACCTGTACGCCCGCAAGGCCCTGTTCGCCTCCGGCGACGCGGTCGTGGCGGGCACGAAGGTCCAGGGCCGCCACTACCTGAAGTTCACCCTGCTCAACCCCGAGACGACGGCCGAGGACATCGCCGCCGTCCTCGACCTGATCGCCGGCCACGCCGAGCAGTACCTGGGAGAGTCCCTTGACCGCGCGTCCTGAAAACCCGACCACAACCCATGACTTCGTGGGGATCGGGCTCGGCCCGTTCAACCTCGGCCTCGCCTGTCTGACCGAGCCGATCGACGAGCTCGACGGTGTCTTCCTGGAGTCGAAGCCCGACTTCGAGTGGCACGCGGGCATGTTCCTGGACGGCGCCCACCTGCAGACCCCGTTCATGTCGGACCTGGTCACCCTGGCCGACCCGACCTCGCCGTACTCCTTCCTGAACTATCTGAAGGAGAAGGGCCGGCTGTACTCGTTCTACATCCGCGAGAACTTCTACCCGCTGCGGGTCGAGTACGACGACTACTGCCGCTGGGCCGCGGACAAACTGAGCAGCATCCGGTTCGACACGACGGTGACGGAGGTGACGTACGAGGACGATGTCTACGTCGTACGCACCGCCACCGGTGACCTCTACCGCGCCCGCCACCTCGTCCTCGGCACGGGCACCCCGCCCTACATACCCGAGGCCTGCCAGGGCCTGGGCGGCGACTTCCTGCACAACTCCCGCTATCTCCAGAACAAGTCGGAGCTCCAGAAGAAGGAGTCGATCACGCTCGTCGGCTCCGGGCAGTCCGCGGCCGAGATCTACTACGACCTGCTCAGTGAGATCGACGTCCACGGCTACCGGCTGAACTGGGTCACCCGCTCCCCGCGCTTCTTCCCGCTGGAGTACACCAAGCTCACGCTGGAGATGACCTCCCCGGAGTACATCGACTACTTCCGCGAGCTGCCGGAGGCCACCCGCTACCGGCTCACCGCCGAGCAGAAGGGCCTGTTCAAGGGCATCGACGGCGACCTGATCAACGAGATCTTCGACCTGCTCTACCAGAAGAACCTCGGCGGCCCGGTCCCGACGCGACTGCTCACCAACTCCTCCCTCGACAGCGCGCGGTACGAGAACGGCACGTACACGCTGTCCTTCCGCCAGGAGGAGCAGGGGAAGGACTTCGAGCTCGACTCCCAGGGCCTGGTCCTGGCCACCGGCTACAAGTACGCCGAGCCCGAGTTCCTCAAGCCCGTGCGCGACCGCCTGGTCCACGACTCGCACGGCAACTTCGACGTCGCCCGCAACTACGCGATCGACGTCACCGGCCGCGGTGTCTTCCTCCAGAACTCCGGCGTCCACACGCACAGCATCACCAGCCCCGACCTGGGCATGGGCCCGTACCGGAACGCGTACATCATCCGCGAGCTGCTCGGCACCGAGTACTACCCGGTCGAGAAGACGATCGCGTTCCAGGAGTTCTCCGTATGAGCATCGGTACGTTCACCATCCACGCGCTCGACCCGCTGAAGGACGCCGAGCTGCTGCACCGCTGGGTCACCGACCCCAAGGCGGCCTTCTGGATGATGCAGGACGCGAAACTCCAGGACGTCGAGCGCGAGTACATGCGCATCGCGGCCCATCAGTACCACCACGCCTACCTGGGCCTGCACGACGGCGAACCGGCCTTCCTGATGGAGAGCTACGACCCCCGCTACGTCGAGCTGGTCGGCCTGTACGAGCCCGAGCCCGGCGACGTCGGCATGCACTTCCTGGTCGCGCCGACCGACCGGCCGATCCACGGCTTCACCAAGGCGGTCATCACCGCCGTGATGGACGAGCTGTTCGCCGACCCGCGCACCCGCCGGGTCGTGGTCGAGCCCGACGTCGGCAACAAGGCCGTGCACGCGCTGAACGAGGCCGTCGGCTTCGTGCCCGTCCGTGAGATCGACAAGCCGGAGAAGCGCGCGCTGCTGAGCTTCTGCACGCGCGATCAGTACCTGGCGGCCCGAGGAGCAGCCGTATGACCCTGTCCGACGCCGTGGCGCATCTGTCCCCCCACCGCTGGGCGCGGGCCAACCGCCTCCTGATCCGCAAGGCACTCGCCGAGTTCGCACACGAGCGGCTGATCACCCCTGAGCAGGAGGGCGATCAGTACGTCGTCCGCAGCGACGACGGCCTGACCCGCTACACCTTCACCGCGGTGCTCCGCGCGCTCGACCACTGGCAGGTCGACGCCGACTCGATCACCCGGCACCGCGACGGGGCCGAACTCCCGCTCACCGCACTGGACTTCTTCATCGAGCTGCAGAAGTCCCTGGGCCTGAGCGACGAGGTCCTGCCGGTCTACCTGGAGGAGATCTCCTCCACCCTCTCCGGCACCTGCTACAAGCTGACCAAGCCGCAGGTCCCGGTCGCCGAGCTCGTCGGGTCCGGCTTCCAGGCCATCGAGACCGGCATGACCGAGGGCCACCCCTGCTTCGTCGCCAACAACGGACGGCTCGGCTTCGGCATCCACGAGTACCTCTCGTACGCCCCCGAGACCGCGAGCCCGGTCCGCCTGGTCTGGCTGGCGGCCCACCGCTCCCGCGCCGCCTTCACAGCCGGGGTCGGCATCGAGTACGAGACCTTCGTCCGCGACGAGCTGGGCACGGAGACCGTCGAGCGCTTCCACGCCGTCCTGCGCGAGCAGGAACTGGACCCCGCCGACTACCTCCTCATCCCCGTCCACCCCTGGCAGTGGTGGAACAAGCTCACGGTCACCTTCGCCGCCGAGGTCGCCCGCCGGCACCTGGTCTGCCTGGGCGAGGGCGACGACGAGTACCTGGCCCAGCAATCCATCCGGACCTTCTTCAACACCACCAGCCCCGAGAAGTACTACGTGAAGACGGCCCTGTCCGTCATCAACATGGGCTTCATGCGCGGTCTGTCGGCCGCCTACATGGAGGCGACGCCGGCCATCAACGACTGGCTGGCCGGGCTCATCGACAACGACCCGGTGTTGCAGGCCACGGGCCTGTCGATCATCCGCGAGCGTGCCGCCGTCGGCTACCGGCACCTGGAGTACGAGGCGGCGACGGACCGCTACTCGCCGTACCGCAAGATGCTGGCGGCGCTGTGGCGCGAGAGCCCGGTGACCCAGCTGAAGGACGGCGAGTCACTGGCCACCATGGCCTCCCTCGTCCACGTCGACCACGAGGGCGCGTCCTTCGCGGGCGCCCTGATCGCCCAGTCGGGCCTCACCCCGACGGAGTGGCTGCGCCGCTACCTGAAGGCGTACTTCACCCCGCTCCTGCACAGCTTCTACGCCTACGACCTGGTGTACATGCCGCACGGCGAGAACGTCATCCTCGTCCTGAGGGACGGCGTCGTGCAGCGCGCGATCTACAAGGACATCGCCGAGGAGATCGCCGTCATGGACCCGGACGCGGTACTGCCGCCGACGGTCGAGCGGCTGCGCGTGGACGTGCCGGAGGACAAGAAGCTCCTGTCCGTCTTCACGGACGTCTTCGACTGCTTCTTCCGCTTCCTCGCCGCGAACCTCGCGACCGAGGGAATCCTGGAGGAGGACGACTTCTGGCGCACGGTCGCCGAGGTCACCCGGGACTACCAGCACTCGGTGCCCGAACTCGCCGACAAGTTCAAGCAGTACGACATGTTCGCCCCCGAGTTCGCCCTGTCCTGCCTCAACCGCCTCCAGCTGCGCGACAACAAGCAGATGGTGGACCTGACGGACCCGGCGGGGGCCCTCCAGCTGGTGGGCAACCTGAAGAACCCGATAGCGGGCCTGTAATCACGGCCCCACACGGACAGGCGGGCACCCCGGAGTACGGTCCTCCTGGGTGCCCGCCGGCACCAACGCCCTGCTTTTAGGGGCGCGAGGCTGTATCAATTTGCGGCTCCGCCGCGGGGCGCGACCAGCCCCCACCGACCCGCAGACGACGAATCACCAAGAAACCTGCGGCGACCGATAGAAGTCGATCCCCAACGCCTCCCACCGCGGCCCCTGCGCAGCAAGCCGCACCTTGTAGGTGTCCCAGTCATGCGTGGCAGCCGGCGACCACCCCAGCTCGGCCACCCCCGCCAGCCGCGGAAACGCCATGTACTCGATGTCGTCGGACTTGGTGAGCGTCTCCGACCACAGCGGCGCCTCCACACCCCGGACCGCTGAAGCCGGCACCCCCGGGAGGTAGTTGCCCGGATCCCAGTCGTACGACCGCTTCACCTCGACCAACCCGGCCCAGTCAAGGCCCAGGGGCGTGTCGGCGGTGTACTTCATGTCGAGGTAGATCCGGTCGGCCGGGGACAGCACGACCCCCGTGCCGTTCCGCGCGGCAGCCGCAACCTGCGCCTTCTCCTCGGCGCTCGTGTCGTCCAGCCCCCAGTACTGCGCCAACGCCCCCCGCGAGGGGTTCGCTCCGGTCAGCTGGTGCCAGCCGATCACGGTCTTGCCGTACTTGGCGACGAGCGGCTGCACCCGGTCCATGAACGTCACATAGTCCGCGTGGCTGGTGGAGTGCGCCTCGTCACCGCCGATGTGCAGGTACTTGCCCGGGGTGAGCTCGGCCAGCTCGCGGATCACGTCGTCCACGAAGTCGTACGTGATCTCCTTGTTCACGCACAGCGAGCTGAAGCCGACCTCGGTGCCGGTGTAGAGCGGCGGTGCCACCCCGTCACAGTTCAGCTCGGCATACGACGCCAGCGCCGCGTTGGTGTGGCCCGGCATGTCGATCTCCGGGACGACCTCCAGATAGCGGGAGGTCGCGTAGCGGACGATCTCCTTGTAGTCGGCCTTGGTGTAGTACCCGCCGGGGCCGCCGCCGACCTGGGTCGAGCCGCCGTAGGCCGCAAGGCGCGGCCAGGAGTCGATGGCGATGCGCCAGCCCTGGTCGTCGCTGAGATGCAGATGCAGCTTGTTGATCTTGTAGAGGGCGAGCTGGTCGATGTAGCGCTTGACCTGGTCGACGGTGAAGAAGTGCCGGGAGACGTCCAGCATCGCGCCGCGCCAGCCGTAGCGCGGGGTGTCCTTGATCGTGCCGCCCGCGACCAGCCAGGGGCCGGACTGGACGGAGTCCTTCTCGACGGCGGCCGGGAGCAGCTGGCGCAGGGTCTGGACGCCGTGGAAGAGCCCGGCGGGGGCCGCCGCGGTGATGGTGACGCCCTTGCGGCCGCTGTCGAGGCGGTAGCCCTCCGCCCCGAACGAACCCTTGGACAGCCGGAGTTGGATGCCACCGGCGCCGCGGTCGGTGACCGGGAGGCGGTAACCGGTGGAGGGGCGGAGGACACCCGCGAGGTACTCCCCGACGCGGCGGCTCTCCCGGGAGTCGTCGACGCGGATCCGGGTGCCGCGGGTGATCCGGTAGGGGGTGCCGCCCGAGCTGACCGACGCGGGCGCGGGGACCACGCGGTCCAGCGGGGTGGGCGGTGCAGCCTGGGCGGGAGCGGCTCCTGTGACCGAGGCGGCCATCGCGACCAGCAGCAGGGAACCGAGAAGGCGGAGCGTTCTGTGGTGCTGTCTCACACTGCGATCTCTCACAGACGTGTCCCTTCCATGAGCCATTGCGCTCCAAGAGGTCTGGACCACTCTCTCGTGAGACTGGTGGAACAATCCACCCCATGGCGGAAATCATCCAGAAGGACGGCACGTGGGTCTTCGACGGCGACGCACTGCGACTGACTCCCGGACGGGACAAGAACGTCAGCCTGTTCCGCAAGACGCTGGGTGAACTGGTCCTCCCGCTGGGAGCGTTGGCGGGAGTCTCCTTCGAGCAGGGCAAGAAGGCCGGACGGCTGCGGCTGCGCCTGCGCGACGGCGCCGACCCGCTGCTGCACGCCACCGGCGGCCGGCTGACCGAGCCCAACGACCCGTACCAGCTGATCGTGGAGTCCGACCGCTACGGCGTCGCGGAGTACTTCGTGGACGAGGTGCGCAACGCCCTGCTGCTGGACGAGGTCCCGGCCGACCCGGTCGACGCCTATCTCGTGCCGAGTCCTTCGGTCCCGCTGTCCGTCTCCGCCGGGGACGCCACCGCCAGCTTCGACGGCGAGCGGGTCCGTCTGGAGTGGAACTGGAAGACGGAGGACGCCAAGGCCGCCGCGGGCACCCGCTCCCTCGCGCTGGCCGACATCACGGCCGTGGAGTGGCATCCGGCGGCGGGCCTGGAGAACGGCCACCTCCGCTTCACCGTCAGGAACGCCTCCACCAAGGCCCCGCCCAAGTACGACCCCAACGCCGTGGAGCTGTGGGGCTTCAAGAAGGACCCGCTGATGGCCCTGGTCGCGGCGGCGGTCCAGGCTCGCCTGCCGCATCCGGCCAGGGCCACCGCGGATGTGCCGGAGCCGCGAGCGGAACTGCCCGCCGCCCCGGCCGCGGCCGCGGCCGCGGCCGCGGAGGACGACCATGACGCGCTCCTGCGCCGCCTGCGCGAGCTCGGCGAGCTCCATCGCACCGGCGTCCTGACGGACGAGGAGTTCACGATGGCCAAGCAGGCGGTGCTGAAGCGGATGTAGCGGGCCTACTTGGCCTTGCGGGCCACCGTGAAGTGGTCGATCCGGTCACCGGTCTCGGCGATGCCCGAGACCTTCAGGGTGGCGTACCGGCCGCGCGGCGCGGGGTTCACGTCCACCCTCAGGAACGAGTAGTTGAGGTACCGCACCCGCGACCAAGTGACGGTCTCATTCTTCTTGCCGTCCTTGAGGTTGACGAAGGAGGCCACGGAGTCGACCTCGTTCTCGTGCCCCTCGTAGGAGTCGGGCGCGGAGAACGCGTACAGGCTGCGGCCCGCCGCGCCCGCCGTGACGTACACGACGCCCTCGGTCTCGGGAAAGGCCGTGCCGCCGATCGGCAGCTTCTTGACGACCTCGTCCCCCTTGATCACATCCGTGCGCTCGTACTGGTGGTTGTGACCGTTGATGACCAGGTCCACCTGGTACTTCTCGAACAGCGGCACCCACTCCTGGCGCACACCCCCCTCCGAGGCGTGCGCGGTGGAGGTGCAGTACGCGCAGTGGTGGAAGAACACGACGACGAAGTCGATGTCGTGGGCGGCCCGGAACCTCTTCAGCTGCGCCTCGAACCATGTGCTCTGGGTGCCCCCGGAGATACCGAGGTTGGCCGGGATCTCGTACGACACGTCGTTGGGGTCGAGCGAGATGATCGCGGTGTTGCCGTGGACGAAGGAGTAGACGCCCGGCAGGTTCGTGCGGTCCGGCCCGTTGTCGGGGAGCGTGAAACGGGCCTCCTCGCCGCCGTAGCCGTTGGGCGAGTACCAGGCCTCCATGTCGTGGTTGCCGTAACTCACCATCCACGGCACCGACTTGGCGACCGACTCGGTCTGGTACAGGAACTGGTCCCAGGTGCGGGAGTCGAAGCCGGTGTCGGAGGGCTTGCCCTGGCCGGCCGGGTCACCGTACGCGATGTCGCCGGCGTGCAGATGGAAGCTCGGGTTCTGGCCGAGGATCAGGCTGTCGTTGGCCAGCGCGTGATAGCTGACGCCCTGGTCACCGAAGGCCGTGAAGGTGAACGGCTCCTTGTACGCGGGGGCGGTGGTGAAGGTGCCCAGGGTGCCGAGGAGGTGCGGCTCGGCGGGGTCGAAGCCCTGGTGGCCGACGCCGTAGTAGTACGTCCGGCCGGGGCGCAGGTGGGTCAGCCTGGCGTGGACGTAGTACTGGGTGTGGTCGCCGCTGGCGCCGACGCCGGCCGGGGTGTAGAGGCTGCGGACCTCGGCCTCGATCTTGTGGGAGAGGTCCCAGGGGTGGGCGCCGATGCGGATGAACGGCTTCCGCACGGCGACCGGCACCTGCCACGAGACGGTCATCTCGGTGCGTGCGTCGCTGCCGTAGGCGAGGTGGCGGCCGAAGGGGGCGACGAGCGCGCCGTCGACGGTCTCGGTGCGCGGGGCCCGCTGGGTCGGTACGGCCGCCCGGGCGGTGGCGCCTGGCACGAAGGTGCCGCCGGCGACGGCGCCGAGGGTGACGGCGCCGCCTCTGATCATCGTGCGCCGGGAGAACTTGGTGCGCAGGTACTCGTGCTGTTCGGCCATGCTCATGCGCTCGGCCAGCTGCTGGGGTACACCCATGCGAGGAATGTCCATGGCGTCACAAGCTGGTCGGTGCACACATCCCCCCGCGGAACAACCGCTCATGGAACCCCCATGGGCGTTCCATAACTCTCCCAAAGCCTCCTGACACCCACTTGCCCGAAATCGGGCAGGATTCTTGCGAAGCGGTCCCCGATACCCCAGGATCTACCGAGTGCACGACGACCTTGTTGATCATCTGACCCGGAGCACGCCCCTCAGCAGGGGCGAAGCGCTGCGGGTGATCCAGGACGTGCTCGCCTACTTCGACGAGACGACCGAGGAGTTCGTCCGTCGCCGCCACCGCGAGCTCCAGGCCCAGGGCCTGGTGAACGCGACGATCTTCGAACGGATCGAGGCGGACCTGAAATACCGGACGGTGGCACCGCCGGAGCTCACGCTCCGCCAGCTGCGCCGGATCGTCTACGGCTAGGGATACCTCTATATATGTGCGGAATCGTCGGATACATCGGCAAGCGTGATGTGGCGCCCCTGCTGCTCGAAGGCCTGCAGCGCCTTGAGTACCGCGGCTACGACTCGGCCGGCGTGGTCGTCTCCTCCCCGAAAGCGCCCGCCCTGAAGATGGTCAAGGCCAAGGGCCGGGTCCGTGACCTGGAGGCCAAGGTCCCGGCGCGCTTCAAGGGCACCACCGGTATCGCCCACACCCGCTGGGCCACCCACGGCGCCCCCTCCGACGTGAACGCCCACCCGCACCTGGACGCCGAGGGCAAGGTCGCCGTCGTCCACAACGGCATCATCGACAACGCCTCCGACCTGCGCCGCAAGCTGGAGGCCGACGGCGTCGAGTTCCTCTCGGAGACCGACACCGAGGTCCTCGTCCACCTGATCTCCCGCTCGCAGGCGGAGAAGCTGGAGGACAAGGTCCGCGAGACGCTGCGCGTGATCGAGGGCACGTACGGCATCGCGGTCCTGCACGCCGACTTCCCGGACCGCATCGTCGTCGCCCGCAACGGCTCCCCGGTCGTCCTGGGCATCGGCGAGAAGGAGATGTTCGTCGCCTCGGACATCGCGGCCCTGGTCGCCCACACCCGTCAGATAGTGACGCTGGACGACGGCGAGATGGCCACCCTCAAGGCCGACGACTTCCGCACCTACACGACGGAGGGCACGCGCACGACCGCCGAGCCCACCACCGTCGAGTGGGAGGCCGCCTCCTACGACATGGGCGGCCACGACACCTACATGCACAAGGAGATCCACGAGCAGGCCGACGCCGTGGACCGCGTGCTGCGCGGCCGCATCGACGACCGCTTCTCGACGGTCCATCTGGGTGGGTTGAATCTGGATGCCCGCGAGGCCCGCCAGATCCGCCGCGTGAAGATCCTCGGCTGCGGCACCTCCTACCACGCGGGCATGATCGGCGCCCAGATGATCGAGGAGCTGGCCCGTATCCCCGCGGACGCCGAGCCGGCTTCCGAGTTCCGCTACCGCAACGCGGTCGTGGACCCCGACACCCTCTACATCGCGGTCTCCCAGTCCGGTGAGACCTACGACGTCCTCGCGGCCGTCCAGGAGCTGAAGCGCAAGGGCGCCCGGGTGCTCGGCGTGGTGAACGTGGTCGGCTCGGCGATCGCCCGCGAGGCGGACGGCGGCATCTACGTCCACGCGGGCCCCGAGGTCTGCGTGGTCTCCACGAAGTGCTTCACCAACACCACGGTGGCCTTCGCGCTCCTCGCCCTGCACCTGGGCCGCACCCGCGACCTCTCCGTCCGGGACGGCAAGCGGATCATCGAGGGCCTGCGCAAGCTGCCCGCCCAGATCGCCGAGATGCTGGAGCAGGAGGAGGAGATCAAGAAGCTGGCCCAGGAGTACGCCGAGGCGCACTCGATGCTCTTCATCGGCCGTGTCCGCGGCTACCCGGTCGCCCGCGAGGCCTCCCTCAAGCTCAAGGAGGTCTCCTACATCCACGCCGAGGCCTACCCCGCCTCCGAGCTCAAGCACGGCCCCCTGGCCCTGATCGAGCCGGCCCTCCCCACGGTCGCGATCGTCCCCGACGACGACCTGCTGGAGAAGAACCGCGCCGCCATGGAGGAGATCAAGGCCCGCAGCGGCAAGATCCTCGCGGTGGCCCACCAGCACCAGGAAAAGGCCGACCAGACGATCGTCGTCCCGAAGAACGAGGACGAACTCGACCCCATCCTGATGGGCATCCCCCTCCAACTCCTGGCCTACCACACGGCCTTGGCCCTGGGCAGGGACATCGACAAGCCGCGCAACCTCGCAAAGTCGGTAACGGTCGAGTAGCCAACCCCTATTCAGGGGCGCAGCCCCTGCCTTGAGGGGCGCGGGGAACTTGCGCGACAAGCCCCCACAAACCCGCAGAGGCCGACGAACAAGACGGACCCCACGTGATGCCACCATTCACGGGGGGTCCGTTTCGATTGCCGGGGGCCGCCCAACCCCCGGCCTGCGCAGCTAACCGGCGGCCGTCACCCCCCGGCCCGCAGCGCGTCGAGGAAGTGCGGTCGGCCAGTGGGCCAGAGCGGCGGTCGCGGCGTACCAGGCCACCGCCCCCGCGGCGACGGCGAACCAGCCGCCCACCTTGGTGAGCCCGTCGTTGTCGGCGAAGCTCGCGATGCCCATGAGCAGCAGGCCGACGAAGAACAGCCCGTACGTGCCCTGGCCGAGCTGGTCGCCGCCGGCGAGTGTGAGGGACAGCGCCACGAGGGCGAACAGCAGCAGGAAGAGCCCCGCGGCATTGGCGGACACCTGATTGTCGGCGGCGACGGCCCAGGTGAACCAGAGCGCGCCGAGGGCCACGAACGCGGTGCCGTTCGCGGCGTCACGATCCCGGAGGGCCATCAGGCCGGCGACGAAGAGGGCAATGCCGCCCACGTACTGGGCGATTGATACGGCGTCAGCGGCCGAAACGCCGTCGATCACATCGGCGTACCCGAGGCCGAAGGCCAACAGGGTGATTCCGAGGGCGAGTCGGCCGACCACGCTGGTGATTCCGCTTCCCGCAGAGACGTCGTTGTCCACGGCGGGCTCCCTTCATGCATGTGCAGTTGTGCGGTGTGCGATATATGCCCTTCACAAGGGCACAAACACCTCTACGCGCGAGTAGGTTCACGCTTCGCAGAAAGGAGTGCGGACGTCCCGAACGACTCATCTCACCTGGGACAACGGCGAGTTACGGAATGACAACGACGGGACGCTTGGCCCGCTTGGCGAGCCGCCCCGCGACGGACCCGAAGATCCGCCCGACGATGCCCTGCGTGGAGCCGACGACGATCGCGTCCGCCTCGTACTCCCGCCCGACCTCTTCGAGTTCGTGGCAGATGTCGCCGCCGCGCTCGACCAGGATCCACGGCACCTCGGAGAGGTACTCCGCGCACGCGAGTTCGAGGCCGAGCACCTCGGTGCGGTGATCCGGTACGTCGACGAAGACCGGCGGCTCACAGCCCGCCCACACCGTGGTGGGCAGCCGGTTGGCGACATGAACGATGATCAGGCCCGACCCGGAGCGATGGGCCATGCCGATGGCGTACGCGAGGGCGCGCTCGCTGGAGGTGGAGCCGTCGAAGCCGACGACCACGCCGTGCTTGAAGGCTGGATCGCAGGAATGGCGTGGCTCTTCCGCCGCCAGGGGCTCGGCCGCCGTGGGGTCGGCGACGGGCCGCTTGCGGTCCGCTGGTTCGAAGAATTCGTGACCGGCCATGGCTGTCTCGGCGTATTGATCCTTATATGGGTGGGCCCGCGAGCGGAGCTCTGTGAATGCAGCTGTGCGGCGGAGCTGTGTCCGGGAATGGTCTTCCCAACCCCATACCCCAAGGGTACGGCGGCACGCCTCCTTAGCCCAGATACCCGCTCACGGTCGGTGCGGGTTCCAGGGAGCATGCACGAGGGGACGCCCGTAACGCAATGCTTGCTGCGGTGTACAGGCGGTTTGCACAGGATTCACTTGCGCGCGTCGTACGGACCGCCCACCACCAGTGACCGACGGCCCCCCAGCCGCGTTGATCACCACGAGCACCGCCCAGGCAGCCCAGGAGCACATATCCATGTCCGGACCTCGCACCCCCGCCGAGGACAGCACCACCGACGTGGTCCGCTGGGCGGCCTTCAGCTGCGTCCTGGTCCCGGTGGTCCTGCTCCTGTACGGCACCTCGCTGGCCGGCGCCACCGGCACGGCCCTCGGCCTCGCCGCCGTGACGGCCGTGTGCCGCCTGCTGCTGCGCCAGTCGGAGCGGGGTGCGACGCGGCTGCGGCAGGAGGAGCTCCACGGCCCGTCACCGCGGCGCCGCGGCCGCCATCACCGGACGGGAACCGGGGCTCATAGAGGCGGACGTCACACTGGGGGAAATACACCGGTCGGCTGACCGGTTTTCACGCCTCGGCACGCCACTTTTCAGCCAACTTCTGGCGTGCATGCATCCCCTGCCCAGAACGCCCCTCAACCCCCGTTCCACCTGCACGGAAAGGGCCTCAGGGGGTCTGCGCACCCTACGTGGATTGGCCACCGCGACAAGGCGCACTTCCCTGCACGGCCCGCGAGTGCAACGCTTCGTGATCGAATGCTTCACGCCAAGTTGCCAAGTCGACAATGTGCCGAGTGCCGAACCGGCCACTGCGGCGCGATGCGACACAGTAGATTCGATCTTGACTGTCTACGGCGGGGGACTCGTGCAGGACCGAGGGGAAACGTGCAGGAGCGACACAACCGAGGAGCCGCGACCACCGAGGGGGGCTTAGCAGTATGAGCCACGACTCCACTGCCGCGCCGGAAGCCGCGGCCCGGAAGCTTTCCGGGCGACGCCGCAAGGAGATCGTCGCGGTGCTGCTGTTCAGCGGCGGCCCCATCTTCGAGAGTTCCATACCGCTGTCGGTGTTCGGGATAGACCGCCAGGACGCCGGCGTGCCGCGCTACCGACTACTGGTGTGCGGCGGCGAGGAAGGCCCACTGCGGACCACAGGGGGCCTGGAACTCACCGCGCCACATGGCCTGGAGGCGATCTCACGGGCGGGCACGGTCGTCGTGCCGGCCTGGCGTTCGATCACCTCACCGCCACCGGAGGAGGCGCTCGACGCACTGCGCCGGGCGCACGAGGAAGGCGCCCGCATCGTCGGGCTGTGCACCGGCGCCTTCGTCCTCGCGGCGGCGGGCCTGCTGGACGGCCGCCCCGCGACGACGCACTGGATGTACGCACCGACGCTGGCCAAGCGCTATCCGTCGGTTCACGTGGATCCACGTGAACTGTTCGTCGACGACGGCGACGTGCTGACATCGGCCGGCACCGCGGCCGGAATCGATCTCTGTCTCCACATCGTGCGGACGGACCACGGCAACGAGGCGGCCGGCGCGCTCGCCCGCCGCCTGGTGGTCCCGCCGCGCCGATCCGGCGGTCAGGAGCGCTACCTCGATCGATCTTTACCGGAGGAGATCGGCGCGGACCCGCTCGCGGAGGTCGTCGCCTGGGCGCTGGAGCACCTGCACGAGCAGTTCGACGTGGAGACGCTGGCGGCACGCGCGTACATGAGCCGCCGGACGTTCGACCGCCGGTTCCGCTCGCTGACGGGAAGCGCTCCGCTCCAGTGGCTGATCACCCAGCGGGTCCTGCAGGCGCAGCGGCTGCTGGAGACGTCCGACTACTCGGTCGACGAGGTCGCGGGCCGCTGCGGCTTCCGCTCGCCGGTGGCGCTGCGCGGCCACTTCCGCCGTCAGCTCGGCTCGTCGCCGGCCGCCTACCGTGCGGCCTACCGTGCCCGGCGTCCGCAGGGTGACCGGCCGGCGGACGCGGAGCCCACGGTCGGACCGAGCGTGCCGCAGGGCCCGCCGCCCTCCGCGTACCCCGACGCCGGACCGGTCCCGCTGCAGGCCCGACGCACACCGGCGGCCGTGGGCCCGCCCGCGCCCTCGGACAACGGGCGTGAGCTGTACGTAGGAGGCCGGGCAAGCCTGCCGGGCCAGCGCAGCGGAGCCTGACCTCGCAACGCCGGACGGGCCGGGATCTCAGCCCGTCCGGCGTTTGAGGACGAGGCCGTCCAGGCGGAAGCGGGGGTCCGGGGGCAGCCCCCGTGACGTCAGCGCCAACGCGGGGCACCCAATACACGGACGTCAGCCGTAGGGTGGTCGCATGAACGATCGCATGGTGTGGATCGACTGCGAGATGACCGGCCTCTCGCTGTCCGACGACGCGCTCATCGAGGTTGCCGCCCTCGTCACCGACTCCGAGCTGAACGTCCTCGGCGAGGGCGTGGACATCGTCATCCGCCCGCCGGACGCGGCGCTGGAGACGATGCCGGAGGTGGTGCGTCAGATGCACACCGCGTCCGGGCTGCTCGCCGAACTCGCCGGCGGCACGACCCTGAAGGACGCCGAGGACCAGGTCCTCACCTACGTCCGCGAACACGTCAAGGAACCCGGCAAGGCGCCGCTGTGCGGGAACTCCGTCGGCACCGACCGCGGCTTCCTGCTGCGTGACATGCCGACCCTGGAGGACTACCTCCACTACCGGATCGTGGACGTCAGCTCCATCAAGGAGCTGGCCCGGCGCTGGTATCCGCGGGCCTACTTCAACAGCCCGGAGAAGAACGGCAACCACCGCGCCCTCGCCGATATCCGCGAGTCGATCGCCGAACTCCGCTACTACCGCGAGGCCGTCTTCGTGCCCCAGCCCGGCCCCGACTCGGACACCGCGAAGTCGATCGCCGCGAAGCACGTTCTGCCTGCTCAGTAGGTGTGCGCGGGGGGTGCGCGAGGGTGCCGCGAAAAGGCGTGCGCGAGCACCCCTTCGGACCCTGTACACTTTTTCTCGGCCGGTCGGGGACTCCACGGAAGTCAACAACCGGTCATGGTGGGTGTAGCTCAGCTGGTAGAGCACCTGGTTGTGGTCCAGGATGCCGCGGGTTCGAGTCCCGTCACTCACCCTTAACGATCAAGGGCTGACCTGTGTAAACAGGTCAGCCCTTCGTCGTCTCCGGAATGTTGGGAACATCACGGGAACAAAGAGGGGTCAGACGCCGCCCATTCGCCCCTATCGTCCCCCCATGGCAAGCATCGTGAAGCGACCCAAGAAGGACGGCCCGCCCACCTTCCAGGTGAAGTGGCGCGAGGACGGGACGTGGCAGACCGAGAACTTCGGCGGCGACGAAGGCGAGCAGCAGGCCGGCCAGTTCCGGAAGCTGGTCGAGGCGCACGGCAACCGATGGCCCCACGGCTGGATCAAGGGCCGCGGATTCGTCGAGCCGGACACCGACCCCCGCGACGTCGATCTGATCACCTGGGCGTACCGGTACGTCGACGGACTCACGGGGATCACCGAGCGCACCCGGGCCGACTACAGGCGCGACGTCGGGCGGCACTTCGCCGGCGTGCTGTACCGGCGCGAGGACGGCAGCGAGGTCCGCCTCGGCGGCCTCGCCCATACGCCCGCAGGCGGAGGGCCGGCCGTCCCCGCGACCGTGTGCAACGTGACGGCCGACGACATCCGCGACTGGGTCCGCGCCCAGGAGAACGGCATCCCGCACCCGGACAAGGAAGGCGAGTGGCTGCGCCAGGAGGCGAGCGGCAAGAGCATCTGCAACCGGCACGGGCTGCTGTTCTGCGTCTTCCAGGCCGCGGTGGACGCGGCCACTCCCCTGCGTACCGACAACCCCTGCTCGAAGACGAGGCTGCCGCGGGGCGACGACGGCATCGAGGAGGAGATGACGTTCCTCGAGCACGACGAGTACGCCCGGATCTCCAGCTGCATGCGCGAGATCGATCCGGCCGCGGCCGACCTGGCGGACTTCCTCGTCGGCACGGGGCTGCGGTGGGGTGAGGCGTCTGCCTTGCAAGCGCGCGATGTGAACCTGACGCGGCGGACGATCAACGTACAGCGCGCGTGGAAGCGCAAGGGGGACTCGGCCACCTTCGAGCTGGGGCCGCCGAAGACGAAGCGATCCCGGCGGACGCTGGCACTATCCGACAGCCAGATGGAGATGCTGCGCCGGCACCTGGTGGGGCGGGAGCCGGAGGACTTCATCTTTCGGGGAGGGATGGGGAAGGCCTGGCGGCACAGCAATTTCTTCCACAGGAAATGGCAGCCGGCAGTGCGGGCGGCCATCGAGCGAGGGCTGACGAAGCGGCCACGGCTGCACGACCTGCGGCATACCCATGTGGCGTGGCTGATCGAGAAGAACATCCCGCTGCCGGCGATCCAGGCGCGGGTGGGGCACGAGTCGATCACGACGACGGTCGACCGGTACGGGCACCTGGTGCGGGCCCTGGATGGTGAGATCGCCGCGGCGGTGGAGGCCGCGATGGGAGCGCCGACGTCGCAGGCGCTGCGTGCTGTGGTGTGAACACGCGGCAGGGGGCCGCACGGTGTACGTGCGGCCCCCTGCCGGTGCGGAATCGATTCGCCTACCAGCGCTGCGGGTTGGGCCAGTTCTGGGTCCACATTCCGGTGCTGGCTATGTGGGTCATGTAGTCCCGCATTTCGCGTCGGCACTGCTCGGTCATGGCCCCTTTGGTAATGAGCCACACGAACTTGCCGTTCTTCTCTGCGGGCTGGACGGCCCTACCTCCTGGGAGAGCGGAGACGAATCTCATTTCAACTTCAATGCGGTGTGGTTCTTGGCGTCCGGCGGACTCCCCCGAGGCGTCCTGTGTCATGGCGTGTTGCCCCCTTGCATGAACACGCACCCACGCCTTGACCAGCAGGCATAGGTGACCCAATCGAGTGATGCCGCTTCCCAGGCGGATCATCGACTGTGCCATATGGGGCACGGTGTGACCAGAGGTGAACAACAAGTAGTCGAAAGTAGTACTAACCAGAGATCGACTGAGCGTAATCGCTGGCCAGAGCCTTACTTCGACTTGTCGTCCAGCGCAATGTCGGCCAGTTTCGTAAGGCGCTCGAGACTCTCGTCATCCATCTCATCAATGCGCGCGATCAGAACACGGGCCCTCTCTGAGCCGTTCCAGTGCTCGGCGATGTAGCCCTGATACTGGGCAGCGACGGCGCGCTGAATGGCCGTGAGCGGCAGCTGGAAGGCGGCGTGCAGGGCGCGGCACTGCGCCTCACTGGGGGCGCTGGCGATGCGGTCCTTGAGAAGGTTCTCGAGGGTGCCGCGCTTGTAGAGGGGGCCGGCGTCAGGGTTGCGGGGGTCGATGGTGGCGTCGGCCGCAGTTCTGTAGGACAGGCCCAGCTCGGTCATGCGGTTCTTCAGGAGGTCCGACAGGTCGGACCTGCCTACTTCATCAGCGACAGGCTCTTTGGCCGTCATCATCGTCTTCTCCTGGTCACCTAGGCCGGGGGGTTGCCCATGTGGCGCGTGTGACGGTGTTGGCATATTCGCTGATCAGGCGACCTACCCGCCACGTTACATAGCCATAGTGTCCAAGATTCATGGCCTCTCGCGCCACCCCCAGCGAGGACCTTGACCAAATCCATTACCGGCAGCTGTCCATTTTTTCTGGACAGCTCGCCCAATCTCGTGTCACTCTGGTGCTGCCCAACTTTTCTGGACGCACCGCCCAAGAGGTTTGCCCGTGACGCGAGAACCCAGATACGCCCTGCTCAAGCCGCACACCCTGCGCGACCTGATGACCCGCACGGCGGACGGGTCTGAGATCAGCGGCCGTGCGCTGGCCACCGCGGTCGGCATCCCGCACGGCACGATCGATGGCCTGCTGAACGGCACCACCCGGACACAGCCTGCCCCGGTCGCTCGCGCCATCTGCCGCGTGATCGGCATCGACGTCGGGTGCCTGTGGGCCGAGACCGGCCGCAAGGTCCCCGACGACAACGCCGAGACGCCGGCATGACCCGCCGACTCAAGTACTCCAAGGCTGCCGAAGAGCTCGGCATCGAGGAGTCCTGGCTGCGCCGCCACATCAAGCAGCTGCCCCACTCCAAGGTCGGCCGCGTCGTGTACTTCACGGACGCCGACCTCGAGCGGATCGACCAGCTGCACCACCACGAGCCGAGCACCGGCCCACTCGCAGCAACTTCCAAGCCCAGCACCTCGGCGACATCTCACCCGCTCGCCAACCTGCGCCCCCTGCCGCGCCGCGGCACGGCACACGCGAACGTCTCCTGACACAAACAGGGCCGCTGCTGACCTGCCCGTCCGCAACGGCCCCGCTCGAGACGTCGCCTCACATCACCACTCTGAAATGAGGCTCACGTGGAGCAGAGTACTCAGCCCACGGCACCGACCGCACCTCCCAAGGACACCTCCCAGGACGCCATCCGCGCCTCCTACCAGCGGGCCCGCACCCTCGCCGACCGGCTCATCGGTCTGGGCCAGGTCATCCCGACCGCGGTCGAGATCTACCGCTACCTCGGCGCCGACGACTTCAGCGTCCGCCTGCACTTCGGCACCGGCCTGGACTCCGGCCGCGGCCTTCTCGCCCTGGCTGCCCGCATCGACGCCGAGCCCGCTCGGGACGACCAGCGCGGCGACGTCGTCTGGGTCGAGACCGAGGGCACCGTCGACGGCGTCCAGGTCATCGCCCGGGCGCTGCTGAACACCGCAGACGCCGACCTGCTCCTGCCTCGCTCCGACACGCCCCCCGCGGCGGAGGCCGCCGAGACGGCGGTCGAGGTGACGCAGCCCATCCCCGCCGTCAGCACCAACCCCGGCGGCGTGCCCGCCATCACCCCGGTCGCGCCGTTGTCCGCCGTGCACACCCCGGCCTCGCCCGCGCAGGGGGTCAGCGAATGAGCCAGGACCTGCGGCCCAAGCTGCACTCCGCGGTCACACTCGCGGCCACCCTCCTCAGCCTGCCGCTCAGCAACGCGCAGTGCGACGCCCTGGCCCTCGAGCTGACCGGCCCCGTCCGCGCACTGCTCGCCGAGGCCCTGGCCGTGCAGGCCGCCGACGTCCCGGTTCGCTGCGCCGTCATCGGCCCGGGCATCGACGAGCAGACCGGAGTCGAGACCACGCAGTACGCCGGCTGCCTGTCCCGGATCTGTGTGGACGTCGACCACGACTCGCCCGCCGCGACCCTCGCCGCCGACCTGCGCCGGCACCACGACGTCGTCATCACCGACGTGCCCACGCCGACCTACCTGGGCCTGACCGTCCGGCCCCGCACCGTGCATGCCTGGCAGTACTGGCTGAAGCAGTTCGGGATCGCCGACGACGTGGTGACCCTGGAGGGCAGCGACGCCCACGGTGTAGGGGAGAAGGACGGCGTGGCCGTGCGCCTCTGCGGCGAGGGCATGGCGGTCTTACTGTCCCCGGACACGCATACGCGCCCGGGCCTGGACGTCGACCTCGACTCCCCCGCGGGCACCGTCGCCGGCAAAGCACGCCGCCAGATCGACGTGACAGCAATCGAGATCCGTGACGCGCACACCGTGACGCTCACGGTGGCTGCGACGTCGATGCTCGAGTGGCAGTGGTGGCTGACCCAGCTCGCCGCCGAGGCCAGCCCGGTCACCTTCGAGGGAACGACCGCGTTGGTCACCGGCAGCAAGGACGGCGCCACCGTGCACCTGCGCGGCGAGGAATGCCGCCAGTTCTATACGGCCGACCGGGCGGCTGCCCGGCTGATGGGCCTGCTCGCCGAGACCAGCCCGGCGGGATCGTGAACGGCACCGCATCCGCGGCCGAGTGGCTGGCCTGCGGCGGGATCGGGATCGGCTTCGGCGCCCTCGTCCTGGGCCTGATGAAGGTCGCGCTCGACTCCGAGGAGGTCACCCTCCCGGACCCGGAGCGCTTGCCCGCCGTGCCCAAGCCGCCCGCGCTGCCTACCCGTGCTCCGCAGACCCGGCGCCGGCACGCAGCACCTCCCGCCCTCGCCGAGACCCAGCCGCTCCGTACCCAGACCTACCAGCCACGCCACGCCAAAGAGGCCGCCTGACCATGGACTTGATCGAGGAAACGTACTTCGGGTGGGACTCAGTCACCCACACTGTCGACTGCCCCAACCCCACCTGGGACGACGTCCAGACCCGCTACGACCAGGGCGCCCGTCACGACGCCTCCGGCGCCGACCCGCACACCTGCAGCAACAGCCTGTGCTCGCATGCCACCACCTTCGGCCGCGTCCAACTGCGGCTGCTCTGCCGGGACTGCGACACCGTCCGCATCATCAGCGGCGAGGGCCTGGCCGAGACCTACACCACCACCGACGCCACAGGGTGGGGCCAGCCCCCGCGCCAGGTCGGCGAGGTGTGGCTGTGGCCCGGCCGTCCCGCCATCCCGGGCGGCGAGCCACAGCAGTACCTCGTCACCCGCCAGCCCGCAGCCATCACCCAGGCCACCCTGTACGGGCTCATCACCGCCTACCGGGACGCCGAGGGCACCGCGCGCTGGATCGCTGGTGCCGTACGCGACGACCAGGGCGCCCACTACGTGAGCAGCCTGCGCTGGCGGCACCGCTCGGCCGGCCTCACCGACCTCGACGCGGCCGCCGAGTGGATCGCAACCGTTGAGACCGCACCGCAGCGTCCGCTGGAGGTGGCCGTCTAATGACGAACACCGAACCGGAGCGGTACCGCGACGACGTCCGTACCCCGCTCCTGGCGGCTGGCTGGGTGGAGACCGCTGCAGGCTCCTTGGTCGCCGACAACGGTGCCTTCTGGGCGGAGACCAACGACAGCCTCGACTCCGGTGTCGATAGCCCGGACAAGGCGTGGTCGGTGCTGTTCGGCAGCGACGTACCGGCACCGGTCATCGTCGCGGTGGCCACCGTCGCCGCAAAGGGCGGCGAGGACGGGGTGCTGCAGAGATTGTGCAGCGAGATCGACGGCGCCCACCTCGCGCGGTGGGAGGAAGAACAGGATCACCAGCGCACCCGCCTTGCGTGGAAGTCGGCTGCCCGTCGTGCCCAGCGCCGCCAGCCGCACGAGCGCGAGGGCCTGATCTTCCACCTCGAGCGGGAGAACTCACGGCTGCACGCCTTCATCCGCCTCGCGAACGACGCCGCGCGGGCGAGCTCCACGGCCTGGGAGGAATCCAGCGCCGACGCCTTCCGCCTCCGGGAGGAAGTCGGCCGCCTGCACTCGCAGCGCGCGCAGCTGCGGGCCCGCATGGAGGCGGACATCCGCAAGGCGCGATTCACGGACGCCGACCTCGACGTCGACGCGGCCAGCCCGGAGGAACTGCGCGCCCACGTACGTGAGTTGCGGACCCAGCTGGAGGAGACCACCGGGCACCGGACGTACTGGCACCACGAAGTGCAGTGCGCCGACGCACGACTCCGCGAGCTCGAGGCCCAGGTCCGCCAGGCCACCGCGGGCGGTGACCGCTGATGACCATTGGCCACCTGATGGTGCTCGCCGCCTTCACAGCCATGGTCGCCCTGCTGGCCTGGGCCGCCATGGTCCCGGACAGCACGGTCGAGGGCGGCGACGTATGAGTACCGAGCCGCGTGTCCTCACGCAGGAAGAGCTGTGGGCCGAGGCCCGCGAGCGCTTCGGTCAGAGCTCTGTGGACTGGGCGTTCCAGTGCCCGTCGTGCGGAGACACCGCCACGGGCATGGAGATCTCCAAGGCCTTGGCCCTGCACCCGCGTAAGGCCGAGCACGCCGATCGCGCCGTGCGCTATGAGGAGGTCCTCGGCCAGGAGTGCATCGGCCGCATCCTCGGTAAGCAGGCCGACCGCGGCTGCCAGTACGCCGCGTTCGGTCTGATCCACGGCCCGTGGCAGGTCGCTCTGCCATACCGGCACAAGCCGATGTTCTGCTTCCCCCTCGCCCCGGCCCCGGCCGGAGAGGCGGAGGCAGCACGGTGACCAGCCGCCTGCACACCATCACCAAGGCCCTGCGTCAGCCGCAGGTTCGTCCGCTCCTGGCCTACGAGTTGGGCGGCTCGATCGTGCAGCTGCTCGAGCCCGGCACCACGGACCCGACCTGGACGGCAACGCCTGCCCTGCTCGCCGAGTCGATCGACGCGGCCCTCACTCGCGTGGAGAAGGACACCCGACGCAGCCGCCAGCTGCGGGCGGGCGGCGCCACTGCACGCGCGGAGATCCTGGGCGTCCTCGAGGACGCCGGCTACAACATGGCGGCCGCCGCCGAGCTCCTCGGCCGCGCCTTCCGCGAACCCCACGCCCAGCCCGTCGGTCAGGTCCCCGAGACCCTGGCCGGCGGCCACGCCCTGATCGTCGAGGCCGGCGCCTACGAGACCCATGGCTCCTGCCAGTGCGGACGCCGCCTCGGCCGCATCGCACTTGGCACCCGCCTCGACGCGCTCACCGTCCCGTGGGAGCGCCACACCTTCACGGAACTCCCCACCCTGGCCCGCCCGAACGGAGCGTCATGACCGAGACCACCGCGAGCCCGACCCCGCAGGAGATCGAGGCCGCCGCGCGCCTGCTGATGCGGGCGTGGGCCCCCGGCTACCTGCTGCCCGGCGACCACCCCAAGGAGATCGTGGCCGGGAGCGCTGACGACTACGACGAGCAGGACCCGGACGAGTACTGCGGCTGCGCGGGCACCGACGACGACGGCGAGTCCCTCGGCTGCAACTGCTCCGGTGGCTGCGTATGCGACGAGTGCAGCTACCAGGCGTACGCGCAGTACAAGCGGTGCTGGGTGAAGGGCTGCGGCAAGGCGCCCGCGTTCCGCGTCGTCCGCTTCTGCCTGGTCGAGCAGCGCGTCCAGGAGTCCACCAGGCGGGGCGCGGTCTGCCCGCACGCCGAGGGCGAGGAGCACTGGTGCACGGCCGACACCGTGTTCGTCGACGCCGGGCCGAGCGTGCAGGACTTCGCCCACCAGCCCGCGTGCAGCATCGCCCACGCCATCGAACTCCGCGAGGGCATGAGGCACACCATGCCCAGGGCGGGCGCGCAGTTCCGCATCGAGACGTGGACGTACTCGCCGCACGACCGTGAACTCCCCGCTCCGCTGCCCGCGCTGCGCCAACAGACCGTCAGCGCCCGCGACTCGACCACCTGGGCGATCCGGAAGTACGCGGCCGGCCTCCACGACCGCTACTGGCTCGGTTCCGCACGTATGCACCTCGCGGTTGCCGTGTGGAACGCCCGCCTTGAGCTCGAGCAGCCCGGCGATGACTCGGACGTCTGGGACGACCAGCCGAGCACGCCGGTGCAGGAGGAGCCCAGCGAGCCGGACCAGCACGAGTGAGCGCCAAGCCGCCGCCGTGCACCGGGCTCACCCCGCCGCACTCGCTCACCTACAGCCGCTTCTACGTCAACGGCTGGTGGTGCTACCAGCACAGCCCTCGCAAGGTCCGCGGCCTGCCCGACCTGGAACCCGGCCCGGGCTGGCCCATCCACCGCAAGCCCGAAGCCGAAACGTCCGAGCCCGCTGCCCCACCAGCGCCCAGCACCGACAAGGACTCGACATGAGCGCACCGGCCAAGCCCCGGATCCCGAACCCCGGCGACCTCGCCCGACACCACGGCGTCCCCGCCCCCGTCGCCACGGCGGCACCAGCCCCGCAGGTGGACGAGCCCGCCCCGACCCCGGCCCCCGTAGGGGAGACGCCGGCGGAAGCGGCCGCGCCTGACCCGGGCGAGCGGCCGACGCCGCCCCGCCCGATGTACGTACCGCGTCCGCTCACGGCCGAGGAAGCGATCGCCCCGGCCGTGCTCGCCGACACCGAGTACTTCCGCCGCGTCTTCCGCTGGTGCCTCATCCACAGCGGGCTGCCGCCGCACGCACGCCTGGTGGCGTACGACCTGCTGCACCGCGCCAACCACCGCAGCGGCCGGCTCGGTTCCGCGCACCAGCCCGACATCGAGCAACTCGCCCTGGCCACCGGTCTGGCCGAGCTGCAGGTAGGCGTCGCGCTGCAGGTCCTGCACGGCCGCGGCTGGATCGCCTACCGACCCGACACCGGCACCGGCACGCGCCGCCTGTTCGACCTCGTCATCCCCGCCCTGGCCCTCGAGCAGGCACGCGCCCGCCGCTATCTGCACCAACGCGAGCACGACCAGGCGCAGGACCAGCCCACCAACTAGGCCAGCGGCCGCGCCCCCGGGCGTCCCCCACGCCCGCGGCCGCCACCCGGGCCCCGCTCGCCAACCCCTCAGCGAGCGGGGCCCACCCCCGACCACCCGGCCCACCCACCAGAGGACCTCATGGAAATCCGGCGCACCACACCCAGCAAGCTCTTCATCGTCACCGGCGCTGGAGCAGGGCTCGACTTCAGCTCCGAGTGCAGTCACGGCGACCCAATTCTCTCCCTGCACTTGTTCAGCCGTGGCGAAGACGTGGTTGACGACATCGCGGTGCTGATGCCGGCGTGTCTCGCGTCCGAGGTGTTCGGCATGTCCCTTGCCTACGTCGAGGCCGTCCACGGCGCCGAGGCCAGCGGCAAGTTCCTCGACGCCATGCTCGCCCGCAAGGACAACGGGGTCACTTCGCTGCGCGAGCGACGCGCCTCCTACGAAGCCAGCCACCCCGTCTGCTGTACGGCCGCCGCCTTCACACGCGGCGTCGACCACACCTGCGGCCGTACGTCATGACCCGCCTCCTCGGCCTCCTCGGCACGGTCCTCACCGTCACCGCCCTGATCACCGCCTGCACCACCCGCTGACTCGAAGGAATCCCCTCGTATGTCCGCCGCGCTCGCAGCCACCCCGGCTGCACCGCCCCAGCAGCCGCAGCCCGCGGCCGCTGGGACGCGCCCGCGCGCCGCCGGCGGACTCACCGTTCTCGTACCCCTGCGCCTGGTCGTAGGCCCTCAGTACGCCGATGCGGCCCTGAGCGTCTACGTCAAGATCGCAGCACTGTCGATGCGGCCCGAGGGCTGCCGCGCCAAGGTCAGCACGCTGGCCGGCTACCTCGGCATGTCCAAGTCCGCGGTCGAGCGCAGCCTCAAGCTGCTCACCCGGCCCGACCCCGTCGACGGCCTCGTCGAAATCCCCACCGTCCGCAAGACCGCGCCCGATGGAAAGGGCGAGTCCGCGCACCGCACCACCCGCCCGCTCGACGAGGTCGAGCTGTGGGTGCGGATCCCGGTCCGCGCGGCGGAGGCCCTCACGCCCCGGCTGCTGCGCCTGTACGCACTCCTCGCCTACTCCGACGCCCGCCGTATCCCTGTGACCGCGGCCGAGCTCGGCGAGATGCTCTACCACCACACCGGTCAGCGGGCTGGCGAGCACCTCGGCGAGCGCCAGGCGCGCCGCCTGGTGGACGAGCTTGAGGGCACGGGCTGGCTGACGGTGCACCGCCGTGAGGGCGGCCGCGGCCGTCACGCCTACGAGACCCGCCGCCAGCCGCTGCACGCCGTGCCCGCCGCGGCGCCCGCGCCGAAGGCAGCGGCCCTCGAGGACCAGGCGCCCGAGCAGCTGCCCTTGTGGGAGGCCGGGTCACCGGTCATTCATGACGGATCGGGTCCGGGCGATCATGACGGATCCCTCGCGTCTAAGGAAGATCACCTAACTGACCGACCGGAAACGCCGAAGCCAGTGGGGGTTTCCCGCCGTAGGCGAGGTGACCGTAAGGCGGTCCCGGCTCCTGTGGACAACGCGACAAGCGGCGTGCCGGACACGTTCGGCCCGGGCACGTCTCGCGCTCCGCGCGGGAACCGCCCCACCCCCGCCACCACGCCTACGCCGTACGGCGGACCGGAGCTGCGCTGGACGCGCCGCATCCACGAGAGCCTCGCTCCCGTCCGTCACCTCCTCGGCGACGTCACGCCCTTCATGCTTCGACGAGTGGCCCGCGAGATCGGCCGCCAGCTCGACGACGTCACCCGCAACCTGGTCACCCCCGAGCGGATGTCCGCCCGGATCGCCACCCGCTACCGCGACGCGGCCCGCATCGAGGACGTCGGCGCGTGGCTCCTGGCCGTGGCGATCGTCCCCAAGGGGTGCGGGCTGCCGCTGTGCGAGGACGGCCGTACCTGGCCGACGGGCGAGCGGTGCGAGGCGTGCGCCCTCAACCGGCAGATCAGCCGCGAGCAGTGGCGCCGGGCCCGGGCGTGGGACGAACAGCTGGCCGCCGTACGGGCCGAGGGCGCGCAGCCGAAGGCCACATACCGGCAGCGCAGCGCGGCGTCCGACGCCGAGGTCCTGGCGATGGCGGCCGAGCACGGGCCCGCGGCCGCGCTGCACCGGTACGGCGTCCTGCGCACCGGCCAGCTGCTGCGCGCCACCTACGGCGAACTCCCCCCGCCGGTCGCTCCGGTCGCTGCACCGGCGCCCCCAACCCCGGCCCCATCACCCGTCATCGAGGAGGCGCCCATGCCCCACGAGTACATGCCCGACGCCTTCCGGGACGCCGTCGGCAGGACCGGCCCGACCGGAGCTCTCTCCATCCCCTGCCCTGCCGACGGATGCGTCGCCAGAGAGGGCCAGCCCTGCACCACCAGCAAGGGCCGGCGCCGAGCCCCGCACGAAGACCGGACCGCGGCCGCAGCCGCGCGCGCAGAGAGGACCTGACCCATGCCAACCATCCCGCACCCCACCCAGGGCGTCACCCGCTGCACCCGCTGCGGCGCCAACATCCGCTGGGCCACCGGCCCCGACCGCGGCCAGCGCACCCCGCTCAACGCCCTGCCCAGCCCGGCCGGCGGGCTCGCCGCCCGGACCACCGGGCTCGGCGGCCTCGTCGTACGCCGCCTCACCGCCGAAGAGCCCGACGCCGTCGAGGCCCTCCTCGAATGGAAGGCCGTCGCGCACTGGGACTCCTGCATCAACAACAGCCAGCAGCCGCAGGCCCCACCACGGGCACGGCCTGCCCGGCGCAGACCCACCGTCCAGCCCCCGCTGTGGGGCCAGCAGCAGAGGAGGTCCGGACGATGAGCATGCCCACCGAGTACTACAGCGACGACCAGGTGACGCTCCTCCTGGGCGACGCCTTGGAAACCATGAGCACCTTGTCGACCGCGTCCGTCGACTGCATCGTCACCTCGCCGCCGTACTACGGGCTGCGGGACTACGGCGCGGAAGGGCAATACGGCCTCGAGGCCTCACCCGCCGAGTACGTCGAGATGATGCGCGCCCTGTTCGCGGAGGGGCGGCGCGTGCTCGCCGATGACGGGACGCTGTGGCTGAACCTCGGCGACAGCTATGCGGCCGCCGGCGGGCACACCGACCCCGGCAGCACGAGCCAGTTGCAGGGCCGCCGCGTGCAGCTCATGCAGAACATGCCGTCGAAGCCCGCCGACCGGCCCAAGAAGAACCTCCTCGGCATCCCGTGGCGGGTGGCATTCGCGCTCCAAGACGACGGATGGATACTCCGTAACGAGATCATCTGGCACAAACCCAACGCCATGCCCGAGTCCGTGCGCGACCGGCTGTCGAGCCGGCACGAGCACCTGTTCCTGTTCTCGAAGGCCCCGCAGTACTGGTTCGACCTTGACTCAGTCCGAGAACCTCACGAGTCCGCACGAGCGCGACGCTACGCCGGCACCAAGCCGGGCGGCACCAGCCGCGTAGGAAAGGCACAGGGTTTCGGGGTCGGCGACCGCATCGGCGGCCCAATCAGGGGCGACCATGCGGGCGCCTCGCACCCCAAGGGCCGAAACCCCGGCGACGTCTGGCACATCAACACCGGGAAATTCCCGGCCGCCCACTTCGCCACGTTCCCCATGGACTTGCCGCTGCGCTGCATCAAGGCCGGCTGCCGCCCGGCCGGGACTGTCCTCGATCCGTTCTCCGGCTCCGGCACGACCGGCGCCGCAGCCCGACAGCTCGGCCGCCGCTACCTCGGCATCGACCTCAACCCCGCTTACCACGACCTCGCGAAGGAGCGGTTCGCCCAAGGCGTCCTCGACTTCGACGTACTTGAGCGCGACACCGTACCGACCGGAGTCGAGTCATGAGCGCCCTGGCCGAGGACCACGCGGCCGGCTCGGCCTGGCGTACACCGGAGCCACGGCCGGCGCCGGAGTTCCCTCCGCGCTACCGGCCTTGCACCCCGGCTGAGCAGGCCGAGCACATGGCTGCCCTGACTGAGGGCATCTCCGGCTACATCGTCGGCCGCATCGTCAACGGCGACGACGAGCGGGCCATGCCTCCGGACCCGGATACCGCTCCGCGGTCCAAGCGCGGCACGTACTTCCGATGACCAGCAGCACGGCCCGGCGCGCTGGTCTCGCGCCGGGCCGGCACCCCGATCACACCACACGACCAGGAGCCAGACCATGACCCCGCCCATCGACCGCATTCCGGTCGCCCGCTCCGTCCGGTACATCGTCCGCGGCGCGCCCGAAGTGCCAGACGAGTACAACGAGACCCGCACGATCGACCCGACCGAGATCACGCTCACCTACCGGTCCGCGACGGACAGCCAGCTCGGCCGCATCCACGTCTACGTCAAGGGCTGGTGGATGCACGAGGGTGCTCGAGTCCACGCCGAGGCTGTCGGCCGGCACTTCACTGGCGACCCCGCCGCCTGGCCGGAGTGGCTGGCGAACGAGGCGCGGCTCCACGACCCGGAGCGCATCCCTCAGCGCGCCGTGACCCGCGCCCTGATCCTCCGCGAGGCGGCCGACTTCGTGGGCAACGACGACACCTGTGACTGCGGGGGCTGTGACAGCTGCGTCCCGAACAAGCTCGCAGCCGAGCTGCGCCGCAAGGCCGACGAGGCGCAGCTCGTCGAGGCCAGCCGTCCCCTGACCCTCGCCACGCCCTGCGCCAACCCTGATTGCCAGCACCCGTACAACTGGCACAAGGCCGGGGTCTGTCAGGCCGACGGATGCGGCTGCATCGCCTTCGCCGTGGATGCGCTGGCCCATAAGGCGCAGCAGTACTGCGCGCACTGCGGCGCCACCATCCTCCGCGTGACCGGCACCCTCGCCGAGTGGTGGGTGCACGACCCTGGCGGCCTCGCGGCCTGTCACCCGCAGGAGGCAGCGAGCAGCCACCGCGCCGCACCCCAGCCCGCCGCCGAGGCGCAGCAGGACGAGCCCGACGACCGCGAGCAGGATGACCTCGACGAGACCCGCCGCCGCGAGCGCGGGATGGCCCAAGACATCGTGACCGCCCTGGGCCGCAAGGCCGCCGCGCTCCAGCCCGACACCGAGACGCCGACGGCCTACGGCGACGGCAGGGGCCGCGTCTTCTGCGTCGCCTGCCCCCGCCCCGCGACCCCGGTCTCACTCACGGCGAACGACGTCGACCACTGGGAGTTGTGCCCGAGCTGCGGGCGGCACGTGGTCGACGTAGCGCGAGCGCACCAGCCCGCTGCAGTCCCGAGTCGTGCGGCCGACGACGAGAGGGCCGAGGCATGACAGACGCTCCCACCTACCGCGTCAGCCGCTACACGCACAGCCGCATCCACCCGTGGCAATGGCGTTGCCTGCACGGCGCCTGCCTGGCAGGCGGCACCTCCCGCTCGGAAGCCGAAGCGACTACGGAGGCCGCCGAGCACGCCCGGACGCACGACGAGGAGCCCCGCCAGTGATCGCCGAGGCCATCGACACCGCCCTCACCGTGGGCTACGCCCTTGCCGGCTGGGTCATCTTCTTCGTCACCGTCGCCGCGATCCTCGCCCTGGCTGCGATCGCGACCGGCGCGTGGGGCATGCGCGCCCTGTGGCGGCGAACGGCGGGGCCGTCCTGGGCTCGCGGGCGCATTCGAGCCCGCATCCACGCTGCCCGCCGCCGGAGGCGGGCACGGCCCGCGTGGTCGACCAGCCAGCCCCCCGATTACGGGGAGGCCGCTTGATCGCCACCGCCTTCGGCGCTGCCTGTCCCCTCCTCTACTTGCTCGCGATCGCCGCTATCCCCTACCTGATCCGCCGCGACCACCGGAGAAACGCCATGGCCACCACACCGTGCTCCTCATGCCGACAGCCCAAGGGACCCGGCAAGTACCTGTGCTGGACCTGCTGGGCCAGCCTCTCCGGCCTCGCACGCCGGGCCCTGTCCCGCCGCGACAGCAAGGCCATGGACCGACTGCAGGAGCTGTACCGCCAGCTCGCCGCAGGCGTGCCCCTCGCTGAGATCCAGGTGACGCCGTGACGACGCACCGCCGCTACCAGTACGCCGCCACGGCTGGCGCCGTCCTCCTCGCTGCGGCCTGCACCAGCGCACTCATCCACCGCGCGTACGTGGCTGCAGCCCTGTTCGGCTTCGGCGTCCTGGTCCTCACCGAGGCCGCACTACGCGAGCACCGCCGGCTGCGGCGCCGGCGCCTCGAGGACAACTGGGCCCGCCGCCGCGCGCTCGGCGAGAACCCGCCAGCGCTCACCCCGTGCTGCCTCCTCAACGCCCACGCCGTCGACGACATCCACGACCGGCACTGCACGTCGGACCACACCCTGTCCCGGTTCCTCGACCGCATCGAGCAGCAGCACCGGGAGGAAACGTGAGCGAGCTCGTCGTCTACCGATACCTCTGCCCGCTGTGCACCGAGGGCGACATGGGCCCGTCCGTAGGCCGCTGCCTGCACTGCGGCGGAGCCGGGCTCACCAACGACGTCGCCCGCTTCCCCGCACACATGATCCGCGAGGCGCCCGTACCGCCCGGCGTCATGCGCAAGCCCTGCCCCGACTGCGCGTTCCGGCCCGGCTCGCCCGAGCTCGAGGACGGCGGCAAGTGCATCCCCGAGGACGGCCCGTTCTGGTGCCACCACGGCACCGCCCAGGCCTACGGCGGCGCCCACCAGCCGTACGGGGCCTGGCACATCGACGGCCACCCCCGGGACATCCCCCTCGGCGAGCTCCTCTGCGCCGGCTGGTGGGCCAAGGCCTGCGGCCGGCCCCTCCCGACCGAACCCTTCCGCGACATCGACACCCGTAAGGAGGACCGCCCGTGAGCAGCACCAACACACCCGGTCCGAACGAGGGCCCGCTCTCGGACATTGAGGTCCGCGTCCCGTGCCAATACTGCCCGCCGCCGGCGATGGTCCCGCGGACCCTGTTCTCCCTGCACATGGCCAGCGAGCACCCAGAGAAGATTCACCACCACGACCCCAAGCAGCAGCTCGCCGAGGCCGGGGACGCCCTGTACGCGATCGGCCGGGCGTGCCTTGTGGTCAAAGGCACGCTCGAGGCCCCGTATCCCGATGATCCTCGCTGGTCCCCGTGGACACGGTTCGTCAGCGGCCCCGCCAGGACCGCATACAACCTCGGCTTCCTCCTGCGCCGCCGCTACAGCAAGACCCCCGGCTCGCGGGCCCACTTGGGGACTACGGCGCTCACACGGCTCTACAACGCCGCCCGGACCCTGGCCGACCAGACCATCGGCCACGACCAGGCCTGCGAGTGGCACACCAACAGCCACTCCTTCTGTTCCTGCCAGACCTACAGCGCCGCCTGCGCGGGCGTCGACGCCGCCCTGGCAGCCCTCGACAACGACTCCGAGAAGGAGGGCTGATCCATGACCGACACCCGTTGGAACGGAGAGCCCTGCACAGCGCGCCGTATCACCGCGATCGTCGCGGACAACGACGCCTTCCCCTTGTACTGGGCCCGCCACCTCGTCGGCACCCGCCGCCACGTCGTCGAGGTGGTGTACGGCGACCAGACCTTCTACCTCGACGACGAGGTCGACGAGGGCTGGAACAAGGTCACCCACGGCGGATCGCCCCACTGGACCCACAACAACATCACCATCGACCTCGAGAGCATCCGCCCCCGCGAGGCCGCCGACGGCCCGCACTGCGTCTGCGGCGACCCCATCGAGCAGACCGGCGACCCCGCACGCTGGACCCACCGCCCCGCCACGGGCAAGCTCCCACTCGACGCTCACACCGTCCGTCCCGCCCTCGACCACTGCTCGCACCGCGGCCCACACCCTGGATTCACCTGCGCCGAGGTCAACCAGTCGACGCCGTACTGGAACGTGCGGTGGGATGAAGAGCAGCAGGCCCCGGCCATCGAAGAGGACGCGCAGCGCGTACGCGCGAGTATCCGACCCCGCCGGACCGCCGACCCCGACAAGCCGTGCCCACACGACGACTTCGACGCCTTCGTAGGCGTGCACCGGCTCACCGCGAGCGACACGGACCCGACCATCGTCGGCTACACCGCCGACATCAAGGTCAACTGCCGCGACTGCGGCGAACCCTTCCGCTGGATCGGCGTCCCCGCAGGCACTTCCCCCAGGCACCCGGCATGCAGCGTCGACGAAACCGAGCTCCACGCCCCGCTGCGGCCGGCCAGCGCCGACCCGGACTTCGGCCTGGGCCTGCCCGGCTTCGCAGTCACCTACCGACCCTCGAAGGAGAGCTGACGTGAGCAGCACCTACCGCATCATGTGCCTGTCCCACGACCCCGCCATCGAGGCCGGCGAGTACACCAGCCCCGAGGCGGCCGAGGCCGCCATCCGTGACGGCATCGCGCAGCACCAGCACTGCGACCTGTTGATCGGCAGGTTCTCCTACCCGCTGGTCGAGGTCGGCTGTCCCAGCCGGCTGGGCACACCGGCCCCCGGACAGGGCGGGTGCAACGGCTACCACCGCGACACCGAGTGGATCGACAGCGGATGGCTCCTGGTGCTGGCCCACGCACGCCACGCCGCCGCGCTGCCCGAAGGGATCGACCGCCACCACGACGTGTCGTGCTGGACCGATCAGCGGATCCTGCGGCTACGCGAGGAGCTCGGCCTCGAGCTGCCCTCGCGAGTGGACGAGTCCAGCACCGAACCGCTCCCGGTCGTCCACCCGGAGGAAGAACCCCAGGTCAACGATGCTCGCAGGGTGGACGAACAGCCCGACCACATCCTCAGCACCACTGCCGTGGTGCCGAGTTGGAAGCAGGAGCCGGACGGCACGTGGTCGGCGACGGTCGCCGGCGCCGTCCTCACCGTGCCGCCCATCGTCAGCCAAGCCCGCCGTGATCAACTGCTCCTCCTCGCAAGCGCCGCATGGAACCGGTCATGAGCGCCCACCTCGGCGCGCAGCCACCCGAGCCGATGCCCACCGGACGGAGACGGCAGCCATGAAGTTCTACCTGCTGCGCAAGGAACCCGTGCAAGAGATCGCGGCGCACCCCGACACCCTCGCCCTGCTGGTGGCCGCGCTCCCCAAGGCCGAACACCGCCCCGGCCACGACCGCCTGGCCCTGCTCACCGGCCTCCCCCTCGTCCCCGACCCAGACATGCCCCCCGGCTTCATCCACTGCCGGCCCTTCCCCCGCGTTGCGGCGCCCACGACGGCCGAGTAGCACCCGGCCACATCCCGCAGACCTTTTCACCCCACCCGCACCACCTTGCAGGAAGGCGGACCTCCTCATGATCTGCACCCTGTGCACCACGCACCAGCTCGACTACGGCAGCCTCTGCCACAGCTGCACCGAAGCCACCCACGCCCGCCTCCAGCGTCTGCCCCGCATGTGGGACTCCCTCGAGGCCTGGCTCGCCCCCAGCACCACCGGCCCATCCGGACCCGCCGCATACGGTGGCCGCACCCGACGCGCCGAGGCCCCGCTCCCTCTGCGCGGCGAGGTCCTCGACCTGCGGGCACCCGGCGGGATCGTCGGCGTCCTCGAGGACTGGCGCGAGGCCGTCTACGAGACCCGCGGAATGGCCCGTCCCATCCTGGCCTCCTCGCTCGCGCACCGCGTCACCATCGCGGCCGCCGACCTCGACGACCACCTCGACTGGATCTCCCGCTGGTACGCCGGCGAGGGGTTCGGGTGGGACATCCGCCGTCTGGTCGACCGTGTCCGCGCAGTCGTCCAGCCCGGCCGTGCCCTCGACGAGCCACCGGAGCCAACGTTCCTGGGGTACTGCATCGCCGTCGACGAGGGCGGCATCATCTGCGGCCACCGGCTGTGGGCCGACCTGACCCGCACGGTGCAGTGCGACTGGTGCCTGTGCCAGTACCCGCCGGAGACGTGGCTGGCCCTGCGCAAGCTGCAGCCTGGACAGGCCCAGCCAGCTGCTCTGTCGGTCCCGCATGCTGGCGCCGCGGCCTAGGCGCGGCATGCATGAGCCCCTGCCAGCGTGGGCGGCAGGGGCTCGGTGGCAGTCGAGGCCGGCTACGGCCGCCACTCCTCGCGGTAACCGGGCCGGTCCGCGTAGGGCCCCGCGAGCAAGCGCAGCGTCTTCACCGCCAGCATGACGGCGAGCGCATCAGGATCATCCTTCTCTAGCGCGTCGCGATAGCGAGCGGGATCCCGATGGCCGATCGTTGCGGTACACCACGCGATCTGCAGCCGCTTGGCTTCGATCTCGCGCAGCACCCGAGCAGGATCATGCAGGGCGACGTGCTGACCTACTCCATCGGCGTCTGCGTTTTCCGGGGTCACCACCACGACGCCGTCGTCGAGATAGTCCGCGACGGTGTACCGCTCGTAACTCGCCTGGGGCGGGCGGGCAGTCCACTCGTCCGACTGCTCGTCCCAACACGCCGCACGCGCGATCCGCTCGTCCTCGTTGAGCTGCTGTCCGAGCCACCGCACAAGGTCATCCACAGCTGTCACTCCTCGCTGCCGTCTTTCGCCGGCTTGCCCTCCAAGTCCGTTCGCCGACCAGGTCGGGTTACCCGGTCACGGAAGTACGGCAGGGCGAGGCGGTAGTCGACTGCATTCGAACTGCCGACCTTACGGACAGGCGGGAACGCAGGGTCCTCCTGCGCGATCTTCGACAGCCGCTGATGCGAGATCGTCTCGACGATCCCGTCAGAGACGAGCCTGCGTGCGAGCTCGCGAAACGACACCATGTCGGGCCCTCCTTCGGCCTCGGCCATGGGAACCATCCTGTCTGACCTTGTTGCCACGTGGCAACAAGGTCGCTACTTTGGATCCGGCAACAACGGAAAACCCCTCGGCCCATGTGGAGTTGCACCTCCGGGCCGAGGGGGGACCCGTCCCAGCGATCAAAGGAGCAGGTCCGCCATGGACCTTACCCAGCCCGACCCCGTCGACGTAGCCCTGCGGGTGCTGCTCGACCAGCCCAGCTACGCCGCCCAGATCCTGATCGTCACCGCCCGGATGCTCGAACTGGACGCCCGCCAGCCCATGAAGGCCGACAGCCGCAAGCAGGCCCTCGACATCGCGATCGACACGATCCTCAGCACGCTGCCCGACCCGGTCGCCCAGGACAGCGTCGCCCGCATGTACCGCGCGCTGCCGCCTCTTGCCCCTCAGCGCACGCGCGGCGAGTATGTCCTGCGCCTGCGCCAGGCCGCGGAGGCCCTCGGATGAGCCGGGGATTCGGCCGCGGCAAGGCCTTCGTGAACGCCCAGGTCAAGGAGATGCTCACCGGCATCGCCGAGCGCCTCGAGACCCGCCGGCCCGACGAGGTTCTCACCCCGACCGCCAGGATCGCGATCGTCCAGGCCACGACCATGGACCCGGTCCTCTCCCCGGAACTGCTCAAGCGCGTCCCCGAGGTCACCGGGCGGGTGCTGCGCAAGGACTTCGCCGTCCAGGTGCGCGAGATCGCGGAGGCCATGTGATGGCCCGCCGCATCAGCCCCCGCCAGCAGAACCGGCTCGCGTCCCAGACCGCCACGGTCCTGTCCTGCGCCCTCGACAGACGCTCGCAGGACGAGCAGCGGATCGCCGAGGGCATGGCCCGCGACCAGCTGGCCTTCACGCGCATCGCCGCCAGTGGCGACACGCCCCAGGCCGAGCCCGACGACCGCTGACCCACCCCAGACCGGCCGGCCCCGCATCCCGCCCCCGAGCGGGGCCGGCCTCTCTTCCTTGGGAGTTCCCGTGTTCCTGGACCAGCCCCTCGCATGGACGGTCGGCCACTGGCCCGTCGTCGCGGCCGCGGGCGTCCTCTTCCTCGTCCTGACCGGCCTCGCCGCGTACATCGCCCACCGCACCAGCGGCCCCGTCCTCGCCGCCGGCATCGGCGCCCTCGTCTGCACCGGCTTCTCCGCCGACACCAGCTGGCGCTTCGCCGACCACGAGCTCCACATGGACCGCACCGAGCGGCTGTGGCTGTTCGCGGCCGGTGAGATCGTCCTGATCGTCTGCGCCATCATGGCCCGCTCCAACAAGCGGGCCACCGCCACCAAGACCGAGGCCGGCACCCCGGGCGTGCCCGGCGTCATGGTCTGGTGCATCGCCGCCGTGCAGCTCGTGCCCGCTTTCGCCGAGTCCGGCCTCGTCGGTGGCCTCGTCCGGTCGACCTTCGGCCCGATCATGGCCGCCCTGCTCTGGCACCTGGCCATGGGCCTCGAGATCCGCGTCGCCAAGCCCGAGGCCTTGTCGACCGGGCTGCCCGCACAGATCGGGCACGAGCTGCGCGAGCGTCTGCTGTCCTACCTCGGCCTCGCCACCCGCAAGCGCAGCGCCGAGGAGATCACCCGCGACCGTGCCCACGCCCGCGCCGTACGCCTCGGCGCCCGCCGGTACCTCAGCCCGTGGGGCAAGGCCAGGCTCGCGGCCGCGGTCACCCGCTCCCGCGCCACCGTCGACGGCGCCCGCCGTCACCAGCTTCTGCAGGACCTCGCCGGCCGCCGCACCGCCGAAGAGCTCCGCACCATGCACGTCGACTCCCCCTGGGCCGCCGACACCGCGACCCTGCCGCACTCGGCCACCCCGCTCGGCGTGGCCGGTGCCGCGCTGCGCCGGATGCACCCCATCGATGCCATTCAGGCTGTACGGGATGCGCAACCGGACGCGACCGCGCCCGAACTCGCGTCCCTGTGCACCGAGTACGGCGTCACGGTCACCGAGGGCATGGTGCGCATCGCCCTGCACCCCAAGGCTGCGCAGCCCGATGCGCAGCCCGATAGGCAACCGCACACCGCCATCTTGCAGCCGTCCTCGCCGCCCGCACTCGGCCCGGCACCGCAGCCCGAGCCCGGGGACTTCGACAGCGCAGCCGCATCCGCAATCGCCCTCGCGCAGCCGTCGACCGCATTCGTCGGCGAGGGCTCGCCAAACGCGGCGGCACACGTCGGCCACGATGACGCACTCGTGCTGGACCTGGCTCCGATGCTGCCCGTGCAGCCGCACCTGTGCGCACCCGCGCCGGAGCCGGTTGCGCAACCGGCTGCACCGCAGGCCACCCCCCAGGCGCGCAAGCCTCGCCGCGCTCAGGCCGCCCGGCCGACGGTGCAGGAGTTGCGCCCCGCGGATGCGGATGCGCAACTCCTCAACCGCGCCCGCGAGCTGAATACGCAGTCCCTCAGCGAGAGCGGCACGAAAGCCTCGCTCCGCTTGCTGCAGAACAAGCTGCGCATCGGCCAGCGCCGCGCCCAGCGCATCCAGGCCCAGCTGCCCGACACCCTGCCCACCGCATCCCCGGATGCGCAGCCCCCGGCGAAGGAGGCCTGAGATGACCGCCGTCACCCTCGTCCTCGCAGCGGCCCTGTACCTGTACTTCACCGGCGGTCCGCGCTGGCTGCGCAGCCTCACCGCCCGCATCCGCAGCCGCATCCCGGGCAGCCGCGCTGGCGCATCCGCAGCTGCCCGCGCCCACCAGCTGCGCACCCCGCGCGTGCGCATCGCCGAAGCCCTCGGCATCCGCACGCAGGCCGGCGCCCTCGCCGCCCGCTCCAAGATCGGCGCGGAAGGGGAGCGGCGTACGGCCGCCCGCCTCGCGCCACTCGCCCTGGCCGGCTGGCGCATCTGGCACGACCGCGCCCTGCCGTACGGCCGCGCCAACGTCGACCACCTCGCCATCACCCCGCGCGGTGTGGTCCTGGTCCTGGACACCAAGGCATGGTCCGCCCGCCGGCCCGTCAGCGTCTCCGGCGGCCGTCTCTGGCACGGCAGCCGCGACGTCACCGGCCGCCTCGACGGCCTGCGTCACGAGGCGTCCGCCGTCGCCCAGGTCCTCGGCGTCCCCGTCATCCCCGTTGTCGTCATGGATGGCCCCGACGTACAAGGCGAGCCCCTCGAGCTCGACGGCATCCACATCATCCCGGCCCGCGCCGTCTGTACCCGACTGCGCGTCCTTGTCCTCGGCCGCCGCGGGCACGTCCCGATCAGCCAGCTCGACGCCCGCGTCGACCAGCTGCTCCCGCCCTACCTGAACGGACCCCGATGAACTGCAAGCTGCTGCTCGTGGCCGTCGCCCTGACAGCCGTCATGTCGCACTCTCACGTCGACTGGGTCCGCGTGACGGCCCGCGCCGCGCTGATCTCGATCCTCCTCTGGGCGCTGCTCTTCTGGGGCCAGTGGTGAGCGGGCAGGGCGCAGACGAGATGCGCATCGCCAGCCTGCTGCGCGACCGCGGCATCGGCCCCGACGCCACACCGCAGCCGCAGCCGGATGCGGTCACCGTCGCAGCCGCAGCCGCGAGTGCGCACGCCGCAGCCCAGCCGCCCGCAGCCGCGGACGACTGGTGGGATGCGCTGTACGCCGACCAGACCCCGGCGACGGACGCGCAGTCGGATGCGGATGCGGCCGAGGAGAGCGACGGCGCGCGTAGCCCGTGGATGCGCATCCCGCCCTGGTGGTCCGGCCGCCACGTCGACACCCGCCCCACAGCCGCACCCGCCGAAGAGGAGGACGCAGACGACGTCGAGGAGGACCAGGACGACGAGCCGGACGAGCTCGACCACCAGGACGACGACGCCGAGGAAACCGACGGCCTCGAGGACGATGCGCAGCCGCGCACCGCGGATACGGCTGCACGCCGCCGCCCGGCCAAGCCCCGCAGCCGTACCGGCGCCAAGCGCAGCCGTCGCAGCCCGGCCCGGCGCACTCGGCCCGCACCGCGCGCACTCGTCGACACCCCGGCCGCGCCCCGGCGCTCGCTGCTCGACGCAGCCGCAGCCGTCGAGCCGCGTATCCGCTGGCTGATCCTCCACAGCAGCGCAGCCGCAGCCGGATACGCACTCGGCTGGGTCGACTGGTCCACCCGAACCAGCGCCTGGATCGACGACCACGGCTGGCTCAACCCCTCGGCGATCTTCTGGTGCCTGCTGGCCCTCGGCTGCGAAGCCCTGCGCCACCGGGCCCGCCACGCCCGCCTGCCCATCCGCTGGGTCGCGGCCATCCCCATCGCATCCATCGTCACCGGCTTCGCCTTCTATGGCGTCGGCTGGCAGACCCTTGACCTGGGAGTTTGACGTGTTCGGAGACCTCGGCACGGTCGGCGTGGCCGCCGCCCTGACCTGCCTGATGATCTGGGGCATCCCTGGTGAGGGCAAGCTCAAGCCTTTGGGCTGGTGGACGACCGTCCTGGTCGCGATGCTCGCTGGCAGCGCCTACAAGGCGGCCGGTGGCCCGTTCGCGATCGTGCCGGACATCATCGGCACCGGAGTCGGCTTCGCGCAGGGCTTCCTCAAGGGCCTCACGATGCCCGCCATCGCCCTGTGCGTGCTGATCTTCATGCTGTTCAAGAAGCTGACCACCCGGCAGGTCGGCTACACCGCCCTCGTCTTCTTCTACGTCGCCGCAGGTGCCGGCGGCCGCTGGTCCATCATCAGCGACGCCATCGAGAACGCCCGGGCAGGCCTCCAGTGATGGCCTTCATTCCCGTACGCAGGAAGCCCGCCCCCGAGCCGGAGCCCAAGGCCGTCGACGAGGGGAGCGCCCTCGAGGACCAGGACGACGAGCAGGACGCTCTCGGCGACGAGGCGGCGCCCGCCGGCGTCTTCGGCGCCCTGGCGGCTGGTGTGCGCGGCTGGCTGACCTGGTGCAGCCTCCGGATCGGGGTCCGTGGCACGTACGGCCTGCACGTGGTCGCCGTGTGGGCCGCCGGCTACTACAGCGTGTGGGTCACGTGGGGCGTCGTCATCGGCCTGGCCGCCGCGGTGGTCACGTTCGTGCCGCGCGAGTCCCTCGACCGCCTCCTGGCCCGCCTCGAACACCCCCGCGCGAAGGCCACGGTGAAGGCCGCCGAGCAGGCCCCCGTGGACCCCCTGCCGGCCCTGGTCTGGCGGCTGATCGGAGACGCCCCCGGGGTGCACCGCAAGACCCTCACCGCGGTGCTCGCCCGGGCCGCCGAGAAGGAGGGCACCGAGCCCCCCACCGAGGCCCAAGTCGAGGCCGCCCTCACGGCCCGCAACATCCCCCTGCGCCCCTCCGTCCGGGACACCCGCGGAAAGGTCAACCGGGGGGTCCACCGGGTGGACCTCGAGGCCTGGGCCAGGACCCCTTCCCCGCCCCCTTCCGACGCCCCCGCCACCGACCCGTAGCAACCGCCGTAGCAAGCCTCTGACCAGCCACGTAGCAACCGCTCCTACGGCCGTAGCGGGCCGTAGGAGCAAACCCCGACCGCCCGTTGGAGCCCCCGATGCCGTACCTGTACCGCTGCCGCCAGTGCCGCGCCGAGTCCCCCGTCGAGCACCCCGACCGCGCCGACGCCGAGGCCGAGCAGGAGCACCATCGGGACACCATCCACGGAGGCCTCGCACCCCTCGGCGGCGACGGCGTCCACCGCGTCCACGCCCAGGCCCGAGGCGCCCGCATCCTGCCCCGGCACTCCTTCGCCGCGGCGCTCGTCATGCTCGCCCTGATCCTGGCCAACTGCTGGGGCAGATAGGCGAGCCACCCAAGCCCCGGAGCGAGCCGCTCCCAGCCGCCAAGCAGAGGCGGCCCGCTCCGGTCCTCCCATCCCAACCAAGAGACAGGAACCAGAAGCATGGCACGCAACAACAGCACCGGGCCCGAGACCCAAGCCCTGCGATCCCTCGTCAGCGAGCTGCCCGACCGCGTCGCGGACTGGACGCCCGAGCAGCGCCAGACCTTCACCGAGCAGTCGGACCGCTCGATGCACGAGCAGAACGCCACCCGACGGCCTGACGAGCTCAACTGACCATTGCCACACTGGAGACCGGCCCCGCCACGCAATCCCCCGTCGTGGCGGGGCCTCACTCGTCCCGCTCAGGCGTACTACAGACCGCTCCATATCGAATACCTGTGCGATAACGTGATCGTTGATCATCTGCCCCGGCCGGGACCGCAGAGTCGCCTTCCCACACGACTCGCTCGCCTCATGGCGCACGCGACCCGGCGAAAGGCACGCCCATGACCGCTTGGACCCTGCACACCGGCGACGCCCTCACGGTCCTACACCGCCTCGACACCCCCGTCGACGCCGTCATCTGCGACCCCCCGTACAACAGCGGCGGCCGCACCATGACCGAGCGCACCAGCCGCACCGCGCGCGAGAAGTACCTCACCGAAGGCGGCCGCAACCACGGCTTCGACCTCGGCGACTTCACTGGCGACAATCGCGACCAGCGCTCATACCTCGCATGGCTGTCACTCATCCTCGCCAACTGCTACCGCCTCACCAGACCCGGCGGAGCGGCCCTCGTCTTCACCGACTGGCGCCAGCTCCCCGTCACCACGGACGCCCTCCAGGCCGCCGGCTATACCTGGCGCGGCGTCGCCGTCTGGCACAAGACCACCGCCCGCCCGCAGCCCGGACGACTCAAGCAGGACTGCGAGTTCATCGTCTGGGGGAGCAACGGCGCCATGGTCCCCGGCAACGAACCCGTGTACCTGCCGGGCCACTTCACCGGCAGCCAGCCCCGCGGCAGCCAGCGCCGGCACATCACCCAGAAGCCCCTCGACGTCATGCAGCAACTCGTGCGCATCGTCCCCGTCGGGGGCACTGTCCTCGACCCGTTCACCGGGTCCGGCACCACCGGGGCCGCAGCGCTCCTCGAGGGACGCGCCTTCATCGGGATCGAGCAGTCTGCCCGCTACGCCGACATCGCCCGCGAGCGACTGACCGCGCACCAGGCGGCGTAACGGCGGGCCGCTGCCGCACCACGCCAGACGCACCCGGCTCCCTCAGCCGTAGTACTGGTCGGTGCACTCAGGCCCGTCGGGCTCGTCCTCGCAGCCCTGGTCCCGGTCAGGGCTGCCGCCGTACGGACGGGTGACCCACGCGCCGCGCCCGGCGGCCGTCACTGCGGACTGTCGGGCGCCTCCGCGAGGTCACCCTGCATATCAAGGGACCAGCGGACTCCGCCGTCGTCGGTGAAGTACAGCGTGGGCCGATTGTTGTGCAGCGTTGGCCCCGTCCACTGCTGGGACACGAAGCGAACGGCCCTGCGCGGCCCCAGCAGGAACACCGGCCTGGACAAACGCTCGCCAACTGCGGCCCGCAGGTTGCCCAGCTCGTACGCGGGCCATTCGTACACCTCCGATGCCAAGTGCGCGTCGCCGAAGCGGACATCGAGCTGGTGGAGTGACGCGTCACTGCCGTTCTGCACGGTAACGCCCCAGTGATCATCGGGCGTTGCCCCCTGCCCCGTGCCGTCCAGACGCGCGCCATACTTCTTCGCGTGCATCCGTACCTGCCGAGCCTGCGCCGAGCGCCGGTCCTCGGCGGCAGCCCGCAGCTCGGCACGCTCCAACTCCAGGTTCTGCCGCTGCTCATCCATGAACCGCGTCTGCTCACCGATGAATGTCCGCTGTTCACCGATCTGGTCCCGCTGGCTCTTCAGGGTCCACAAAGTCGCGCCGGCCGCGATCGCAGCGAAGGTCGAACCAACCCAGGTAGCCAGGTCCCCACCGTCCACGTGCTCCTCCTCAGCCGTAGTACTGGTCGGTGTACACCGGCCCGCCTGGCTCGTCCTCGCAGCCCTGGTCGCGGTCGGGGCTGCCGCCGTGGGTGATCACGTACACGTACCCCTGGGGGAGCTCGCAGCCCTTCTCCGTCCAGGAGTTGGCCACGGCCGTCCACACGATCAGCAGCAGTAGGACGGCGACGATCTTCTGAGTGCGGCTGGGCTTCCAGCCTCTCGCTTCACTGGTGTCTGGCATGCGCGCGATTGTGACCTGCGCACCCTATGCCCCGTGTGGGAGTGACGAGTTCGTGACACCCAACCCGCGCGCCCCGCACGCCCGTACCGCATCATGAGCCCCATGCGGTACACGTCCACACCCCCCGGCTACCTCACCACCGAACTCGCTGCCAAGGCCGCCGGCGTGAAGCCCGACACCATCCGCGACTGGAAACGCCGCGGCATCCTCCACCGCTCTGCCGGCAGCCCCCGATACCCCCTGTACACCGTCGACGCCGTCGACGCCGCCAAGGCCGCCGCCAAGCCCACACGAGCAGGTCAACGCGCCCACCGGTAAACCCTGCTTGACGTGCGACGATCCGTGCGCCACGATCACACCAAACACAACCATGTCCAAAAACGGACACCCACAACGCACCGCGAAGGCCCCGGACACGGCGAGATCCGGGGCCTTCGTCGTGCCCGCGCCCGCCGCACGGGTCGCTTCACACGGCGCTCACTTCTGGGGGGTTGGGTGCGCCGGCAGCTGTGCGGCGGGCGTCCCTCCTCGCCACCAGGAGCCCACCGTGCCCGACGCACCGCGCACCACCTTTGACCGGCTCGCAGCGCTGCGCCTCGCCCAGGAGTGCGCGCTCGAGCAAGCCCACATCGCGCAGGAGCAGCACGACCAGGCCCTCGCTGAGACCGAGTACGCGGACGAACAGGCCGGCAGTGACTACATGCGCACAGCCGTCGCCGAGGCCCGCCAGCGCGCCCAGCGCCACACCGCGCGCAGCAGCGAGGCCGGCCGCCTCGCCGAGATGTGGGCCCGCGTCAGCGCGGCCCTCTCGGTCAGCCCCGACAGCGGCCCCGCGACGTATGACCTGACCGTGCAGCTCGACCCCAAGGACGTCGGCAAGGAGCTCGCCCGCCACGTCCAGACGCTGCGCAGCCCGGGCACCGCATGAGCACGCCCCGCAACGTGCGCAACGGCCGCCCCTACAGACGCCTGTGCGCGAAGCAACGTGCCCTGCTCCTGCCCTGCTGGTGGTGCGGAGAAGCCATCCGCTACGACCTCACCGGCCCCATCGCCCAGCGCCACCGCGACGCCTTCACACTCGACCACGCCGTCCCCCTCAGCCGCGGCGGTGACCTCCTCGCCCCCGCCAACGCCCGCAGCGCGCACCGACGATGCAACTCGCAGCGCGGCAACCGCACCGACGCCAAGCGCCAGCCGGTCCGCGCGTCCCGGCGCTGGTGACCCACAGCATCCGCTGCTGATCACAGCGGACAGAACGGCCCGACACCGCTCCCGTGGTGCCGGGCCGTTCGCATTCCACGGGAGACCCCATGCAGTCCACGAGAGCCGTACGGCCCTTCCGCTTCGTCATCGCCCCCACCGTGCGACAAGCCCAGCTCTTCATCCAGTTCTCCGGCTACGACCCACGCGAGTGCCGCATCGCCACCAGGGTCCAAGACCTCCTCGGCTACCGCCTCGACAGCTGGGAGACCTGGTTCCTCCAACGCATGTGGCCATGCCGCACCCACGAGGACGTCAGCCACATGGAAGAGATGATGTGGCGCGCCCGCGCCTGCGGGGCTGACATTCGGCGGTGGTGGACGTGACCTACGACGACGACTACGCCGAGCTCCGCCAGCGCTTCCGAGCCGAGCTCGCCCGCGGCAGGCTACGCGTCCTGACACCCCGCTACATGGCTTGGCAGGAGCGCACCGGCCTCGGCTGGTGGATCGGCTACGCCCTGTACGAGCCCCGCGACTTCGCCTACGCCGCGCCCCGGCGCCTCGCCTGCCGCCTCTTCCACTGGCACAACCCCACATGCATCGGACGCCCCGCGCCCCACCCACGGAGGTGGTGACCATGGCCATCGCATACACCGAACGCGACGGCCGGTCCTGGCGGTGCGACGGGTGCGGCTCCCACGGCCGCGTCGTCAGCCAGACCGACGGCCACCGCCTGGCCGCCGAGACCGTCGCCCTGCACATCGAGGACTGCACCCCGACACCTGCCACGGAGCAACAACCGGACAGCACCCAAGACCCGACACAGAGCCTCGCGGAGGCAGCGGACGGGAGCCCGGACCGCCCCATCAGCGAACTGCGGGACAGCGGCCTGCTGTGGCTCATCAACCGCACCGTGTTCCACCCACGCGGCCTCGCCCTGGGCCTGACCTTCGGAGAGGCCGGCGAGGTCACCGGGTGGCGGCTAACCGGTGACGGCAGCGAGCCCATGTGGTTCTCACCCGACGACGAACCGCGCCTGTTCGCCGCAGCCCACGCGACCCTCGCAGCAGCACAACGCGGAGAGTGACACATGTCCGTACCCGCCCCGGCCATCCCCTTCCTCGTCCGCCTCGCCGACGGCCGCACCTGGGGCGCAGCCGAGTTCCCCGGCGGCTTCGTCTGCGTCTACCACCCCGACGAGATCAACGTCTGCACCATCGCCACGTCGGCCGACGCACTGGTCACAGACCGCACGCCCGGCGATCCGCTTTACGGCGCCATCGTCGAGCAGTACGAACCGTGAGCCTCCTGCGCCGCATCGCCAGGCGCTGCGAGACACACGACCGCTCGTCGTACGCCAAGACCCGCCGGCTGGAGGACGAGCTGGGCCTCGAGCCCAGCCGACCGCCGGACAGCTTCACCGACACGTACAGGGACCCCGACCTCGTCGACTGCGGCAACTCCTGGTGCAGGAACCGGAGGTGAGGCGCCGTGCTGTACGTCGTCACCGGTCCGCCGGCCGCGGGCAAGTCCAGCTGGATCGAGGCCCGGGCCAAGCCCCGGGACATCGTCATCGACCTGGACCGCATCACCCGCGCCCTCACCGGCCCCGGCGCACCCCAGTGGAACCACGACCCGATCGCCAGCAAGGTGGCGTTGCGCGCCCGCTACGCAGCCATCGACGAGGCCGTGAAGCACGTCGACACGGTCGACTGCTACCTGATCCACACCATGCCCAGTGCCACCTGGCTGACCCGCTACCAGCGCCTCGGTGCCGAGATCATCACCGTTGACCCAGGCGAGCAAGTGGTGCGCGAGCGCGTGCGAGCAATGCGATCAAGCGCAATGGAACGCGTAGTCACCCGCTGGTACCGGCACTACCAGGGTGGCCGTGCCCGGCCGGCCACCGCGCAGTCATCACGCGAGTGGTGACCGACCGCTACCACCCCACATCCCATCACCGAGAGCGACATCACGCCCCGCCGAGGCCTCACCCAGCGGCGCGCTGATGATCGTTCGGCCGGTCGATGGGAGGGAGTGGATCAAAACTTCAGCGGAAGACCGGGCGACCCAAACGCCCTTGTCGCCCGGTTCTCTCCCCGAGCCGATCGCTAATCCGCCGGCCCGCGCTTCAGCGCTTTAGCGGACCATGATCACCCCCTCGACTCCCGTCACTCTCCGCGATGATCACTGCTTGTCACGGAACGTGACAGCCCCCTCGGATCGGAGGCGATCATGGCCGACCCCGGAGCCAAGCGAGTACGCGCGGGCGCCGTCGCGAAGGCGACCAAGGCGGAGCTCGATGACCTGGGCGTATCCCCCGAGAAGAACGCATCGGCCGCTGCCGCTATGCGCCTCGCCAAGATCATGGACTCGTCGGTGGACCCCAAGGAGGTCGCGGCAACCGCCCGCGAGCTGCGCCAGGCCATGCACACAGTGCGAGCCCTGGCGCCTCCGAGGAGCAGGGGGGACATCGTTGATGAGCTCGCGTCTCGCCGTCCCCGCCACAGCGCGTAGCCGCCCTGACCCGATCGGCTGCCAGAGCCCGCGGATCATCTCCACCCCGCACTACCGGCGCATCGAGACCGGGCGTTGGAGCGGAGTCGAGGACCAGGCCGCGCTCGACTTCCGCTCTCCTTCGGGCCAGGAGGCCATCGAGCTCGCCGCGGACGCCGGGCTGAAGCTGGATCCCTGGCAGCAGATGGGCCTGCACCACTCGCTCGCCGAGGACGACGAGGGACGGTGGACCTCCTTCGAGGTCGTCCAGAACGTCACACGCCAGAACGGCAAGGGTGGCTACCTCGAGGCCCGCCAGATGGCTGGCGTCATGCTGTTCGGCGACAAGCTCGTCATCCACACCGCGCACGAGTTCAAGACGGCTCGGGAGTCCTTCCGCCGGCTGGACCAGATGATCGAGGGCTCGTACGCCCTCAGCCGCCGCGTGAAGCGTGTCGTGCGCGCGCACGGCGAGGAAGGGTTCGAGTTCCACAACGGGGCGCGCATCCTGTTCCTGGCGCGCACGGGCAGCTCGGGGCGTGGGTTCTCCGGCGACCTCGTCGTGATGGACGAGGCCATGTCTCTGCGGGCCGCGCCGATCGGGGCGCTGCTGCCGATCATGTCGGCGCGCCGGAACCCGCAGCTGGTGTACACGTGCTCGGCCGGCATCGGCCAGGAGAGCGAGCAGCTGGCGCTGCTGAGGGCGCGGGCACTGGCGACGCGGCAGGAGCCGGACGAGTCCCTGACGTACCTGGAGTGGTCCGCCGAGCTGCACACGCGGGAATGCCCGCGGGACGAGGACGGCCGGATTGTGTGTGCCGAGCATGACGACCGTGCGGACGTGCGGACCTGGCAGCGGGTGAACCCCGCCCTCGGGATCCGGATCCGCGTGCAGGCCGTACGACGCGAGCTCGCGACGATGCGGCCGGACCTGTTCAACCGTGAGCGCCTCGGCGTCGGCGACTACCCGGCGCAGGCCGAGGAGACGTGGCAGGTCATCGACGAGGCCACCTGGCGCGCGCTGAGGGTGCGGCAGTCGGATCTCGCCGACCCGGTGGCGTTCTCCATCGACACGACTCCGGAACGCAGCCACACGTCGATCAGCGTGGCCGGCCGGACCGGTCACGACGACCGGCACGTCGAGGTGGTCCAGCACCGCCCCGGTACGGACTGGGTGATCGACTGGGCGGTCGAGCGGGACGAGAAGTGGTCACCGTGCGTGTGGGTGATCGACGAGGGCGGTCCGGCCGGATCCCTGGCCGCGGAGCTGCGCAAGCGGCTCAAGCCGCGCGGCCGGGACCACCTGGTCGTGGCGCCGAAGGTGCGTGAACTCACCCAGGCCTGCGGCCAGTTCTTCGACCGCACTCAGGCCGGGAGCCTGCGGCACCTGGACCAGGCGCCGCTGGCGACGGCGCTGGCCGGCGCGACGAAGCGCGACGTGGGCGATGCGTGGCTGTGGTCGCGGCGCAGCGACGGCGTGGACGTGTCTCCGCTGGTGTCTGGGACGTACGCGCTGTGGGGCTGGGAGCAGTACCACGACGTTGAGCCGGAAGGGGCGCCGAACCTGTGGTGAAGAAGGAGCCGGCCGAGCCGGAGGCTCGTACGGGGGGCCGTTGGCTGCTGGTGCTCGAGGTGGTGTTCGTCCTGGTGGCGGTCGCTGGGCTGGCGTTGTGGAGCGTGCCTGGGGCGCTGCTGGCCGGCGGGGTGCTGGGGGTTCTGGCGTGCGAGCGCGCGTCGGCTGACAGGCGTGCTGCGCGGGTGCGGCGCGGTGGGGAAGCGGTGGGGGGTGAGGGGTCGTGAGCGGGCTGTTCGGGCTGTTCGACGGGCGGGCACAGCGGGGGCTGGAGAGTCCGGCGCAGCCTCTCACCTCCGCCGCGCTGAGTGAGTTCCTGGGCGGGCTGCGGTCGGACGCTGGCGTGGCCGTGTCAGAGACGACGGCGCTGCGGACGCCGGCCGTATGGCGGGCCGTGAACGTGATCGCAGGTGTGTCCTCGGCGCTCCCGTTGCCGGTCTACAAGACCGGCACGAAGACGAAGCAGACCTCGGAGCTGCTGGCCAACCCGCACCCGGACCTGACCCCGGTCGAGTTGTGGCGGTACGTGTACACGTACCGCGCGCTGTGGGGCAACGGATACACCCAGAAGATCCGGAATGGGGCGGGGCAGATCCGGGAGCTGTGGCCGATCTCCTCGGAGCGCGTGCAGGTCGACCGGGAGAGGCCCTCGGACGAAAACCCGTCCGGCAAGTGGTTCTGGGTGACGGACGACTGGGGCGTCGTGCACCGGCTGACGCCGCACCACGTCCTGCATATCCCCGGCCTCGGCTACGACGGGCTCACTGGCTGCTCGCCGGTGAGGATGGCCGCGCAGGGCATCGGGCTGGCGCAGGCGGCCGAGAAGTCCGCGGCGCGCCTGTTCGGCTCGGGCAACCTCGTCGGTGGCGTGTTGCAGACCGAGCAACGCCTGGACCAGGACCAGGCGGCACGGCTCAAGGAGCGATGGAAAGCAAAGATGTCCGGCGTCGACAACTCGCACGAGATCGCCGTCCTGGACAGCGGCGCCTCCTTCAAGCCCGTCGCGATGCCGAACACCGACGCCCAGTTCCTGGAGTCGCGCGAATTCGAGAACGCGGAGATCGCGAGGATCTTCGGCGTCCCGCTGTTCCTGCTGATGGAGACAAGCAAGTCGACCAGTTGGGGCACGGGCCTGGAGCAACAGGCCCAGGGCTGGGTGACGTTCGACCTCAACCCGACGTGGCTGACGCCGACCGAGCAGCGGGTGACGAAGGAGCTGCTGCCGCCGTCGCTGTACGCCAAGTACCAGATGGGCGGCCTGCTGCGGGGCGACTCGGCGGCGCGGGCGACGTTCTACCGCGCGATGCGGGACGTGGGCGCCTACTCGGCGAACGACATCCTCGACCTCGAGGACAAGCCGCCGCTTGAGGGTGCGGAGGGCGACCTGCGGCTGCAGCCGATGTACATGGCCCCGCTGGGGTCCAACCCGCTCGCGCCGGACGGCGACCAGCCGGCCGCGGCGAGCTCGAACAGGGCGCGGGCGGCCGCGCTGATGGCGGAGGCGCAGCGGCTGCTGGCGACCCCGGACGAGATCGAGGAAGGCTTCTGATGAGGACTCTGACGAGGACGACGACTGAGGAGCGCCGCCGCCTGCCTCTCTCGACGGCAGACGTGGTCATCCGGGCCATTGAGGGCGACGACAGCGGCGAGCGGTTCAAGGGCTACGCCGCGAAGTTCAACAGCCGCACGGCGATCGGCAATCCGCTGCGCTGGGGGTTCTACGAGGAGATCGCACCGGGCGCCTTCACCAAGACCCTGCAAGAGGGCGACGCCCGCTTCCTCGTCGACCACGACTCTTACTACGTCGTCTCCCGGGTGTCGGCCGGCACGCTGGACGTGGCCGAGGACGCGGTGGGCCTGCCGGTCGACTCAGCGCTCGACACGGCGTTGTCCTACGTCAACGACCTCAAGGCGAACGTCCGCAACGGGAACATCACCGGCATGTCGTTCGGCTTCTACGTCATCAAGGACGAGTGGTCGACCGAGACCGTGGAGACCTCCGACGGGCAGACCGTGGAAGTCGAGGTGCGGCGCATCCTCGAGGTCCGCCTGATCGAGGTCAGTGCGGTCACCTTCCCGGCCTACGAGGACACTGAGGCCGAGCTCGCCAGCGTCGCCTCCGCGCTCGTACAGCGCGGTGACCCGGCGGCCATCGAGCAGCGTGCCAAGTACCGGCCGGAGCTGCGCGACCTGCTCCAGCTGGTCGGCGACAAGGGCCCGGCCGCCGGCGCCGCACCCGCCAGCCAGGCGGCCGACGGCGACACGCGGCAGGAGGCCGGCCTCGAGGAGCGCGGGGCGCTGGCCGCGCACTCCACCGACACCTCGGATTCGGCGTGGGACGGTCCGGCGAACTCGAAGGATCTCCCCAGCGAGGAGGCGGCGCTGAGGATGGCGCACGCCTGGGTGGACCCGGTCGGCGCCGCCGAGGCGAAGTCCTCGTACCGGTTCATCCACCACTTCGTCGACATGGACGGGAACGTGGGCGCGGCCTCGACGGTCGCGTGCACCACCGGGATCGGCGTCCTCAACGGCGCCCGCGGTGGAACCACGATCCCCGAGGAAGACCGCCAGGCGGTCTACAAGCACCTGGCCCGGCACCTGAAGGATGCCGGGATCAAGGCGCCAGAACTGAACGCTGAGCACAGCGAGCCGGGTGAGTCCACTCGCGAGACCAGCACACCGGAGCCCGCCGCGGCCCCGTCCGCCCCCGAGCCGGCAGAGACCACTCGGAGCGAGACCGACCCGCGCGTGATCCGCATGAGGGGCCTGGCCGCCCGCTACCGGCTGCCCACGGCCCGCTCGTAACCCGTACTCACCCCAAGGCCCTGAGTAGCTACTCGGGGCCTTCGGCATGCCTGGGAAGGACAGACATGACCGCACAGCTCACCCGGCTCGTCGAGGAGCAGAACACCGTCTGGCAGCGGATGCAGGACATCCAGACTCTCGCCGAGCGCGAGAACCGGGACTGGACTGCTGAGGAGCGTGCTAACTGGGACGCCGCCGAGGCGCGGCTGACCGAGGTGTCCGCCGACATCGAGCGCCTGAACAAGATGGCCGCCCTCGACAAGATCGACCGGGGGCAGATCGTCACGACCAGCGGCGAGCCCGGCGAGGGCCGCGGCACGGACGCCGAGGAGAAGGCGAAGCGCTACACCGACGCCTTCGGTCGCTACCTGCGTGGCGGCATGGACCGGCTCACGCCCGAGCAGCGCAACCTGATGATGGACAACGAGGTCGATCTCCGCGCCATGGGCGCGAACATCGACACCGCCGGCGGATTCCTCGTCCCGGACGAGTTCCGCAACATCATGACCGAGACGATGAAGGCCTTCGGCGGTCTGCTCGGCCTGGCCGAGGTCATCCCGACCGGCACCGGCGCCGACCTGAAGTGGCCGACTAACGACGACACCTCCAACGAGGGCGAGATCCTCGGCGAGAACGAGGAGGCCGGCGAGCAGGACATCCAGGTCGGCGGCCGGACGCTGAAGGCGTACATCTTCAGCTCCAAGCAGGTGAAGCTGTCGATGTCCCTGCTTCAGGACTCGGTGTTCCCGCTCGACTCGTGGGTGCCGAAGAAGCTCGGCGAGCGCATCGGCCGCCGTGCCGCGCGCGCCTGGACCACGGGCACCGGCGTCGACCAGCCCGAGGGCCTGACCACGGGCGCGGTGGTCGGCAAGCAGGGTGCGAACGGCCAGACCACGTCGCTGATCTACGACGACCTGATCGACCTCGAGCACAGCGTCGACAGCGCCTACCGTCCCAACGGCCGGTACCTGATGCACGACAACACCCTCAAGGTGATCCGCAAGCTGAAGGACAGCCAGCAGCGCCCGCTGTGGGTGCCGATCCCCGCCCCGGGGTTCCCAGCCACCATCAACGGCTTCGAGTACACCCTCGACAACTCGATGCCCGTCCCGGCCGCCAGCGCCAAGACCATCGCCTTCGGCGATTTCAAGGCGGGCTACGTCATCCGGCAGGTGCAGCAGGTCCAGACGCTGCGGCTGACCGAGCGCTACGCGGAGAAGCTGCAGGTCGCCTTCCTCGGGTTCTCCCGCCTGGACGGCATGATCCAGGACTCGTCCGCGATCCGGATGTACCAGCACTCCGCCGCCTGACCACCCCAGCCCACGGGCCCAGCTCTTCACGGCTGGGCCCGTCGGCATCCACAGGAAGGAGCGCGTCGTGAGGGACGCGTACAGCAACCTGCTCGTCAAGAACACCCTGACGCCGGCCGCACGCACCGCGACGGTCAACGGCACGACGGTGGACCGGGCCGAGGACTCGTCACACTTCCAGGACGCCCTGGTCGTCATTCCCGTGGGCACGGTCACCGACGGCACCCACACCTTCGCGGTGCAGGAGTCCGACGACAACTCCAGCTGGGCGGCCGTGGCCGACGCGGACTTGCAGGGCACCGAGCCCGCGGTCACCTCGAGCACGGACGAGACCGTGTACGAGATCGGCTACAAGGGCAAGAAGCGGTACCTGCGCGTGGCGGTCACCGTGGCGTCGGCCACGACCGGCGGCGTGTACGGCGCGCACATCGTGCTCGCCAACCCGCGCGTGGCCCCGGTGGTCCGCAACTGATGGCGCGCATCAGGGTGTTGGAGGCGATCGCCGGGGCCGACTTCTCGTGGGCCCCCGGCGACGTCGTCGACGTGAGCGAAGAAGAGGCCGCCTCCTGGGCCGACGGGCACCGCGCCGCCCTGGTCGACGGCGAGGACGGTGTGCCCGCCGAGGAGACCGCCACGACGTCGCACCTGGCGCCGCTGGTGGTCGGCGAGGACGGCCAGGAGCTCGAGGTCCTCGACGCCACGCTCGAGGCAGCCGAGCCCCCGGCCGACGCCGAGGACGGGCAGCAATGGGTGCGCTGGTCGGTGACCGTACGTCTGCCAGCCGCTGCGGCCTCCGCCGACGGCGACCAGACGCCCGCGGATCCGGCGGACCTCGAGAACGAGGACCCCGAGCAGGAGGCCGAAGAAGTGGCCACGCCGTTCGATCCACGCGAGCACACCAACAAGGAGGTCCTCGCATACCTGGACACCGTCGGAGAGCAGGAGGCGCTGCGCGTGCTCGAGGTCGAGGCCAGCGAAGGTGAGAACCGGGCCGGGATCGCGAAAAACCGCGAGCAGGTCCTGGAGGCGGCACGGCTCCGCGATGAGGCCGAGGGAGGCAGCCAGCTCGGTGCGGAGAAGACGGCCGACTACTCCCGCGGCGGGGGCGGCGCCGAGACGCCCGAGACCCGCAGCTGGTAGGAGGGCAATCCAGTGCCAGGCTTCGGGATGTTGTCCGACCGATTCGACGACGGCGTCCTGGACCCTGCGCGCTGGTCGCAGTCCTACGGCGATCCAGTCGAGCAGGGCGGCCGCCTGCGGGTGCCGTGCACAACCGGCTATGCGGGCGCCCGTACGGCCAGCGCCTACACCCTGTCGTGGGCGCAGGTGTCCGCCCGGGTGTACCCGCCGGCCGCCGGCGGGGGAACGACGGCCGCGTGCTCGCTGCTCGTCCTGTCCGACGTCGGCGGCACCGACGCGGGTTTCCTGGTGGACCGGGCGCAGGGCGCGATGGGTCTCTATCTGCGCGAGGGCTACGCCGACGGCGGCGCCCTGTTCCCGGTCTACGACGCCGGCGCACACGCGTGGCTGAGGCTGCGTGAGGGCGACGGCAGCCTGTACTGGGAGGCCTCCCCCGACGGGCTGGCCTGGACGGTGCTGCGCACGGCCGTCTCCCCTGCGTGGGCCAGTCACGGCGATCTGTCGCTGCTGTTCGAGGCGCACCGTGACGCCGGCGCCTCGGACTTCGCCGAGCTCGATCACCTCAACATCTCCCGGTCCGGCGGGCTGCGCCCGCTCCAGCGTGGCTTCGCCGGGCCGGGCCCCAACTGGCGCATGACTTCGACGGTGGCGGGAGGCTGATGTGAGCTACGACCTGGGCGATGTGGTCCCGCTCGGCACGACCGTGCGCGACGCGAACGGCACCCTGGCGAATGCCGGCTCGATGGAGCTCACCATCACGCAGCCGGACGGGACCGCGGTCGTCGTGTCCCCGGTGGTGCCGGTCTCGACCGGCACCTACGCCTACGACTTCCCGACGGTGCAGAGCGGCCGGCACGTCGTGCGGTGGGTCGCGAGCGGCGTCAACGCGGGCGCCTACGTCGACGTCCTCGACGTCCGCGACGCCGTCCCCACGTGGATCATCTCGCTGGCCGACGCGAAGACCCATCTGAAACTCAACGGCACGTCGCAGGACGAGGAGGTGCGCCGGAAGATCGGCGCCACCACCCGGTGCGTGGAGTGGTTCGTCGGCCCCGTCGCGGTCCGTACGGTCACCGAGACCCACAACGTCGGTCAGGTCGAGGCGCTCGCGCTGCACAAGACGCCGGCCCTCGAGCTGGTGGCGGTGGCTGCCGTGCTGGACGGCGGCACGTCCTACACCGTGGCGGGCCTGGACCTCGACCCGGCGGCCGGCATCGTCCGGCGCAAGGACGGCGGGCGGCTGTACGGCCCGCTGCGCGTCACCTACACCGCAGGGCGGCGCATCGTGCCCGAGAACATCGCGGTCGCCACCGAGTTGATCCTCCAGCACCTGTGGCGCACCCAGGCCGGGCCCGGCCGGCCGCAGCTCGGCACCGGCGACTTCGACGTCACCGAGCCCATCCCCGGCCTCGGCTACGCGATCCCCAACCGCGCGCTGCAGCTCCTCGACCCAGACAACATCGGACCAGGGATGGCGTGATGGCGACCTCCGCAGTACCGAACGCGATCACGGAGCTGCTCGCGATTCTCCGCGCCCGGGCCGAGCTCCAGAAGGGCGTCCACATCCTCGATGGCCCGCCCGCGGAGGACATTTCACGGGACGACGTGATCGCCGTGGGCTGGTCGGCCGAGGGCGACCAGGCCGTAGAGATCGCCCAGACCTTCAACTCGGCCGGCGCCCGAACCCGGGACGAGGACTTCGCGATCCACGGCGTCATCGACGTCTGGACCGGCGACCGCGAGATGACCGTTGTACGGGCCCGGGCCTTCGAGCTGTTCGGCGTCATCGAGGACGCGATCCGCGCCTCCGGCGCGAACCCGACCGCGCCAACGCTCAACGGCTCCGTGCTGTGGGCGCACTTGACCAATGGCGTGCTGCGCCAGTTCTTCACCGACCAGGGCGCACGGGCCGCGCTGGGTTTCACGGTGACCTGCCACGCCCGGATCTGAGAGGGAGAGACCCATGGCGCGTGTGCGCTACCTGGGCGCGGAACCGGTGACCGTGCCCGAGCTCGGCCCCGAGCGTGTCGTCCACCCCGACGAGGTGGTCGAGGTACCGGACGAGCGGTTCGAGGGCTACGTCTGCCAGTCCGTGAACTGGGAGGCCGTCGAGGAGCCGAAGCCGACGTCGGCTCCGGCCAAGAAGACCGCGGCCAAGGCGCCGCAGAAGACGGAGGACTGATCCATGGCGATCGGATCCGGGCTCGGCGCCCAGCTCGGTATCGCGGCCGAGTCCAGCTACGGCACTTACCAGGCGCCCAGCAAGTTCGTGGAGTTCACCAAGGAGAGCCTGGTCCTCAAGAAGTCGACTGCCCAGAGCGCGGGCATCGCGGCCGGACGCCTCCTGCCCCTGTCCTCGCGGCGTGTGCTGACGCGTAAGGAGGCCTCCGGCAGCATCGACATGGAGGTCACCAACAAGGCCATGGGTCTGCTGCTCCAGGGCCTGATGGGCAGTCCGGCTACTCCTGTGCAGCAGGGCGTCACGACGGCCTACCTGCAGACGCACACACTCGCATCGGTGGCGGGCAAGTCCCTCACGATCCAGAAGGGCGTGCCGCTTACCTCGGGTGTGGTCACCGACAAGACCTTCGTCGGCTGCAAGATCATCAGCGCCGAGTTCAGTTGCGAGTCGCCTGGAATGCTCACTGCGACTTTCGAGATCGACGGCAAGGACTGCGACGAGGGCCAGACGTTGGCCGTCGCCAGCTACTCCGCCATGAGCCCGTTTCACTTCGGGCAGATGGCGGTCAAGGCCGGCGCGTACGCCTCGGAGGCCGCGCTGGACGGCATCCGCAAGGTGTCGGTGAAGATCGAGCGGCCGCAGGATGTGGAGCGGTTCTACGCCGGGCAGGCAGGCCTCAAGCGCGAGCCGATCGAAAACGATCAGGTGAAGATCAGCGGCACGCTGGAGACGGACTACACCCACACGACCCTGGACGATCTGCACACGAGCGACGCTGCGACCAGCTTGGTGTGGGAGTTCATCGGCCCCAACATCGCGTCTACGTTCGACGAGGCTTTCCGGATCGTGCTGCCCGCGATCAAGCTGGACGAAGGCCCGCCGACGGTCGACGGGTTCGGCGTCGTGAAGCCGAGCTTCAACTTCACCGGCCTGTTCGACGGCACCAACCAGCCGCGCATCGAGTACATGTCGACGGACACCGCGCTGTGAGGTGACCTCATGGTGCGGGACATCCGCGTGACCGGCACCGGCCAGCTGCTCGAGCTGTCAGCCAAGTTGCGCCGGGCCGGTCACGAGAACATCCGCAGCAGCTTCCACCGGCGCATCCGCCGGGCGGCTGAGCCGCTCCGCAACGATCTGCAGGACACCATCCGCGGCCTGAACATCACCTCGCAGGGCCGGGGGTCGGGCAAGCGGGGCGGACCGTCACCGACGACCCGTCCGCTACGGGCGACCATCGCGGAGGCCGTCCGCATCTCGGTACGGACCGGCAGCAGCCCGGGCGCCCGCGTGTGGCTCGACCGGTCCCGCCTCCCGGCAGACATCCCGGTGGGCCTGGTGAACCGGCTCAACGAGGGCAGGGTGCGCCACCCCGTGTTCGCCAACAGACGCCGCTGGGCGCAGCAGAACACCACACCCCTGTGGTGGGACCAGACCGTGCGAGCCCACCAGCCACGCATCACCCGAGAGATAGAGCGCGTCGTCGATGACGTGCGACGTCATCTGGAATAGGAGCATCCGATGATCGTTGTCTACACGCCGGAGGACGGCGAACCCGAGCACTACGACGCCACCACCCTGCGGGTGTCGGAGGCAGCGATCGTGCAGCGCACGGTCGATATGAAGTGGCAGCAGATCGCCCTTGGGCTGGAGCAGGACGACCTCGACGCGATGCGCGGCATCGTCTGGGTGATCAAGAAGCGCAGCCAGCCCACGCTGCGGTTCGGCGACTTCGACCCCATCATCACCGAGCTGACGACTCTGATGGACAACAAGGAGGTGGCCGCCTGGCTCGACCGGGCGTGGGACTCCACCGAGGGCGACCCGGGCGTGACCCCTGAGAAGTTCGCCGAGATCGTCCTCAAGGAGCTGCCCGGCATCTCCGCCGACCCTGAGTACGCGCGCGCCCTGATCGCGGAGAAGACGGCGGCCCCAAAAGAGGACGTGCCCGAGCCCAGCCCGCCGGCGGTGACAGCCGAGCCCGAGAGCCCGAGCCCGACATCGAGTACGCCCGTGACGTCTACCTCGGACTCTTCGCCCACATCCTCCACATCCCACCCCGAGACGTTGACGACCTGACCGTCGGCGACTTCTACAACCTCGCCGCCTGGATCGATCAGCACCAGGCAGCACTCCAGGCGGAAGGGGGTGGATGAGGCATGCCGTCGATGAACTTCCTGCTCACCGGCCAGGACGGCCTGTCCCACATCTTCGACCAGGTCGGTCACCACGCCACCCAGCTGCGGAACCGAATCCGGGACGCCACGCGGGACGCGGGCAACAGCCTCAACACGTTCACCACGAACGCCGGCAACCAGCTCTCGCAGCTGCAGCGGGACACCGATGCCGGGGGCAAGGCGGTCGACGCCCTGAAGCGGGCGACGATGCTGCTGGCGCCGGCCGCGATCCCGGCGGCCGCCTCGCTGGCGCCGATCGCGGCCGGCGCCGGAACGGTCGCGGTCGCCCTGGGCGTCATGGGCGCCGCGCTCGGCCCGCAGATCTCCAAGCTGGGCGAGGCGTCCGACGCGCAGAAGGCTTACGACGACGCGGTCGCCAAGAGCGGGGCCCGCTCGGAGGATGCGGTCAAGAAGCAGGCCGCCGCCGTGCAGGCCATGGCCGAGCTGCCGCCGGAGACGCGCAAGGCGGCCGTTGCCCTCGGCCTCCTGAAGGACACCTATCAGGACTGGTCCGACGAGCTGTCGGCCGACACGATGGCGCCCTTCAACAAGGGCATCGCCCTCACCAACACGTTGCTGCCGAAGACCAGCGGTCTCGTCAAGGTCACGTCGGCTGAGGCCGACCGCCTCATGACGATCCTCGGCGGGGAAATGTCCTCGCCCGGCCTGGACCGCCTGAACTCGAACTTCACCACGTTCGCACAGAAGACCCTGCGCGGAGTCAACGACCAGATCGTCCACCTGCTCCGCCTCTCCGGCAGCGGCGAAGTCGGCGGCAACACCCGGCAGTTCCTCGACTGGGCCCGGGCACAGGGGCCGACCGTGGCGAGCGTGCTCAAGAGCGTGACCACGGCTCTGCTGAACGTCCTGGAGGCGGGCAGCGACGTGGGGGTGGGCCTGCTCCAGGCGGTCGAGGTCATCGCCCGTCTGGTGTCGGCCGTACCGCCCCAGGCGATCGCCATGTTCCTGCAGCTGGCGATCGCGATGAAGCTCACCAAAGCCGCCGCGCTCGGCCTGGTCGCCGCGCGCTCCGCGCTGGCCGGCTTCGGGATCAGCCTGGTCGCGGTCAACACCGCGGCGTCCGCTGCGCCGACACGGCTCGCCGCGGTCCGGGCCGGGATCATGGCCCTGTCCCGGACGACCCGTATCGCGATGGCCGGCACCGGGATCGGCCTGCTGCTGATCGCACTGTCGGAGCTGTCGGAGCGGGGCAAGGAAACACCGCCGGACGTCGACAAACTGACCAGCTCCCTGAAGCGCCTGGGTGCGACGGGGCAGGTCACCGGCGAGGCCGCGGACAAGTTCGGCAGCGACCTCGGCGAGCTGTACGGGAAGGTGCGCGCCCTCACCGATCCGTCGACCACCGACAAGGTGCAGCAGTTCCTGGTCGGTTGGACCGGCTGGGACTCCACTCCGGTGAAGGACGCCAAGGAGTGGATCGACAGCGTCGACAAGAGCCTCGCCAGCCTGGTGCAGAACGGCGACGCGGACCTGGCGGCGGCCGCACTCAAGCGGTACACCGCGGCCTACGTGAAGAGCGGCGGCGACGCCGATCAGTTCACGAGCAAGCTCGGCGACTACAAGTCGGCTCTGGCCGACGCCAAGTTCGAGCAGCAGCTCGCGGCCGATTCGATGGGGCTGTTCGGTGCCCAGGCGCAGAAGGTTCAGAGGGAGCTCGACGCGCAGAAGCGTTCGACGGACGGGCTGAGGCAGAGCATCCAGGCCCTCAACGACGTGCAGCGCGCCGGCCTCGGCGGGATGATCGGCTTCGAGTCGGCGATCGACGCCGCGGCGAAGGCGGCGCAGGAGAACGCCGGCGCGTTGGACATGACGGGCGGCAAGCTCAACCTCAACTCCGAGAAGGCCAGGAACGCGGCCTCGGCGCTGCAGGACCTGGCGTCGAAGACCGACGACGCGGCGGCCAGCGCCCGGGAGTCGGGCTCGTCGTGGGAGACCGTCAACGGCATCTACACCAGGGGCCGGGACGCACTGATCAAGAACGCTCAGGCCATGGGCCTGAGCCGCTCCGAGGCCGCGCAGCTCGCCGACCAGATCCTGAAGATCCCGGACAAGAAGACCCGCGTCACGATGAACAAGGAGGACGCCGAGCGCGACCTCAACTCGTTCAACGCCGCGGTCAAGCGGTCCCCGGGCAGCAAGAGCGTCACCCTCAAGACCCTGTCCAAGGGAGCGGAGCAGATCCTCGAGGGCTTCGGCCTGAAGGTGAAGCGGCTGCCGAACGGCAGCGTCACCGTCTCGGCCAAGGCCGGCAAGGCGCTGACCGACGTCCGCGGCGTCAAGAACGCGGTGGACTCCCTCTACAGCAAGTCGATCACCATCACGGCTCACTACCGCAAGGACGGCGCCAGCTTCCTCGGTGCGTCGGGCCGGTACGCGTCCGGCGGCCGTGTCCGCGGCTACGCGGGCGGTGGTGAGATCCAGGCGTTCCCGGAGGGCGGCTACGTCCGCGGGCCGGGCACGGCAACGTCGGACTCCATCCTGGCGCTGTTCGGATCGGGCGCCCGGGGCCGGGTGGCCGACACGGAGTACGTGATCCGGTCGGCCATCGTGCGCAAGTACGGGGTGCCGTTCTTCGATGCCCTCAACGCCGGACGGCTGATGCTGCCCGGCATGGCTGCCTTCGGTGGCGGGCTCGCCGATGGCGGCGCGACCGCCGCCGGGGCGGCCGTGGCCGGCGGCCTCGCCGTCGGTATGGCTGGCAGCACGGGGCAAGTCGGGGCAGCGGCACGGGTCATGGCGGCCGCCGTCGTCTCCGGGATCCGCGACGAGCTGGAGATCCGGTCGCCGTCGAAGAAGACCAAGGCTCTGGCGCAGGACGTCGGGAAGGGTTTCATCACCGGCCTGACCGGTTCCCGCGACAAGATCAAGTCGGTGGCGGCGGACCTCGCCCGGGACATCAAGACCGCTTTCACCGGCAAGAAGGAGTCCAACCTCCTGAAGGCCGTGGACAAGCAGACGAAGAAGCTGCTGGACGCTGCCGCCAAACGGGACGCGATCGCCAAGAAGATCGCCGACGCGAAGGCCTACGCGTCCGACGTCACCAAGACCGCCCGGGATCAGGCGAGTCTGTCCGGTCTCGGCATGGACGCCGACCAGGTCACGGCCGGCGGAATCAAGGGCGGGCTCGCGGCCAAGCTGGCCCAGATCAAGCAGTTCAGCAAGTACGTCGACATCCTCGCTAAACGCGGGCTGAACAAGGGCCTGATCCGGCAGATCCTCAACATGGGTCCGGAGGCCGGCTACGCCTACGCGTCAGCCCTGGCGGGCGCCGACAAGTCCACGATCTCATCGATCAACAAGACCCAGGCGGCGATCGATACCGAGACGAAGAAGCTCGGCAACAAGGGCGCCGACATCCTCTACGACTCCGGCAAGAACGCAGGCAAGGGCTTCCTCAAGGGATTGGAGGGCCAGCAGAAGGACATCGAGAAGCTGATGCTGAAGATCGCCCAGGGGATGCAGAAGGCCATCAAGAAGAGCCTGGGGATCAAGAGCCCCAGCACGGTCATGGCCAAGCTCGGCGCGTTCTCGACCGAGGGCCTGGCCCGCGGCCTGGTCGACGGCATGCCCGCCCTCGACCGCTCCCTGGCCGCCGTGTCCGGCCGCGTGTCCGGCATCCAACCGGTGATGGGCCGTGCGGCTGTGGCCGGCCGTGGCGGCGGGACTGTCATCCAGATCCAGATCGATGGCGCCCTCGACCCGCAGGCCGTGGCCCGGCAGGTCCGCACGATGCTGCTCACCCTGAAGCGCGATCTCGGCGGCGGCGAACTCGGTATCGCCTGAAGGGAGGGACGGTGACGAATGCCATCGTCGATGTCTTCTTCGGTTCCACGCTGACCTCCTCGGGGCCGGTGGCCACGGACGTCAGCCAGCACGTCGACCTGATCCGCGGCATCGAAATCAACCGCGGTGCGCAGGACGAGCTGTCCGAGATCCAGCCGAGCTCGTGCCGGATCCCGCTCGACAACTCTGACGGCCGCTTCACTCCTGCCCGGGCCGCGTCGCCGTACTACCCGAACGTCAAGAAGGGGGTACCGATCCGGGTGTCCGTGGCGACGTACACACCGCGGACCGGATCGGCGCCCTACCCCGCCGCCATGCTCAGCGACGACTTCGACGACAACCGGATCAGCACGACGCTGTGGCCGAACAGCTACGGCGGCGTCACCGAAACCGGCGGCAGGGCCCGCGTGCCCCTCACTCCGGGCGTGAGCGCCGGCTACCTCACCGCCCGGGAATGGACCCTGCCAGGCAGCCAGCTCACCGCTCGGCTCGTCACCGTCCCGGCCGCGAACGGATCCTCGTCCGCCGCGGCGGGCATCTACGTCAACTCGACCACGTCCGGCACTCGTCTCGGCTGGCGGTACAACGCACTCACCGGCAACCTGTCCGCCGAGAACCAGACCAGCTTCTTCGACGGCAGCGCCGTCTCCCTCACCTACTCCCCGTTCAGCCACGCCTGGCTGCGCATCCGCGAGACGGCGGGCACGGTGTTCTGGGAGACCAGCAGCGACGGCGCAAGCTGGACGGTGCGCCGCAGCCTGGCTACGCCAGCCTGGGTGACCAGCCAGACCCTCACGGTCGAGATGCCGTCGGCCCGCACCGGCGGCACCGGCGACTACATCGAGTGGGACTACGTCGGCGCGACGGTGCACCCGCGATTCTTCGGCACGGTCCAGAACTGGCCGACCACCTGGAAGGGCCTCGCCTCCACCGCCGCGATCACGTGCACGGACCTGCTGACCTGGTCCAGCATCGTCAAGGAACTCCAGTCGATGCTGGTCCAGGAAGTCCTCCTCGACCGGCCGACCGTGTTCTTCCCGCTGACTGAGCCAGCCGACAGCTCCAGCGCCGGCAACATCTCAGGCACTGCCGGCGTCGGCAGCCTGTCCCTCGTGCAGGCCGGATCCGGCGGCACCCTGGAATTCGCCGGCGGAATGGGCCCGAACGGGCAGCCCTGCCCGGTGTTCACGCCCGCCTCGTCCTCAGCAGGGAAGTACCTCTCGGCGGACCTGGGGCCGGGCTTCACCGACGCCAACGCCTCCTTCCGGATCCGGGCGGAGTGCTGGTTCTCGACCAGCACGAAGGACCGTGTACTGCTGGCGATGACCTCGTCCGATGCAGAGACCAAGATGGTCATCTCGCTGAACAGCGGGACGGGCGGCCTACAGGTCCAGGTCCAGAGCCCTGGCTCCGGACTGGTGGCAACCTTGTGGGGAACGCCGGACCTGGCCGACGGCCAGCTGCACCACCTCGTCTACAACGAGTTCACGGGCGAAGTCGCGGTCGACGGCGTCACCTACTCGGCATCCAACTTCAGCCCGAACGACCAGCGCCTGCTGTACATCGGCGGCTTCCAGAACACCCGTCTGTGGAACGGACTGATCTCCCACGTCGCGCTGTACGTGCGCTCGGTCACCACGGCCGACCTCACCCCGCACTACACCACCGGCACGACCGGTCACGCAGGGGAGAGCGCATCGGCCCGCATGTCCCGCCTCGCGTCCTACGCCGGCCTGGCCGTCACCGCCCAGGGGTCCGCCTTCGACGCCGTGGCGTCACAGGCCGACCTCGGCCGCAGCGCGCTGGAGCACATGCGCGACATCGCACGGACCGAGTCCGGCAAGCTACTCACCAACCGTTCCAGCGGGATCCCGCTGATCTTCCAGTCCCGCGACCTGCGCTACAACCCCGTGGCAGCCCTGACCCTGGAGTACGCGGACCTGGAGACCGACGGCGTCGAGTACGCCTACGACGACCAGAAGGTCATCAATGCGGTCACCGCGTCCCGGCCCGGCGGCGCCACCCAGCGGGTCATCAGCCAGGCATCGATCGACGCCTACGGCGAGAAGCCACAGCCCCTGGACCTGCTGAAGAACACCGACAACGCCGCGGCGGACGCCGCGAACTGGGTCATCAGCCGGTACGCCGACCCGCCGCCCGAGGTGCGGCAGGTACCGATCGAGGCGTACAGCATGCCGGTCGCCACCTACCGCGCCCTGCTGGACGCCGACGTGTCCACGGTGCTCAGCCTGACCGTGCTGCCGGATCAGGCGCCCGCCAGCACGGCCACCGTCGTCGTCGAGGGCTACACCGAGAACATCGGCCTGCGCCAGCACAAGCTCGACTTCCACACCAGCCGGGCGGACACCGACACGGTGTGGGTCCTCGACGACTCCACGTACTCGGTCCTCGGCTCCACCACGCGACTCGCCTACTAGGAGGTGCGCTGTGCTCATCCCCGTTGTGCGGGCCGAAGCGTTCTACCTGCCACCGCCCACCCAGCCCGCCGACTCCTGGGCGCTGGTGCCGCCGGCCGAGAGGGTGTTCCGCTGGGTCGAGCTGCGCCAGCAGCGCCGCCTCCAGCCACCGGACGGCTTCATCATCGGGCACACGATCTACGCCCGCATCAACCAAGGCCGCTGGGTGGCGGACTGCCCGTGCGGTAGCGCGCAGGTTGTTACCCCCACCGACCCGAGGATTGCGTGTACCGAGTGCGGCGCGGGCTGGTTCCGGCTGATCTTCCCCGAGGACCCGGCCGCCGCCGAGGCAGAGGTCGCCGACGACCTGCCGCACGAGCGGAACTGGTGGCACCCCGAGGACACATCGTGGGACCGGCCGCCTCCGCCGAAGGAACCGGAGCCTGAGGGGATGGAGTTGGCGAACGCCCTCGCGTCCGCGGTGCTGTCCGGCGCCCCGCGCGAGTCCCTTGCCTCACTCGTTGAGGAGGTGACCCGGTGACGTTTGCGCCCAGGACCTGGGTCGTCGGCGAGGTCGTCACCGCGGCCCTGCTCAACCAGGAGATCCGCGACCAGATCAACAGCATGCTGGCGGCCTGGACCAGCTACACCCCGACCTGGCAGTCGAGCGGCACCGCACCGAACCTCAGCAACGGCACGATCGTCGGCCGCCACATGAAGATCGGCCGCACCGTCATCGCCACCATCAACCAGACAAACGGCTCGACGACCACCTACGGCACCGGCAACTACAACTGGACCCTGCCCTTCCAGGCCGCCAACGCCGGCGCCAACCTGATCGGCCTCGCCCACTACCTCGGCACTGCCCGATGGAACGGCACCACCGTCATCAGCGCCAACGCCACCACCATGAGCCCGTTCTTCAGCACCGCGAACAACGACACCCGCATCGACTTCATGACCAACAGCAAGCCGGAGACCCTCGCCTCCGGCGGACAGACCCGCATGACGTTCCTGTACGAAGCCGCCGCATAGGAGACCCCGATGGCTGAGCTCGACCTCCGTCTCACTGCCAACGACGGCAGCCGCCCCGCCTTCGAAGTCCGCGTCAACGATGGCGGCATGGACGGCGGCAGCACCTGCCAGTTCTTCATCGGCGGACAGCCTGGCGGCGTCACTCCCGAGGCTCTGACCGCCGCCGTCCAGGCGTTCGCCGAAAGCCTCGGCTCCGTTCCCGGCGCGTCCGTCGTGAGCGTCACCCGCCTCACCGTCGCCGGAGAGAGCCTGTAGGCCACTCGTTCACCGCCGCCCCGCGCCTGCCGGCCGGGGCCTCTTTTATGTCTGGAGCACCCACGTTGAAGCTCGTCACCAGAGAACAGCTGGGCTGGCCCGCATCGGCCGCCCCCACACAGACATCCGCCAAGGGCGTCAAGATCCACTACGAGGGCACGGCCGTGAGCAGGAGCCTGCTCACCAACCACAGCGCGTGCCTCTCGGAGTGGAAGTCGATCCGCAAGTCGCACCTGGCCAACGCGAAGGAGAACTACTCCGACATCGCCTACAACTACGGCGCCTGCCCGCACGGTTACCTGCTCGAGGGCCGCGGCCTGGGCAAGCGCACCGGAGCAAATGGCAGCCAGGAACTCAACCGCGCCCACTACGCGATCGTCGGGCTCGTCGGCAGCGAGGGACTGACCGATCCGACGGACGCCATGCTCGGCGCGATCCGCGACGGCATCGAGCTGCTGCGCAAGCACGGCGCCGGCACCGAAATCAAGGGTCATCGCGACGGCTACGCCACCGCCTGCCCGGGCGGCCCGCTGTACGCGTGGGTGCAGAAGGGCGCGCCCCGACCGGCAGGTACGACCAAGCCCGCGACCACTCCGGCCAAGCCGAAGTACGAGCCGTACCCGGGCGCCGACTTCTTCATGCGAGGCAACGGGCCGGCCCTCGGCAAGCAATCGGCGATCTTCACCGCGATGGGGAAACGTCTCATCGCTGTCGGCTGCGGCCGCTACCAGGTCGGCCCGGGCCCGAAGCTGGGCCAGGCCGACGTGGCCTCCTACGAGGCGTGGCAGCGCAAGTGCGGCTACAGCGGGGCGGCGGCGAAGTGGCCGCCCGGCAAGAGCACCTGGGACAGGCTCCAGGTCCCCAACGTGTGATGAGCCACGACCGCGGTACGCCGCCGGCCGACTGGCCAGGTCTGGAGTTGACCGGGTCACGAAGCTGACCGACGACATCTACTTCGGTTGGCTGGCCTCGGAGCCCAACCCGACGTTCTGGCACTGGTGCACCGCGCTGGAGAACGTGCCCGAAGAGCACAAGGTGTACGCCGGCTGCTGGGTAGCGGCCGGTACGAACGCGCACACCCTCGTGTCCCGCGAGCCCCTGCACCTCGAGCCGAGCCTGCTGTGGCGTTGCTGCGGCACTCACGGCTTCGTCCGCAGCGGGGTGTGGATCCCCGCCTGACCTGCTCACAGAAGGGGGCCGTTGATGCCCGCTCTGTTCATTTCCGTCATGCGTACCGGCGTCCCGCTCGTCGCGGGGTGGCTGCTCACCCTGGCCGTGAAGACCGGAGTCACCATCGACTCCGACGCGGTGACGTACGCCGTCACCGTCGCCCTGGTCCTCGTCTACTACGTGGTCTTCCGGCTGCTCGAGGTCCTCGGCAGCAGGCTCCGAGGCACCGCTCTCCAAAGGTTCTCGGGCATCCTGCTGGGCTGGGCCCGGCCGCCGCAGTATCCGGACGCCGGCGGCAGCCTGCCGCCGTTGACCGGCACCGTCTCCTCGCGCGACCCGCTGTAGGGAGCCACCTTGGACGCCACCACGATCGGCAGCCTGCTCGTTGGTGTGGGCGCGGTCGCCGCGGCGGTGGTGGCGTACCTCGGGAAGCGCGGCGAGACCGCCCTCACCGGCTACTCCTCGCTCACCGGCACCCTGCAAAAGGAACGTGACCGGCTCGACGGCAAGGTCACTGAGCTCCACACGCAGCTGGCTGACGCCGCACGCCTCCGCGCCGATGACCAGGCTGAGATCGCGCGGCTGCGTGAAGAGAACGCCAGGCTGCGCGATCTCACCATCCAACTCGGAGGACAACCGTGACCCGAACAGAGCGAGCGTTGGCCCGCCGTTGGCGCCCGTTGGCGCTGCTGTTCTGGCTCGTCGCCCTGTCCGGCGCGGTCGTCATCATCTGGGGACGCATCGACGCCGAGTCGACTGCCCGCCAGGACGCGGTCGCCGAGGCCAATCTCAGGGGCGAGGCCGTCAGCGTCCTCGCCAGCGATGTACGCGTGCTCCGCCAGCAGGTCAAGGCGGCTGGGAAGACGCCGGCAGCCCCTGACCCGGCGAGGGCAGTCGACGACCTTCCCGCACGGGCGGAGGTTCCCGTACCGATCCCCGGTCCCGCAGGACCTCGCGGGCCGCAAGGGGAACCAGGGAGCCCCGGGGCAGACGCGACCGGCTCACCGGGCGCCTCGGGCGCGCCCGGGCAGCCCGGCGCCGACTCCACCGTGCCCGGCCCGCAGGGGCCACAAGGGGCACAGGGTCCGCCCGGCGCTGACTCCACCGTGCCGGGGCCGAGCGGTCCCCCTGGCCGCGACGGCCGAGACGGCGTCGACGGCGAGGACGGACAGAACTGCCCGGACGGGTACACCCTCCAGGCACCAGAGTGGGATCCGGACGCGCTTGTCTGCCGGCGCACCGGAGCGCCGGCACCCGAGCCGACCGACGGCGGCGGCGTGCTCTCCATGGCCCTCGATCCGTACCGACGGCAGTACCCATAACCACCGCGGCCCCGCTCTCCTTCGGGAGGGCGGGGCCGCTTTCGTTGTGATGGCGCGGGTACGCTGCCCGCATGATTCGCGCTGTGATCTTCGACGTCGGTGAATGCCTCGTAGACGAGACCCGGGAATACGGCACGTGGGCCGACTGGCTCGGCGTCCCCCGCCACACCTTCGCCGCCATGTTCGGCGCAGTCATCGCCCAGGGCCGCGACTACCGCGACACCTTCCAGGAGTTCCAACCCGGCTTCGACCTGTACGCCGAGCGAGAGCGCCGCGCGGAGGCCGGGAAGCCTGAGACGTTCGGCGAGGACGATCTATACCCGGACGTTCGGCCCGCGCTCGCCCAGCTGCGCAGCAATGGGCTGTGGCTCGGCATCGCGGGCAACCAGACCGTACGCGCCGGCGGCCTGCTGCGCAGGCTGTTCACGGATGATGTTGACCTGATCGGCACCTCGGACGACTGGGGGGCCAGCAAGCCGGACATCGCGTTCTTCGACCGCGTAGCCGAGGTCGCGCCGGTCCCCGTCGAGGAGATCCTCTACGTCGGTGACCGGGTCGACAACGACCTGCGGCCGGCGGTCGCCGCGGGGATGCACACCGCGCTCGTCCACCGGGGACCGTGGGCCACGATCCAGTGGCGGACCGAGGAAGCGGAGAAGCTCCCGACCTTCCGGGTCGAGAGCCTTCTCCAACTGCCGCCCATGATCGAGAGGTTCAACGGGCGAGAGCACTGACCGTCGTCGACCAGCCGTACAGCCGGTCGTCGAGCTCGCGCACGCACCGCTCATGCTGATGGGGGGCGAGCGCCCGGCGGACTTCCCGGATCCGGTCCATGCCCATCGCGTACCAGGTCCGCTCGAGCTGGTCGAGCGCGCGGACTGCGTACCCGCACGCGGCGTCCGGATCACCGGCTGCAACCTCTACGGCCGCAAGGTCACCGAGGACCACGGTCGTCTGCTTCTCCTCGGCTGGATTGAGGTCGTCCAGGACACTGAGCAGCGTGGCCCGCGCCTGCGGCAGATGCCCGGCGCGCAGCTGCGTGTTCCCCTTGAACGCAGCCAGCCGCACCGGCGAAAACCAGTCCAGCCACTCCGGCGACTGGTGCTCACTGCCGCGGGCGAGGACGTCCTCGGCGTGTCCGATCAAGTGCAGCGCGGTCCGGGTGTTGCCGCAGCGGGTCTCGCACTCCGCCTCCACCGCATCTAGCCACGCGAGGAGTTCGGCGGACGCCGGCCCGCGCCGGGCGTAGGTCCGGGCGGCCACCATCCGCTCGACGGCCAAATCGCGCTCGCCCTCCCACGCAGGGATGAATGCCGTGTGCGCGAGGACCGCGCTGCCGAGCAGCGGGTCGTCTGCCTCACTCGCGGCTTGCAGCGCACGCAGCAGCGTCTGCTGTGCCCGGTCGGCGTCGCGAAGGTCGAAGAACTCGATCCTGCCGCTCAACAGCCAGGTCTCGGCGAGGGCCGCAGCGGTACGGGCCCGGGTCTGCCCAGCAGTCTCAGGAAGTAGGGCGCAGCCGAGGGTGGCGTGCGCGACCGCGGCCGGGTGCAGCGTGGCGGGGGCAACGGACCAGTACAGGCGCCGGTGCGAGCGGGTCACCGCCTCGTAGTCGTCGGCCGCCGACGCCGGCTGCACAGCAACTGCGCGGGTGGGCACGGCCGCCAAGCCTATGGCGGCCGTGGCGGCGAGGACGGTGCGCCGACCCCGGTCAGGCGCGCCGCCGGCTGGGGTGAATCCCATGGATTCCAGGTCCTGGCCGAGGAGCCGCGTGAGAGTCTGTGCCATCTCGGGCTGTGGCCACGGCGGCTCCTCGGATTCCCAACGTCGCACCTGGCGGACACCGACGCCGAGCGCATCAGCCAGGGCCTGCTGCGAGTGGTATCCGGCGGCCAGCCGGGCGGCCTTGAGGCGGGTGTTTCCTGCAGGGCGTGCCACTGCGCGTACCTCCATATCGAGCGCTGCGCCAAGTGTCGCGGGAAGTCCTACCGTTGGCCACCTGTCACCCACGCAGGCCAATGAAAGTCCCATTACGGGCCGCAAAAAGACCCCTTGAAGTCCTCGGCTCGCCGGATTGCGAGGGCCACTCTTGGGACGTCCGATCCGTTGCAGGTGTCCGAGGAGCCGCGATGCCCACCACTCGTTTACCGTCTGCCGCAGGATGCAGCCTCTACGAAGCCGGGCAGGACTGGGACGCGATTCGCGTATCGCGCACCGTCGGCCTCGCCGCAATGGCCATCCTCGGTGCGCGGGGCGGGGCCGTCGTTGAGGACCCCCTCAGCGCAGCCGTCTATTACTTCGTCCCGTGCGGCACTGCCGTCGACTGGGACCTTGAGGGCACCCGTGCACTCGGCACGGGAGCAAGCGTGACGATCCCGCCCAGCCGTTGCACCACAGGACCCGGGCCGCGATGGCGCGTGTGTCCTGGGGAGGATGGCTGGCTGACGGATCCGGACGCTCTGCGTGCAGCGATCGAGGACGCATGCGGCCAGCAGCCCGCATCGGAGCGGTCGGCATGAACATCACCCCCACTGAATGGACCGCAGCGGCTCCCACCGCCAGCATCCTCGAGGTGCTGCCGCTCCCCAAGTCGGCGACTCTGTCGGACGCACAACGCCGCGGCGTGAACTGCGTCTGGTGTGGCATCGTCCTCAACTCGCAGACCGCACGCAGCCTCGGACAGCGGCCGCAGCCCGCCGGCGGCGACATCTTCCCCCGCGGCTGCGGCTCCTGCGTCTGCGCCAAAGCAGCTCGCGTCCACACCACACACACCCGGAACTGCAGGCACTGCACCAGCGCAGACCCGTGCGACACCGCGAGGGCCCTCCACCGTGCCGCTGAAGGGGAACGCTGATGACCGCGGCCCCGGACGTGAAGCCCGCCCTCGAAGGCGCCGCCCTGCTCCCCGTCCCACGCCTCAGCACCCTCACCGAGCACCAGGTCCGCGGCATCACCTGCGTATGGAACTCCGCGCCCCTCCACCCCCACAACGCCATCGATCTGGGCGCACGCCACACTCGTCGCGCCGGCAAGCCTGTGGCGTGGTACCCGCGCGGCTGCCGCCCGTGTGTAGCCGCCGCTGCACTGGCGCAGATCACTGTGCACGCGGCCTCGTGCCGCAGTTGCCAGCACGAGACCGTCGACCCGTGCGAGACGGCGATCGCTCTGAATCGGCTGTTCAGGGAGTACCCGCGATGATGACTCCCGTACAAGAGGCGCTTTTCGCGCTGGGTGACCACTCCGTCCGGTGCCCCACCTGCAAGCCGGAGTGGCATGGCGAGACTCCCGTGCACCGGCCATGCGCGGTCGCCAACAGTCTGTATGAACAGTGGCGCAAGGCCCGCCGAGCGGCGGCGACAACATGAACTGCGCGCGATGCGACAAGCAGATCAGCATCGGCCGCTGCGACGTCATCACCAACCCTGGCGCATCCGGGCCCGGCGCGGAGATCTACGTCTGCAGGGGGTGGTGCAAACGCACGTGGCACCCGTCAGCGCCAGGGCCGCCCGTCCACCTCACAGCGATATCCGAACCCCGCTCCCGGCCGCGACGTCGATCGCGCCGGTAGCGGAGTGAGAGGCGGCCGCCCCTGCCCCCCGTCGGGGGTGGTCGCTCCTTCACGTGACGAGGTCAGCGAGCGAGACCTCGAGGACCCAGGCGATGCGTAGCAGCGTGCCGACCTTCATCTCACGTCCGGACTCCACGTTCTGGACGGTACGACGGTCGACGCGAGCGGCCTGCCAGACCTGGTCCTGAGTGAGGCCCTGGCGCCGGCGCTCGGCGCGGACGCGCTCGCCGATGACCTTCAGGCGGTCGGGCGTCCAGTCGTCATCGTCGGGCAGGTCTCGCACCAGTCACACGCTGGAGTGATCAAGATAGGTTGTCTGCGGTCTGCGTTCCGCTTTTTGTGATCTTGATTCCCGGGCATCGGGGATGGGTCGCGGTCGCCGGTCTTACTCGGGATCACCACTCAGCCCACCCCACCCACATAGAACAAGTGTTTGAATATGGCGGACGTCCGTTCGCCCCAAGGACGGCCATCGTCGGTATCGCTTCCCAGGCTCACCGGCGTACGGCCGCGCGGCACCCCCGGTGTAGACGGGGGTGCCGCTGTCATTTAGTACGCGGTTACGGCGCTTTGCACTCACCCAGGCCCGCCCTGGGCAACCTTCGTCAGGCCGTGTTCCCACGGGAACACGGCCCCTCATTCAGGGGATATCGAGCGTCATTCAGCGTCATCGAACGGGGTCAGTATGTCCGTTATCCCTGCATCCTTGCAGGTCAGGTATGTAACAAAAATGGGTTCGAGTCCCGTCACTCACCCTTGTTGATCAGCCGGTGACTTCAGCGATGGAGTCACCGGCTGATCGCGTTTCCCGGCAGTTCCGGCCGCGGCCGCCCTAGGCTGCCGACGATGACCGAGCCCCGCGTACGCGCCGAACCCCTCCGCACCGACCGGCTGGACCTGCTCCCGCTGCGCGTCGAGCACGCCGTGGAGATGGCCGCGGTCCTGTCGGACCCGGCGCTGCACCGTTTCATCGGCGGTGCCCCGCTCTCCCCCGACTCCCTGAGCGCCCGCTACGAACGTCTCGTCGCCGGCTCCCCCGACCCGGCCGTGTCCTGGTGCAACTGGGTGCTGCGACTGCGCGCCGGGGCCTGCCTCGTGGGCACGGTCCAGGCGACGGTCACCGCGGACGGCACCGCCGAGATCGCCTGGGTGATCGGCACGTCATGGCAGCGGCACGGCCTCGCCTCCGAAGCGGCCCGCGCCCTCGTCGTATGGCTGGAGCAGGGCCCCGTCCACACGGTCGTCGCCCATGTCCACCCCGACCACCACGCCTCGGCGGCGGTCGCCGCGGCGGCCGGCCTCGGGCCGACCGAGGAGCGGCAGGACGGGGAGATCCGCTGGCGGCGCCGGCGCGGTGACCGACCTGGCGTCACATCCCGTACGCCGACCGCCGGCCGGTCCGTTCAGGACGACGCCCGGGTCACCAACTCCGTGGCCAGCACCGCCTGGGTCCGCTCCAGCCCCCTCGACGCCGCCGGGCGACGGTCCGCGATCTCGGTGAGGAGGAGGTCTATCATGCGGCGGCCCATCTCCTCGATGGGCTGGCGCACGCTGGTGAGCGGCGGGTCCATGTGGCGGGCTATCGCGGAGTCGTCGTACCCGACGAGCGCCACGTCGTCGGGGATACGGCGGCCCGCCTCGCGCAGGGCCTGGCGGGCGCCGGCCGCGGTGACGTCCGATGCCGCGAAGACCGCGTCGAGGTCGGGGCGGCGCTCCAGCAGGGCCCGCATCGCGCGGGCGCCGCCCTCCTCCGTGAAGTCGCCGGGCTCGATCAGCCCGTCGTCCGCCGGGCGGCCGGCGTCACGCAGAGCGTCGCGGTAGCCGTCGACGCGGCGCTGGGCACCGTAGACGTCGAGGCGGCCGGTGATGTGGGCGATGCGGCTGCGGCCCCGGTCCATCAGGTGCTCGACCGCCGAGCGGGCGCCGCCGTAGTTGTCCGAGTCCACCGAGGTCAGCGTCTCAGCGGCCGATCTGGGGCCGCTGATCACCGCGGGGATCTCCAGCTGGGCCAGCAGGTCGGGCAGCGGGTCGTCCGCATGCACCGAGACCAGCAGGACGCCGTCCACCCGGTGGGCGGCCAGATACTGGGCCAGGCGGCGCCGCTCCTTGTCGCTGCCCGCGAAGATCAGCAGCAGCTGCATCTCGGTGTCCGAGAGCTCGGCGCCCACGCCCTTGAGCATGTCCGAGAAGTACGGCTCCGCGAAGAACCGGGTCTCCGGCTCGGGCACGACCAGCGCGATGGCGTCCGTGCGGTTCGCCGCGAGGGCACGGGCCGCGGTGTTGGGGACGTAACCGAGTTCGGCGACCGCCGCCTCCACCGCCGCGCGGGTCGCGTCGCTGACCCGGGGCGAGCCGTTGATCACCCGGGAGACGGTGCCGCGCCCGACACCCGCGCGGGCCGCCACCTCTTCGAGGGTGGGCCGACCACCGCTCCGGCCCCGCGCTCCGTGGCTTGCCATGGGCTCCGCCTTCCCGCCGTATCCTCACCTGGCCTGGAATCTAACAGTCCCGCATGCTGCACTGAGCGCCCCGGCGGCTGCCGCCCCCAGACCCCCGCTCCGGCCCTGGACCGGCCTCGTCCTCGAACTCCCCCACTCACGGCTCCGCTCGAGCGGGGGACCCCCACGACCGGCCGACCCGGTTCCAGTTAACGGCCCGATAACTGAACGCAGAACTCCGCTCCCCCACCCTTGACACCCCCGCCCGGACCGGCGAACCTTCAACACATCACATGTGGGAGCGCTCCCACAGTACCTGACACATACACATCCCGCACGTTCCCCGCCCGAGCCGCAGCGTGAACAATGAACGGGCCCAACAGTGCAGTTGGCCGGGGGGTCGGCACGTCAGGCAACAGGAGGACGCAATGCGCACGAGTACCCGCAGGTCCCGCCGGCTGATGGCTCTCGCAGCCACAGCCGCGCTGACGACAGGGCTGCTCGCCGGCTGCGCCGAGGACTCGGACGACGGCTCTTCGAACGAGGGCGGTGGCAACGGCGGCGGAGGCAAGACCACGCTCACCATCGGCACCTTCGGTGTCTTCGGCTACAAGCAGGCCGGCCTCTACGACGAGTACATGAAGCTCCACCCCGACATCAACATCAAGGAGAACGTCACCACCCGTACCGACGTCTACTGGCCCAAGACCCTCACCCGCCTCCAGGCCGGGTCCGGCACCGACGACATCCAGGCGATCGAGGTCGGCAACATCACCGAGGCCGTGCAGACGCAGGCCGAGAAGTTCGTCGACCTCGGCAAGGACGTCGACAAGTCGCAGTGGCTGGACTGGAAGAACGCCCAGGCCACCACCAAGGACGGCAAGCTGATCGGGCTCGGCACCGACGTCGGCCCGATGGCGATCTGCTACCGCAAGGACCTCTTCGAGAAGGCCGGTCTGGAGACCGACCGCGCCAAGCTCGCCGAGCAGTGGAAGGGCGACTGGGGCAAGTACGTCGACCTCGGCAAGGAGTACATGAAGAAGGCGCCCAGCGGCACCAAGTTCGTGGACTCGGCCTCCTCCGTCTACAACGCCGCCCTCGGTGGCGAGACCGAGCGGTACTACGACAAGGACGGCAACGTCGTCTGGGACAAGTCCGCGGGTGTGAAGAAGGCCTGGAACGTCGCCATGGAGGTGGCGACCAGCGACATGTCGGCGAAGCTGAAGCAGTTCGACAAGCCGTGGGACCAGGGCTACGCCAACGGCACCTTCGCCACGGTGGCCTGCCCGGCCTGGATGGTCGGCTACATCCAGGAGAAGTCCGGCGAATCGGGCAAGGGCAAGTGGGACGTGGCGGCGGCGCCCACCGCGGCCAACTGGGGCGGTTCGTTCATCGGCGTGCCGACGGCGAGCAAGCACCAGAAGGAGGCCGTCGAGCTGGCGAAGTGGCTGACCGCCCCTGAACAGCAGGCGAAGGTCTTCGCCAAGCAGGCCAGCTTCCCGTCGACCCCGTCGGCGTACTCGGCCCTGAAGCCGGCCGCCGAGACCCAGGCGTACTTCTCGAACGCGCCGATCACGGAGATCTTCTCGGCCTCGGCCGAGACCATCCCGACCCAGTACCTGGGCGCGAAGGACCAGCCGATCGGCACCGCGATCACCGACATCGGCATCCTCCAGGTCGAGCAGAAGGGCAAGTCCGCCGACGAGGGCTGGGACGCCGCCACCGCGGAGATCAAGGACGTGCTCGGCCAGTGAGCAGTTCCAAGCAGGCCCTCGCGCATCCCGCGCCGAGTGCCGACGCCGCGCCCGGTGACCAGCCGGGCGCGGCCGGCCGCGCGCACGGTCGCGGTACCCCACCGCCGGGGAGCAGCTCCTGGCGGAGCCGGCTGTACCGCTGGGACATGAAGGCGTCGCCGTACGCGTTCATCGCCCCCTTCTTCATCGTCTTCGGGGCGTTCTCGCTCGTCCCGCTGCTCTACACGGCCTGGTACTCGCTGCACAACGTGCAGCTGGCGAACCTGGACGGCCAGTCCTGGGCGGGCCTGGACAACTACCGGAACCTGCTGTCCTCGGACTTCTTCTGGAACGCGCTGTGGAACACCTTCACCATCGGTGTGATCTCCACGGTGCCGCAGCTGCTGATGGCGATCGGCCTGGCGCATCTGCTCAACTACAAGCTGCGCGGGTCGACCGTGTGGCGGGTCGTGATGCTCACCCCGTACGCCACCTCGGTGGCGGCGGCGACGCTGGTGTTCGTGCTGCTGTACTCGTGGGACGGCGGCATGATCAACTGGCTGCTGGACTTCGTCGGCATCGACCCGGTCAACTGGCGCGAGTCCGACTGGGGTTCGCAGTTCGCGGTGTCCTCGATCGTGATCTGGCGCTGGACGGGCTACAACGCGCTGATCTATCTGGCGGCGATGCAGGCGATCCCGGTCGACCTCTACGAGTCCGCGGCGATCGACGGCGCCAACCGCTGGCAGCAGTTCATCCATGTGACGATCCCGCAGCTGCGGCCGACGATCCTGTTCACGGTGGTCGTCTCCACGATCGGCGCGACCCAGCTCTTCGGTGAGCCCCTGCTGTTCGGCGGGGTCTCCGGTTCCAAGGGCGGCTCCGAGCACCAGTACCAGACGCTCGGTCTGTACATGTACGACCAGGGCTGGATCATCGGCAACCTCGGCAAGGCGTCCGCGATCGCCTGGTCGATGTTCCTGATCCTGCTGATCGTCGCCGTGATCCAGCTGCTGATCTCCCGACGGCTGAGGAAGTCCCAATGACCGCGACCGAACTGACGGCACCCCAGTCCACGGAGCCCGCGAAGACCCCGCGCGAGCGGCCCCGGGTGATGGGCGCGGGCAAGCAGCTGCACGCCGGCCCGCTCACCTATGTCGTGCTGTCCCTCTTCGCGCTAGTGTCGCTGGCCCCGCTGGTGTGGACGGCGATCGCGGCCTCGCGCACCAACCAGCGCCTGGCGGAGACGCCCCCGCCGCTGTGGTTCGGCGGGAACCTGTTCAAGAACATGGAACGGGCCTGGGAGGAGGGCGGGCTCGGCACGGCGATGTTCAACACCATCTTCGTGGCGGGCATGATCACCATCAGCACGGTGCTGTTCTCCACGCTCGCCGGCTTCGCCTTCGCCAAACTCCGCTTCAAGTTCTCCGGCGTCCTGCTGCTGCTGACGATCGGCACCATGATGATCCCGCCGCAGCTGGCGGTCGTACCGCTGTATCTGTGGATGGCGGACCTCGGCTGGTCGAACCAGCTCCAGACGGTCATCCTGCCGACGCTGTGCACGGCCTTCGGCACGTTCTTCATGCGCCAGTACCTGGTGCAGGCGCTGCCGACCGAGCTGATCGAGGCGGCGCGGGTGGACGGCGCGAGCAGTCTGCGGGTCGTCTGGCACGTGGTGTTCCCGGCGGCGCGGCCGGCGATGGCGGTCCTCGGTCTGCTGACCTTCGTATTCGCCTGGAACGACTTCCTGTGGCCGATCATCGCCCTGAACCAGGAGAACCCGACGGTGCAGGTCGCCCTCAACTCCCTGGGTACCGGCTACGTTCCCGACCAGGCGGTGATCATGGCGGGCGCGCTGCTCGGCACGCTGCCGCTGCTGATCGCCTTCCTGCTGTTCGGCAAGCAGATCGTGGGCGGCATCATGCAGGGCGCGGTCAAGGGCTGACGCCGCCCGCTCCGTTTTCGTCCATACGGCTTCGGGGGCCGGGTCACCGCCGCCTCGGCCCCGGCCTTCAACCCTCCCCCCCTCCCCCTCCCCTTCCTACTCGTACTCGTCGGTCTCCACGACCTCCTATGGGAGCGCTTCCATGCCTGAGCCCATGACCTCCGTGTCCTTTCCCCCGGCCTTCCTCTGGGGTGCCGCGACCTCCGCGTACCAGATCGAAGGGGCGGTCCGGGAGGACGGCCGCACCCCGTCGATCTGGGACACCTTCAGCCACACCCCGGGCAAGACGGCCGGCGGCGAGCACGGTGACATCGCTGTCGACCACTACCACCGCTACCGCGAGGACGTGGCGCTGATGGCCGACCTCGGCCTGGGCGCGTACCGCTTCTCGATCTCCTGGTCGCGGGTGCAGCCCACCGGGCGCGGGCCCGCGGTCCAGCGGGGCCTGGACTTCTACCGCCGGCTGGTGGACGAACTGCTGGCCAAGGGCATCAAGCCCGCCGTCACCCTCTACCACTGGGACCTGCCGCAGGAGCTGGAGGACGCGGGCGGCTGGCCGGAGCGCGACACGGCCTACCGCTTCGCCGAGTACGCGCAGATCGTCGGCGAGGCGCTCGGCGACCGCGTGGAGCAGTGGATCACGCTCAACGAGCCGTGGTGCAGCGCCTTCCTGGGCTACGGCTCCGGCGTCCACGCGCCGGGCCGCACCGAGCCGCTCGCCACGCTGCGCGCGGCCCACCACCTCAACCTCGCGCACGGCCTCGGCGCCAAGGCGCTGCGCTCGGTCATGCCCGCCCGCAACACGGTGGCGCTGAGTCTCAACTCCTCGACCGTACGGCCGCTTTCGCAGGACCCGGCGGACCTGGCGGCGGCCCGGAAGATCGACGACCTGGCCAACGGGATCTTCCACGGTCCGATCCTGCACGGCGCCTACCCGGAGTCGCTGTTCACGGCGACCGAGCCGGTGACGGACTGGTCGTACGTCCTGGACGGCGACCTGGCGGCGATCAACCAGCCGCTGGACGCGCTGGGCCTGAACTACTACACCCCCGCTCTGGTCTCCGCGACCGACGCCGAGCCGACCGGCCCGCGCGCCGACGGCCACGGGGCGAGCGAGCATTCGCCGTGGCCCGGCGCGGACGATGTGCTGTTCCACCTGACCCCCGGCGACCGCACGGCGATGGGCTGGTCCATCGACCCGACCGGCCTGCACGAGCTGATCATGCGGTACACCAGGGAAGCGCCGGGCCTGCCGCTGTACATCACCGAGAACGGCGCGGCCTACGACGACAAGCCCGACTCCGAGGGCCGGGTCCACGACCCGGAGCGCATCGCCTATCTGCACGGCCACCTCGCGGAGGTCCGCCGTGCGATCGCCGACGGCGCGGACGTCCGCGGCTACTACCTGTGGTCCCTGCTGGACAACTTCGAGTGGGCGTACGGGTACGAGAAGCGGTTCGGGGCGGTGTACGTCGACTACGCGACCCTCACGAGGACGCCGAAGTCGAGCGCCCACTGGTATGCGAAGGCGGCCCGGACGGGCACGCTGCCCGAGGTGGACGAGGTCTTCTAGCCGACGGGGGTCCGGGGGACGGGGCGCGGCACGCAGAGGGAGCGTGCCGCGCCCCGCGGTCGTTCCCGGGCGCCGCGGTCGTTCCCGGGCGCCGCGGTCGTTCCCGGGCGCGGTCGTTCCCGGGCGCCTGCACAGAAATGCGCGCCCCGGCCGGATGGGGGGAAGGCCGGCCGGGGCGCGCCCCCCGTGGTTCAGGAGGCCTGCCGGGTCAGTTGAAGGCCGCGAACGCCTTCGAGAAGGCGAACTTGTCCTGGAGGATCGAGCTGCAGGTCGCGTCGGCCGCCGGCTTCTCGCCGCCCGCGCACTGCTTGTCGCGGGTGGCCGACCACATCGAGAGCCAGCCGAGGCCCTTGGACTTGGCGAAGTTCACCAGCTGGGTGGCGTCGTCGACCTTGAAGATCTCGGTGGTGACGTCGTTGACGCCGATCATCGGGGTGACGGCGACCGTCTTCCAGGCGGCGCTGTCGGAGAGGCCGAGGACGCTCTTGATCTGGGCCTGGGTGGCGGTGGCGGCCTGTTCGGCGTAGGTGCCCATGTCGCCGCTGTAGGCGGGGCCGTAGTCCATGGCCATGATGTTGACGGCGTCGATCTTCACGCCGTTCTGCTTGGCGTCGGCGAGGAGGTCGACGCCCGGCTGGGTCAGGCCCTCCGGCATGACGGGGAGGGTGTAGGAGACGTCCAGGCCGGGGTGCTGCTGCTGGAGCTTGGCTATCGCCTGGGCGCGGCGGGTGTTGGCCGCCTTGTCCGGCAGCGCGCCGCCCTCCACGTCGAAGTCGACCTTGGTCAGCTTGTAGGCGTTCACGACCTTGTTGTATGCCGCCGCCAGCGCGTCCGCCGACGAGCAGGTCGTCGCGAGCTCGCTGCCGGCCGCGCCGCCGAAGGAGACCCGGACGTCGCCGCCCTTGGCCCGCAGGTCGCCGATCTGTGCGGCCACCGCGTCGCCGCCGAGGTCCGTGACGCCGCCCCACTTCGGGGTGCAGCCGCCGCCGTCGGTGATGAAGGCGAGGTTGTAGTTCTTCACGCCGGTCGCCTCGGCGCTCGCCGCCATGTCGAAGGCCGGGAAGAGGGAGGTGTCGATGTACGGGGCGAAGCCGGCGGATGCCTTCGTGCCGGTGCCGGTGCTCTCTGTGGGCTTGGCGGTGGGGGTCGCCGTGGGGGTGGGTGTCCCGGTGGGCTCGGCCGACGCGGTCGGCGTCGGTGAGGGCGACGGCGGCTGCGTCGGGCGGCCGCTCGGCTCCGGGGTCGCGGTGTCGTCCGTGGAGCACTTGGCGTCGTCGATCAGACAACCGGTCGGGGCGGCCGTGCCGTTGACCACGAAGCCGACCGTCACCGACTCGCCTGCGGCCAGGCCGTCCGTGTCCCACTTCGGCGGCGTCACGGTGACGTGCCGGCCGCTCACGCTCGACTCGGCGTTCCACAGGGAGCTCAGCTTCGTGCCGGACGGCAGGTCGAACTCCAGCGTCCAGTCCTTCTTCGTCCCGGCGCTGTTGTTCGTGACGACATACTGCGCGGTGTAACCCGTCGACCAGTCACTGGTCCTGGTGTACGCCGCTCCGATGCCGGCCGCCTGGGCCGTGCCGGTGAACACGATCGCGCCACCGCCGACCGCGGCCGCCGCGACCAGACCGCCGATCGCCTTGCTCCTGCCGCTGAACCTGCGCCGGTGCGTGCTCATCGCTGTCTGCCTTTGCTGTTTCGGGGGTGGGGTGCGGCAGCACGCTAGCGACCCCGAATCGGGCAAAGTGCCTGATCCGGGCGGGGGTTGAGGAGCTTATGGCGCCCTTAAGGAAGGGATCGGGGACGGTTAAAGGTCGAGACCAATCTGCCGGGCCGGCGACGGCGGACGGATCCGCGGTGTCCCCGGCGCACCGGCTCCCTGCCGTCCAGCTGGATCCAGATCCGCACTTCGGTCCCGCCGAGCACCGACGACCCGATCCGCACGTCCCCACCGGTGGATTCCGCGAGCCGGCGCACGATGTCCAGGCCCAGCCCGGTCGAGCCGGCGCTGCCCGAGCCCTGCCCGCGCGCCATCGCCGCCTCGGGGTCGGATATGCCGGGCCCCGCGTCCGAGACGAGCACGATCACCGCGTCCTCGCCGTTGTGCACATCGACGGCGAACGCCGTGCCCTCGGCCGTGTGCCGGAAGACATTGCCGAGCAGGGCGTCCAGCGCGGCCGCCAGATCCGCCCGGGCCACCGGTATCCGCACCGGCCGGTCCACGCCGGCCACGCGCACCTTGCGGCCCTCGTCCTCCGCCAGCGCCGACCAGAACGTCATGCGCTCGCGCACCACCTCGGCCGCGTCGCAACCGGCGCCCGGACCGGCGGCCACCGTCTGCGGCTTGGCCTCCCGGGCGGTACGGATGATGGTGTCCACCTCGCGCTCCAGCTGGGCGACGGCCGTCCGGGTCTGCTCGGCGGCCGGACCTTCCCCGAGCGAGGCCGCGTTGAGCCGCAGCACCGTCAGCGGGGTACGCAGCCGGTGCGACAGGTCGGCCGCCAGCTCCCGTTCGTTCGCGAGGAGTTGGACGACCTGGTCGGCCATGGAGTTGAACGCCACCGCCGCCAGTCGCAGTTCGGTGGGTCCGGCCTCGGGCACCCGGGCGCCCAGCTTGCCCTCCCCCAGTTCGTGCGCGCCCTCGACCAGGCGCTGCGCGGGGCGCACCATCCGCACACCCAGCCGGTCGGCGACGGCGACCGACCCGACGATCAGCGCGAGACCGACCCCGGCGAGCACGGTCCAGGCCGTGGTGAGCCCGTTGGTGACCTCCGCGTCGGGCACGAACACCTCGACGACGGCTATCTCGCCGGAGCTCAGCGCGACCGGCTGGAGCAGCGTGGACCCGCCGGGGACCTCGGTGGTCGAGGCGCGGCCCAGCCGCCGTACGGTCGCGATGTCGCCGGCGGCGGCGCGCTGCCGGCCGAGGTCGACGGCGGCCGTCTCACCGGACGTCTTGTCGGCGGACGCCGGTATGTGCACGGCCATGCCCGCGTCCGAGCCCGCCGAGGCGACGACCCGCTCCAACTGGTCCCGGTCGGTGGTGATGGACAGCGCCGGGGCGACGGCGGCGGCCTCCCGTTCGGCGTTGGAGAAGGCGCGGTCGCGGGCCATCTCCCGGATGACGAGTCCGAGCGGCACGGCGAAGGCGACCACGACCATGGTGGTGACCGCCAGGCAGACCTTGACCAGGGCCCATCTCATCGCGACTGCTCCCCACCGGGCGGTTCCAGCTTCACGCCCACGCCGCGCAGGGTGTGCAGATAGCGCGGACTGGCCGCGGTCTCCCCGAGCTTGCGGCGGAGCCAGGACAGATGGACGTCGATCGTCTGGTCGTCGCCGTACGACTGCTGCCACACCTCGGCGAGCAGTTCCTTGCGGGGCACGACCACTCCGGGCCGGGTGGCCAGGAAGGTGAGCAGGTCGAACTCGCGCCGGGTGAGGTCGAGTCGGACGCCGTCCAGCTCGGCCTGGCGGCGCAGCGGGTCGACGGTGAGGCCGCCGACGCGCAGCACGGTCTCCGACGGCAGGTCTCCGGCGGCGGCACGGGAGCGCCGTAGGACGGCCGCCATGCGGGCGGAGAGGTGCTCGACCGAGAAGGGCTTGGTGAGGTAGTCGTCCGCGCCCGCGTTCAGCAGCCGGACGATCTCCGTCTCGTCGTCCCGTGCGGTGGCGATGATCACAGGGACGTCGGTGATCCCGCGCAGCATCTTCAGGGCCTCGGAGCCGTCCAGATCGGGCAGACCGAGGTCCAGGATGACCACGTCGAAACGGAGATGGGCGACCTCGCGCAGCGCCTCCAGCGCCGTCCCGACGCTGCGAACCGTGTGCGCCGCGTCGGTCAGGTGCCGGATGAGCGCCGAGCGAACGAACGGGTCGTCCTCGACCACGAGCACACTTGCCATGCGCCGCACCGTACGCCATGCCGCCGAGCCCGGTCCGGACCTGTGGACAACTCACTGCCTGTGGACAACCGGGCGACACTACTGGGACGCGTGAGGCAGTATGGCCCGCGATGCGCAGAGGACTCGTACACGTACTGGCTTGGTCGCTCGCCACGGGCGCGGCGGTCACGCTGTCGTGGTGGGGTGTCCACACGGTGATGGCGGGCACGGTCTACGACCGCCCGCGCGCCCTGCCCATCACGGCGGCCGACGTGACGACACAGCAGTCGAAGCCGCTGGCGTCCTCGACGCGATCCCCGAAGCCGCCGTCCCCGTCGAAGAGCACGTCGCCGAAGCCGACCGGGACACCCCGCACGCCGACCTCCTCGAAGCCGCCGGCGAAAACCCCGGACGCCTCCCCCACCGCGTCCGGCCAGGTCAAGAGCTACGACACCGACGGCGGCCGGGTCGTCTTCGACATCGGCGACGCCTCCGCCACCCTTGTCTCGGCCACGCCGGGTTCGGGCTGGTCGATGCAGGTGTGGAAGACGGAGACGTGGATCCGGGTGGAGTTCGGCGCGGGCGCGGACCGGGTGTCGGTGTTCTGCACCTGGCACGACGGACCGCCGCGGGTGGAGATCGGGAACTACTGACTCACCGCGCGGACAAGCTCACCTGCGGACAGGCTCATCTGAAGACGGATGCCGGTGGTGCCGGTGAGGCCACCGCTGCCGCGTCCGTCACCGGTACGGCGCCCCCGGTGAAGTCCGTGAGCGAGCGGCCGTGTTCGACCCGGGCGGGGTGCGGGTCGGAGGCGGCGCGGCGGGTCAGTTCGGCGACCGGCAGCGGGAGGTCGGCGGCGAGCAGGACCGCGTTGCCGAACCGCTTGCCGCGCAGCACCGTCGGGTCGGCGACCAGCGCCAGTTCGGCGAACCGGGCCGCGGCGGTGGCGATCTGGCCCCGTAGATGCGCGAGCGGCGGACCGTCGGCGAGGTTGGCGGCGTACCAGCCGCCGGGCCGCAGCACGCGGCGGACCTCGTCGAGGAACTCCGTGGAGGTGAGGTGGGCCGGGGTGCGGGCCCCGCTGAAGACGTCGGCGATGACGAGATCGGCCCAGCCGTCGGGCACCTTGGCGAGCCCTTCGCGGGCGTCGGCGGAGCGCACCCGGACGCGGGCGGCGCGGTCCAGGGGGAGTTCGCGGCGGACCAGCTGGACGAGGGTGGCGTCGCGCTCGACGACCTGCTGGGTGGAGCGGGGGCGGGTGGCGGCGACGTAGCGGGCGAGGGTGAGGGCCCCGCCGCCGAGGTGCACGGCCTGTACCGGTTTGCCGGGCGGTGCGACGAGGTCGATGACGTGCCCGAGGCGGCGCTGGTACTCGAAGGAGAGGTGGGCGGGGTCGTCCAGGTCGACGTGCGACTGCGGCGCCCCGTCTATCAGCAGCGTCCAGGCCCGCGCCCGGTCGCGGTCGGGTATGAGCTCGGCGAGGCCGCCGTCGACACTCTCGACGACGGAGGCGAGGTCCGCGGCTGAGCGCCGGGGCTTTCTGGACTTTCCCACTCGGCCATTATCAGCGGGTTCGGGCGGTCCCACCCGCCGCGGAGGCGGACGGCGACATCGCGCCGGTCACTAATCACCAGTCACCGGTCACCAGTCACCAGTCACCGGTCACCGGTCACCGGTCACCGGTCACCGGTCACCGACAGTTGTCGGCCGCCTCGATCAGCCGTGCCGCCTCGCCGAGGGCCGCCCGCAGCACCGCGGGATCGGTCGCCAGGTCCGCCTCCCCGGGCGGCAGGAGCCAGTCCGAGCCCTCGACCGGCGGCTCGGGGTTCAGGTCGAGGCTCAGGCCCCGCCCGTCGGTCTCCGTGCAGGTGCTGCCCGGTACGTCCCAGGCGGCGGCGGTGCCCGGTGGGACCACGAAGCCGAGGGTGTCGCCGCCGTCGTCGTGCAGGACGGGACCCACCGCCTCGCAGGCGCCCCGGCGCAGGATGTCGACGGCCTCCAGGCCCTGGCGCGCAGGGACGGTGACCACGTCGCACCCCGACTCCGGGTCGCAGGCGACGCCCGGCGGCGCGCTGCACTCTGCGGTCGGCGCGTGCCTCGCCGTTGTCGACGGTGTGCGAGGAACGACGCTCTGGCTGGTCTCCATCCCGACCTCCACCACGGAACCCCTTTTGCAGTCCGAAGAGTTCAACGCGTCGCGTCGTCAACGGCTACGGCGGAAGTCCGCCGCAAAGGATGGCAGTTCATGGCAGATCACGTATGAGATATCCGGTTTGTAGCCAAACCCTGCGTGGCGACTCCGCTACAGCAGGTACGTTCTTGCCCGCCGGACGCAAGGGCACCACACGGATTTTCGGTTCAACTCGTCCTCGTCCCGGCATGGTTCGACGGTTCGCACGAGAGGACCCGGCCATGGCGTCGTCAGAGCTGACCTCGTCCCAGCCCACCAGGCCGCCACGGCCGAACCTCGCGTTCCGGCGGTTGCGCGGACAGCGCTCGCCGGCCGAGTTCGCCGCGGTGGTGCGACGGGCCGCTCGCGAGATCGGCGAGCGGGTCAGCTGTGACGCTCGCTACATCGGCAGGGTCGAGGCCGGCGAGATCCGCTGCCCCAACTACGCGTACGAACGGGTGTTCCTGCACATGTTCCCCGGCCGCAGCCTCACCGACCTGGGCTTCGCGCCCCGCTCGTCCGTACGCGGACGCCGGGCGCACGCCGAGGACGACGCGCCCCTGGCACGCACCACGAGCCCGGCGTACGCCACGAGTGAGACGCGTGGGACCCACGAGCCGTATGACCCACTGAACCCGCAGGACCCGTACGACCCGTGTGACGCGTACGGCACAGCGCAGAACGACGAGAACCACGAGGAGAGCGACGTGCTACGTCGCGCATTCATGACCGGCGGGGGCGCCACGGTGGCCGCCGCCTCACTGAGCCCCCTGGGGCTCGCCTATGACGCCGCGGCCGCGGAGCGTCCGCTCAGACGTGTCGGGGGGCGGGAGGCGGACGCGCTCGAGGAAGCCGTGCGCCGCATCCGGCTGCTCGACGACCGGCACGGCGCCGACGGCCTCTACCGGCGCGCCGCTGCCCCGCTGCGGGCCGCCTACGCGCTGCTCGACGCCGGTACGACCCGTCAGGCGACCGGCGACCGGCTGCACGCGGGCGCGGGTGAACTGGCCATCTCGGTGGGGTGGCTGGCGCACGACTCGGGGCGGTTCGACGACGCCCGTTCGCACTACGCGGAGGCGCTGGCGACGGCCCGGATGGCGGGCGACCCGGGCCTGGAGGCGCACGCCTTCTGCAATACGTCCTTCCTCGCGCGGGACGCGGGCCGGCCCCGTGAGGCGGTACGGGCGGCGCAGGCCGCGCAACGCGTCGGACGTGCCCTCGGCTCGTCCCGGCTGATGTCGCTGCTCGCGCTGCGCGAGGCCGGCGGCTGGGCGGGGCTCGCCGACCGCACCGGCTGCGAACAGTCCCTCGCCCGCGCCCAGGCCCTCTTCCAGCGGGGCCGCTCCGAGGCCGATCCCGAGTGGATGAGCTTCTACGGAGAGGCCGAGCTGGAGGTCCTGGAGGCGCAGTGCTGGTCGACGCTGGGCAACTGGCAGCGGGCGGCGCGGCACGCGGGGCGGGCGGCCCAGCTCCAGGATCCGCACTTCACCCGCAACATCGCCCTGTACACCGCGCAGCTGGCGGACGACCTGGCGCGGGGCGGACGCCCCGACGAGGCGGCCGCCGCCGGGATGCGGGTGCTGGATCTGCTGGACCTGGTGCAGTCGTCGCGGGTCCAGACGATGCTGGCCGGCACGGCCCGGGTGCTGCTGCCGCACCGGCGCGCGAGCGGCGTGTCGGCGTTCCTGGAGCGGCACGCGTCGGCGCCCCGTAAGCCGTGACCGGCGGGGCGCGCTAGCCGGCGAGGTGCCCCGAGTCGTTCCAGCTCTCGATCGCCGGCTCGCCGTAGGCCCACCCCAGCACCGACAGTGAGGTCGGGTTCAGCCGGATCCGGGCGGCGAAGTCGAGCGGCAGCCCCAGCCAGCGCGCGCCTATGGACCGCAGGATGTGCCCGTGCGCGAACACCAGCACATCCCGGTCCGCCTCACGGGCCCACGCCACCACCTCGTCGGCCCGGGCCGTCATCTCGGCCAGGGTCTCCCCCTCGGGCACGCCGTCGCGCCAGATGAGCCAGCCGGGGCGGATCGCCTGGATGTCGGCCGGAGTCATGCCCTCGTAGGCGCCGTAGTCCCACTCCATGAGCGTGTCCCAGGTGCGGGCGCGGTCGCCGAAGCCGGCGAGTTCGCACGTCTCACGCGCGCGTGACAGGGGGCTGGTGCGGACCTCGATCCCGTCCAGCCCGTCGTACGGCGGCCGGTGCAGGCGCTCACCCAGCAGCTTCGCGCCCCGGCGGCCCTCCTCCAGGAGGGGCACGTCGGTCCTGCCGGTGTGCTTTCCGGACAGCGACCACGCCGTCTGTCCGTGCCGGGCCAGCAGGATGCGCGGTGCCATTGCGGGGCCTTCCGGGAGAAATGAGAGGCGGAACCCCTACATCATCGCGCACCCTGGGCGCGGGCAACCCGCCGGGCGATCTCTGCGTCTTGAGGGCCGGGGCGCCCGAAAGGGGCGCGCGCGTACACCGTAAAGTGGTTCGACCGGTCCACCGGGCGCCGTGAAAGAAAGAAGGGGGAGGCGATCGGATGCCGCACGCCGACATAGCTGGCGTGGAGGCGACGCCGCGGACCCGCCTGCGCTGGTGGACCGAGCTGCCGCTGATATTGCTGGTCTACGCCTGCTACTCGGCGGGCCGACTGCTCGCCCGGGGTGATGTCTCCACCGCCGTCGACCACGGCCTGGGGATCCTCGACATCGAGAAGGCCCTGTATCTCAACGCGGAGCACCCTCTCAACCGTCTCTTCACCCGTGAGCCCTGGATCGGCGTCCCGGCCGACTTCTGGTACGCCTCGCTGCACTACCTGATCACGCCCGTGCTGCTGGTCTGGCTCTTCAGATCGCGCACCGTGCACTACCGCGCGGCCCGCACCTGGCTGATGACGTCGACCTTCATAGGTCTGATCGGTTTCACCCTGCTGCCGACCTGCCCGCCCCGGCTGCTCGCCGAGGGCCATGGCTTCGTCGACACGATGGCCCAGTACAGCTCCTACGGCTGGTGGGGCGGCGAGGCCAGCGCGCCGAAGGGCCTCGGCGGCATGACGAACCAGTACGCGGCGATGCCGAGCCTGCATGTGGGCTGGGCGCTGTGGTGCGGGGTCATGCTGTGGCGGTTCGGCGGGACGCGTCTGACGAAGGCCGCCGCCGTCGCCTACCCGCTGATCACGACGATCGTGGTGATGGGCACCGCCAACCACTACTTCCTCGACGCGGTCGCGGGCGCCGCCGTGATGGGTGCCGGTCTGCTGCTGGCGCCGTATGTGATGCGGATCATGGACCGGGCACGGACCCGGTTCGGAGCGGGGGCGACGCCGGTCACGGCCCCCGCCGGCCCGGTCACCAGGGGCGCGGGCGCCACCGTCACGGTGGGCTCCGGTGCCACTTCTTCCTCGATTGTCAGTGGCGGATGCCAGACTTCCGCGGGTGAGCGAATTCCACGGCAGCGCGAGTCCCGGATCGGATCCGGAGCAGAGTCGAGTGCCTCTCCCCAGGACGCGGGGGACGGCGCTCCGGCACCGGCTCGCTGAGCTGCGCGGTCCCGACGTACCGGCCAAGGCGCTGGACGCGCGCGCCCTGGCCGCCCTCGCCGCCAACCCCGGCTGCAAGCGCCGCGCGATCCTGGACGGCGCCGGGGTGAACAAGACGGCGCTGGCGAGCGCGTTGGGTTCACCGTCGGCCTTCGGTCAGTCGCAGTTCGCCCTCACACGAGGCAACGCCTTCGAGGCCAAGGTCAAGGCGGACGGCGGCGCGGAGCTGCTGCGTCTGGTGCGCGAGAAGCTGGACCGCGGCGCCGAACCGACCGCCCACGCACGCGTGCCCGAGCTCACCGCGACCGGCCCCGAGGGCCGCACGGCCCGTACGGCACTGGCGCTGCGCGAGGCCACCGAGGCGCACGGCGAGTGGACCCTGCTCGACCACCCCATGCTCGCGCTGGACGTCGCCGGCTCGCCCGCCTTCCTGGAGCCGGACGCGGTCGTCGTGCATCCGGACGGCAGCTGGACGGTCGTGGAGATCAAGTCCTTCCCGATGCTGGACGGTTCGGCGGACCCGGCGAAGGTGGGCGCCGCCGCGCGGCAGGCGGCGGTGTACGTGCTGGCGCTGGAGGAGGTCGCCGCCCGGCTGGATTCGGCCCCGCGCGTGCGCGACCGCGTGCTGCTGGTCTGCCCCAAGGACTTCTCCAACCTCCCCACCGCCTCGGCCGTCGACGTCCGCAAGCAGCGTGCGGTGACCGCCCGCCAGCTGGACCGGCTCACCCGTATCGAGGACATCGCCGACGCGCTCCCCGCCGGCACCTGCTTCTCCCCCGAGCTGCCCGCGGCCGAGCTGACGGCCGCCGTCGAGTCGGTCCCGGCGACGTACGCGCCCGAGTGCCTGTCCGCCTGTGAGCTGGCCTTCCACTGCCGCGCCCGCTCCCTGGAGTCCGGCGCGGTGACGTCGCTGGGCCGCTCGCTGCGGGCCGAACTGGGCGGTCTGGCCACGGTCGAGGACGTCCTGTCAGCGGCGCGCGGCGAGTCCGGCGACCCCGACGACCCGGCGGTGGCGGCGCTGCGCAGAGCGGCACGCCTGCGTGCCGAGGCCCTCGGTCAGGGGGCGGTGGCCGCGTGTCGCTGATCTCCACCCTTGCCCGGCTGGAAGCCGTCAGCACCGGTCGCGCCCAACCCGCCGCGACCGTACGCCATCGGCATCTGTCGCAGCGCCCGCTCGTGTTCGTGCCCCTGACCACCGCCGGTGAGGCCGGTGCCCCGCTCGGCGCGCTGGTCGGCACCGACCGGGACGCCCCGCACCTGCTGGTCGTGCCGCAGCCACGCGACCGGGACCTCAGGTTCGCGTTCCTGTCCGAGCTGGCGGACATCGTCCTGCCGTACATCGACGCCTTCGCCGAGGACGTGGAGGCGGCCGAGCGCAACGAGACCGATCCGGAGACCGGCAAGCGGGTCAAGGTCGAGGTCGAACTGTGCGCGGACGCCCCGCAGTTGATCATGCCGAGCCGGGCGGGCGTGGACTTCGTACGGCTCCTGGGGCGCTCGATGCGCTTTCGGCGTACGGCGGAGCAGGACCCGGAGGCCCCTTATCCGGCGCCCCCGCGCGTGCCGCTGCTCGGCCGCTGGCTGACCCACTTCGGCGAGCGTGCCCGCGTCCCCGGCTCCTCGCTGCTGCCGGCCATGACGGACCTGCTGTCCCGGCACTGGGCGACCGGCCAGTCCACCCTGGAGGACCAGCACCTGGGCGCCCTGCTCGCCTGGATCGACCCGCCCGAGGGCGAGACGGGCGCCGAGGCGGCGCTGCGCGCGGAGCTCGCGCGGGACCGGGACGGCCAGCTGCTGTGCCCGCCGGCCGGGCCCGCCACCGACCCGGCGTTCGACAACAAGCTGCTCGCCCCCGCGATCGAGCGCTACGACCGCGCCCGCACCGCCTTCGCGGCCTCCGAGGACGGTCTGGAGGCCGACGACCGGCTGGGCGACCTCACCGCTGCCGAGCGGGAGATCCGCGCCCTGGTGGCGAGCCGGACCCGGCCCACCTGGGACGCGGTGTGGCGGGGCCTTGACCTGCTGCGGGAGCTGCCCGTGGCCGGCCGGGTGGAGGAGCGCTGGACCCGCGACCGCTGGTCGTTCACCGCCCACCGGGACCGTGTGACCGCCGGGGAACCCCCTCAGCCGCGCCGCGACGACGCGGTCACCGCCGCGAACAAACTCGCCGCGCGCGAGCGGGAACAGGCCCGTCTGGAGGCCCAGGAGGCACTGGACGATCCGCTGGTGATGGCGGGGCGGCGGCTGGCCGGGGAGGCGTTCGCGGGCGAGGTCACCGATGTCGTGATGGCGTACAGCGAGGGCAAGCGGCCGAGTCCGCGGCCCCTGGTCACCGTCCGCACGGACGACCGGCCGCATCTGGGCGAGCGGGCCAAGGTGTTCCGCTCCCTGGGCGGCAAGCCCCAGTCGGCGGAGTTCGTGGGCCATGAGGAGGCCCTCGACGCGGACGGCGGCGCGCTGCTGGTGCTGCGGGTGCTGGACAAGATGGGCCGCGGCAAGGAGCCGGAGGAGGGGTCGGTGCCGCAGAAGGGCGACCTGGTCTGCTTCACGCTGTTCGAGCACGAGCAGCGGGGCGGCGCGAAGCTGCCCGAGCCGGAGCAGACACCGTGGACGCACGGCGGGCCGCCCGGGGAACAGGTCGCCGAGGCAGCCGATCCGCTGACTCAGGAGGACGTGCTGTGACCGCCGTGTTCGACCCCGGTGCCGCGGCGGCCGAGGCCACCGACGCGATCCTGCACAACACCCTGCACAGCGAGGCGCGCGGGGTCGTGGTCGACTCCCCGCCGGGCGCGGGCAAGTCCACGCTCGTGGTCCGCGCGGCTCTGGAACTCGCGGACGCCGGGCGCCCGTTGATGATCGTCGCGCAGACCAACGCGCAGGTGGACGACCTGGTGCTCAGGCTGGCGGAGAAGGATCCCGAGCTGCCGGTGGGGCGCCTGCACAGCAGCGACGCCGACCCGTACGACAAGGCGCTGGACGACCTGCCGAACGTACGCAAGTCCGCGAAGGCGGCCGACCTCGCGGGCCTCGCGGTCGTCCTGTCCACGGCGGCCAAGTGGGCGCACGTGAAGGTCGAGGAGCCCTGGCGGCACGCGATCGTCGACGAGGCGTACCAGATGCGCTCGGACTCGCTGCTCGCCGTGGCCGGTCTCTTCGAGCGGGCGCTGTTCGTGGGGGACCCCGGCCAGCTGGATCCCTTCGCCATCGTCGGCAGCGAGCAGTGGGCGGGCCTGTCGTACGACCCCTCGGCCTCGGCGGTGACGACCCTGTTGGCCCACAACCCGGACCTGCCCCAGCACCGGCTGCCGGTCTCCTGGCGCCTGCCGGCCTCGGCCGCGCCGCTGGTCTCCGACGCGTTCTACCCGTACACGCCCTTCCGCAGCGGCACGGACCACGGCGACCGTCGCCTGACCTTCGCGGTCCCGTCGGACGGCTCCGGCCCCGACCGGGTGATCGACGAGGCGGCGGAGTCGGGGTGGGGGCTGCTGGAACTGCCCGCCCGGCACACCCCGCGTACGGATCCCGAGGCCGTGCGGGCGGTGGCGACGGTGGTACGGCGGCTGCTGGACCGGGGCGGTGCGGCGACATCCGAGCGCTCGCCCGACGCCGCGCCCCTGACCGCCGACCGGATCGCGGTCGGCACTGCCCACCGGGACCAGGCCGCGGGGGTCCGGGCGGCCCTGGCGGAGCTGGGCGTGACGGACGTCACCGTCGACACCGCGAATCGCCTCCAGGGCCGCGAGTACGACGTGACCGTGGTCCTGCACCCGCTCTCCGGCCGCCCCGACGCCACCGCCTTCCACCTGGAGACGGGCCGCCTGTGCGTGCTCGCCTCCCGCCACCGGCACGCATGCATCGTGGTGTGCCGCGCGGGCGTGAGCGACCTCCTGGACGACTACCCGTCGACGGAGCCGGTGCAGCTGGGGACGCTGGTGAAGTTTCCCGATGGCTGGGAGGCGAATCACGCGGTCCTGGCCAGGCTCTCGGAACATCGGGTGGCCTGGAAACCATGAACCGAACGGCACCTCCGCAACCGACGGCAACCGCACCCCCACCCACCCGCCGGGCGGAGCCCGGCACGCCGCCGGAGGCGGCCGATGGATACAGCCCCGATGGCTGGGAGGCGAATCACGCGGTCCTGGCCAGGCTCTCGGAACATCGGGTGGCCTGGCGGCCTTGAAACCCCTGGAAGGGCGGCACCCCGTTTGACCTGTCCCGACGCCCACTTGCGCGGGCGCGGGACAATGGACGGTGGAGCGGTTCACAGCCGGGTCGCCGGGGACCGACGAGATCGGTGACGTACGAGGAGGACAAAGACATGGCGGAGCCCACGCCGCGTCGGAACGAACCGCGGCTACGCCCCGCGCCCCTGCTCTTCGAGCCCGCGCAGGCGGCCGCCGACCCGGAGCACTTCTTCGACCTGGAGTCGATCGACGACCCCAGGGCACTGCTCTCGCGGGCGACCGAGCTGACGCAGGCGTTCCGGGCGGCCACGGACCGCGCGATGGAGTTCCAGGCCATCGCGGCGGCCCAGCTCGCCGACCCCCGGCGGTTCGACCGGCTGACGCCCGCCGACATCGCCGAGCGGGCCGAGTGGACCGAGGACTACGCCAAGAAGATGGTGGAGTTCGGCAGGGATCTGATGCGCGGGGTCGAGGGGGCGGAACACGTCGACCCGGTGTGACCGACCCGGCCGGGGCGCTCACCCACCGCCACCCTTTGGCATATGCCAGGCGGGCAAGATACCCGCTCCCACCCTCACCTGTCCGGCGTTTCGACAACCCTGCGAGACCGCATGCTCACGCCAGGTAGATCTATGCGTCATGAGCACCACACGGGACGAACTCTTCTCCGACGCCCGGTTCCACGCCACCGGGGTCGACGCCGCCACGCGGATCACGCCTGACGGCGTCGCCTGGCTCGCCTCGGCAGGAACGTATCCGCGCAGCACGCTCGCCCTCTGGGAGGAGCGCCCCGCGGCCCCGGTCGTCCTGCCCTGCGGCTCCGCCTTCGACGTCGTCAGCGCCCCCGCGCTCTTCGGGCGCCGGATGCTCGACCGGCTGTGGGACGGGGGCCCGGGCTCAGGGCCGGTGGCCGTCTGTCGCGGGCGGATCCTGATGTTCGCCGCACCGGGCACCGCCCAGCGGCTGCCGTCGCTGCTGCGCTGGGAGGAGTTCGGCCGCACGGACGGCATCCCGCCGCTCCTGTGCCACGGCACCGGCGACGCGGTCACCGTCCCGGCACCGGCCGCCCCCGACGAGCCGCTCCCCACCCCCTCCGGTTCCCGCTGGCTGGTCGCCCCCGACACCCGTAATCCCTGGTTACCGGGCCCCGAGGTGCTGCTCTGGGCGGCCGTACGGGCGGCTCGCGCTGCCGTTCGGATATCGATTTTTCCCCACCCCGATCAGGGTGCTAAGGTCTACGACGTCAGCAGGCGCCGCTAGCTCAGTTGGTTAGAGCAGCTGACTCTTAATCAGCGGGTCCGGGGTTCGAGTCCCTGGCGGCGCACAGACGGTGAAGGCCCCTCGTGAGAACGAGGGGCCTTTCGCATGGGCCGCGAGCGCAGACCGCCGTTCGGCCGTCATTCGACCGCCGTGCGCGCCCAGCAGCCCGCGCAACCAGCAACCACCCACGCCCCCAGCAGCCCGGCGCACCCACCCCCGCGCCATCCCGCCCTCCACCGATCCCGCCACTCTCCGCACACTCCCCGCCCCCCCCGCTATCCCGCCGCCCTCCGCACACCCCCCGCCGTCGTGATCTTCACCGTCCACGCCCCGGAGGCCGTCCGGCTCTCCACTTCCACCCGGACGTCGTCCCCCGGCACCGTGAAGCTCTCGCCGAGGCCGACCGGGGCGTCCGCGAGTGGGGGGTACACGGACTCCTCCCAGCAGGCCTCGCTGTGTGGATGGGCGTCGATCACCTCCATCGGGCCGCCTCCGGACTCGGTCCGGCTGCGCACCCTGTACACCAGCACGCCCTGCCGGCAGGTCTCCACGTCGTTGCCGAGCGGACCGCGCGCCTCGAAGGCGAGGGCGCTGTCGACGCCGGTGCGGACGACGGCGAGCTTGGTGCCGTTGCCCAGGCCGAAGCCCGGCACGGTGCCGCGCGAGGAGCCGGCCGGATCGGAGGGGCCGTCCGCGCCGAAGGCGCTGCCCGATCCGGCCGCACCCGTCCGCGACACAAGCCCCGGCCCCGCCGACAGCGGCTCCAGCGTCAGCCGTGCGGACCCGGTCCTGCCGCCCTGCACGCACACCACCTGCCGTGGCTCCAGCCAGCCGAGCTTCCACTTGTGCCAGCCGAAGAGGTCCGGCGCCATGCCGAACTGGCTGCCCATCAGGTCCCAGTCGCCGACGTAGGTGTCCCAGTCGCCCTTGCCGTCCACCGGACGGTGGTACAGGTCGGGCAGGTCGAAGACATGCCCGGTCTCATGGGCGAGGACCAGACGGTCCGGCGGATGGTTCTCGAACACCGTGACGACGCGCCGGATGTCCGTGCCGTCGGCCCGCAGCGGCGTCTCCAGATTGACGACCTTCGTGGCGTCCGAGTCGACGCCGGGCGCGTCCGGGTCGGCGACGAAGTAGACGACGTCGTAGCGGGAGAAATCCACCTGGCGGTCCGCCGCCGCGAGGGCGTCCCGCAGATAGGCGGCCCGGTCGGAGACGCGCCAGTCGCGCTGTATGGCGTACGCCGTCGACGGGCGCGGCATACGCAGCCAGTGCCGCAGCGGATGCGGGCGCAGGGTGAATCTGCCGTAGGAGGCACGTTCGAAGAACCGCGTGGTGGCCGGGAAGTGGTCGGCCGTCAGTTCGGCGGGGGTCGTCAGCGGGGCCGCGTCCGGGAAGGACAGGAACACCATGACGGCGTCCAGCTTGCGGGCCGGACGGGGGTACGCGGCGTTCCAGGTGTCCAGGCCCTCGGAGTGGTGGGCGTCGGTGCGCTCCAGGGCGCAGGGTGCCGCGTCGAACGGTTCCGCGACCGACGGGCCGACGACCAGAGAGGTCGCGGCGAGCGCCGACATCGTGGTGAACACGGCGGCGGCACTGCGCAGTCGGGGCCGGTCCCGCAGCAGACCCATCCCACGGAGCAGGGGGTTCTGACGCGGCACGTGGACCTCCGGAAACGGTTCGCGGGACACCGCCTCCAGCCTCTGTCGGATTGTCGTACTACGTCCTGTTGTGCTGCACCGGACGGGTGAGCGGGCCGCGCCTCCCGCAGAATCGACACCCCCGAATCGCTCACGGAACGTCACAAGTGGTCGGGGGCTCGAAGAAGCTGTCCAGGTCCGAGCAGAAACGATCTGTCGGATGCGCGCGTTGCGCGGGAACACTGGACAGTAGGTGGAAGGGCCGGAGACCAGCCTCTATGATCGGCACACTTTCCTGACACTTTTCCTGCACGGACACGGCCCGGCGACCGTCCCCCATCCACCCGGCCGACCATTCCGATGAGACCCATCCGAAGATCGAGTGCACTGCGGGAGCGAGCGGTGAGCGGAACGTCCGAAGGGCCGACGCCCGCGGCAGACCTCATCGGGCCGGCCGTCACAGAGAGTAATGCCCAGCCATCGCCCGGTACCGGGGCGACAACCCCCTACTCGTCCGCCTTCTCCGCCGCGCCCCTGGCCATGGCGGTGGTCGACCGCGAGGGCACGGTGGCCGGGGCCAACTCCACCTTCGCCGAACTGCTCGGCACACCCGCCGAGGCACTGACCGGCAAGGCCGCCGCCGACCTGGTCGACCTCGCCTCCGACACCCGGACCTGGCACGCCTACCGCGAGGTGCTGCGCGGCCGTCAGGCCGAACTGCGGTGCACGCGCCGCCTCAAACACCCGGAGGGCCACTCCCTGTGGGTCCGGGTCACGGTCGCGCCACTGCCCGGCGACGGGTCCGGCGGCGTCCTGCTCTCCGTCGCCGACATCAGCGACCATCGCGAACTCCAGGCCCGGCTGCGGCACTTGCAGATGCACGACCCGGTGACCCGGCTGGCCAACCGCACGCTGTTCTTCGAGCGGCTGACGGCGGCGCTGGAGGTGGAGTCGTACGACGAGAGCGGCACCACGGGCCGAATCGGCCTGTGCTACCTGGACCTTGACGGCTTCAAGGCGATCAACGACACCCTCGGCAACCGCGTCGGCGACAAGCTGCTGGCCTCCGTGGCCGAGCGGCTCACGCGCTGCGCCGAGCAGGCGGGGTACGGGCGCTCCAGCCCGCCGCTGGTGGCCCGGCTCGGCGGTGACGAGTTCGCGCTGCTCGTCGAGGACTCCACGGGCACCGAGCAACTGGCCGATCTGGCCGAGTCGTTGCTGGCCGCACTGCGGGAGCCCTTCGACCTGTCCGGCCGGCGGCTGTCGGTGTCGGCGTCGATCGGAGTCGTCGAGCGGCATGCGGCCGGGACCACCCCGACCGCGCTGATGCAGGCCGCCGACACGACGCTGTACTGGGCGAAGGCCGACGGCAAGGACCGCTGGACGCTGTTCGACCCCGAGCGCAACGCCCACCTCATCACCCGTCAGGCGCTGGCCGCCACCCTTCGCGCGGCCATCGATCGCGGTGAGTTCGCCCTGGAGTACCAGCCGTTGGTGGGGATGGAGGACGGCCGGCTGCGCGGCGTCGAGGCGCTTGTCCGCTGGAATCATCCTCAGTTCGGCGTACTGGCGCCGAATCGGTTCATCACACTGGCCGAGGAAGACGGCTCGATCGTGCCGCTGGGCCGCTGGGTGCTGGCGACCGCCTGCCGGCAGGCGCGCGCCTGGCAGGTGGCGCACCCGGAGGAGCCGCCGATCTTCGTGAGCGTGAACGTCGCGGTGCGCCAGGTCTGGGACTCCGACCTGGTGTCGGACGTGGCGCGGATCCTGGACGAGACGGAACTCGCCCCGCATCTGCTCCAGTTGGAGCTGACCGAGTCGGCGGTGATGGGTTCCTCGGGCCGGCCCCTGCAGGACCTCCAGGCGCTCAGCGACATGGGGGTGCGGATCGCCATCGACGACTTCGGCACCGGCTACTCGAATCTGGCCTATCTGAGCCGGCTGCCGGTGTCGGTCCTGAAGCTGGACGGTTCCTTCGTACGGGGCTTCCAGTACGAGAGCGACAACAGCGCCGCCGTTCCGCCGAACCCGGCCGACGAGGTGGTGGTCGAGGCGATGATCCAGCTCGCCCACCGGCTGGGTCTGACGGTCACCGCGGAGTGCGTGGAGACGCTGGCGCAGGCCTCACGGCTGCGCCGGATCGGCTGCGACACCGGCCAGGGGTGGCTGTACTCACGGCCGGTGTCGCCGGATCGTATCTCCGAGCTGATGGGCGCACGCGTCTGACGCGTGCGCCCGCCCCGTCAGGCGGTCGGCAGCCCGTAGGCGTCCGCGATGAGTTCGTACGAGCGCAGGCGTGCGTCCATGCCGGGTGCGTTGCTCGTGATCATCAACTCGTCGGCGCCGGTGCGCTTCTGGAGGTCGTCGAGGCCGGAGCGGACCTCGTCGGGGGTGCCGTGGACGACGTTGGCGTTCCAGGAGTCGACGAACTCGCGCTCCATCGGGCTGAAGTCGTATGCCTCGGCCTCCTCGGGGCTGGGGATGAGGCCGGGGCGTCCGGTGCGCAGGCGGACCATGCCGAGGGCGGCGGCCCGTACCTGGCGGCGGGCCTCCTTCTCCTCGTCGGTGGCGAGGGCGGAGACGCCGATGAGGGCGTAGGGCCGGTCGAGGACCGCGGAGGGCTGGAAGGACTCCCGGTACAGCTCCAGGGCCGGGACGGTGTTGCGGGCCGAGAAGTGGTGCGCGAAGGCGAACGGCAGGCCGAGGACGGCGGCCAGACGGGCGCTGAAGCCGGAGGAGCCCAGGAGCCAGATGGGCGGGCGGTGGGGTGCCTGGACGCCGCCGGGGGAGGTCGCCTGGACCGGGCCGGGGACGGCGTGGATACGGCGGTAGGGGTGGCCGTCGGGGAAGTCGTCGTCGAGGAAGCGGGTGAGCTCGGCGAGCTGCTCGGGGAAGTCGTCGGCGCCTTCGTTGAGGTGGTCGGTGCGGCGCAGGGCGGCTGCGGTGGCGCCGTCCGTGCCGGGGGCTCGGCCCAGGCCCAGGTCGATACGGCCGGGGGCCATGGCCTCCAGGGTGCCGAACTGCTCCGCGATGACCAGGGGGGCGTGGTTCGGGAGCATGACGCCGCCGGAGCCGAGGCGGATGCGGTGCGTGTGGGCGGCGAGGTGGGCGAGGATGACCGCGGGTGAGGAGGAGGCGACGCCGGGCATGGAGTGGTGTTCGGCGACCCAGAAGCGGTGGAAGCCGCGGGACTCTGCGAGGCGGGCCAGGTCGACGCTGGTGCGCAGGGCGTCCGTGGCGGTGTGGCCGGCGCTGACCGTGACCAGGTCCAGCACGGAGAGGGGGACGGGGGCGGTGCCCTGTACCTCGCCTCGGATCTCGTCTGCCGTCACCGGTGCCTCCTGCCGATTCGCTGTGCGGTGTGCGTCAGCGTGTAACAGGAGGCCGTCTCCGGTTTATTCCCTCGCCCCCGCCGCCCCTACCCGTCCCGTCCCCCGGGGGCTGCCGCCCCCGGACCCCCGCATCGGCCTGAACGGCCTCGTCCTCAAACGCCGGACGGGCTGAAAAGACTGCGGACCGGCTGAGAGGGCTGCGGGCGGGCTGAAAGGCGCCCCCGCTACACCTGGACGATCGGTTCCCTGGTGAACAGTGCGCCCAGGGCCGGCGCGTTCACTCGGCGGGCCGTCAGGCGTAGGGCCTCCCAGACCGTGACCTGGTTGGCGGTGAGGACCGGCTTGCCGAGTTCGGCCTCCAGGGCGGGGATGTGGGCGGCCGTGTGCAGGGCGGTGTCCGGGAGCAGGACCGCCTCGGCGTCGGCCGTGTCCGCCTCCTTGGCCAGGGCGAACACCTCGGCCTCCCCCCAGGTGCCGACCTCCGCCGCCGTGATGATCCCGGAGCCGCGCACCGCCGCGACCTCCGCGCCCGCGTCGGTCAGGAAGCGGGCGAACAGCTCGGCCACGTCGTCCGGGTACGTCGCCCCGATCGCGAGTCGACGCACACCGAGCTCCTGCACCGCGTGCGCGAACGCGAAGGACGTCGACGACGCCGGCATGCCCGCCGTGACGGCGAGGCTGCGCACCTGTTCGTGGGCGCCCTTCCAGCCGTAGACGAAGCTGCCGCTCGTGCACGCCCACACCACCGCCTCGGCACCCGTCAGCCGCAGCGCCTCGACGCCCGCCGCGAGCCGCTCGGCGGAGCCCATCCGCAGCAGGGCGTCCACCCGGTGCGCGTCCTCGCCGATGTCGGTGTGCACCAGGTCGATCCGGATGTCGCTGGCGAGCAGCTGTTCGATGCGCGGATAGTCGTCCTCGGCGGAGTGGCCCGGGTAGAGAAATCCGAGTGCGGTCATGTCAGCCTTTCTACTGCTGTTCCTGCTCGGGAACATCCGGCACGTCCGGGAGCACGGGCCCGCTCGGTGTCGCCGGATCGACCCGCGCCGTCGGGTCGATCAGCGCCTGATAGAGCCCCACGGCGCGAGTACCCAGCCTGCGCAGCGCAGCCCACATCGTCACCTGGTTGGCGGAGAGAACCGGGATGCGCAGCTCCGCCTCCAGTTGGGGGATCACGTCGTAGGTCGGCAGGTTGGTGCAGCTGATGAACAGCGCGTCGACCCGGCGGCGGCCCACGGCCCTGCGTGCCATGTCGGCCACATCGCGGTAGGGCACCTTCCAGATGTGCCGGGTCAGTCCCATGAACGCGCAGCCGGTGACCGAGACGCCCGCCTCGGCGACGTACTGCTCCAGCGCACGGGTCACCGAGACGGTGTACGGCGTCACCAGCGCCACCCGCCGCACCTCCAGCTCGGTCAGCGCCTCCAGCAGCGCCCCGGACGTGGTGACCGACGGCACCGCGCCGGCCCGGGTCATCGCCTCGCACATCGCCCGCTCACCGGCGATGCCGCCGACGAAACTGCCGGAGGTGCAGGCGTAGGCGACGACCTCGGGCGAGATCGCGGTCAGGGTGCGCACGCCCTCGCTCAGCGTCTCGTGCTCACTGACCAGTCGGGCCAGGTCCAGGCTGACCTCGACCGGGACGAAGGGCGTCCGGGTCAGGTGCAGCGAGACCTCGTCCGGGACCCAGCGCCACAACTCCCGGTCCAGCGCGAAGTCGAATGGGGCGACGACTCCGACTCCGCGCTGCGGGCGTGGGCCGCCGAGGAAGGAGATGTCCATGGCTTCCATGGCAGGCACCGTCCTCACTACGAGAAACAGGTGGGGAACGGACCGTACACAACGCCCGTGTTGACGAAGGTAGGTTCGGGTGCGAGCGTGGTCAAACCTCGCATGTCAGACGGCCATCCCTTCCAGTAAAACTCCGAGAATCGGCCCCCGCACACCCCCGGGCACAGCCCTCGCACACCCCCGGGGCACAGTCCTCGCACCCCCTGGAGAAGCGACCCCGAATGACCTCCCCCGCCCCCGGTCCCTCCCCCGCCTCCGGCCCGCCGCCCACGCTCCTGGTCCTCGACGCCGAGCCCCTGCCGCGCCTCGGCAGCCTGACCGGTCGCGCCCGGGTCGAGCACGCGGACGAGTCGACGCTCGCGCGGCGGCTGCCGCACGCCGACGTCCTGCTGGTCTGGGACTTCACCTCGCACGCCGTGCGCCACGCCTGGCCCGGCGAGGGCCCGCGGCCGCGCTGGGTGCACACGGCGAGCGCGGGCGTGGACCATCTGATGTGCCCGGAGCTGACCGAGTCCGACACCGTGGTCACCAACGCGCGCGGGATCTTCGACCAGCCGATCGCCGAGTACGTCGCCGCGCTGGTGCTGGCGATGGCGAAGGACCTCCCGCGGACCCTGAAGTTTCAGGGCGCCCGGGAGTGGCGGCACCGGGAGAGCATGCGGGTGGCCGGTACGCGCGCGTGCGTCGTCGGGTCCGGGCCCATCGGGCGGACGATCGCCCGCACGCTCAAGGCACTCGACATCACCACCGCGCTGGTCGGCCGGGTGCCGCGCACCGGGATCCATGGCCCCGACGATCTCGACCGGCTGATGTCCCGCGCCGACTGGGTGATCTCGGCCGCGCCGCTCACCGAGCAGACGCACGGCATGTTCGACCTGCGCCGGTTCGGCGTGATGCAGCCCTCGGCCCGGTTCATCAACATCGGGCGCGGGCAGCTGGTGGTGGAGGAGGCGCTGGCCGAGGCCCTGACCAAGCGTTGGATCGCGGGGGCCGCGCTCGATGTGTTCGAGCATGAACCGCTCACCCCGGACAGCCCGTTGTGGGAGCTGCCGGGCCTGATCGTCTCCCCGCACATGAGCGGGGACACCATCGGCTGGCGCGATGAACTCGGGCGTCAGTTCGTGGAGTTGTACGAGCGGTGGGAGGCGGGCAGACCACTGCTGAACGTGGTCGACAAACAGCGCGGGTATGTACCCGGACGCTGACGTCAACGGTTGGAGGGCGCCCCATGACGGATCTCACCGCACTGACCGCCGTACAACTCCTCGACGGCTACCGCAAGGGAGACTTCAGCCCCCTCGACGCCACCCGCGCGGCCCTGGAGCGGGCCGAGCGGATCCAGCCGGAGGTCAACGCCTTCGTACGGCTCACTGCGGACGAGGCGCTCGCGCGGGCCGGCGAGTCGGCCGAGCGCTGGCGGCGTGGCGAGCCGGCCGGGCTGCTGGACGGCGTCCCGGTCACTGTGAAGGACATCCTGCTCATGCGGGGGGCGCCGACCCTGCGGGGCTCGAAGACCATCGCCGAGAAGGGCCACTGGCAGGAGGACGCCCCCTCGGTGGCCCGGCTGCGCGCGCACGGCGCCGTCTTCCTCGGCAAGACGACCACGCCCGAGTTCGGCTGGAAGGGTGTCACCGACTCCCCCCTGTCCGGTGTCACCCGCAACCCCGTCGACCCCACCCGCACCGCGGGCGGCTCCAGCGGTGGTGCGGCGGCGGCCGTGGCGCTCGGCGCGGGGCCGCTGGCGCTGGGCACGGACGGCGGCGGCAGCGTCCGTATCCCGGCCGCGTTCTGTGGCATCTTCGCCCTGAAACCGACGTACGGCCGGGTCCCGCTGTACCCCGCGAGCGCCTTCGGCACGCTGGCGCACGTCGGTCCGATGACCCGTGACGCGGCCGACGCGGCCCTGCTCCTGGACGTCATCGGCGCGCCCGACTCCCGCGACTGGTCGGCGCTCCCGCCGGCGCCCGGCCCCTTCGCCGCGGCCCTGTCCGGCGGGGTGCGCGGGCTGCGCGTCGCCTACTCGCCGTCCCTGGGCGGCCAGGTGGCGGTGCGCCCGGCGGTCGCGGCCGCGGTCCGGCGGGCGGTGGAGCGTCTTGCCGGGCTGGGAGCGTACGTCGAGGAGACCGACCCCGACTTCACGGACCCGGTGGACGCCTTCCACACCCTGTGGTTCACCGGGGCGGCAAGGGTGACCCAGCATCTGGGCCCGCACCAGCGGGAGTTGCTCGACCCGGGGTTGCGGGAGATCTGCGGCGCGGGCGCCCGGATGTCGGCGCTGGACTATCTGGCCGCGGTGGACGTCCGTATGGAGCTGGGCCGCCGGATGGGCCGCTTCCACGACTCCTACGACCTCCTGCTCACCCCGACCCTGCCGATCACGGCGTTCGAGGCGGGCGCCGAGGTCCCGAAGGGCTCGGGGCATCGCCGGTGGACCGGCTGGACGCCGTTCACCTACCCCTTCAACCTGACCCAGCAGCCGGCGGCCACCGTCCCCGTCGGCACGGACGGGGACGGTCTGCCGATCGGCCTGCAGATCGTGGCCGCCCGCCATCGCGACGAACTCGTCCTGCGGGCGGCCCACACGCTCTACGAGGCCGGCGTGGCCCGGCTCACACCCTCCGGAAGCTGAGCGACTCGCCCAGCGCCCCCGACCGCCACAGGTCGTTGCAGCCCCGGGCCATCTCTTCGAGGCCCTCCACGACCTGGCCCCAGACGATGCCGGGCACCCAGCCCACGTCGCCGTTCAGCAGCAGGTTGTTGCGCTCGTAGAACAGGGCCAGGTCGACCACCGTGGTGCCGGGGCGGACCTCACGGTCGTAGCCGTAGGACTTGGTGCCCAGTTCCGTACCGGCGAAGGCGAAATAGCACAGATCGCCCGGAATGGGGGTGACCGTCGGATTTTCCAGCGGCGGCTCCGTTTCCGCGAAGGGCGGGAAGAGGGCGTAGATCTCGTTGCGGGCGTATTTGGCGTGATAGACGTCGCCGGTCAGGGGCAGGGCGTCCCAGACGGCCGCGCAGGTGAGCGGGGCGCGGTCGTCCAGGAGTTTGGCCGTGCAGTGGATTTCGCGCTTGACCAGTGACACCTCGATGAACCGATCAGTCATGCGTTCCAGGGTGCATACATCGCATCGTCCCGGGTAGCCGCGCCGCCATGGCTCCACCTAATGGGAACGACAGAGACACACCTGGGCCCACGCGCCGGTCGCTGCTCGCGGGGGTGGCGGCGCTCGGTGCGCTGGGGGCCGCCGGCTGCTCGCGCGTGGCCACGGCATCGACCGAGGACGGCGGCGACCTGCTCGACCGCCTCAGGGCGGCGGGCGTCGTCCGCCTCGGTATCGCGGGGGAGATCCCCTTCGGCTACATCGACAAGAACGGAGAACTGACCGGCGAGGCGCCGGAACTGGCCAAGGTCATCTTCAAACGGCTGGGCGTCGACAGGGTGCAGCCCGTGCCGACCGAGTTCGGGTCGCTGATCCCGGGTCTGAAATCCCAGCAGTTCGACGTCGTCGCCGCGGGGATGTACGTCAACCCCGAGCGCTGTGAACAGGTCATCTTCGCCGATCCGGACTACCAGATGCTCGACTCCTTCATCGTGCGCAAGGGGAACCCCAAGGGGCTGCACGACTACAAGGACGTCGTCGAGAAGAAGGCCAGGTTCGCCACCGGGACCGGCTACGCCGAGATCCAGTACGCCGTCGAGGCGGGGTACAAGGAGAGCGACATCCTCATCGTGCAGGACCAGGTCGCGGGGCTGAACGCCGTCGAGGCGGGGCGTGTGGACGTCTTCGCCGGTACGGCGCTGACCACCCGTGAGGTCGTCAAGAAGTCGGCCAAGGCGGAGTCCACCAAGGCCTTCGCACCGCTCGTCGAGGGCAAACCGCACGTCGACGGCGGCGCGTTCGCGTTCCGCCCGGGAGAGACGAAGCTCCGGGACGCCTTCAACGTCGAGCTGGCCAAGCTCAAGAAGAGCGGCGAACTGCTCCGCATCCTGAAGCCGTTCGGCTTCACGGAGAACGAGATGACGGATCTGACCGCGAAGGAGCTGTGCGGCGGATGACTCCGGGACTCTGGGAACTCGTACTCAAGGGGATATGGACCACCGTCCAGCTCCTCGTCCTCAGCGCGCTGCTGGCCGCCGCGGTGTCCTTCGTGGTCGGTGTCGCGCGCACCCATCGGCTGTGGATCGTGCGCTTCCTCGCGGGCTTCTACACCGAGGTGTTCCGCGGGACCTCCGCACTCGTGATGATCTTCTGGGTCTTCTTCGTGCTGCCCCCGGCCTTCGGCTGGCAGTTGGTGCCCCTGTGGGCGGGCACGCTGGCCCTCGGCCTGACGTACGGCGCCTACGGCTCGGAGATCGTGCGCGGTGCGCTGAACGCGGTCGACCCGGCGCAGAAGGAGGGCGGGATCGCGCTCAGCTTCACGCCCTGGCAGCGGATGCGGCTGGTCCTGCTGCCGCAGGCGGTGCCGGAGATGATTCCGCCGTTCTCCAACCTGCTGGTCGAGCTGCTCAAGGGCACCGCCCTGGTGTCGATCATGGGCATGGGCGACCTGGCCTTCAGCGGCAACCTGGTGCGCCTGGCGCTCCAGGAGAGCGCGGAGATCTACACCTACATCCTGCTCATCTACTTCGTGATCGCCTTCCTGCTCACCCGTGTGATGCGCGGGCTGGAGAAGAAGCTGAAGGCAGGGGTCGGGAAGACCCCGGCGCGCGGTGTGACCGCCGATGAGTTCAAGCGCGCGCAGACCACCGGCGTCGGAGGTGCGGTGTGAACTGGGACTGGAACGCCGTCGGCGACTTCATGCCGTACTTCTGGGACGGTCTGCTGGTCACCCTCCAGGCACTCGCCCTCGGCTCGCTGATCTCGTTCGCCCTGGGCCTGGTGTGGGCGCTGCTGATGCGGACGCCGTCGCGCTGGGTGCGCTGGCCGGTGGGAGTGGTCACCGAGTTCATCCGTAACACTCCCCTGCTGGTGCAGCTGTTCTTCCTGTTCTACGTGCTGCCCGAGTGGGGTCTGACCTTCTCGGCGCTGACCACCGGCGTCTTCGCGATCGGCCTGCACTACTCGACGTACACGATGCAGGTCTACCGCGCCGGCATCGAGGCGGTGCCCGTCGGCCAGTGGGAGGCCGCGACGGCGCTGAACCTGCCGATGGTCAGGACGTGGCGGATGGTGATCCTGCCGCAGGCGATCCGCCGCGTCGTGCCGGCACTCGGCAACTACGTGATCTCGATGCTCAAGGACACGCCGATGCTCATGGCGATCACCGTCCTCGACATGCTCGGCCGGGCCCGGCTGTTCTCCCAGCAGAACTTCCAGTTCACCGAGCCCCTCACCGTGATCGGCGTGGCCTTCATCCTCATCTCCTACCTGGCCTCCCTCCTCCTGCGAGCCCTGGAGCGACGTCTTGTCCACTGACATCCAGCACAACCCCGAGAAGAACCCCGCCGAGAACCGCTCCAACGGCGAACTGATCCGTCTCGAGCAGGTCACCAAGCGGTTCGGCGACAACACCGTCCTCGACCACCTCGACTTCTCGGTCCAGGCCGGCAAGCACGTCACGCTGATCGGGCCGTCCGGATCGGGCAAGACGACGATCCTGCGGCTGCTGATGACGCTGACCAAGCCCGACGAGGGCCGGATCACGGTGGACGGGCAGCAGCTGTTCCCCGCTCCCGAGAAGCAGATCCGCGAGGTCCGCAAGAAGATCGGGATGGTGTTCCAGCAGTTCAACCTGTTCCCGAACATGACCGTGCTGCGCAACATCACCGAGGCCCCGGTCACCGTGCTCGGCCTGTCCAAGGACGAGGCGGAGGCGCGCGCCCGTGAGCTGCTGGAGATGGTGGGCCTCTCCGACAAGTGCGACGCCCGCCCGACCCAGCTGTCCGGCGGCCAGCAGCAGCGGGTGGCGATCGCACGGGCGCTGGCCATGCGCCCCCAGGTGCTGCTGCTCGACGAGGTGACCTCGGCGCTGGACCCGGAGCTGGTCGCCGGTGTCCTGGACGTGCTGCGGGACATCGCCCGCAGCACCGACATCACCATGCTCTGTGTGACCCACGAGATGAATTTCGCCCGGGACATCTCGGACCAGGTGCTGATGTTCGACTCCGGCCGGGTCATCGAGTCCGGCACCCCGGAGAAGATCTTCAACGACCCCGAGAACGACCGCACCCGGGAGTTCCTCAGCGCTGTGCTGTGACTCCTCGCGAGGCTCTTGACTGCGGCATATGCCAGAGTGCCGGTGCCGCAGTTGAGGGCGTCGCAATCTCGTCAACAACCGCTCGATCGGGGCCCCTTGCCCGTTATCGTGAAGGGGACTGACTCGCTCGAACCCGGCCCAGCCAACAAGAACGCGAGAAGCGACGTGCGACCGCAGGGGGAACCGTGGCGCTCCAGCACGAGTCGATGACGCCGTACCACTCGGTCCAGGACGCCCTGCGCGTCCTGGAGACCGTGGCACGGCACGGCACCGGAGTCACCGACGCCGAGCTCGCCCGGCACACGGGCATCGACCCGGAGCGTCTGACGGGCCTCCTGCGGATGCTGCGCCGCGAGGGCTATGTCGAGCAGGTGGCGGGCGGGGCGTACGTCACGGGCGACGCCCTGGCCCGCCTCGGTTCCGCCCAGGGCCGCGAGCAGGCCCTGCGGGACAAGCTCCAGCACACCCTGGACCGGCTGCGGGACTCCGTCGGTGCCGCCGTCTACATCAGCCGGTACATCGACGGCGAGGTCAGGATCGACCAGTTCGCGGCCGGTCCGGCCACCCCGGTGGTCAACGAGTGGGTCGACTTCCGCTTCTCCGCCCACGCCACCGCGATCGGCAAGAGCCTGCTGGGCCAGCTCGACCACAACGGCCGGCGCGACCATCTCTCACGGCACAAGATGGCCCGCCTCACCTCGCGCACGATCACCAACGACAAGGTGCTGCTCTCCCGCCTGGAGTCCCAGCCGCCGACGGTCCCCCACCTCGACCTCCAGGAGTACGCGGTGGGCACGGTGTGCGCGGCCGTCCCGATCACGGCCGACTCCTCGGTGGGCTGTCTCGCCCTGTCCCTCCCGGTGGAGCACGCGCACCGGCTGCGCCAGGCGGCGGACGCCCTGAACCGCAGCGCGGCGCCGGTACTGCTGTCGCTGGCGATCCAGTCTTGACGGGCCCGCTCCGCGGTGGTCCGAAGCACCCTCTCGGACCAGGTAGTATTTTCTTCGTCGCCACCGCGAAAGGCACACGATCGCGGTCGGCACGAGTCATGCGCCGCTAGCTCAGTTGGTTAGAGCAGCTGACTCTTAATCAGCGGGTCCGGGGTTCGAGTCCCTGGCGGCGCACAGACGAAGGGCCTCTCGTGGGAGCGAGGGGCCCTTCGCTATTACCGGGTCGAGCAGGAGCGGCTGGGGGTCCGGGGGTCATCCCCCGGGAGATGCAGCATCAGCGGGTCCGGGGTTCGAGTCCCTGGCGGCGCACAGACGAAGGGCCTCTCGTGGGAGCGAGGGGCCCTTCGACGTATGTCAGGACATCCCTCTCGGTGAGTCTCCGGTAGGCCGTCTCCCCCGGGGGGCGCCACCACACCGGGTCGGCGCAGCGGGGCCCCTCCCGCCTCAGCCCCGCGCGGTGGATCTTGTTCGTGGCCGTCACCGGCATCCGCTCCACCACCCGCACGAACCGGGGCGCCATCTTCGTCCCCAGATCCGGCTGGGCCAGCAGGAACGTGGCGAAGGCAACCGGGTCGAACTCTCCGGCGATCGTCGCCATGACCTGGTCCCCGGTCACCGGATCCGGCACCGCGTACACGGCGACGGCGGCCGCCCCCTCGTACCGGGCGAGGATGTTCTCGATCATCGCCGCGGACAGGTTCTCCCCGTCGACCCGCAGCCGGTCGTCACCGCGCCCCGCGAAGTACAGATAGCCGTCGGCGTCCCGGCAGAACAGGTCCCCGGTCCAGTACCAGCCCTCGCGCCGCCGCTCCGCCTCCGCCTCGGGATTGCGCCAGTACCCCTCGAAGGGGCTCGGCCCCCGGTTGACCAGCTCACCGATGGCCGCGTCCCCGTTGACCAGCCGCCCGCCCGCGTCGAAGACCGCCGGCGGACACTCCGCGCGGGTCTGCGGATCGAGTACGACAAGACCGGGCGACGCCCGCCCCACGGCCCCCGGCGGCGTCCCCGGCGACCACTGCACGGCGGCCCCGCCCTCGGAGGAGCCGTACCCCTCCACCAGCCGCACCCCGAACCGGGCCTCGAAGGCGGCGGCGTCCACGGCGCCCGCCTCCGTGCCGAAGCCGAGCCGCAGCGGATTGTCCCGGTCGTCGGGGCGCGGCTCGGTGGCGAGGACGTACTGGATCGCCCGGCCCACATACGTGAAGTACGTCGCCCCGTAGCGCCGGACGTCCGCGAGGAAGTTCGACGCCGAGAACCGGCGCCGCAGCGCCACGCCCGCGCCGGCCGCGAGGGCGGGCGCCCAGTCGGCGATGACCGCGTTGCCGTGGAACATCGGCATGCAGACGTAGTGCACGTCGTCCGGCCGCACCCGGAACTGGTCCGCCAGGGAGTACCCCGCCGCGGCCAGCCGCCCCTGGGTGCAGATCGCGGCCTTGGGGGCGCCGGTCGAGCCGGAGGTGAAGTACAGCAGGAGCCGGTCGTGCGGGGCGGCACGGAAGGGGTCGGGCCGGGCGTCGGCGTACGGGGCGAGCAGGGCGTCGTACTCCGGTGTCCCCGTCAGCAGCGGGCGCACGCCGGGCAGTTCGAGGCCCTCCAGCAGCGGCAGATGGGCCCGCTCGGTGATCAGGACGCGGCACTCGGTGTGCCGGATGTCGCGGGCGAGTTCGGGGCCCCGGCGGGTGGGATTGATCCCGGCGACGGCGGCAGAGGCGAGGGCCGCAGCGCCCAGCCACATCGGGTACTCCGGGGTGTTGTCGAGGAGCACCCCGATGTGCGGCTCGGCGCCGGGCGGCAGCAGGTCGGCCAGCAGCGCCGCACGGGCGGCGGCACCGGCGGCCACCTCGTGCCGGGTGAGCGTCCCGTCCTCGCACCACAGCCCCGGCCGGTGGTCACCCCAGCCCGCCGAGACGAGTTCCGCGACCGTGCGTGCCCTGGGCTCCATGGCCGCGCACGTTAGTTGACATACCGTCAGATGTGGAGACCCAGGAGCCTTCCGAGAAGCCCCAGTGGGCGACGGTGATGAAGAACACCGCTTCTTCCATGAGGCCCGCGATCGAGTACCGCTCCCCCGCACCGTCATGGTCATGTCGGCGCAGGGGAACCGTACCCGTGGGGGACGCCGGAATGGCTCACATCATGCTCAGAACGTGACGTCCGAACAGGCGTAGAACGCGTTACTCGTGTCGGCGATCGTCCACACCGCGAGGATCACGTGGTGGCCGCTCAGCCCGGACGGCAGGGTGCCGGTGTGGGAGAGCGTGGACGGCGGCCGCTGCCCGTTGTACGGGACCGTGAAGAACGGCGTGAGGTTGAGGTCGGAGCGGGACAGGTTGTGGTTCTGGTTCCAGCCCGGCTTGGTGACGTAGTACTTGAAGTCGGTCGTGGCGTGCATCGCGGTGAACTGCCAGCGGAAGGTGTAGCTCTGACCGCCGTTCACCTTGGTGGTGGGCCACGCACCGCCGGACGGCGTCCTGGGTGCGCTGAGCTGGGAGAACTGACCCAGCCCTGCGTTGCAGATCGATCCGTCGGCCGGGCCGGAGCCCGGGAAGCCCTTGGGCCCCTCGACGCTCTGCGGCTCCCACTGGATGGAACCGCAGTTGGTCACGGTGCCGTTCTGACAGAGCTTCTGCCGGCTGATGGGGAGGTCGGTGTAGCCGTGGCTGCTGGCGCCACCGGTGGAGAGCACGAGGGCCCCGGCCGTGCTGAGCCCGAGTGCGGCTGCGTACAACTTGGCCTTTCTGCGCATGCTGCTGCTCCTGGGAACGTGGGGGAAGTTCGGCGAGCTTGCAGGTCTAGACCAAGTCTCAGATTATTGCTGACTGTTGAACATGTCCATACCAATCGGGGAACATGTTCGAGGGGCCGGCCGCGCCGTCGCAGGGGGCTGTCAGATCGCCGTCTCCCCCCGCCCCGCGCTGAACGCCACCGTCAAGTCCTTGACCAGCGCCTTGCGTTCGTAGTCGTCCAGCTCGACCAGGCCCCGCATCGTCAGCCGCGTCACCGTGTCCTCCACCGAGTCGACGACCGAGTCGACCATGGTGGCCCGGTCCTGCGCCTCCAGCGCGGCGATACGGCGCCGGTGCATGGCGGCCGCGACCTCGGGCGCGTACTCCACCCGCACCGGCCGCACCGAGAACACCTCGAGCCCGACCGCGTCCGCGTCCCGCACCACCAGCCGCGTCAGTGACTCACCGGTCGCCTCGACGCAGCCCCGCGGGCCGCCCGGCATCTCCACCGGCACCCGGGCCAGCGCCACCTCGACGCACTCGCGCAGATACGACTCGTGGTCCTCCACCCCGAGCAGCGCCCGCGCGGTGTCCTTCACCCGCCACACCACCTGGACGACCGCCCGAAGCGCGACCCCGTTGCCGTCGGCCGCCGGCAACGGCTCGCTGCGCCAGTGCCGCAGCCGTACGTCGACCCGGCGGCGCAGCAGCAGCGGGTTGACCCACATCAGGCCGGTGCGCCGGACCGTCCCCCGGTAGCGTCCGAACAGCCCGAGCACCCAGGCCCGTCCGGTCACGCCGCGCGCCAGCCCGCCGAAACCGAGCAGCCCCAGCGCCGCGGCTCCCGCGTACGCCACCCAGTGGGCCGGGCCCAGCCCCGCGCCCGCCGGCACCGGCAGCCCCAGCGCCTGCACCGCCGGTGGCGGCAGCAGGCCGGCCCACCACGACACGGCCAGACAGCCGATGGCCCCGCAGGCCCCGGCGAGCACGCCCGCCGCCCCGGGCAGCACTCGCGCGGGCCGCTCCACCAGCTCGGGGTCGACCTGGAGTTCGGGACGCGGCTTCGGCTGGACCGGGCGGCGCAGACGAGGCTGCTCCCCCGTGCCCTGCCGGCGTGCCACGACCGTCGGTCTGAGCGGCACGGACACCGGGCCCGCCTCGTCACGGAACAGCAGATGGACAGGGATCTCGGTGGTGGCCTCGTTCTGGATGAGCCGGGCCGGCCGAGGTGGCGCCTCGGTCGACCCGGCGAGCCCTTCGGGCTCGGGTGTGTGAGAAGTGGTCGTGGTCATGCGTTGCCTCCAGCCTCCGCGCCAGATGCGTCACAGGAAGGTTGTGCGGCCGTGGTCGTGCGGCCGTGGTGGTGGTCCGGCCGGTGGTCCAGCCAGGGTGGTCCAGCCGTGGTGGTGCAGCCGTGGGTCGTACTGCGACGGGTCGTACCGCGACGGGCAGTACCGCCATGAGTCGTACCGCCGTGGGTCGTTCCGCCGTGGGTCGTACCGCTATGGGGGTGTCCGGCACTCCGGAATGCCCATGCCCCTCTGCCCCTCTGCCCCTGATGTCCTTACGGCCCCGATGTCATCGCGGCCCCGAAATCCCGCACCTCCGGGCGGGTCCGTCACGCGAACAGCCGCCGCCAGGTCTCCGGGCCCGGATAGCCGTCCGCCGCGCCGCCGCGCCAGCCCTGGGCGCGCTGGAACGCCTCGACGGCACGCCGGTCCGCCTCGCTCCAGCGCGGACCCGGCCCGGTCCGGTAGTGCTTGCCGAACCCCTTCGTCACCAGCTGCCGGCCGAGCTGGGTCACGTACGGGTTCTCGGCGCCCGGCCGGAACAGCGCCCGCCCCGGATAGCCGGGCACCCCGTGCGAGGACGGCTGCTGCTGCGGCGAGGATCCGGTCGCTTCCGCAGGGATGTCCTTGCCCTTGCCGGTCGCCAGCAGCGCCCACGTGTCCGGCCCCGGCAGCCCGTCCGCGTCCCGGCCCCGCCAGCCCTGTGCGAGCTGGAAGGCCCGGGTGGCCCTGCGGTCCGCGCCCGTCCAGCGCGGGCCCGGACCGGAGGTGTAGTAGCGGCCGGCACCGCGCTCGACGAGCATCCGGCCCAGCTCGGTGACGTGCTTGTTGTTGACCCCGGGCCCGAAGTGCGCCCGCCCCGGGTAGGGCGCCGGGCTCTTCAGGCTCGCGGGCACAGCGGTGTCCGGCTGACCGGTGCCCTGCTGACCGGTGCCCGACCCGGTGGGGTCCGGCTGACCGGTGTCCGGCTGATCGGCGTCCGATTTCTTGCCCGAGCCGCCGCTCGTGAGGCCCTTGTAGCGGTAGGCCACATAGCGGTCGGAGTGCTTCCAATAGGCGTACGGGGTGGTCTTCCGCCGGGCGTGCGGGGGAGCCAACTCGTAGGCGCTGTAGTGGGTGCGCTTGTGGTCCGTCCAGCCGCCGAAAATTACTACGTGCGAGCCTTTCTGGGGGTCAGCGAGATTATGGAACAGCAGCATGTCACCGGGCTGGAGTTCCGCCTTGGTGATACGGACGCCGTACTGACCGAGGCTGCCGGTCCATTCGTTTCCGGGCAGACTCCAGGCCATCGAGACGAATCCGGAACAGTCCTGCCGGTATCCGTCCGACCAGTACCTGGACATGCTGTACGGCACCTTCGCCGTGACCCATTTCTTGGCCCGTTTGATGATCTCCGCGCGGGTGGTCGCGGGCGCCTTGGCCGGGCTGGCCGGCTGGGCCGGCTTCCCGCCGGGACCATGCAGCGGGGCCTTGCCTCCTTGGGGTGTATTGGGCTCGTCACCTGCGGGAACGGCCGGACGGTCGAGGGTGTGGGGAGCGGCGAGAGCGGGGGCCGTGTGGCCGACGACGACGGTGGTGGAGGCGGCTGCGGCGAGAAGCAGCGCCCGGTACGCGGCCGGATGTCGGCCGGTCGTGGAATGCGGTAGGACCCGTCTCCAGTGGACGCATCCGGGGCAGTCGCAGTCACCCCCGGGATCGATTTCCTCGAATACCGGAGTCCGAGCCTCCATGCGATTCCCCTCACACTCCAGTCGGAAATGTCCGCGGCTGTACACGCCGTCAGTTTCTCAACTGTCTTCGGCATTCGCATGTTGACGGTCCGAATGGTTTACAGACCCCGCCGCCCCCGATCCACCCCGCCCCCTTGGTCCGGAGCACCCCCGCAGGTCATGTAGAGTCAACGCCGTCAGCAGGCGCCGCTAGCTCAGTTGGTTAGAGCAGCTGACTCTTAATCAGCGGGTCCGGGGTTCGAGTCCCTGGCGGCGCACAGACTGTGCAGGAAGCCCCTCGTGCAAGCGGGGGGCTTCCTTTGTGTTTGGCCGGATACCCTCTGGCCATGGCAGCTCGTGACCTGCAGGAGCGGATCAAGAAGCTCATCATCGACCGTCGGCTGGCCTCCGGGGCCCCGCTGCCGACCGAGCCCGAGCTGATGGCTCACCTGGGGGCCAGCCGGAACTCCGTGCGTGAGGCGCTCAAGGGTTTGCAGGCGATGGGCATCGTGGAGATCAGGCACGGGTTCGGGACGTACGTCGGGACGATGTCGCTGGCGCCGATGGTCGAGGGGCTTGCGTTTCGCACCGTCGCCGGGCATCACCGCGGCGAGGACACCCTGCTCCAGCTGGTGCAGCTGCGGGAGGCCGTGGAGACGGGACTGGTGGCGCGGCTCGCAGGACGGCTCCCGGACACCGACCTCGTTGAACTGGACGCGCTCGTGGACCGTATGGAAGAGCAGGCCGCGCTGGGCGGCGACGGCATCGCCGAGACCGACCGGGCGTTTCACGCCACCCTCTACCGGGGGCTGGACAACGCGTTGCTGGGCGAGGTCCTGGAGGCGTTCTGGGACGCCTTCCACCGGGTCCACACCGACCTCGGGGGTGCTCCGCAGGATCCCCTGGTCACCTGCCGGCAGCACCGGGAGATCGTGGACGCGGTGCGGTCCGGCGACGCGATACGGGCAGAGGGGGCCATACGGGAGCACTTCGGCAACATCCGCGCCCGCGTGTCCACAACGGATACACAACACCCCCACAGGTGCCACAATGAGCGCGTATGACCGGTAAACACCTCGTTTCGCATCTTGCGATCATGCGGACCGCCGTAGAACCTTGGGGATGGGTTTACCAAGATGCTGCGGATACGCGGTAGTTGGGGGGCAAGAAACCGGTTGCCGGTTTTTGCGGGGAGTAGGGGGCCCCGTTCATGACCTCATGCCGAGGGGGGCATGATGCAACCGGAAGGTCGCGGTTCCATGTCTAAGGTGTGGAGGATGTGGTGACTGCGGCCCACCACTGATACGCCTGTGAAGGTCGAGGGGGATCGACACAGTCGTACAAGGAACCGACAGACACGCGGTGACCTGCGTGTGGGGGGATGACTCATGACGTCGACGCCGACGGGCGCCCGGCAGAACTTCGACCCGTCTCAGACCACCCAGCTCCGGGTGCCTTCGCAAACCCGGACGGGCACGTTCCGCCGGATCAAGAAGACGCTGCCGAGGTACGACTACGAGCACTACAGCCGGCTGGCCGGTCCCCTCACCCAGCCCGACCCGAACAAGCCGTACCGGGTCCAGTACCGCTCGCTGATCTCGCAGGAGCCGCACCGGATCAGGGTCGCCCTGATGCTCGCCGCGGCTCCGATCCTCTCGCTGGTGCTGCTGTTCTGGCTGCTGCAACCCGAGCACTGGACCGAACGGGACTATCCCGCCTTCGACTTCCTGCCGGCGCTCGACATCGTCATGCTCGTCTCGATCGGCCTGATCGAGTTCTTCCGCTGCATGAACGTGCTCTCCAACGCGCACGCCACCCTGGTCGCCCGCGACCCGATCCCGGTGGTGCCCGAGACCGGCACGAGAGTGGCCTTCCTGACCTCCTTCGTGCCCGGCAAGGAGCCGCTGGAGATGGTGACGAAGACCCTGGAGGCGGCCGTCAAGCTGCGCCACCGGGGCCTGATGCACGTCTGGCTGCTGGATGAAGGGGACGACCCGGAGGTCAAGGAGGTGTGCGCCCGGCTCGGCGTGCACCACTTCTCCCGCAAGGGCATCGCCAAGTGGAACCAGGCCAAGGGCCCGCACCGCGCCAAGACCAAGCACGGCAACTACAACGCCTGGCTGGACGCGCACGGCGACGACTACGACTTCTTCGCCTCGGTCGACACCGACCACGTGCCGCTGCCGAACTACCTGGAGCGGATGCTCGGCTTCTTCCGCGACCCGAACGTCGGCTTCGTCATCGGCCCGCAGGTCTACGGCAACTACGACAACTTCGTCACCAAGGCCGCCGAGTCGCAGCAGTTCCTCTTCCACGCCCTCATCCAGCGCGCCGGCAACAAGTACGGCGCCCCGATGTTCGTGGGTACGTCGAACGCCGTACGCATCAAGGCGCTCAAGCAGATCGGCGGCCTGTACGACTCGATCACCGAGGACATGGCCACCGGGTTCGAGATCCACCGCCACAAGAACCCGGCCACGGGCAAGAAGTGGCGGTCCGTGTACACGCCGGACGTGCTCGCCGTCGGTGAGGGGCCGAGCGCCTGGACCGACTTCTTCACCCAGCAGATGCGCTGGTCGCGAGGGACGTACGAGACGATCCTCAAGCAGTACTGGAAGGGCTGGTACTCGCTGCCGCCGAGCAAGCTCTTCAACTACACGATGATGATCATCTTCTACCCGATGTCCGCCCTCAACTGGATCCTGGCGGCGCTGAGCTGTGCGCTGTTCCTGGGCCTGGGCGCCTCGGGTGTGAACATCGACCCGACGATCTGGCTGATGCTCTACGGCAACGCCTCCGCGCTCCAGATCGGCCTGTACGTCTGGAACCGCCGCCACAACGTCTCGCCGCACGAGCCCGAGGGCTCCGGCGGTGTGGCCGGCATGGTGATGTCCGCGCTGTCGGCGCCGCTGTACGCGAAGGCGCTCATCGACTCGGTGCTGCGGAAGAAGAGCAAGTTCGTGGTGACGCCCAAGGGCGATTCCGCGAGCCCCGACCGGTGGTTCGGGACCTTCCGCTACCACTGGTACTTCATCGTGATCTTCGGCGCGTCCATCGCCGCCGGGTTCGTGTACGGGCACTCGCACCCCGCGATGATCATCTGGGCGACGTTTGCCATGCTGATCACGGCGACGCCGATCTTCGCCTGGCGCTACATGCTGCGTCAGGAGAGGAAGCAGCCCGCCGCGACCGTGGCGGACCGGACCGGGCCGCAGGACGCGGTGGCGACGGGCGCGACCGCGGCTCCGTACCAGCCGCAGCCGATGCCCACGCACGCCACGCCGCCGCACACGCCCCACGGTCAGCACGGCCAGCACGGCCAGCACAAACCGAGTTGGGCCGCGTCGGGCAGCGGCGGAAATGACCAGACGATGCAGATCGCCCTTGGTGGACTTGGGGGACGTAAGGAATGAACGACCGTGCAGGCCGCCGCCGCGCCCGTCGACTCGCGATAGGCACGGCGGTGGTGCTCGCGCTGGCCGGAATGAACGGGCCGTGGCTCTATCGCGTCGGCACCGAGAAATACCACCAGTACCAAATCAACAAGCCCGAGTACAAAGCCGAGAACGGCAAGTGGGAGATCGTGGATTTCCCCGAGGAGTACCGCCAGAACACCATCCACGCGGCGCTCCTGCACACCGGCAAGGTGCTCCTGATCGCGGGCTCGGGCAACAACCAGGACAACTTCGACGCGAAGAAGTACGACACCCGGATCTGGGACCCGGTCAAGGGCACCATCAAGAAGGTGCCGACGCCGAACGACCTGTTCTGCACGGGCCACACCCAGCTGTCCAACGGCAACCTGCTGATCGCGGGCGGTACGAAGCGGTACGAGAAGCTCAAGGGTGACGTCACCAAGGCCGGCGGCCTGATGATCGTCCACAACGAGAACCCGGACGAGCCGATCACGCTGCCCGCGGGCACCAAGTTCACCGGCAAGGAGAACGGCAAGACGTTCGTCTCCAAGGACCCGGTGCTGGTGCCGCGCGCCAAGAAGGTCTTCGACAAGGCGACCGGCGAGTTCCTGCGCAATGACCCCGGTCTCGGCCGGATCTACGTCGAGGCGCAGCGGAAGGGCGCCAAGTACGAGACCGGCACCCAGGACAACTACCGGATCCAGGGCCTGTCGGGCACCGACGCGCGCAACACGTACGGCATCGCGCAGAAGCTCGCCCTCGACAAGAAGGACTTCCAGGGCATCCGGGATGCCTATGAGTTCGACCCGGTCGCCGAGAAGTACATCAAGGTCGACCCGATGAAGGAGGCCCGCTGGTACCCGACGCTCACCACCCTGAGCGACGGCAAGATCCTCAGCGTCTCCGGCCTCGACGACATCGGTCAGCTGGTGCCGGGCAAGAACGAGGTGTACGACCCGAAGACCAAGAAGTGGACGTACACCCCGAAGGTGCGGCAGTTCCCGACGTACCCGGCGCTGTTCCCGCTGGAGAACGGCAAGATCTTCTACTCGGGTTCGAATGCCGGCTACGGGCCCGACAACGTGGGCCGCGAGCCCGGCATCTGGGACGTGGACACCAACAAGTTCAGCAAGCTGCCCGGTCTGAGCGATCCGAAGCTGATGGAGACCTCGGGCACGGTGCTGCTGCCGCCGGCGCAGGACGAGAAGTACATGGTGATCGGCGGCGGTGGCGTCGGCGAGTCCAAGGAGTCCAGCGAGAAGACGCGGATCATCGACCTGAAGGACGACGCCCCGAAGTTCGTGGACGGGCCGTCGCTGGAGAAGGGCACGCGGTATCCGCAGGCGTCGGTGCTGCCGGACGACAGTGTGCTGGTGTCGGGTGGCTCGGAGGACTACCGGGGGCGCGGCGACTCCAACATCCTGCAGGCGCACCTGTACCGGCCGGGCGCGAGCGAGCTCGACCGGGTGGCCGACCCGCTGGTGGGCCGTAACTACCACTCGGGGTCGATCCTGCTGCCCGACGGCCGTGTGATGTTCTTCGGATCGGACTCGCTCTACGCCGACAAGGCCAACACCAAGCCGGGCAAGTTCGAGCAGCGGATCGAGATCTACACCCCGCCGTATCTGTACCGGGACGCGCAGCCGTCGCTGTCGGGCGGGCCGCAGACCATCAAGCGGGGCGGGACGGGCACGTTCACCTCGCAGCACGCCTCGTCCATCGAGAACGTGCGGCTGATGCGGCCGAGCGCGTCCACGCATGTCACGGACGTGGATCAGCGGTCGGTGAAGCTGGACTTCAAGAAGGCCGGGGACAAGATCACGGTCAGTGTGCCGACCAATCGGAATCTGGTTCCGTCCGGGTGGTACATGCTGTTTGTGACGGATGACCAGGGGACGCCTTCCAAGGCGCAGTGGGTTCGAGTGCCGTAGCGCTCCCGCACGTGGTGCGTTGGGTGCGGGAGCGCTGTGGCTTGTCGCGCAGTTCCCCGCGCCCCTACGGCGTTGTTGCTTTCGCCAGTTTCAAGGCGTAGTCGGCCCACCACTCGCCCGCCTTCGGGCCGCCCTTGCATTCGCCGTCCGACTCTCCTGGGCGTTTGACCCAGACGAAGGCATCGACCAGCGGGTCGGGGGTCTTGGTCGTCGGGGTTTCGCCCAGGGCTCGGCCGGGTGGGTTGCACCAGCGTTCGTTGGGGTCGCCCTCGGTGTAGGGGCCGTTGCCGTTGCGGCTGGTGTCGATCACGAAGGGCTTGTTGCCCACCTTGGTGGAGAGCTGCTTGCCGTACGCGATCGAGTCCTTGGTCGTGTAGAAGTTGGAGACGTTGACCGAGAAGCCGTCGGCCTGGTCGATGCCCGCCCACTTCAGGGGCTCGAAGATCTGGTCGGGATGACCCCAGCCGGCGTTGCCCGCGTCCACGTAGACCTTGGTGTTCTTCAGGGACTTGAGCTTGGTGATGGCGCCCTTGAGGAGGTCGTAGCGCTCCTCGTGGAACTCGTCCGGGGTGCAGCCGTCGACCAGGTGCAGCAGCGCGTCCGGCTCCAGGATCACCGTCGCGGCGCGGTCCTCGATGCCCTTGGCCACCCCGTCGATCCAGTCCCGGTAGGCGTTGCCGTCGGCGGCGCCGCCCTGGGAGTACTGGCCGCAGTCGCGGTGCGGGATGTTGTAGAGGACCAGCAGGGCCGTACGGCCCGCCTTGTCGGCGGCCTCCGTGTAGCCGCGGGCCTCGTCCTCCGGGTTCTCCGGGCCGATCCACTCGCCCGTCGGCTGCTGCGCTATCTTGCGGATCTCCTCGGCGTCCTCCTTCTTGCCGTCCTTGACGTAGTCGGCCACCTGCTGGGCCGCGTTCCCGTCCGGGTTCACCCAGAACGGGTCGGTGCCCTTCGGCTGTTGGGTGATCCCGGCGCCGGCGTTGTCGTCCGGTTCGTCTCCGTCCCCGGAGGAACATCCCGCGATCAGTAGTGCCGCCCCCAGCAGCATCGCGGACGTCCGCGCGCGAGCGCCCCTCCAGGCCCCCCTCTTCAGGTACATCCAGCTCCCCCTCGGGTGCTTCGTTCCAAGGCTCAATCCTGACATACGTGTCGTGGGGCGAACGAGGTCGTCGAGCCTTGTCGGGGAGCTGTTACAGCCACTGTGATGGCTGCGAAGCCCACAGTCGGGCACAGGGGAGACAGGGGAAGGGACGGTGCGGTCATGCACCACTACGCCCGGGAGATCCGGCTGGCGCAGATGCTGGTGGAGACCGCGGACACCCTCGTGGAGGGGTTCGAGGCCGAACACTACTTATCGGGCGTCGCCGAGCACTGCGTGCGGCTGCTGTCCGCGCGGTCGGCCGGGATCATGCTGATCGACGAGGGCCGGGCGGTGTCGCTGGCCGCGGGCGGCGCGCAGCGGGAGCTCGGCCTGGAACTACTGCGGGCGCAGCACGGCGACGGGCCCTGCCTGGAGTGCTACGGCTCGGGCCGGCCGGTGCCGCCGGTGTCCATCGAGACGGCGCGGGCGGCGGGCCGCTGGCCCGAGTTCACGCGGCGGGCGCAGGCGTACGACATCACGACCACCTTCGCGGTGCCGCTGCGCCGCCGGGAGCGGCTGCTCGGCGCCCTCAACGTCTTCGGCGCGGCCCTGCCCGGCGAGGCGCTGCGGCCGGCCCAGCTCATCGCGGACTGCGCGGCCCTCGGCCTGGAGAACAACAGCACCTATGTGCAGTGCCGCACCCTCGCCGGGCAGTTGCAGCAGGCCCTGTCCAGCAGGGTCCGCATCGAGCAGGCCAAGGGCATGCTCGCCGAGCGCTGGAACACGGCCGCCGACGACGCCTTCGTGGCGCTGCGGCACTACGCGCGCCGGCACCAGCTGTCCCTGGACACGGTGGCGCGGGCGGTCATCGACCGGGTCGCGGACGACGCCGGGCTGCGCCGGGCGGCGGAGCGGGGGGACGACGAGGAGCGCCCGTAGCGGCCCGTGACGCCCTTCCCCAGAGCTCTGTCGCCTTTCCCTAGGCCCTGGGCCGTCTTAAGTTCTAGAGTCGTCCCCGGACGACCCCAGCCCCCGGTCGAACGATCTCCATCGGTTCGCACAAGGCCTCCCGCGCCGGACGCCGGGTTACTCCCGCAGCCCGTGCGCCCGCGGTCGAGGACCGGTCCGGTCGGCGGCTTCGGGGGGAGCAGGTCGCCGACCGGGCCTGGTGCGCCCGGTTTTCGTCACCGCCCCGTGCCCGTCAGATACGCCGAAACGACGACGTTCGCCGTATAGGCGCGGCTCGCGCGGTCGAAGGTGCCGGCGCAGGTGATCAGGCGCAGTTCGGCGCGGCCCGGCCGGTGGGCCCCGTAGACCTGGTGGGCGTCGAAGCGGTCGCGGGGGACGATGCGGACGTCGTCCACGGTGAACTCGGCGACCCTGCCGTCCTCGCGCAGCACCCGGACCGTCGCGCCGGGGCGCAGCGCGCCGAGGCGGTGGAAGACGGCGGGCCGGGTCTCGGTGTCGACATGCCCCACCATCAGCGCGGCGCCCGCCGCTCCCGGCTTCACGCCGGCCGCGTACCAGCCGACGGCGGCGGCCTGTGCGTAGGGCGGCGGATCGATCGCGGCGTGCGCGTCGAGCCCGCGGGCGACGACCGGTGCGCGCACGTCGAGCGCGGGGATGTCGAGGCGCTGGGGCGGTGCGCCGGCCAACGGGCGGGCGGCGGGCGGCAGTTGTGCGGGGGCCGGGCGCCCGACCGCGGCGACGTCGCCGGACACCGGGGTGGCCCCGCCCTGCCGGACGTCGGTGAGCTCTCTGCCCCACAGCCACAGCCCGAGCAGCAGCACGGTCCAGGCCACGCCCATGAGGAACCGGCCGCGCAAGCCGGAGTCTTCTCGCTCGGCCATGGTCAGCGTGACCGTCTGCCGCGGCGGGCGCTGCGCAGGGCCACGGCCGTGGCGGCCACGCCCGCCAGGATCAGCCCGGTCACGGTGTGGGCCGTACCGGGCCCTGCCTCCCGGGCGTCCACCATGGCGAGCCTGGACGTGCCCCCGCCGCCGGCCCGGACGGGGGCCGTGGGAGAGGCGGAGGCCGCCGGTTGCGGTCCGTGCCGTACGGGGTGCCCGGCGGCCTTGGCGGCGACGGTGACGGCGCCCGTGCGGGATACATCTCCGCAGGCGATCCGTACGTCGTAGCGGCCCGACCTGGCGGTGGAGCGGACGCGGCTCTCACCGACGAGGGTGCCGTCGCCCGCGACGGTGAGGCGGGCGTCGGCGACGAACGCCCCGGAGACGGCCGTGGCGGTCCGCTGCGGGCATCCGCTCACCCGTAGGGCGACATCGCCGCCCGGGTGCGGGGACGACGGACTCAGCGAGACGCCTCCGTCCGTCGCGTGGGCCGCCGGAGTGACGGCGACCGCCCCGAGGGCGGCGATCGTACAGAGAGTGACCCGCAGTGATCCCATCGTGAACCTCCAGATACCTGGAGGCTCCCCCCATGGGGCGGGCCCCGCATCCTCAGCGGGGCCCGCGTTGCTCCGTATGGGTCGTGTCGTGGGTGGGAAGGGTTTCAGATCCTGTCGACGAGGTCCGCGATGGAGTCGACGATCGTGGACGGGCGGTACGGGAAGTTCTCCACCTGCTCGGGCCGGGTCAGGCCGGTGAGCACCAGGAACGTCTGCATGCCGGCCTCCATGCCGGCCAGCACGTCGGTGTCCATGCGGTCGCCGATCATGGCGCTGGTCTCGGAGTGCGCGCCGATGGCGTTCAGGCCGGTGCGCATCATCAGCGGGTTCGGCTTGCCGGCGAAGTACGGCTGCTTGCCGGTGGCCTTGGTGATCAGCGCGGCGACGGCGCCGGTCGCGGGCAGCGGGCCCTCGGTCGACGGGCCGGTCTCGTCGGGGTTGGTGCAGATGAAGCGGGCGCCGGCGTTGATGAGCCGGACGGCCTTGGTCATGGCCTCGAAGGAGTAGGTGCGGGTCTCGCCGAGGACGACGTAGTCGGGGTCGTGGTCGGTGAGGATGTAGCCGATGTCGTGCAGCGCGGTGGTCAGGCCGGCCTCGCCGATGACGTACGCCGAGCCGCCGGGGCGCTGGTCGTCGAGGAACTTGGCGGTGGCGAGCGCCGAGGTCCAGATGTTCTCGATCGGCACTTCCAGGCCCATGCGGTTGAGCCGGGCGTGCAGGTCGCGCGGGGTGTAGATCGAGTTGTTGGTGAGCACGAGGAAGGGCTTGCCGGACTCGCGCAGCTTCTTGATGAAGGCGTCGGCGCCGGGGATCGGAACGCCCTCGTGGATGAGCACACCGTCCATGTCGGTGAGCCATGACTCGATGGGCTTGCGGTCTGCCATGGTGCTGTGACTCTCCTGGCCTGCGTACGGGACGAGCTGGGGGCGCCGGAACCACGCCGTACCGACGCCCCCAGGGTAATCAGGACTGGCTGATCCTGACCCCGTCGATCACCCAGTACCAATTGTTGGAGCCGGTGTAGCGGAACCGGAAGTGAACGCTCGTGGCTCCGGCGGGGACGGCGACGGTCAGCGACTGCGGCTGGGAGACGACGTCGGAGGTGTAGCTCTTGACGACGGTGGGGGTGCCGCCGTTGAAGGACGCGAGGACCTGGGCCTGCTGGGCGCCCTCCTGCCGGTAGAGCGTGGTGAAGTCCAGCCGGGCCTTGGACCAGCCGGTGACGTCGTACGCGGGTGTGACCAGGGTCGAGTCGTAGGGGCCGGAGAAGGACTTGTCCGACCACTCGTCGGAGTCGGCGACCGCGAACACGCCCCGTGCGCGGACGTTGAGCTCGCGCCACTGGTCGCGCTGGGTGCGGGACCAGAACTCGTCGGTGGCGAAGGACCAGCCGCGCCACTCGGTCATCCCGCCGGTGCCCATCGCGTTGTTGATGACGGACCAGCCGCCGGGCGCGGTGTGCGTGAACCCGAGCACGCCGGCCGGGATGCCGGTCTCGTCGACGCGCCCGGTCAGGGACGGTCGCAGCGCCTCGAAGGGGTCGGTGGAGCGCTCCTGGACCGGCTTGCCGTCCAGGCCCCAGGCGGGATCGGGCGTGATGCCGAGCTGCTTCAGGACGGTGGGTACGACATCGACCAGCCGGGTGTCGATCGGGCGGGCGCCCGCCGCGATGCCGGGCCCGGTGGCCAGGACGAAGGTGCGCCGCTCCTCGATGGAGGAGCCGCCGTGGCCGCCCGCGTCGAGGTGGCCGTGGTCGGTGGCGACGACGACCGTCCAGCGCTCGGAGGCGTAGGAGGGCCGGGCCTTGATCGCGGCGCGCAGCCGGCCGACGTAGGCGTCCTGTACGGCGATCTGGTCGAGGTAGGCCTGGCTGCCGGCGCCCTGGTTGTGGCCGACGATGTCGGACTGGCCGAAGTACACGAACATCACGTCGGGGTTCTGGTCGCGGATGATCGCCTCGGTCTCGGCGGCGATGGTGGCGTCGTGGCCGGTGTAGCCGTCGCGGTCGCCGTCGAGGACCAGTTTGGCGTCGGCGCCGGGGGTGACGGTGCCCTGGGTGTCCAGGGGCTTCCAGTCGACGGCCGCGTAGGTGGACAGCGCGGGCCGCACCTGGGCGAGGCGGGCGAGCAAGCCGGGATACTGGCCGTACTTCTTGCCGGCGAAGGTGTTGTCCTTCACGCCGTGCTTGTCGGGCCACACACCGGTGGAGATGGTGGACCAGCCGGGGCCGGAGGACGTGGCGGCCATCGGATTCGCGTACAGCAGCGAGGTGCCGTAGGTGCCCTCGTTCATCATGGCCTTCAGGTGCGGGGCGTTCGCCGCGTCGATGCGGTCGTGGCGCAGGCCGTCCATGCCGATGACGAGCACCTTGTCGTCGCTGGTGCCGTTGGGGAGGGTGGGGACGGCGTGGGCCTGCGAGGCGGTGGCGGCGCCGAGGGCGACGGTGGTGGCGGCCGCCGCGGTGGTGGTGAGGACGGTGCGGCGGGACAGGTGCGATGTCACGTGATCCTCCTGGGGACGGGGGTGCGGGCATGCCGACGCCCCCGGTGGTGGTGCCAGGGGCGTTGCGGTGGTGCGGCTGTGCGGATGTGGTCTCGGTGCTATGGATATGGCCCTCGTGTGTGGCCTTGAGGGGGCGGATCAGCTGCCGGTGGCCGACTTCCAGGCGTCGACATACGTCGTGAGGTTCTTGTCGATGTCGTTCCAGTCGGGCTCGAAGACCTCGACGCCGTCCATGAGCTTGGCGAGCGCGATGGCATTGGCGTCGGTGGCCTTGACGTCCCCCCGGGCGCTGAAGCCGCCGCCGATCTCGCTGACCTGCCGCTGGGCGCGCTGGCTCAGCATGAAGTCGAGGAGCTTCTTGCCGTTCTCGGTGTGCGGGGCGTCGGTGACGAGTCCGGCGGCGTAGGGCAGGGCGAACGTGGTGGGCCTGCCGCCGTCCTTCGCGGGGAACCAGATGCCGAGGTTCGGCATGGTCTTGGACTGGGCGAAGTTCATCTGGACGTCACCGTTGGCGACGAGGAGTTCGCCCTTGTCGACCTTGGGGGCGAGCTTGCCGGTGGAGGCGGACGGGCCGACGTTGTTGGACTGGAGATCGCCGAGGTAGTCCAGGGCGGGCTGCTGTCCGCCGAAGTCGTGCATGGCCTTGATGAGGACGGCGGTCCCGTCGCCGGCGATGCCCGGCGTGGAGTACTGGAGCTTGTTCTTGTACGTGCCGTCGAGGAGCTCGTCCCAGGTCCTGGGCGCCTGCTTCAGCTCCTTCTTGTTGTAGATGAAGCCGAAGTAGTTGTTGACGACCGACGTCCAGGTGGCGTCGGCGCCCTTGTCGGCTCCGCTGACCTGGTCGGAGCCCTTGGGGGCGTACTTCTGGAGCAGGCCCTTGCCGTCGGCCTGCTGGATGAACGGCGGGAGCGTGACGAGGAGATCGGCCTGCGGGTTGCGCTTCTCGCGGGCGGCGCGCTGCACCATCTCGCCGGAGCCGCCCTCGACGTACTCGACCTTGATGCCGGTCTGCTTCTCGAAGTCCTTGAAGATCCGGTCGTACCAGCCGTCGCCTTTCTCGCCCTTGAGACCGTCGGCGCTGTAGACGGTGACGACCTTCTCGTCGGAGGCGGCGGTGCCGGTGCCGCACGCGGACAGTGCCGGGGCGGCCAGCAGGGGGAGGGCGAGGGCGAGCTTGAGGGTGTTTCTGGGCATGACGAAGTGAACTCCTTGCACGGGGAGGGGCGTCGGGTCAGCGGTAGGAGGCTTTGGTGCGCACGCGGGAGACGGCGAACAGGGCGAGCAGCGTGGCCGTCATCAGGACCACCGCGAGGGCGGAGCCGGCGAAGAGGGCGCCGCGGTCGGTGGCCGCGTAGATCAGGACGGGCATCGGGGTCCAGTCGGGCGGGTAGAGCATCATCGTGGCGCTCAACTCGCCCATGGACAGGGCGAAGCAGAGGCCGGCCGCGGCGGTGAGCGACGGCAGCAGGAGGGGCAGCCTGACCCGCCGCAGGACGTACGCGGGCCGGGCGCCGAGGGAGGCGGCGGCCTGCTCGTAGGCAGGGTCGAGGCGGGCCAGGGCGGCGGACACGGACTGGTGGGCGAAGGCGGTGACCAGGACGGTGTGGGCGACGATCACGATCCAGCGGGTGCCGTTGAGCAGGAACGGCGGCTCGGAGAAGGCGACCAGGATCGCGAGGCCGACGACCACCGAGGGCACGGCGAGCGGGAGGACGAACAGGGCGTCCATGACCCGGCGGTGGCTCTTCTTCAGCGCGGCCGCCGCGAGAGCGGCCCAGGTGCCGGTGACCAGGGCGAGCAGGCTCGCGGCGGCGGCCGTGACCAGGCTGGTGGTGAGGGCCTGGAGGGCCTCGCCGCGGGTGGCGGTCGTGTAGTGCCCGGTGGTGAAGCCGGAGGGCAGCACGCCCGACCAGTTGGTGGCGAAGGAGGCGCCGAGGACGACGAGGAGGGGAAGGGCGAACAGGGGCAGGAAGAGGACGAGGAACAGCAGCCATACGGCCCACCGCGCCCCGCGGCTATGCACCAGCACGGCGGCTCACCACCCGGTAGAGGCCGTACAGGCCCACGGAGATCAGGACGTTGACGACGGCGACCACACAGGCGCCCGGGTAGTCGGACTCCAGGATCGCCTTGCTGTAGACGAGCATCGGCAGGGTCGTGACGCCTTTCGCGCCGGTGAACAGGACGATCCCGAACTCGTTGAGGCACAGGACCAGCACGAGGCTGCCGCCCGCGGCGAGAGCGGGCAGCGCCTCGGGCAGGATCACCCGGCGCACGATGCGCAGCGGCCGGGCGCCGAGCGAACCGGCCGCCTCCAGCTGGGCGGTGTCCAGCTGGGAGAAGGCCGCGAGCAGCGGGCGTACGACGAAGGGCGTGAAGTAGGTGACCTCGGCCAGCAGCACGCCCCAGGGGGTGGTGAGGAACTGGAAGGAACCGACGATGCCGGTCGTGCCGTAGATGAACAGCAGGGCCAGGGTGATCAGGAAGGACGGGAAGGTGAGGAAGACGTCCACGAACCTGGCGACGGCCCTGGCGCCCGGGAAGGGCACGAAGGCGATGACCAGCGCGAGCACGAAGCCGAGGACCAGACAGCCGACGGTGGAGGCGACGGCGATCCAGACGGTGGTCCAGAGGGCTTCACGGAAGGCGGTCGAGGCGAAGACGTCGGCGTACGGCTGGAGGGAGGTGCCCCCGGAGTCGGGCTGGAAGGACTGCTGGACTACGAGGGCGAGGGGGTAGACGAAAAAGAGCGCCAGCAGGACGACTGGCGGGACGGCACCCACCCAGGGGCGCGGGGAACTGCGCGACCAACCCCCACCAGCCCGCAGCCGACGAACGACCTCATCCATCGCTCACTCCCGCAGCCAGCAACGTCGCATCTTCCGGCGAGAAGTGCAGGGTCACAGAGTCACCGTGAGCAGGCGGATCCTTGAGCTCCCGCAGATCCGCGATCATCCGGTGGCCGTCCACCTCGACGTACAGCCGATGCGTCGCCCCGCGCCACTGAATCTCACTCACCGTCCCGGCGAGCCGGTTCGGCCCGTCGCCGAGCCCGACGAGATGGGGCCGTACGCACAGCGTCGCCCTCGCACCCGGCGCGACACCCCCCGTGTCCACCTTCAGCTCACCGCCCCCGAAGGCGACGCCGCCCGAACCGACCGTCACCGGCAGCAGGTTGGCATTGCCGACGAAGCACGCCGTGAACTCGTCGGCCGGAGACCGGTACAGCTCCCTCGGCGTCCCGCATGCCCGCAACCGCGCACTGTCCATCACCGCGATCCGGTCGGCGAGCGTGAGCGCCTCGACCTGGTCGTGGGTGACGTAGAGCATCGTCACCTCGGGCAACTCGCGGTGCAGGCGCGCCAGTTCGGCCAGCATGCCGGAGCGCAGGCGGGCGTCGAGCGCGGAGAGCGGCTCGTCGAGGAGGAGGACGCCGGGGCGGATGGCGAGCGCGCGGGCGATGGCGACCCGCTGCTGCTGGCCGCCGGAGAGCTCGCGCGGGTAGCGGCGGGCGTACCCGGCCATGCCGGTCATCTCCAGGGTCTCGGCGACCCGCCCGCGGATCTCACCGCGCGGCACCCGCTGCGCCTTCAGTCCGAACGCGACGTTCTCCTCGACCCGCATGTGCGGGAACAGGGCGTACTGCTGGACGACCATCCCGATGCCGCGCGCGTAGGGCGGCAGGTCCGTGACGTCCCGCCCGCCGAGGAACACCCGCCCGGAGGCGGGCCGTACGAACCCGGCGACCGCCCGCAGCGCGGTGGTCTTGCCGGATCCGGACGGCCCGAGCAGCGCCATGACCTCGCCGGGCTCGACGGTGAGGTCGAGGGAGTCGAGGACGACGTTGCCGTCGTAGGCGACCGTCACCGAGTCGAAGCGGATGCCGCCCTTCATGTGAGCACTCCCGGCAACTGCGCCACGCCGTCCAGCACATGGGTGGCGCCGGCCGCCCGCAGCGCGTCCGCGTCGTGCGCGCCGGTCAGGACCCCGGCGACCAGGCCCGCGCCGGCCCGGACCCCGCTGAGCATGTCGTAGGAGGTGTCGCCGACGACGGCGACCTGGTGGACGGCGTCGACGGCCCGCGTCCGCAGAAAGGCGGTGAGGACCATGTCGGGGTACGGCCGCCCCCGGCCCCCGGCGTCCGCCGGGCACAGCGCGAGGGGCACCAGGTCCTGCCAGCCGAGCGCGGCCAGGATCGCGTCCTGGGTGGGCCGCGCGAAGCCGGTGCTCAGTACGACGGTGCGGCCCTGGGCCGTGAGTTCCTCGATGGCCTCGCGGGCGCCGGGCAGGGCCGCGACCTCGCCGGCGTCGACGAGTTCGGCGTAGGCGGCCTCGAAGGCCTTGTTGGCCTCCTGCGCCTTGGTCTCGTCGCCGAACAGATGCCGGAAGACGGAGATCTTGGACTCGCCCATGGTGGCGCGGACGTGGTCGATACCGGCCTCGGGGTCCGCGCCGACGTGCCGTGCGGCCGCCGCGAAGGCCCGCTCGACGAGGCCGCCGTCGGCGACGGTCGTGCCCGCCATGTCGAGGACGACGAGCCGGATGTCCTGATGGAGCGTCATATGTGTTACCAGCCCAGTTCGTTCGCGGTGGTCTCGGCTATCGCGGGAGAGCAGGTCATGCCGCGCCCGCCGGGCCCGGTGACCAGCCACACCCCGTCGCGCACCTGTTGCCGGTGCACCACCCGCCCCGGGTCGGTGCACTGCGCGTACACCCCGGCCCAGCGGCGCCGGATCTTCGGCAGCGGGCGGCCGAGGAGGGACTCGACGACCTCGGTGAGGTGGTCGTAGGGGTCCTCGACGGTGTCGAAGGCGAAGGGGTGCTCGTACTCGTGGGTGTCGCCGATGGTCAGTCCGCCGTCGGCGCGCTGCACCATCAGCAGCTGCATCCGGTGGGCCGCGGCGGTCCGCGCCTGTGCCTGGCCGGCGTTGAGGGCGTCGAGCGCCTCGGAGGCGTAGGCCGGGTAGTAGCGGAAGCTGTCCGCGTCGGCGACGGAGGTGGTCAGCGGTTCGCCGAGCGGGTCGGTCTGCATCATCTGCAGGCGGACGCGGCGCACCGGCAGATCGGAGCCGGCCAGCTCGCGGACCAGGCCGCCGAGCCAGGCGCCGGTGCACAGCACGACGACGTCGCCGCGGTGCACATCGCCGTGGTCGTCGACGGCGCCGGTACCGATGACCTCGCGGACCTCGCGGCCCGGCCTGAACGTGTAGTTCGGGGACTTCAGCAGCTCCTCGCGCAGGGCGAGTTGTGCGGTGCGCGGCTCGACGGCGGCGTCGCGCTCGCAGTACAGGGCGGCGGTGAACTCGCCGCGCAGGGCGGGGTTCAGTGCCCGCGCCTCGTCGGGGGTGAGCAGCTTGTGGCCGCGGGTGGCGGCGTCCTCGCGGGCCACGGCGGCCTCGGCGACGGCGAGCTCCAGGGCGCTGCGGACGGGGGTCAGGGAGCCGTTCGGCCGGAAGCCGAGTCCCGGCACACGGGCCCCGATCCCCTCCCACAGCTCCCGGGCCCGCAGCGCGGTGGCCAGCTCCTCGCCGGCCGCGCGTCCGCTCACCCAGATCTGTCCGAAGTTGCGCAACGACGCGCCGCGAGCCTCCGCCTCGCGCTCGATCTGTACGACCTCATGGCCGCGTTCCACTGCTTGCCAGGCGTGCATGGTGCCCACCACGCCGGCTCCGACGACTATCACTCTCACGACGGCAACGCTCCTCGGGATCGGGTAACCGGAAGGGTCCGGCTGACAACGAGAGCGTGAACTGGCTATCACGTTTGGGCTAGACCCGTTATCTTTTCGTGATATTCAAGCGAGGGTCGAAGGGGTGCACTTCTGGACTTTTCATCCCCGTAGATGCGTGCTGAACGAGAACCGGTCGCCCCGGTACAGCGTCCGCACCCGCTCCAGCGGCCGGCCCTCGGTGTCCCGGGAGATCCGGTGGATCAGCAGCATCGGCAGGGCGGGCGGGGTGCCGATGAGCAGCGCCTCGCGCGGGGTGGCCAGCACAGTCTCGATGCGTTCGTCGGCGTCGCCGAACGCGATGCCGTGGCGGTGCAGGAAGGCGTAGAAGGAGGAGTCGGGGTCGAAGTCGACGTCCAGGCGCGGCACCCGGGCGACGGCGACATAGGTGCTCTCCAGGCCGACCCGCTCGTCGTCGGCGAGCAGGACGCGCTCCAGGTGCCAGACCGGTTCGCCGCGTTCGAGGCCGGCCTCCGCGGCGAGGGCGGCGGGGCAGGGGAAGCGGTCGAGGGTCACAAGGGTACGGCCGGGGGTTCGCCCCTGCCGACGGACACCCTCGGTGTAGCTGGCGAGGGAGAGGGGCTGTTCGAGCTTGGGCCCGGCGACGACCGTGCCCCGCCCCTGCCGCCGCAGCTTGCCCTCCAGCACGAGTTCGCGGATCGCCTGCCGGACGGTCTCGCGGGCGACCTCGTACTCCTCGGAGAGGTCGCGCTCGGTGGGCAGCGGGTCGCCCTCGTCGAGCGCGCCGATGACGTGGTCGAGCCGGGCCTTGACCGCGTAGTACTTCGGGATGCGGCCGTGCTCAGGGATGCCCTGGCGCACGGGGGCGCCGGGGGCCTGGTCGTTCGGGTAGTCCACGCAGGGATCGTCGCAGACGGGGCGGGCGTTCGGGTCGGCGCCTCCGCGCGGCCGGACCGGGGGCGTGGCTTCAGCGGCGCCTGCGGACGATCAGAAGGCCGGCGCCGGTCAGCAGAAGGGCCAGGGTGGCGGCCAGGGTGACACCAGGGGCCGAGGTGAGGCCGGTGCGCGCGAGTTCGTCGGCGAGGGTGAGCCGGCCGTCGGCCGGGTCGGCGCCGGGAGAGGCCGAGCTGTCCGGTCCTGCCGAGGCGTCCTGGTAGGACGGGTCGACCGGGCGGCTCTGGTCGGCGGCGTCGAACCGGTCCTCCGTGTCGGGAGTGCCGGTGGCGCCGGCCTCGATCGCGAAGCGGTAGTCGTTGGACTGGCCGACCCAGTCGCCGTCGCCCTCGTGCCGCTGCACGACGGCCGCGTTGGCGGTGACCTGGTTCGGTACGGCGTCCGAGGTGATGGCCAGCCGGATCTTCACGGTGACGGTCCTGCGGGGGCCGACGGTGAAGCCGTCGAAGCCGTCGAAGGCGCCGACGAGTTCGTCCTGGTCGGTGGTCTCGAAGTGGACGGCGTGCGGGCCGGCGCCGTCCGGGCCGCCGTAGAACTCCAGCCGGGGCTGGGACGGCTTGAGTGCCCGCTTGCCGTCGACCAGGACGACGACGGGGTGGATGCCGGTGCAGGTCCGGCCGGTGGTGTTGGTGAGGTTCAGGTACCAGGTGCCGAATCCGCCGCCGGCCGCGTAGGAGGCGGGGCCGCCGTGGAGGCGGGTGGTGAGGGGGAAGTCCCCGTCACCGGAGGCGCAACCGGGCAGCGGGGCCGACGGCTCGACCGACACCGCGGGCGCCGCGGGCACCGCGGCAAGGAGGGCGGCGGCTGCGAGGCAGAGAGGGACAGATGTGTGCAGTCGCATCATCACATGACCATGCCGCGTGGGGGCGGTTACGGGGTGGAGCCATTCCGTGCGGCACCGCAAGTCCCCTCGATCAGCGCACGCGCCCCTTCCCCGTTCTCAGCCCTCCCCCGTCCTCGACCCTCCCCCCGTTCTCAGCCCTCCGCCCGCCCGAACAACGGCGCCAGCAGCAGCTGGGCCGCGCCCTCGGCCACCCCGCGCCCCTCACCGGGAACGACCCGTACCGGCACCGGGTCCTCGCCCGCGCGGCCCGCGCGTGCGTCGAGGACGGCGGCGACTCCCCGTACGAAGGTCTCCGGGGCGGTGGCGACCGTGCGGCCGCCCAGCAGGACGAGGTCGACGTCGAGCAGGGCGACCAGGTTGCCGGCCGCCGTGCCGAGCACGCGTGCCGCCTCCGCCGCGTCGCCGCGCGCCACGGCCGCCAGGCACAGCGCCTCCACGCAGCCGCGGTTGCCGCACCCGCAGGCCGGCCCGTCCAGCTGCACCACCTGGTGCCCGAACTCCCCGGCACCCGTACGGGTGCCCCGGTGCACCGCTCCCCCGATCACGAGCCCTCCGCCCAGCCCGGCCCCGAAGTGCAGATACGCGAAGGACGCGAAGGCTCCGGCCTCGCCCGCGACCGCGAGCCGGAGCGCGGCGGCGTTGGTGTCCTTGTCGACGACGACCGGCAGCGCGAGCCGTCGCGCGAGCACGTCCCGCAGCGGGAAGCCGTTCCACTCAGGGAACCCGGTGACCCGGTGCAGCACACCGCGCCGATGGTCCAGCGGCCCGGGCAGCGCCACCCCGACGCCGAGCACCGCCCCCGGCCGGCCCGCCTCGCCCGCCAGTTCCCGCACCTCACGCACCGCCCGCGCGACGACCGTCTCCGCGCCCGCCCCCAGATCGAGCGGGGCGCCGCGCCGTGCCACCACGGCGCCGGTCAGATCGCAGAGCACGGCCGTCAGCTCGTCCCGGTCCAGATGCACCCCGACCGCGTGCCCGGCCTCCGGCACCAGCCGCAGCACCGTGCGCGGCTTGCCCCCGGTCGACGCCCGGCGCCCCGCCTCCGCCGCGAGCCCGTCCTCGCGCAGCCGGGCGGTGATCTTGCTGACGGCCTGCGGGGTGAGCCCGGTGCGCTCGGCCAGTTCGAGCCGGCTGATCCCCTCGGGACCGGCCGTGCGCAGCAGATCGAGCACGAGCGCTGCGTTGTGGCTGCGCAGGGCCCCCAGGTTCACGCCCCCGCTCCCCGAGCCGCCGACAGCACCGGCGACACCGCCGTTCGTCTTGCTCACGCCACCCATCACCCGCCCATTCTCCCCCGCGCTTGCACTTTGGCAACAGCGTTGCGAAAGTGGTCCGCATGACCCGCATGACTGGCACTCCCGGCACGACCGCTCCTCCCCTGCGCGTGGGCCTCGTCGGCTACGGCCTGGCAGGCTCCGTCTTCCACGCCCCGCTCATCGCCGCCACCGAGGGCCTCGCCCTGGACACGGTGGTCACCTCGAACCCCGAGCGGCAGCAGCAGGCCCGCACCGAACACCAGGACGTGCGCGTCGCCGCCACGCCCGACGAGTTGCTGGCCCGCGCCGGCGACCTCGACCTGCTCGTCATCGCGTCCCCCAACAAGACGCACGTCCCGCTCGCCACCGCCGCCCTGAAGGCGGGCCTGCCGGTCGTCGTCGACAAGCCGATCGCCGGTACGGCGGCCGAGGCCCGCGAACTGGCGGCACTGGCCGAGGAGCGCGGTCTGCAGCTCTCCGTCTTCCAGAACCGCCGCTGGGACAACGACTTCCTGACGCTGCGCCACCTCCTGGCCGAGGGCGAACTGGGCGAGGTATGGCGCTTCGAGTCCCGCTTCGAGCGCTGGCGTCCGCAGCTGAAGGGCGGCTGGCGGGAGTCCGGCGACCCGGCAGAGATCGGAGGTCTGCTGTACGACCTCGGCAGCCATGTCGTCGACCAGGCGCTGGTGCTGTTCGGGCCCGTCACGCAGGTGTACGCCGAGGCGGTCGTCCGCCGTACCGGCGCGGAGACCGACGACGACACGTTCCTCGCGCTCACGCACGCGAGCGGCGTCCGCTCCCACCTGTACGTCTCCGCCACGACCGCCCAACTCGGCCCGCGCTTGCGGGTGCTGGGCTCCGAGGCGGGCTACGTCAAGTACGGCCTCGACCCGCAGGAGGCGGCGCTGCGCGAAGGGCTGCGGCCGGGCGGCGGCGGGGACTGGGGCGTGGAGCCCGAGTCGGACTGGGGCCGCGTGGGTGCCGGCGAGTCCCCCGTGACGGGCGGCGGCCGCGCCGTCCCCACCCTCCCGGGCGACTACCCGGCCTACTATGCGGCCGTGGCGAAGGCCCTGCTGGACGGCGGCCCCAACCCGGTGACCGCCCTGGAGGCGGCCGCCACCCTCGACGTACTGGAAGCGGCGCGCCGTTCGGCGCTCGACGGAGTGGCGGTGACGCTGTGACGCACGGCAAGGCACACGGTGCGGAGATCACCCCGAAGTTCCAGCCGGAGCTCACCCCGCCGCTGGCGGAGCTGGAGGCGCAGGAACGGCGCCTGGTCTTCCGCGGGTTCACCCACGACGACGCCTGGGCGCTGGGTTCGCTGCTGGTGGAGATGGCGCGTGAGCGCCAGGCCCCGGTCGCGATCGACATCCACCGGTCCGGCCAGCAGCTCTTCCACGCGGCGCTGCCCGGCTCCACCCCGGACAACGACGCGTGGATCGCCCGCAAGCGCCGGGTGGTGGAGCGCTACGGCACCTCCTCCTACATCGTCGGCGCCCGCTTCCGCGCGAAGGGCACGACGTTCGAGGACTCCTCCCGCCTGGACCCCGACACCTACGCGGCCCACGGCGGTTCGTTCCCCATCAACGTCGAGGGCGTGGGCGTCATCGGCTCGGTGACGGTGAGCGGCCTGCCACAGCTGGAGGACCACCGGATGGTGGTGGCGGCGGTGGAGCAGTTCCTGGAGAAGCGGTAAGGGCAACGCCCCTTCTCTTGCTTTTTTGCTTTGAGGGGCGCGGGGAACTGCGCGATCAACCACGGACGGCCCGCAGCCGACCAACGATCCGCAGTTCCCCGGCTCCCCCAGCGGAGCGCCTACGCGTCCTTGAACTCCTGGCGTTGACGACCGAGCCCCTCGATCTCCAGCTCCACCACATCCCCGGCCCGCAGATACGGCTTCGGCTCGGGCCGCCCCATGGCAACCCCCGCCGGCGTCCCCGTGTTGATGACATCACCGGGATAGAGCGTCATGAACTGGCTGACGTACCGCACGACTTCAGCCACCGGGAAGATCTGCTCGGCCGTCGTCCCGTCCTGCTTCAGCTCACCGTTGACCCACAGCTTCAGCGACAGATCCTGCGGATCGGCGACCTCGTCCGCCGTCACCAGCCACGGCCCCAGCGGATTGAACGTCTCGCAGTTCTTCCCCTTGTCCCAGGTCCCGCCCCGCTCGATCTGGAACTCCCGCTCGGACACGTCGTGCGCGACCGCGTACCCGGCGACATGCGCGAGCGCCTCCTCGGCGGACTCCACATAGCGAGCCGTACGGCCGATGACGACCGCGAGCTCGACCTCCCAGTCGGTCTTGGTCGATCGTCGCGGGACGAGCACGGTGTCGTCCGGGCCCACGACCGTGTCCGCCGCCTTGAAGAAGATCACCGGCTCGGCGGGCGGCTCGGCGCCGGTCTCGCGGGCGTGGTCGTGGTAGTTCAGCCCGATGCACACGACCTTGCCGATCCGGGCGAGCGGCGGCCCGACGCGCAGGCCGGCCGCGTCCAGGGCAGGGAGCTCACCGGCGTCCGCGGCGGCCCGGATCCGGCCGAGCGCGGCGTCGTCGGCGAGCAGCGGCCCGTCGATGTCCGGCACGACGCCCGACAGGTCCCGCAGGGTCCCCTCGGCGTCGAGCAGCGCGGGCCGCTCCGCTCCCGCCGTACCGACTCGCAGCAGCTTCATGATCACAATCTCCCTCGATCGCGGGGCGCCCGCCGATGTGTGCAGCCATCGGAGGACTGGTCGATCCTCCAAGGTCCACGGCCACTCCGCAATACCCGGTTCACGTACTGGACCGCAGGCCCGGGGCTACCGATAGAGCGCGGCCCGCTCGACCGCGCTCCAGGTCGTGCTGGTGACCACGTACAGGGCGGCGGCCAGCGGGACGACCGCCACGGTGACCAGGGTGAAGAAGGACATGAACGGCATGACCTTCGTGACGGCCCCCATCCCGGGCACCGCTTCACCGTCGGCCACCGGCATCGCCGGATTGACGGCCATCATCCGCTTCGTCCGGCGGAAGTTGAACGCGGCGACGCCGGCGACGACCACGAACAGCGCGATGTACACCAGCCCCGCACCCCCGAACGCCCCGCCGTCGCCGAGCGCGTCGGCCCACCGGTCACCCAGGGGCGCGGCGAACAGCTGGTGCGAGAGCAGTTCGTTGGCCTCGCCGCCGATCGTCGTGCTGGAGAACAGGTGGTAGAGGACGAAGAAGGCGGGCAGCTGGAACAGTCCGGGCAGGCATCCCGCCAGCGGCGACACCTTCTCCTCGGCATGCAGTTCCATGACGGCCCGCTGGAGCCGCTCGGGAGACTTGGCGTGCTTCTTGCGCAGCTCGGCGATCTTCGGCTGCAGCTCGGCCCGCGCCTTCTGTCCGCGCGCGGCGGCCCGGGACAGCGGATGCACGAGCAGCCGTACCAGCGCGGTGAACAGGATGATCGCGGCGGCGGCCGCACCGGCGCCGAACAGCGGGTCGAGCAGATCGGCCAGCCGCTGAACAAGGTCGGCGAAAACAGACATGGGTGAACCCTCCGGGGGTCTCGTCGTGCCGGATGGAGAGATGCCGGGAAACGGCATGGCGGCATGACGACCCGCGCGGGGTCACACGGCAGGGGTGAGCTGTCTCGGTGCGTGCCCTACGCGACGGTCGCCGGGAGGGCGTGCCCGGGTGCCCTGGGCCGTGGCCGGCCCGAGGCGTCGGGGTCGCGTTGCGGGAGGAAGGCGGTACGGCGGGCACGGTCGCGGATGGCCGTACGCACCCGGGTCGGCGCCACGGCGGGCGCGGCTCGTGAGGCGAGCAGGGAGCAGACGGCGAGCGCGGAGCCGGCGGCCGCGGTCGCGGCGAGCGCGACGGTCGCGGAGAGGCTGCCGGTGTCGAGCAGCGCGATCTCCAGGAAGAGCAGCACGAGCACGGCGGCGGGACGCAGACCGGCCGGAGTGCGGATCATCGGCGGCCCCTCCCCCTCGCGTCCCCTCGTGCGGCTCGCTTCGACGCCGCTCGTCCTGATGTTCGCCTGTTTCGTCGTACAGGTTCGTTATACAGGATCCGTCACGCAGGCTCGGCTTCGATGGGCTGCAGCAGCCGCCTCGGCGTCAGCAGCGCCCGGCTGACCGGATCCGCCGGGTCCTGATCGAGTGCGGGTCCCGGCGTCATGAGGACGTCCCCGACGGGTACGACGGTTGCACAGGCGGGGCACTCGCCGTACGGCCCGAGTTCCGTACCGCACTGCGCGTGCAGGAAGTAGCGCAGCCGGGCCTCGCCGAGGTGCTCGCGCCCCCACAGGCCGAGCGAGCGCAGGGTGGGCCACAGGGCGATGCCGCGCTCGGTGACGACGTACTCGTCGCGCGGCGGCGACTGCTGGTACCGGCGCTTTTCGAGGATCCCCTCGGCGGTCAGCGACTGGAGGCGGGCGGCCAGGACGGCGCGCGGGATGCCGAGGTGGACGAGGAAGTCGTTGTAGCGGCGCACGCCGTAGAGGGCGTCCCGGATGACGAGCAGCGTCCAGCGCTCGCCGACGATCTCCAGCGCCCGGGCGATCGAGCACTGCTGGGTCGCGTAGTCCTTGCCCAATGCCATGCCGCCCACTGTAAACCCTTTTCACCTTCTTGGTTCAATGAACGAACTCATACCTGCTACGGTGGGCCGCATGCCAAGGTTCAATGAACGAACTCTCACCGAGGCCACCACCGCACCGGCCGCACCAGCACCCGCGTCCGCCCCGGCCCCGAACCGGCGCGCCACCCTCGCCCTGACCAGCGCCGCCACGGCCGTCGCCCTGATGACCTACACGGCGCCGATGGTCACGCTCCCCCAGACCGCCGCCGCCCTGCACACCCCGCTCTCCGCCCAGGCCTGGCTCCTCAACGGCACCCCGCTCGGCCTCGCCGCCCTCCTCCTGGTGGCCGGCAGCCTCGCCGACGACTACGGCCGCCGCCGGATCTTCCTCGCCGGCACCTTCGCCCTCGGCATCACCACCGCCCTCGGCGCGCTCACCACCAACACCTGGCTCTTCACGCTGGCCCGCATCACCCAGGGCGCGGCGAGCGCGGCCCTCCTGGCCAGCAGCCTCGGCCTGATCGTCCACGCCTTCCCCGACGCGCGCGGCCGACTGCACGCGACCGGCGTCTGGGGCGCCTTCGTCAGCGGCGGCATCGCGCTGGGCCCAGTGGTCACCGGCGCGATACCGAACTGGCGCCTGGCCTACGGCGTCCTGGCCGCCGCCACGCTGATCGTGGCGGCCCTGTCCATGCGCGCCCTGTCGGAGTCACGCGCCCCGCGCGGCGGCCGCCCCGATCTCGCCGGCGCCGTCGCCTTCGGGCTGGCCCTGGTCTCCCTGGTCGCGGCGCTGACCCTGGGCCGCGACGGCTGGCTGCGGGCACCCGTGGGCCTGCTGCTCCTGGCCGCCGTCGCCCTGCTGGGCCTCTTCGTCGTCGTGGAGCGCCGCACGGAGACCCCGATGATCGACCTGTCCCTGCTGCGCCGCCCCCGCTTCCTCGCGTCCTCCGCCGGCGGCCTGTTCACCGGGCTCGCGGTGATCGGCCTGTTCAGCTTCCTGCCGGCCCTGCTCCAGCAGACGCTCGGCCTGTCCGCGATGGACACGGCGTGGCTGTTCCTGCTGTGGTCCGGCCTGTCCTTCGCGGTGGCCCTCCAGGCCCGCCGGCTGTCGGGCCGGGTGCCGCCCCGCATCCAGCTCGCCCTCGGCTTCGTCCTCCACGCGGGCGGCACCCTGGCGATGCTGGGGGCGGTCGGCGCGGGCTCCTGGCCCCGGCTGCTGCCCGGTCTGCTGATCGCGGGCGTGGGCAGCGGCCTGCTCAACGCCGCGCTGCCACTGCTCTCGGTGGAGTCCGTGCCGCCCCAGCGCGCCGCGATGGGCTCGGGCGCCCAGCAGACCTTCCGCTACATCGGCTCCTGCGCGGGCGTGGCCCTGACGATCGCCCTCGCCACATCCGCGGGCGGCGGACTGGCCCGGGGCGCGGACATCGCGATGCTCGTCTCGGCCGGACTGGCACTGCTGGCGGCGGTGGGCGTGGTGGCCCTGCGGGAGCGGACCGCCTGACCGGCCCACACGGTGCGCCTAGCACCTCAACGCGGCCGCATCGCCACGAGCTTGCCCCACACCACCAGCCGGTACTTCGACGTGTACTCGGGGGTGCAGGTGGTGAGGGTGAGGTAGTAGCCGGGCTCCTCGTACCCCTGGTCCGGCCTGACCGCGGAGCGCGGGACGGGCCGGATCACACCGCCGTCATGGGCGGCCGTCTGCCGCAGGGTCCGGTCGACGGCGTACGTGTACGTCGCGCTGCGGGTCTCGACGCGGACCGTGTCCTTCGGCTCCAGCCGGTTGATGTACCGGAACGGCTCGCCGTGGGTGTTGCGGTGCCCGGCGAGCGCGAAGTTGCCCGCCTGGCCCGGCTGTTGGGTGCCCGGGTAGTGGCCGACGTAGCCCTTGTTGAGGACGCCGCTCTTGCTGATGCCCTCGGCGACCGGGACGCGGAGGTTCAGGCGCGGGATGGTGAGGATGGCATAGGCCCGGGACCAGTCGGGCGCGGGTTCGGCGGCGGGACGCGGGGCCTCACGGGCCCCGTCGGACTCCGGGGCCGGCGTGTCCGACGCCGCCGGGGCGCCCGTACGGGACTCCCCGCCCCCTCCCCCGTCCCAGGACCGCTCCAGCGCCCGGACCTCCCGTTGGGCCCCCGCCCTGGCCTCCCGGTTGGTCCACCACATCTGATGGACGACCAGCAGCAGAAGCACCACGCCCACGGTGACGAGCGCCTCACCGCCGCCCCACAGCACCCGCCATCGCGCGGCACGCCGCCGCAGCCCGCTGTGCCGCACGACGCGAACCCGCCCCATCCCGAGCCTCCTTCACCGGAGCCGCCCGCACGATAGGGGCCGCGAGGCGAGGTCTCCAGACCCATGCGCGCCCGGCGTGCGCCGAGTGGCCGTCCGGCCCTTCGAACACTTCCTCCACAGGTTTGAGAAAGGGCTGTCGGAACTCTCGACAACCCCACGCGCCACACCCGATGCTTCGTGACGGCACGAACGGGACAGGCCACGACGCCGGTTCGACGACGACCGGCCGTTGAGCGAAGCGGAGAAGTCATGATCCGACGCAGAACTCTGCTGGCGGCGACCGGCGGCGCATTCCTCGGCAGCACCCTGGCGACGGGCACCGCACACGCGGACGCGACGATCGCCGTCAACCCCGGTACGTCGTACGGCACTTGGGAGGGCTGGGGCACCTCACTCGCCTGGTGGGCGAACGTCTTCGGAGCCCGCACCGACTTCGCGGACCTCTTCTTCACCACCAACTCGGTGACCTACAACGGCACGACCCTGCCCGGCCTTGGCCTCAACATCGCCCGCTACAACCTGGGCGCATGCAGCTGGAACACCGTGAACGGCGAGTCGATGGCCGAATCGCCGAACATCCCCGGCTTCAAACAGATCGAGGGCTTCTGGCAGGACTGGAACAACGAGGACCCCACGTCCTCGGCCTGGGACTGGACCGCGGACGCCAACCAGCGCGCGATGCTGCAGAAGGCGACGGCGCGGGGCGCGACCACGGAACTCTTCGCCAACTCCCCCATGTGGTGGATGTGTTCCAATCACAACCCGTCCGGCGCCGCCGGCGGCGGCAACAACCTCCAGACCTGGAACTACCGCCAGCACGCCTCCCATCTGGCCGCGACGGCCCTGTACGCGAGGCAGAACTGGGGCGTGAACTTCGCGACGGTCGACCCCTTCAATGAGCCGGCCTCCAGCTGGTGGACCGCCACCGGCACCCAGGAAGGCTGCCACATGGACCCGGCGGTCCAGGCGGCCGTACTCCCGTACATGCGCAGCGAACTGGACAAGCGGGGCCTGTCAGGGATCCGCATCTCGGCCTCGGACGAGACGAACTACGACACGGCCCGCTCGACGTGGTCGTCCTACAACTCCGCGACGAAGGCCCTGGTCAGCCAGGTGAACGTGCACGGCTATCAGGGTTCGGGAGGCCGCCGCGACCTCCTCTACACGGACGTGGTGACGACATCCGGCAAGAAGCTGTGGAACTCGGAGACGGGCGACGGCGACGGCACCGGCCTCACCCTGGCGTCCAACCTCTGCTACGACTTCCGCTGGCTGCACCCGACGGCGTGGTGCTACTGGCAGGTGATGGACCCGACGACGGGCTGGGCACTGATCGCGTACGACGCGAACACGCTCCAGCCCACCACGATCCAGACCAAGTACTACGTACTGGCACAGTTCAGCCGCCACATCCGCCCGGGGATGCGGATCCTCGACACGGGAGTGAGCTACGCGGCGGCGGCGTACGACGCGACGGCCCGCCGTCTGGTGATAGTCGCCGTGAACACCTCGACCTCCCCCCAGACCCTCACCTTCGACCTCGCCCGCTTCACCACGGTCTCCGGCGGCACGGGCGGCCTGGTCCCGCGCTGGAACACGGTGACGACGGGCGGCGACCAATACCGGTCGTACGCGAACACGTACCTGAGCGGGAAGTCGGTGGCGGTGCCGTTCGCAGCGAAGGCGGTGCAGACGTTGCAGATCGACGGGGTGGTGATCTGAGGCGAGAGGTGCCAGAGCGGCGATCTGAGGCGAGAGGCGACGGAGCGGCGATCTGAGGCGACAGGCGTCGGGGAACCGGCCGGCGAGAGGCGTCAGGGGGCCGGCCGGCGTGAGACCGGCCGGACCCCGCTCCCCTCCCTGTAGCCCCCGCCGTCGACCACGTCGTTCGCGAAGATCTGGGCCTTGGCCAGCGCCTCGTCGACCGACTGCCGTCCGGCGATCGCCGCGGAGATCTGCTCGGCCACCCGCCCCCCGAGGCCCGCGTACTCCGGGATACCGACGTACGGCGTTCCCCGCCACGGCTGCCGGTGCAGGCCGGGCCGGGTGAGGTTCACGGCGTTGATGGCGTCGAGCGTCGGCTGGAGGAACGCCCTGGCCGCCCTCCTGTACTCAGGAAGCCGGTAGGTGGACAACCGACTGCCGGGTGGCGCACCGACCCAACCGAGCCTCTCGCCGTAGAGCTTCACATACCGCCGTGAGGTGGCCCAGGAGACGAATTCCCAAGCGGCCTCGGGCTGTCCGGACGTGACCGGAATCGCCAGAGCCCACGTCCAGAACCATCCCGAACCGTCCGTACGCACCACCGGCGCCGGCGCATAGCCGACCTTGCCCGCGACCTCACTGCGCTGGGGATCCTCGATACGGCCGGCGAAGGACGTGGAGTCGTACATCAGGGCCACCCTGCCCTCCTGCATCGCCGCCTGGCAGCGGGCGGGCCCGGCCTCGAAGGCCCGGGGCTCGCCGAAGCGACGCACCAGGTCCACATAGAACCGCACCGCCCGCTTGGTCTCGGGTGAGGTGAGCCGAGGGTTCCACTCCTCGTCGAACCACCGGCCGCCGAAGGTGAGGATCACGGTGTTGAGAGGCATCAGGTCCAGCCAGAAGGGCCCTCCCCGCAGACAGATTCCCGCGACGCCGTGCCGCGGATCGTCGAGCTTTCCGGCCAGTTCGGCGACCTGCCACCAGGTCGGACGCCGTGGCACGCGCAGCCCGGCCCTGGCGACGAGGTCCTTGCGATACATCAGAAAGGACGACTCCCCGTAATACGGCACCGCGTACAACCCATTCCGGTACGACAGCGCCGACCTCACAACGGGAATGAAATCCTGTACGTCGTAGTCGCCCCGACCTGCCAGCTCATCGAGCCGTGTGAGCCACCCGCGCGAGGCCCAGATCGGTGCCTCCCACGGGCCGATGGAGACGACGTCATAGCGGCCGTCCTCGTCGGCGATGTCCTTGGACAGGCGATTCCGCAGCACACTCTCGGGGAGAAATTCGAACTTCACTCGAATGTGAGGGTGAGTACGCCGGAAGTCGCCGACGAGCCTTTCCAAGTCCCGAGTGAAGTCGACGGCGGCAACCGTGATGGTCGTCGCGCTGCGCCCCTTCCCGTCACCGTCACCATCGCTGTCACCGCCGCCGTCACAGGCGGCAGCGCCCAGCACGGAGGAGACGAGCAGAACTCCCGCGGCGAAAATGCGCAGACCGTTCACTGCGGAAGCCGATCCGAGCCGGCGAACGAGACGTAGTCGTGGACGTTCAAAAGACATCCCGGCACCCGCTCAGCACTCGACACTCCGAAGTAGGTCGTGACGTACCCTTCTCCTCGATCCGGAACTCCCATTCCCTGATTCAAAGCGACCTTCCAGTGCGACAGCCCGATTGCATTGCTGTCCTGGAGCGGGTGGTCCAGCGCGATGATCAGAGTGATGAACAGGCCGATGAAGAGCGACAGAAGGCCGGTCAGCGCCACGTGATCTATGAACCTGACGCCGACGAGCGCCCACGTAGCCGCGATGGTCACGACCGCACCACCGAAGAGAACGAGATACAGCACAGGCAACAGCCCGATACTGACCTCCCCCTGCCGTTCGCGCCGCAGGTTGTTGTACTCGTTGAAGGCCTGGAGCGTGACGGACTGGGCGTTCGACTCCTGCTCGTTCCGAGGCTCGTAGAACATCAGGGATTCAAAGACGGCATCCAGCCGCCCCTGATCCTCGACGATTTCACCGCGCTGCTGCCGCGGCCAGACCTCATGGATCACATTCTCGGCATAGTTCCGCACCTGCGACTGAAGCCGACACCTACGACTGTTGGGAAACGCCTGACCGGCACGGTAGACGGTGGTGAGCTGCGAGGCCTCCTCATTGACCAGCTTCTTCACCTCCACATGGTGCTCGTACGCCCCCACGGCAACGAGCCCGACCAGCAAGGCGTAAAAAGCGCCCACCACTTCGACCAGAAATTTGACGCGCTCATTGTGCTCAGGATCCTCACCGAACCACTGCCGCACCCGGGAACGCGCGAACAATCCACTCAGCCCGAAAACAACAAATCCCCCGACCAGAAACACGGCCTGCAACCAGAGCGTCAAATGCGAGAACCATCCGGGCATAAGCAGAACTCGCCCCCTGTTCATCGCTCACCATGACGAAAAGGCGCGCCGCCACAGATGTTCGCTGACTGTCGACTGCTCGTCGACTACTCAACTGCTGCTCGTCTGCTGCTCGACTACTCAACAAATTGGCCATGGAGGCCACCCTCAGCACGATGATCCTGACGCTTCCGCCGTCCCCACAAGAGCGCACGAGGAAAACAGGGAGCAGTCACCACCACCGGCACGAAGAGATCCCGCATGCGTACGCCGTCCAGCGCGACCGGCACGAAGAGCGCCCCGACAAGCGATCTCACGGCCCGCCCGGACCAGGCAATATCTGCCCCCTCTTCCCCCCTCCGTTCTCCGCACCGCCACCGCCGGGCAGTACGGTGTCCCCCATGCGCCCCGACACGCCTGCCGAAAACGTCGACCACACCGCCGAAGCGGCACGCCTGGAGCGAACCGCCGGCCTCTACCCCGAGGACGCCGAAGCCCTGCTCCTGCGGGCCGCGGCCCACCTGGAACTGTCCGGCGACCGCCCCGCCGCGACCGCGCTCTACGACAGCCTGCTGTCGTCGCCCGGTCCCCTGGAGCAGCCCCACCTGGTACGGGCCCTGAAGGCCTCGAACCTGTGGGAGTACGGCCACGAGGCGGAGGCCCGCGCGATCATCGACGGCGTCAGGTCGGCCTCACCCCGGGACCCGGCCCCGTGGGTGATCGTCGCGGAGGCACTGGAGTCCCACGACGAGCTGGAGCAGGCGCAGGAGACGTTCACGGAGGGAGTACGCCTCCTCCTCACGGACGTCCCGGAGCCCCCGTACGCCACCCACCCCCTCCTCTTCGGCCGCCACCGCGTCCGCCGCATGCTGGGCGCCCCCCACGACGAGTGGGACACCTTCGCCGACACCCTCCACTCGATGCCGATCTCCCTGGACGAACTCCACGACCCCAAGCGTGTGTGGTCCCTGGGCTCGGACAACCCGGCGGAACTGGAGGCGGAGATCTCCCGCCTGCGCGCGGAACTGGGCGCCTACCGCGAGGCCCTCTCCCGGCCGTTCCCGGTGGCGGTCCTGCACTGGACGGCGGGGGAACTGGCGGAATTGGTGGCCGTGTACCCGACCCTGACCGCGGAGTACCCGTCCCACGAGGAACACCTGACGACGATAGAGGGCTCCCTGAGGGAACTGTCGGCCTCCGGCACCCCGAATCTGGGCATCGTGACGGGCACGGTCCCGTCATACGAGGCCTTCGCAGCCTCGGAACTCTCGTCCCCGGACGACCCGACGCTGCTCCCGCAGTACGCGACGACACTGGCGGCACGGGGGCGGGCGGTTGCCTGGCCGCCACAGCGGGGTGCGGTTTGCTGGTGCGGAACGGGCCAGGCTTACGGCGAGTGCCACGGCACCCAGCCACCGGCCTGACACCCACAGCGCCCGACCGACCCACTGCCCACGGCGCCCCACCCACCGGCGTGAACGCCCGCGGCCCCCACCCCCGACCTGACGCCCGCGACGCCCCCACCCACCGGCGGCCGGCCGCTGAGCCCACCCGGCGTGCCCAGAAAGGCCGGCGCGCGCCCAACCCCGGCCGACAACCCGGCCGACCTCTCCTCACCCCACCTGGGCCACCCACCCTTCCGGGCCGCCCGCTCGCTTCTCCCCCGTGCTGGAGCGGGCCGGGTCAAGGGTGGCCCGAAGGGCCATCGGCGCAGCCGACGCGGAACGCAGCGCAGCGGAGTGGAGCGGAGTGGAGCGCCCTTGACGCGGCTCGCGGAGGCACGACACTGGCCATAGAAGCGGGCGGCCCAACGGTGCGCAAGAAGTCCGGCCAGCAGCCACCCCCTGCCTGCGGCGCGGCTTCGTCTCCCAACGTCTCCGCCCGCATGAACCGCCAAAGCTCCCGCGACACGGCCCCCGAGGTCGCGGTCCGGAAGATCCTGCACGCCGCAGGATGGCGCTACCGAGTAGACGTCCCAGTGCCCGACATGCCTCGACGCACAATCGACATCGCCTTTCCCAAGGCCAAGATCGCGATCTTCCTGGACGGCTGTTTCTGGCACGGCTGCCCGAAGCACGCCACACACCCGAAGGCAAACGCTGAGTGGTGGCGAACAAAGCTCGGCAAGAACATGGCTCGCGATCTTGAAACGACAGAGCATCTCACCGCTGCCGGATGGACGGTCCTCCGCTTCTGGGAGCACGAGTTGGCAGAGGACGTGGCCCATCAGATTGCCGCGCAAGCGCGCCGCCGACGCACGGGCCGTACGCCGCTTGCCTAGCGCAGCGTGCCCCGAGACGCGAAGGCGCTCCGGCCCTGCAAGTGCACGCAGTCGCCTGTACGTCGACCAATCTGGGCCACCCACATCTCCAGGCAGCCTGCTCGCTTCTCCCTCGTGCTGGCTCGGGCACCTTCCTGGAAACCGACGCTCTCCATGAGGACTCTCGGCGTCACCTGCTAAAACTGACCCATTGCTGTGCGTGAGGGATAGGGGAACAGCGTGGCTCAGCCGGGGGATCTGTCGGAACCTGTTGCGGGTGTCTATGAGGAACTCGTCACCCAACGCATGCAAGGACAAATGGAGCAGCTCACCGCAGCAGGTTGGAGAGCCATCGATGATGAGGTCAGCGAAGAATCGTCACCTCATGTACTGGCCCGTCACATCAGTCAGGCCGTAAGCCGGCGTCTCAGTCAGCTGCCCCACGACAAGCGTGTCGCCGTGGCCAACCAGATCATCGAGTCACTTTCATGCGACTCGGCCGACATCGAAAGCAGTGACCCGTCCGACCTCATCGCCGATGGCCCTCGCCAGCTCCTTGCTCTTGCGGAAAAGGAAGCCCCCGGCGTCTACGCGATGCGTCCACTGACACCTCTCTCTGAGACCGCCCTCATCACCAACTCTCCCGAGGACCCGAGCCTCGGCAGTGAGCTGCGAGCTGAGCTGGCCACAGCAGATCGCATCGATCTGCTCTGCGCCTTTGTGAAGTGGTACGGCCTGCGCGTACTCGAAGACTCTCTCCGCGCCGCCAGGGACCGCGGTGTCAAGATTCGAGTCATCACGACCACTTACATCGGCGCGACCGACCGCCACGCGCTCGACCGACTCGTCCGCGACTTCGGCGCCGAGGTGAAGGTCAACTACGAGACCCGCTCGACACGGCTCCATGCGAAGGCCTGGCTGTTCCGACGCCGGAGCGGTTTCGACACGGCTTACGTAGGCAGCTCCAATCTTTCGAAAGCCGCGCTGCTCGATGGCCTGGAGTGGAACGTGCGCCTTTCATCTGTGGCCACTCCAGTCGTGCTCAACAAATTCGAGGCCACCTTCGACGCGTACTGGAATGACATCGCCTTTGAGTCGTACAACCCCGATCGCGACGCCCACAAGTTGGACGAGGCCCTGATTGTGGCGGGCGGTACTCAGGCCAGCCAGGACACCAAGATCAGTCTCTCTGGCCTAGAGGTTCGACCACACCCGCACCAGGCCGACATGCTGGAGCGACTGCGAGTCGAGCGTGAGGTACGCGGCCACCAGCACAATTTGCTTGTCGCCGCCACAGGTACGGGCAAGACAGTCATGGCCGCCCTTGATTACCGTAACCTGCATGAGGAATGGGGTGGCAAGCAGTATCCACGGCTGCTCTTTGTGGCGCATCGCAAGGAGATCCTGAGGCAGTCGCTCCGCATGTACCGCGAGGTACTCGACGACGCATCCTTCGGCGAACCACTCTTCAGCGGCGAGCTACCGCGTGACTGGAAGCATGTCTTCGCCAGCGTTCAATCGCTCACCGACCAGCGACTCGACCAGTTCGACCCGGAACACTTCGACATCATCGTCATCGACGAGTTCCATCACGCCACGGCTACGACGTATCGCCGCGTTATCAACCACTTCAAGCCGAAGCAACTCCTCGGCTTGACCGCAACTCCCGAGCGAGCAGACGGCCTGAATGTGCAGGACGAGTTCTTCGAAGGCCGAATCGCCGCCGAGATGCGGCTGTGGGAGGCCCTCGACAACGACCTCCTGTGCCCGTTCCACTACTTCGGTGTGCCGGACGGCACTGATCTCACACGCCTTAACTGGCGCTCGGGTACGTATGACCAGAGCCAGCTCGGCGACTTGTTCTCGGCCGACCTTGCCCGGGCGCGTATCGTCATCAAGCAGGTGCGGGACAAGGTGTCTGATCCGATGAGCATGCGGGCTCTCGGCTTCTGCGTCAGCAGGAAGCATGCTCACTTCATGGCGAAGTGCTTCCGGGACGTTGGCCTCAAGGCTGAGGCCTTGGACAGCTCGTCGCGGCCCGAGGTCCGTGACCATGTGCTGTCCCAGCTCAAGGCTGGAGAGATCCAAGTCATCTTCTCCGTAGACCTCTTCAACGAGGGCTTGGACATCCCCGACGTCGATACGCTGCTTCTCCTGCGCCCCACGAACAGCGCCACCGTCTTCCTTCAGCAACTCGGTCGAGGCCTACGCCGCACGCCCGTCAAGCCCGTGCTCACGGTGCTCGACTTCATCGGCCAGCATCGAGCCGAATTCCGATTCGAGGAGCAGTTCCGCGCGATGACCAACCTGTCGCGCAGCCGGCTCCTTGAGCACGCCGAGCATGACTTCCCACTGCTGCCATCCGGCTGCCAGATCATCCTTGAGGGCAAGTCCAAAGAGCTTGTCCTGGATAACATCCGCACCCAGATCAAGGCGACAGTCCAGACCCTCGCCAAAGAGGTCAGGGCCTTCGATACGCCGTTGCTCGCTGACTACCTCAAGGAGAGCCGACGGGAAATCCGGGAGCTTTACAAGTCGAGCAACTCGTGGACGACGGTCCTTCGTCGCGCCGGCCTGGCTGACCTAGCTGAACAAGCCGACGAGCAAGACCTGTTGAAGCGTGTGCATGCATTCCTGCACGTCGACGACCGTGAACGCGCTGATGCATACACGCGCTTGCTGAACGATGACGCGCCGACGTACGACTCGCTCAGCACGAAGGACCAGACGTACGCGCGCATGCTGTTCTTCAACCTATGGGACAAGGCGGGCGGATTCAGTTCCTACACGGAGGGGCTGGAATCGTTGCGGGAACAGCGAGCCTTCCGTAGCGAGCTACGTCAAGTCCTCCACAACGTGATGGGACAAGCCGACCACTTCCCGCTCCCCCTGCAGGGAGCGCACGCGCATATTCCGCTGAAGATCCACAGCGCATACAACCGCTCGGAGATCCTGGCCGCGCTCGGTGTCGCCCGGCTCGGCGGACAGATGCCCGGCTCCTTTGCTCAGGGCGTTCTGTGGGATGAGCAGAACCAGACCGACGCGCTGCTGATCACCCTTGAGAAGAACGAGAAAGACTTCTCCCCCACGGTCCGGTACAAGGACTACGCACTGAGCCCCTCCCTCTTCCATTGGGAGTCTCAGAGCACGACCGCAGCCACCTCTCCCACCGGCCTGCGCTATCAGCAGCACAAGCAACGCGGCAGCCATGTCCTGTTGTTCATGCGGCGCTACAAGGACACCGACATCGGCAAGGCCCAACCCTGGATGCTGCTCGGCCCGGCAACGTATGCCGGCCACGAAGGCAGCAAGCCCATGGCCATCACGTGGCGGCTGCATGATGAGCTACCTGCGGATGTGTGGTCGTACTCGGGTATCACCGCGGGCTGAGCGACTCGGCGGTCAGGCAATCTCGCCGAGCTCAGCCTCGAAGTGAGTCTGTGCCCGGTCGAGTACGTCATCGGGGTCGTGTCCGTGTGCGTGCAACCAGTGCAGTACGTCGGCCATGACCCCGACGGCAGCATCTTCCGCTGCTGCCGCGCCGAGCAAACTGTTACGGCCGGACGGGACTTTCTCGCGGGGCAGTTGCCAGGATCCGTACAGATCAAGGATGGCCCCGGCGCGCGTGACATGAGGGGCATTCGTCGTGCAGCAGGCAATGGCGGCGTCCGTAGCAAGCTCACACCACACCGCCTTCGTATGGCCTCGGACGGACACGCCCCAGCGGTGATCAGTCAGGGTGTCGACGAGCGCCATCCCTCGGCCCGACTCCAGAGCACTGCTAACTGTGAGCAGCGTGGGCAAAGCCTGGGCGTCGGGATCCTCCACCTCCAGACGGAGATACGGCCCGTTGAGCGCCGTGCGCAGCGTGCTGGGGGTTCCTTCACCGACGTGCCGGATCACGTTGGTCACCAGCTCTGACACGCAGATTTGTGCTGCGTCAACATGATCGGAGAGCCCCCACAGGATGAGTCGGAGCTTCAGCATCCGCCTCAGCTCACCGAGTTCACTCGGCTGGGCAGCGAAATTGTGCACCCAGGACTCTCGCTCGACGCAATCGCTCACGTAGATCACCTTCGACCACCCTTCACGCGCTTCGTTGCGCACGGTGTTCACGCCAATAACTCTCAGTGAGAGAGTCGCAGTGCAAGTCCCGCCATGCAACGTGCACGAAGGGATTCCCCCGATAGAGTGATTGGCCTTTCGCTCCGCTTCCGATGGGATGGAACATCCGCTACCCCGCGAGGAGTTGCCATGTCCGGATCCCCCACGGCTCGCCGTCGCCGTCTCGCGATCGAGCTCAAGCGACTGCGCGACGAGAGCAGCCTGACGTGCAGCCAGGTAGGCAAGGAGCTGGACTGGAGCAGTTCCAAGGTCAGTCGCATGGAGACGGGACAAGGACGCGTCCAGCCCTCGGACGTCGATGCCCTGTGCCGCTTCTACGGGACTGCGGATGAGCTGCGTGAACTCTTGAAGTCGCTGGCCAAGGAGTCAAAGACAAAGGGGTGGTGGCACGCACACAGCAACGCCATCCCTGCTTGGTTCTCTGTGTACGTTGGCCTCGAGCAGGCGGTCTCCGACCTGCGCACCTATCAAGCCGAGTTCATCCCCGGCCTCCTACAGACCAAGGAGTACGCAGCCGAGCTAAGCCGCGCATGGGTGGATCACACCCACGAGGACATTCAGCGCATGGTCGACGTCCGGATGCGGCGACAAGAGCTCCTCACCAGCGAGAGCGCGCCTGATCTATGGGCAGTTGTCCACGAGAGCGCCTTGCTGCACACGGTCGGCAGCCGCGAGGTTATGACGCAGCAGCTCGAACGTATGCTGGAAATCCAGAAGTTGAAGAACATGACGGTCCAGGTGCTGCCGTTCAACGCTGGCGCCTATCCCACCACCGGGTCGTTCACGATCCTCGGCTTCCCAGAGCAGGAGGACCCGGACGTGGTCTACCGAGAGGGGCTTACCGATTCGGTCTACCTCGAGGAGCCCAAGGACGTGGCCCTCTATACGAAGGCGTTCGATCACCTCAGGGCCTTGGCGCTGAGTCCTCAGCGCTCGGCCTTGCTCATCACAAGACTCTTGGAGGAGAACTCTCGATGACGCTGCCGTCGAGCATCCCGTGGCGCCGGAGCAGCTACAGCAACGGCATGGGTGGCGAGTGCTTGGAAGTAGCCGAACACGCTGAAGCGATCAGGGTCCGCGACTCCAAAGTCACCTCGGGACCGCAGCTCAGGCTGAGCGCTACTGCGTGGCAGGGCTTCATACGGACCCTGGCCGGCCGCGTGGAAGAACCTGCTAGCTGACCGGCTGCACCGGATCACGAATGATTTCTCCGGCTCTCTGGAGGAAAGAGGCGTAAACCTGTGTCATCTCATTCCTGGCCTGGTCAAAACCGGACCAGGCCACGCTCAGGTTTGAAGAACTCTCACCCGCCGCCTGTATCAAGGCACCCACAACCGCCATCGACTTCCCCGTCACGGCGTAGGCCAGCAGGTTCGCCTCGTTTGGGCCCCATAGAGCCAACTGGCTTGTTTTTGCCTTGAGCTCAACGGTGCGCTCACGAAACTCATCCCCCGTCGCCTCATCAAGTCCGGCGCCACCTCGCACCTCAGGTGTAATGCGCACGAGCACTTCATCCAATGCGGCATAGGCCTCGAGGAGAGCAGCGAAGGCCTGATGCCGCTGGCTCCGCACCCACTGCCAGTGCTCCGCTGCCGCCTGTCCGTGCACCTGAGCCAACGCTGCCTCAACTGCTTTACGCCCACCGGCTTCGGCTCCGCGCTTGGCGTACATCCCGGCGACGACGGCACCGATGACGGCGGCCGCGAAGGCGATTGCTGCCGCGATGACTGTGCCCGTCGCGTCACTCATCGCGCCATCCTCGCTCAGGCGCGGCTCTGCCACAATGGTCTCTCTACGTAACGTGCACAACTCTCAGCACTCTGTAGACCTAAGACCATTAGCCTCGGATCATGACGACACCCACGGCCGGGTTCGCACCTGGCGACATCCTCACACGTGCGCAGATCCACCCCGTCCTCGGCGGCAGCGGCTTCGCGGGAATCTGCCCTGCCCGAGAGAAGCGCAACGTTCTCATATTCTCCGACAGCAAAATAGGTAAGCGCTACGGATATCGGGATGGATGGCTCGCCGAGGACGACGCCTCGGGCCCGATATTTACGTATACCGGAGCCGGGAAGCGTGGCGACCAGACCTTAGACGGCGGAAATTCTTCCATTCTGGAACACGCAAATATGGGACGCACTCTACACGTGTTCGTCGCGGTGGGCAATGTTCCAGGAACTGGCACGCGAACGCACAAGTACATCGGCACATTCAAGGTTGACGAGCGCACACCGTACGACATACGAACAGCCAAAGATGAATTAGGCCAAGAGCGCAACGTCATCGTCTTCCGACTTCGCCCCACCGGCCCGTTCATACGGGAGGATTCCGACACCCTGCCGCTGGCCGGTCGTTCCCGGATGAGGTTTCAGCCGACGGCAGGGCGTGTCGCTCGGGCATACCGACGTCAGAGACGTCAGCGTCAACCACAAACTGACACCACCCGAATAGAAGCGATCCGTGACGAACTAGCAGAGGCCTTCGAAGCGCACGAAAGCGCAGCTGGGATGGACATCGGGCAGATGGAGTTATCCCTCCAAAACTCGACGGATCAGCTCTCATTCGAGATCTACAACCAGACGAACCACACGGTCTATCAGCCGACGGGCAGCCCAGCAACCGAATCAGTCACGCAGGCTCTGGCTCAACTGCTTCATGCACAGCGACATTTGAGAGGCCTCGTTCCCGACCAGCCCTTCCACCTGATGATGCTGACCCCTGAGCTCCCCCGAGAGGACCTCCGTGGCCTGCTCGCCGACCACGGAATTGGCCTCGTATACCGCAACGAAGACGGCGGCTTCTCTGAATTCGCGGGCGGCATCCCCACGAGCAGCGCTACTCGTTCTTTCCCCTGTTTGGACTGCCCCGTATCCGGCGCTTAGAGTCTCAATGCCCGTGACCAGTGACGCTCCGGGGAAGCCTCCTCCGCCATGATCCACCGCCTCCGCAAGGAGTTGTAAATGCCCGCCGGATCTCAGCCCGTCCCCGAGTCCGCCTGGTTCAAGTCGTCCTACAGCGGCGGCAACACAACCGAGTGTGTACAAGTCGCCTTCACGTCATCTGTGGTGCCGATACGACACTCGAAACGGCTGGAGTACCCACCCCTCGCGATCTCTGCAGGGGCATGGACCGCCTTCGTGGCCGGCTCGCGGCGTGGTCACTGACGGTGCTGGCAATCAGATGGCCAGCTGCCTCCAAGGGCTGGGCCGTGAGCCGCTCGCGGCGACACCCGTGATCTTTACCCGACAACGCGAATATCGGCGCTGTCGCATGGACGCCGTTGAGTCACGGCCCGTACCGTCAACTGCAAGAGCCCCAACTGGGGCGCGACAAGGGGGTTTCCGTATGGCGCGTGAGGAACTAACCCGTCTCACCGGTAACGGCAACGGCGAGTGCAGTCAGAACGACTGCCCCAACGTCTACCAATCCGCAGGTGGCTCCATCATCGTGCAAGGAAACGTCTCCCACGCATTTCAGCCACCCCTGGGTGAAACCCTCGTGGAGATCCCAGAGTCGGTTCTCAGGGAGGCCGTTCGTGCTCTTGGATGGTGAAGCCTGGCAGCGGAAGTTTCGGGAATTTCGCAGCGAGGCGTGGAGGCTTGAGACGCTGCCCGAGTACAAGGTTCCTCAGGAAGAAGAAGACATTCGGGCCTACCTGGCAGGTTCACGAATCGACCCGCACAGACACTCGAACGCGTACACCGAGGACCTCAAGGAGGTACGCCGCGAGGGCAAGAGTAAGGGGCGCGTACACATCGTGTCCCGCCCTCTTACAACGTACCTTCAGTACGAGTTCATGTACTACCGCCCTCACGCATGGGCGGGTGAAGATATCCGAATCATGGACGTGACCGACCGACCAAACCCTCTGGCCGGCGTCCAGGACTTCTGGATGTTCGACAAGAAGGAAGTCATTCTCATGCACTACCAGGAGGACGGAACACAGATCAGCCGGGAAGTCTACGAGGGTGACGTCACCTCTTTCGTCGAATATCAGCGCATCGCGCTCGCCGAGTCGGTTCCCTTTGAGGAGTACGTGAAGGGTCTTGACATTTGAGCCGGAAGAGCTCGGCCAGTCCAGAGCAGACCTGGCCGAGACACTGAGAACACTTCGCAAGCGAGTCGGGATCACTCAGACCCGGCTCGCTCAGCGTTGCAATATGTCGCAAACAAAGATCAGCAACATTGAGGGTGCGAAGCTGACGCCGAGTCTTGTTGACGTTGAGCTGATACTCAGAGCCCTAGACGCGCCCCCTGATCTCGTCTCGCAGGTCGCAGCCCTTGCGCGTACTGCCAACACTGAGTGGCAAGACGTCTGGTCCCAGCGCCGCACAGGCCTGGAGAAGAAGCAGAATGAGCTAGCAGGGTTCGAGCGGTCCGCCAGGGAGTTTCATACTTTCTACTGTCCATGGTGACTGGCCTGCTCGCCACTCCAGAATATGTGAGGGCCAGCTTGGCCCACATTCCCGGAGACCACAGCAGGGCGATCGCGCGGAAGCTAGAAAGACAGTCCATTCTTTACGACACATCGAAACGTTTCGCGTTCATCCTGACGGAACAAGCCGTAAGGTGGCCGTTCCTCCCCGCACCGGCGATGGCAATGCAACTCGACCGGTTGGTGTCAATTAGCTTGCTCCCGAATATTCAACTCGGTGTCATACCCCTGGGCGGCTACCTGCCTACAGCCCCATTGAACACCTTCACCATCTACGACAAGCGGATAGCCACAGTCGAGACGCAGACAGGAGCAATGGTGTTCCGGGACCACCGCGATGTATCCGCCTATCTAAACGAATTTTCCGTGCACGAGCAGTGTGCCTTGTACGGGGACGAGGGAAGGCAACAACTTTCCGAGTGGGCCCGCGCCTTTCGCTCATGATCTTTACCCGACAACGCCAATATCGCTAGGCACCTCCCCGGGATTGCTCGATCATGGATGAGCAATGAAGCCAGGGAGGATTGATGACGAGCGCACAGAAGGCCCGGAACTACGGCCTTACGGAACTTCCTGCGGAACCAAAAGCGCAACCAGGGTGCGAAACATGTCTCGCTATCTGTCTGCGTCGCAAGAACGCCCAGTCCCGGCTCGATTACAGTGCCGTGTCTGACGCAAATGTGGATCTCCGCAAGCACCATTCAGAGGCGCACACATCGTGAGCGGGGCAAGGAAATCTGGGTTCCTCGCTGATCGCCCCTTAATGACGCTGCGCGTCTCTCGTGATTCTGGGCAAACCTGGGAACCTGCGCGGGCCGTGTTCACCACAGATGCCCTCGCGCCCCTGACTAACAGTCAATGGCCCCCCTGCCAGTGCCTGCGCTGCCACAGAAGCGCTGGCCGTGCCGACCGCTGAGGCACACCAGATTGCCGCTTCACGCGTTCCCTCCCCCCGAGAACTCGACAGGCAATCGGCACCCAAGAGGGGCTACCCAAGGGTGCTTCCACTGTGAGGTGAATCCGTGCTCCACGCAACACCGTTCGAACCCGCGTTGCCTCCTACTGTCACTGCCGAGCCCCGCACCGGCCGTTCCCTAGTCAGCGACGCCGAATTCGACACGCTCGCCGCCTTCTGCGCCGATGAGTACGGCCTCGAACGCTGCGTAGCCGACCGCGTCATCGACCAGGCACTCGCTCTGGTCTTCGTCATGGGCTCCACCGGCAAAGGCTCCACCATGGCGCCGTCCCAGCTCGTCGACCCCGGTTGGCACACGCTCATCCTGCACACAGGGTGGTACGCGGACTGGTGTCAGCGGCAGTTCGGCTACTTCCTGCATCACCAGCCGAACTCGAAGGTCCGCACGCGCGGGCTGATGACGGGCGTCGTCGCCAGGATCCGGGCAGCCGGCTTCGAAGTCGACGAACGGCTGTGGGGCACAGCGGCCGACTGCAATCCGCCCACCTGCTGTGGTGACGGCCCCTGCTGCTGACCGCTGGGCGTTCCATCCCTTTCCGCGACAGGGGCGGACACGCCATGTCCGCCCCTCTCGTCCTCCAGAACGGACCCATTCGTGTCCTCCACCGTGCTGACCTCAACCAGCCGCGTGACGGTCTTTCCCCTCGAAGCCCTCTCCGTCGCGTACACCACCCAGTCCAGCGATCGGCGCGGTCTCGGCGACATCGGTCTTGTGGCCGTCGTCGATGAGCGGTCCGACGGGGAGGAGTTGTGGCGACTGGCCCGCGACCTGGGTGGGCGCCCCGGCGATCAGGACCAGGCCCGATGGATTCTCACCCAGGCCAGTCGCGCTCGCGTCGTCGCCTCTTACATGAATCTGCCCGACGAGACCTGGACGGCTTACGTCCGTCGTCGGGTCGAACTTGACGCGCTTTTCGCCAATCACGACCTGCTGCTGACCGGCCGGATTGCTCTGCGGAGCCACGGGCAGTGCCGGCCAGGATGAGGACCGGATCGGCAAGGGAGGACGTGAGCGGTCTGATTCCGTGGCAACAGAACAGCTCCTGGGCGACATCGACTTGGCCACACTCACTCACGCTCGGGGGGCTTCCCACCACTGCCGAGGTGAGCGCCATACCCACGTGAGTCTCGGTCGGGTTCGGAGCGGGGCCGGTCGGGCTGGCGGGCGAGGCCGGGGCGGGGTGGGGCGGCGGCGTAGGTGATTCCCTCGGCCGGGCCGCATAGCTGATGGGGGCTCACGCCGGGCGGTGAAGAACTGATTGCCCCTCATGGCCGTGGCCCGTATGGCAGCTTCGATGAGCGCTGCGGGACATATCGGATTAGCCTCCGAAAAGAGCGCTAAGTAGATCTTTAGTGGTGCGCTCTACTCAAACCAAGGAGGAGACATGCGCAAGCTTCAGAGGGCCGCTCTCGCGGCCGCGATGGTCGGGTCCCTGAGCCTCATAGCCACCGGCACCGCGGCCGCCCAGCCCGCTGACGGCCACGGTTGCCGGTCTCACGACCAGAACATCGCCCTCCTGAACAACATCGGAATCGCCAACGGCCTGGCGGGCAACCTGCTCAACGGCGATGGCGATCCAGGTGGGCAGAACGACAACCACATCGGCTCCAGCTGCGGACACCACTGACCATCAGCGGATTGTGTTACGTAGCCAGCTGATTGCGTCTCGGCGCCCGGGCCCACGCCCGGGCGCCGAGGCATGTCTTCGGTCCGGGGGGCGCCGCGCCTACCAAAGTTCGGGCGCCGTAGACCAATGGACGATGACAGGGTCTGTGGCCTTGTTCGAGACTCGGCACGGTGCCGGGGCAGCTCGTCCGGTGGCCGGGGCCAACGTCGTCGGAGAAGCGGGATCGTGAGTGTGGGGGCTATGCGGGGTACGGGGGATCTTTTGAAGAAGGGCCGTTCGGCCAATGGCCCCGCAGTGCGGGATGACGCCGTCCTCGCCGAATCGGCTTGGGTTCTGACGCTCTTTTGCACGGCGCTCGGGGCCGTTGCCGGCGGGCTGGTCACCCTTCTTGCCGAGTGGCTCGTGACGTGGTCGTGGGCTCCCCTGCAGGGGCCGGCCGAGCTGCTGGCGTCCGTGCCGGAGCCCTGGCAGAGCGTCGGGTCCGTCGGGGTGGGGGCGGTGCTCGGCCTGGTGGTCGGGGTCATCGCGGTGCACGAGGCGCTGTCGGTGCGGGTGTCCGCCGACCGTGTGGTGCTCGGCATCAGGGACTCGTCGCAGGAGTTCCGGCGCGAGGAGATCGCCCTGGTGGTGCGGGACGGCAAGCAACTGGTGCTGCTCGGGCCGGATGGCATGGAGATCGCCCGGGAGGAGTGCGGTCTGCCTTGGCCACGGCTGGCCGAGGCCTTCGCCGCACACGGGTACCGGTGGGCGGACGAGGACCCGCACCGGAGGGACTTCCGGCGCTGGGTGCCCGGAATGCCCGGACTGCCCGAGGGGGCGGACGCGTTGCTGAGGGCTCGTGCGGCGGCCCGGGAGAAGGACGAGGGCGCCGACGACGCCCGGGAGCTGCGTGGGGAACTGCTGCGGCTCGGCGTCGTCGAACGGGATGAGAAGAAGCGGCAGTACTTGCGGATCCCCCTGCGGTCCTGAGATCGGTCGGACGAGGTTCGCCCCCTCGTCTTCGCCCCCTCGTCTTCGCCCCCTCGTCTTCGCCCCCTCGTCTTCGCCCCCTCGTCTTCGCCTTCCCGTACGGCCGTCGTATCGGCTGAGAGGATGACGGCGTCCGTACTGGAGGAAGAGGGGGATGAGCGTGATCGTGCTCGTCTTGGTCGGCGTGCTGCTGCTCGTCGTCGGGGGATGCGTGTGTGTCGTGTGGGCGTCTCGGGGCGGCAGCCCGCGCTGGGTGCGCGTGGTCTCCAGCGTGACCCTGGGGCTGGCCGAGGTGGTGGGGACGCTGGCCCGTAGCTCGGGGAAGTCGAGGTCGGGCTCGGGCTCGGACGATTGACTCGTCCGGTACGGCCTCATCGGCCCACAAACACACGCTGGAACGCCGACGCGGGCCGCTCCAAGTTCTGTTGGCGGGTGCGGCCCGCGTCATGAGTGCGGTGCGTGTGGGCGGTCAGCCGGACTTCGTCGGCGGCGGGCCCGCCGTCGTCGTCGCCTTGCCCTCCGTCAGGAGCCACTCGTGGTGGAGGGCGCCCAGCGGGATCTTCGTCTGGAAGACGGGTGTGCCGAAGATGGTCAGCTGGAAATTGAGGGTGCCGGTCAGGTCCACGCCGCCGTAAATGGCGTAGGCGCCGGTCGCCGAACCCGTGCCGTCCGCGGAACCCTCGGCCGACGCGTCGGCGTGGGCGCGGACGTACGGGGCCAGATCGGCGGTGACGCCGACCGTGCCGTAGAGACCGACCGTGGCCTCGGCGCCGAGGGCCGCCTTGACGTCGCCCGCCGCCGTGACCTTGGTCTTCAGTGGCTCACCCGTCATGTCGGACTCGCTGACCGGGGCCCAGCCCTTGGCCCAGGAGAAACTGCCGCCGACGCGGAAGTCGCCCTTGAGGTCCTGCTCGACATCGACGGTGACCTTGCCGTCCGCGTTCACCTGGATGTAGCAGGTCAGGTCGAGGTTGACGACGACGGGGATCGGGCCGACCTGGATCACCGGGTCGGCGTGGAGCTCGGCGAAGGGGAGGCGGATCGGCCGGCCGTCGGTCGAGCCGGCCGCGCGGCCCTTCAGGGACCACTGGGAGGCCCAGTCACCCGAGAGGCCCAGGAAGGCGGCGTCCGGGGAGGTGCCCTTGCCCTGGTCGGAGTCGGAGTCGGCGGAGTTGTCCGCACCCTCGGACGCGTCGGCGGCGTCGGAGTAGGCGGAGCTGTCCGAGCCGGCCGATGCCTCGGAGCCGTCGTACGAGAACGCGACCTCCGGGGCCAACTGCACGAAGCCCTCCACGGACGCGGCCGCCGACGCCGGGGCGCCCTCGGCCGTGGCGACCGCGGCGCCGACGTCGATCCGCAGGCTGCCCAGCGGGAGCTTCGCGCCCTCCGGGCCGAAGTGGAGGTCGCCGGTCTTCGCCCAGGAGACCTTCACGCCGTTCACGAGCGGCTTGACGTCGACGGACGACGGGTCGACCGGGACCTCGCCCTCGGCCTTGCTCGCGCCCAGCACGGAGTTGAGCTTCGCCGGTTCCGTCTCGACGGCCGTACCGCCGTTCTCCGCGGTGCCTACGACGTCCGTGACCTCGGCCAGTACGCCGTCGGGGGCGCCCGGGGCGGGAGCGCTGGCGATGATGTCACCGACGGCCACCGGGGGTTGGGCCGAAGGGCGGGAGGACGGGGCGGCCGAGGCGGCCGGGGCATCGGCGGACGGGGCGGTGGGGGTGCTGGTCGACCGGGTCGGCGATGGGGTGGCCGTCGGCTTCGTGACCGGCGGCGAGGAGATGACGGCCCGGCCGGTCTTGCGGTCGTACGAGGCGACCTTGAGGGAGGACTTCTTCGCCCTTCCTCCCCCGTCGCCGTCGGCCACGGCGGTGGGGGTGGCCGCACCGGACGGGGCCGAAACGACGGCGAGTTGTTCCTGGGCCGCGGCGGGTTCGGGGCTCTCTGAAGCCGTGGAGGCCGCCGCGTCCGTGGTGGTCGAGGAGGTGGAGCAGCCGGTGGTCAGTACGGCCGCGAGAGCGATCGCCGACAGCAGGGCGTGGCTCTTGAACTTGGGTCTGTGCACGCGTGTTCCTCGGGAGCGGTGTATGGGGGTGCGCTGCAGGAGGTGACGCATGGGGGGCCGGCACGCGGGTCGTCGAGACGGGCATGCCGGTACGACCGGTCCGGCGCGGGGCGCGGACGGTGGTGTGGTTACCCCCCAGTAGTCATGCATGAGCATGCCAGTACGGCGGGGCGCGGCATCCGCTTTCTATGAGCGGGAGGGTGGTGACGTGAGTCACACTGAGTAATCTGATGTGAGGTCAGTTCTCGTAGTTGGGTGGGGGGTTGGTAGGCGTGAGCTGGCTCACAGGGGCTCGGCGAGGGACCCGTTCATCGGCGTCAGGACGCGGGTGCCCGTCTGGCGGTAGATCACCGAGCTGCGGAAGGTCACCACCTCGCGTCGGGCGCTGAAGCGGTCCATGAGGAAGGCGTGCAGGTGCTCGATGTCCGGCACGGCCACATGGACGAGGAAGTCGTCGTCGCCCGAGACCACGAACACCGAGACGACTTCCGGGAGTTGGGTCAGATAGCTCTCGAAGTCGTAGATCACTTCCCGGCTCAGAGGGCGCAGCTTGGCGAAGACCAGGGCCTGGAGCGAGCGGCCCAGCAGACGTGGCTGTACGGCCGCGTGGTAGCCGGTGATCACTCCGCGGGCGCGCAGGGCGCGGACACGTTCCAGGCAGGTGGAGGGTGCGATGCCGACCCTGCGGGCGAGTTCGCGGTTGGTCAGCCGTGCATCGCGCTGGAGATGGGTGAGGATCGCCGAATCAGTGTCGTCCATGGCCGTGATTCTTCCCGCGCCACCGAATTTGGTTCGGCCGAGACGCCCAACTTCCGTTCCCGGGCCTACATTTCACTCGCCGCCGCCGGACCGAAGGGAGCCCTCGTCCATGACGACCGCCGCCAACCTCGTGGCCGACCAGGCCGCCAGCCGCGTGGCCGACCAGGCCGCCGACCGCGTGGCCGACCAGGCCGCCGACCGCGTGGCCGACCAGGCCGTCGACCACTACGACCGCTTCCTCGCCGAGCACTACACCTGGATGCTCGGCGGTGATCTCGACGACCTCGCGGCGGGGCAGCGTGCCGCTCTCGCGGAGTGGGGCGTGACGCCCGGGTCGGCGATCGGTACGGCGGCCGGGTCACTGGCCGTGGATCTGGGGTGCGGGCCGGGCCACGCCAGTCTCGCGCTGGCCGCTCTGGGCTTCGACTCCGTCCTCGCGGTCGATCTGAGCCGGTCGCTGCTGGGCGAACTCGCCGCGTACGCGGCGGAGTTGCCGGCGGTCCGGCTGGTCCGGGCCGATGTGCGGGGTGCGCTGCGCGAACTGGTGCGGCCGGGGTCGGCGGGGGCCGTCGTCTGTCTGGGCGACACGCTGACCCATCTGCCGACCCGCGGCGACGTGGCCGCTCTCTTCACCGACGTCGCCGCGGCCCTCGCGCCCGAGGGGGCGGCCGTGTTCTCCTACCGCGATCTGACGGTCCCGCTCACCGGCACCGACCGCTTCCTTCCGGTACGGGCCACCGAGGACCGGATCATGACGTGTTTCCTGGAGTACCCGGACGACTACAACGACTACACGGTCGTCGTGCACGACCTGATCCACACCCGGGACTGCACCGGCGCCGACTGGACCCTGACCGCCCGCAGTTACCGCAAGCTGCGGCTCTCCCACGCCTGGGTGCTGGAACAGCTGCGCACGGCCGGGCTGCGGGTGCGGCACGAGGAGAGCGGGGCGGGCGGGCTGCGGACGGTCGTCCTGGAACGTGCCGCCCGCTCAGGGACGTACGCGTAGACGCACTCGTAGACGTGCTCGTAGACGTGCTCGTAGACGTGCTCGTAGATGTACGCGTAGACGTGCTCGTAACGGCGATCGCGGGTCAGTCGACGGGTCAGTCCTCGGCCCAGCCTCCGACGCGGCGCACAAAATGATTTGAACCGCGGCGTCGGCTCGCCCTACCGTGAGCCGACTTCGACGAGACGTTCCCCGGAGACACGCCGCAGAGCGGGAGCGTCCCACCTCGATGAGGTGCCGGAGGGGGCGGCAACTGACTTTGTCGACCCCTCATTTCGGAGGCCCTTCATGAACGTCGGTACGAGTGTCGGTATCGGCCTGCCCATCGGCGACCCGGCCACCCTGCTCACCTGGGCCCGGCGCGCCGACGCCGGTCCGTTCAGCACGCTCGGTCTGCTCGACCGGCTCGTCTACGACAACCCCGAACCGCTGGTCGCGCTGGCCGTCCTCGCCGGCGCCACCACCCGCGTCCGCGTCCAGACCGAGGTGCTGCTCGCCCCGCTGCGCGACACCGCCCTGCTGGCCAAGCAGGCCGCCACCCTGGACCGGATGACGGACGGAAGGCTCGTCCTCGGCCTGGGCATCGGCGGCCGCGAGGACGACCACCGGGCCACCGGCACCGACCTGCGCACCCGCGGCCGGCGCCTGGACCGGCAGATGGCGACGCTGTGCCGTCTGTGGCACGGCGAGCCCTACGGCGACGGCGTCGGCCCGATCGGCCCGGTGCCCGCCCGACTCGGCGGCCCGGAGCTGCTCTTCGGCGGCTTCAAGCCCGCCGCCCTCGAACGCGTCGCCCGCTGGGGCGACGGCTTCCTCGCCGCCGCGCCGCCCTCCTGGGCGGGCGGCCTGTTCGACACCGTCCGCGGCTTCTGGAAGGAGTACGGCCGCGACGGCGAACCCCGTCTCGTGGCCCAGGTGAACGTCGCGCTCGGCCCGCGGGAGGTGGTCGAGGACGCGCGCTCCCGCATGCACGCCTACTACGCCTTCACCGGCTCGCCCGACCGCATGGTCGACGGCATGCTCACCACCCCCGCCGAGATCCGCGGCGCGCTCACCGCCTACGCCGATCTGGGCGTCGACGAGGTGATGCTCTACTGCTACGGCCTCGACCCGGATCAGGTGGACCGCCTGGCCGATGTGCTGTGACACCCCTGTGAGACCGGCCTCCGGTGACGCCGATCCTGTAGCGCTCCTGTTGCCGGAACTGTGGGCTCCACCACAGCCGGGTGCGCCGGGCCCTGTTGGACTCGGCGCACCCGTCGTCGCCCGCACGCCCTGGAGGCCAGGTGTTCCTGCTGATCCTGCTGTTCGTGCTGATCGCCGTCATCACTGCGATCGGTCTGACCGGATACGGCAGCCGCACCCTGGCCGACCGGCGCGTCCGGCGCACCGGCACGCCCGGCACGCTGCGCGGTCTCGCCGCCCTCGCCGGTGCCGGGGCGTGCGCGCTGTACGCCTGGGGCCTGCTCGGCGTGTGCGGTGCGGTCATGGTGGCGGAGGACGGCGGCACCGACTCGTCGCCGCCCCGGTCGTGCCGTACGGCGGGCTGGTGGGAACGGCACCAGCGGGGCATCGAGATCACCGACTACACGGTCACGTACATCCCGCTCGGGTTCGTCTGCGAGACGAGCGACGGCGGGAGCTACGACACGGGTGCCGTGCCCGGGTATGTGAACCCGGGCGTGCTGACGCTCGCCCTCACCGCCGCCGGGTGCGCCATCGGCGCGGGCTACGTGTCCGAGCTGCGGGCCCGCGCCGAGTTCCGCCGGGGCCGGGCCGGTTAGCCTCGGTTGTCCAGGGACCGGCCGCAAGGGTCGCCGGCCCGGCAGCAGTGGTTGGAGGCAACATGGCCAGGGTTCCCAGCGCGGTGGTCGCGGCGGGCGGGCTCGTCGGCGGGTACGGCGTGGCCCGCTGGACCAAGAACCGGCAGCTCGGCGGAGCCGTGCTGGCCGTGGCCGGTGCCGCCGCCGCACAGCAGTGGCGGCAGCGGGCGGGCGGCAGGGCCGCGGGAGCACTGTCCACCGCCTACGTCGCCGCCTTCGCCGGTTCGCACCCCCTCGCCAAGAAGGTGGGCGCCTGGCCCGCGGTGTTCGGGGTGGCAGGAGCGATGGCCCTGGCGTCGTGGGCGGTGGCGGACCGCCGGGGCTGAGGTCTGCGTCAGGGCTTGGCGAGTCGGGTCGGGTCGGGTCGGCATCATGCGTGGTCAGCGGCCGGACCGTGGCTCAGCACATTCACCACGCGCCCACCCGGGTCTCGTACGAAAAAGCGCCGTACGCCCCACTCCTCGTCCCTGAGCTCCCGTACGATCTCCGCCCCCGACTCGGCGACCCGGGCGTACACCGCGTCGACGTCCTCGACCTCCACGCTCAGGTCGGGGACTACGGGGCCCGTGCGTTCCTCGGTGAAGAAGCTGATCTGGGCGGTGGGGTTGGCGGGGGACGCCATGGTCATCACCCAGCCCATGTCCATCACCTCCTCGAAGCCGAGCCGGCCGTAGAAGTCGCGGCTCGTCGCGATCGCCTCCTCGGACCCGGCGTGGATGTTCGGGACGATTCTGCGGATGGTCATCGGTACGGCTCCTTGGTCGGTGTCCGGAGTTTTTGTTATCACCCGCAGTCTGGCTCCGTCTCCTCACCGTCCCCAGCCCCAGGCACGCGAGGAATGAGCCACGTGACACGACAGATCAGCCGCCGGAGCATGCTCAAGGCCGCGGGCGCGACCGCCGGAGCCGTCGGAGCCATCGGCGTCGGTACTGCGGCTTCCGCCGCGGCCGGCGTCTCCTTCGCGCATCCCGGCCTGCTGCACACCCGCGCCGACCTGGACCGTATGGCCGAGAAAGTGAAGGCGGGCGCCCAGCCCTATGCCGCCGGCTTCGCCAAGCTGGCCGCCAACCCGCACGCCCAGAGCGGCTGGCGGCCCCGGCCCAGCGCTGTCGTGTACCGAGGCGCGGGCTCTCCCCAGAACTACGCCGCGCTCTACAAGGACATCCACGCCGCCTACCAAAACGCCCTGCGCTGGCACATCACCGGCGAGCGCGCGCACGCCGACACGGCCGTCGCGATCCTCAACGCCTGGTCGGGAACGCTGACGCAGGTCGCGGGCAGCGCCGACCGGTTCCTGGCGGCCGGGCTGTACGGCTACCAGTTCGCCAACGCCGCCGAACTCGTCCGCGACCACGAGGACTTCGAGGCAGAGCGGTTCCGGAAGATGCTGCTCGACGTCTTCCACCCGCTGAGCGAGAGCTTCCTCGCCCACCACAACAACGCGGTCGTCACCAACTACTGGACCAACTGGGACCTGTGCAGTCTGGCCTGCGTCCTGGCCATCGGCATCCACTGCGACGACCGGGCGAAGGTCGACCGCGCGGTGGAGTACTTCCAGCACGGCGAGGGGCTGGGCTCGGTCAGGAACGCCATCCCCGTCGTGTACGACGACGGCCTCGGCGAGTGGCTGGAGGCCGGCCGCGACCAGGGGCACGCGCTGCTCGGCGTCGGCCTGATGGGCACCGTCTGCGAGATGGCCTGGAACCAGGGCATCGACCTGTACGGCTACGACGACAACCGCTTCCTCAAGGGCGCCCAGTACGTGGCCAAGTGGGCCATGGGCGCGGAGGTTCCGTTCACGGCGAACACCCGCAGGAAGGGCGCGATCAACGGCTGGTCGGGATCGGAGACGGTGACCGAGGCGGCGCCCGTGAACCCGGAGATGACCCGCCCGATCTGGGCGATGATCGCCAACCACTACACCGGGCGCCGGGGCCTTTCGGCGTCGTACCTCACGCGGATCGCGGGCCGGTCCGCCCCGGAGGGCGGCGGCGGGAACTACGGCCCCGACAGCGGCGGCTACGACCAACTGGGCTTCGGGACGCTCGCGTTCACACGGGACAAGGCAACGGGAGGGAGTACGGGTTCGGGTACGGGTACTGGCGGCTCACCGGCCCCGTCCGTCTCCGCGGCGGCCAGCACCGGGTCGGGGTCGGATACCCGGCCGCAGACCGGGAGAACGGCATCCCCTTCGGCCCCCTCCGCCTCCCGTGACGACCTCGCCGCCACCGGCACGGACGGCCTCCTCGGCTGGACCGCCGCCACCGGCGTCACCGCCCTCGCCGGCGGCGTCCTCCTGCTGCGCCGCCGCGACCGGGCCCGGCGGGAGTCGTAGCCGGACGCAGGACGGAGGCGCCGGCGGTCCCCGATGCCACCGCCGTGAGCGGACGGGCGATGTCCTCCAGCGAGCGGCGTTCCGCGCGGACCGCGAAGAAGGCCGCGACCAGGCCCGCCAGGCACATCAGCGCCGCGCCGATCTGGAAGGCGAGGACCGTGTCGCCGACCTTGCCCGTCCCGGTGAGGTCGGCGAACAGCAGCGGGCCGCTGATTCCGCCGGCCGCGGTGCCGAGGGCGTAGAAGAAGGCGATGGACATCGCGCGGGTCTCCATCGGGAAGATCTCGGAGACCGTGAGGTAGGCGCTCGAAGCGCCCGCCGAGGCGAAGAACAGCACCGCGCACCAACAGGCCGTCATCGTGGTCGCGTTGAGCACGCCCTGGTCGAACAGCCAGGCCGTGGCGAACAGCAGCAGGCCCGAGAGCAGGTACGTCGACGAGATCATGACGCGCCGGCCGACCGTGTCGAAGAGCCTGCCGAGCAGCAGCGGGCCCAGGAAGTTGCCGACCGCGATGACCGCGAAGTAGTAGCCCGTGTCACCGGTCGGCACGTCGAAGAACGTGGCCAGGATCGCGCCGAAGCCGAAGGTGATGGCGTTGTAGAGGAACGCCTGGCCGATGAAGAGGGAGAAGCCGAGGATCGCCCGCCTGCGGTACTTCGAGAAGACCGTGCGGCCGATCTCCAGGAAGGACACGCTCCGGCGCTGACGGATGGTGAGCTCGCCCTCGGGACGCGGCAGCGGCTCGCTCCGCTCGGACTCCACCTTCCGCTCGATGGCCGTCACGATCCGTTCCGCCTCGTCGTCGCGGCCGTGGATCAGCAGCCAGCGCGGGCTCTCTGGGACGTGCCGCCGGACCAGCAGGATCACCAGCGCGAGGACGGCGCCGAGTGCGAACGTCAGCCGCCAGCCGACGTCCGCGGGCAGGATCGCCGTGTCCAGCGCGACGATCGCCAGCAGCGAGCCGCCGACCGCGCCCAGCCAGAAACTGCCGTTGATCATCAGGTCGACGCGGCCGCGGTACTGCGCCGGGATCAGTTCGTCTATCGCGGAGTTGATCGCCGCGTACTCGCCGCCGATGCCGAAGCCGGTGAGGAAGCGGAACAGGAAGAACCACCAGGTGTCGAACGAGAGCGCGGTGAGGGCCGTCGCCGCCAGATACACCGCGAGGGTGATCATGAAGAGTTTCTTGCGGCCCCACCGGTCGGTCAGCCGGCCCCAGAACAGCGCGCCCAGGCAGGCACCGGCCACGTAGAGCGCGGCGGCCAGGCCGGTGACCTGGCCGGAGGTGATCGGCAGGCCGCTGCCGGGCTCGGACAGGCGGGGGGCGATGCTGCCGACGACCGTGACCTCCAGGCCGTCGAGGATCCACACGGTGCCGAGACCGATCACGATCGTCCAGTGCCAGCGCGACCACGGCAGGCGGTCGAGACGGGCGGGGATGTCGGTGGTGACGGTACGGCCGGTCTCGGCCTGCGCGGTGGTCATGGGCTCCCTCCTCGTCGAGCGAACCCTCGCCGAGTGCCCGCGAGCTGCGCCCCTACGCCCGGCCGCCCGCGCTTCCTACGCCCCCAGCGCCCGCGACACGGTGTAGATCAGCAGTCCCGCGAGCGAGCCCACCACGGTGCCGTTGATCCGGATGAACTGCAGGTCGCGTCCGATGTGCGCCTCGATTTTCCTGGTCGTGTGCTCGGCGTCCCAGCTCGCCACGGTGTCCGTGATCAGGGAGGTGATCTCCTTGCGGTAGGTGGAGACGACGTACACCGCCGCACCCTCCACCCAGCTGTCGACCTTGGCCTGGAGCCGTGGCTCGACCGCCATCCGCGCGCCCAGCGACAGCAGCGAGGCACGCACCCGCAGCCGCAGTTCGCTGCGCTCGTCCTCGGCCGCCGAGACGATCATCCGGCGTACGGCGGTCCACGCGGAGGCGATCAGGTCCTGCACCTCGCCGCGGCCCAGCACCTCGCCCTTGAGCCGCTCGACCCGCGCGCGGGTCTCCGTGTCGGACTGGAGGTCGGAGGCGAAGTCGGTGAGGAACCGGTCGAGGGCGCCGCGGGCCGGGTGGCTGGGCATGTCGCGCATCTCGGTGACGAAGCGCAGCAGCTCCTTGTAGACGCGCTCGCCGACCCTGCGGTCCACGAATCTCGGGGTCCAGCCGGGGGCGCCGCCCTGGACGGCGTCCATGATCTCGTCGTCGTGCAGTATCAGCCAGTTCTGGGCGCGGGCGACGACGAGGTCGACGACCCGCTTGTGGCCGCCGTCGGCGACGACCTTCTCCAGCATCTTCCCTATGCCGGGCGCGACCTCCTGGGCGTCGGCGCGCCGGGTGATCGCCTCGCCCACGACCGCCTGGACGTCGGAGTCGCGCATGACGGTCAGGGCGCCTCTCAGGGCCGCCGACAGCTCAGCCGTCACCCGGTCCGCGTGCTCGGGCTCGGCCAGCCAGGCGCCGAGCCGGCTGCCGATGCCGACGGCGCGCAGGCGCTGCCGTACGACGTCCTGGGAGAGGAAGTTCTCGCCGACGAACTCCCCCAGGGAGACGCCGAGCTGGTCCTTCTTGGTCGGGATGATCGCGGTGTGCGGGATGGGCAGGCCGAGGGGGCGGCGGAACAGGGCCGTGACGGCGAACCAGTCGGCGAGCGCGCCGACCATGCCGGCCTCGGCGGCCGCGGCGACATACCCGGCCCAGGTGCCGGCGCCCTGGTTCGCGGCGACCTTGGCGAGGACGTAGACCAGCGCGACGAGGAGCAGCAGCCCGGTCGCGGTGAGTTTCATCCGTCGTACGCCGCGCTGCTTCTCCTGGTCGGCGGCGGTGAACGTGGCCATCGCACGTACGGCCGATGCGGGGACGCGCCGGTTACCGGCAGCGTCCGGCCGGGCATGCTGCTCTACGTCACGCGTTGCCGTTTCTTCCGGATTCGTACGTTCCATTCCGCTCCACCCGTCCAGGATCCTCCGCACACATTGTCCCTTCCTGACCTACTCCTGGAACGAATCAAGAGTTCCCGGCGTCTGTCCCGTGGGGGGAGGTCGATGGCGAAGTCCGGATGAACTCCGGCGGCCCAATGGGGGGTCCGTGCGACTCCTCTCTGCCTCATGACGCATCATGAGGTGATCACATCGGAGCCTCGGGCTCCCATCCGCCCGAGGAGACACGCACCGCATGACCAGGCGAAACGGTTATGCCTTGCTCAGCGCGATCATCGCCCTGATCGTCACGCTTTCCGCCGCGATATACATCGGAGTCGCCTCCGACGACGGCAGTGCGACCGGCAAGAGCGCCCCGACCAAGACCGGCTCGGGACGGGGCCCCGTCGCCCCGGCATCCACCGGCATCTGGGTGGGCGCCTGGTCCGCCTCCCCGGTCGGCGCCGAACCCGGCACCGAGCTGGAGGGCCTCGCGGGCAACTCGGTGCGCAACGTCGTGCACACCGGCGTCGGCGGTACGAGTGCCCGGATCACGCTGTCCAATCTCTACGGCCAGTCCCAGCTGACGATCACGCACGCGTCCCTCGCACTGGCCTCCGGCCCCTCCTCGGCGGCCGCGGTCGCGGACACCATGCGCCGGCTGACCTTCGGCGGAAGCCCCACGGTCGTCATCCCGCCGGGCCGACAGGTGCTCAGCGACGCCGTGCGCCTGACGATCCCGGCGGACACCGACGTCCTGGTGACCACCTACTCCCCCACCCCGTCCGGCCCGGTGACCTACCACCCGCACGCGCGCCAGACCAGCTATGTCGCCGAGGGCGACCTCACCGAGGACCTGACCGGCACGGCGTACACCGGGCAGGTCGACGCCTGGCGGTACCTGACCGCGCTGGACGTCCTCAGCCATGACTCCCAGGGCACCGTCGTGGTCTTCGGGGACTCCCTGACCGACGGCATCACGTCCACCCAGAACGCCAACCGCCGCTGGACGGACGTCCTCTCGCGCCGGCTGCGGGCGGCGATCGCGGCCGGCGAGGACGTGCCGCGCTACAGCGTCGTCAACCAGGGCATCAGCGGCAACCAGATCCTCGCCAGCGGCGGCGGCCGCCCCGCGGACAACCAGGCGGGCATCGGCCGCTTCCACCGCGACGCGCTGTCGCGTACGAGCGTCAAGGTCGTCGTCATCGACCTCGGCGTCAACGACATCCTGCGCAACCCGGGTCTCGCCGACCCCCAGCGCATCCTCGACGGACTGCGCACCCTGGTCCGCCAGGCCCACGCCCGCGGCATCAAGGTCGTCGGCGCAACCCTGATGCCCTTCCAGGGCCACCGGGGCTACACCGACGCCCGCGAGAACGTGCGTCAGCAGATCAACGCCGAGATCCGCGCGGGCCGGGTCTTCGACGCGGTCGCCGACTTCGACGAGGCCGTGCGGGACCCGTACAACCCGCGCAAGTTCCGCCCCGACTACGACTCCGGGGACCACCTCCACCCCAGCGACAAGGGCTACGAGCGGATGGCGGAGTCGTTCAACCTGCAGGACCTCAAGGGCTCGGCTCCGGCGGAGTTGTAGCGGCAAGCCGCTCGGCGGGCGGCGGCGCCGGAACCGCTCAGTCCTCGTCCCGCTCCCGGCCCTTGTGCCGGCGGCTGCCGCGCTCATCGTGCGCATGCCGCCACATGTCCCGGTGCTCCTCCAGCATCCCGCGATGAGCCTCGTACTGCTCGTCACGCGCGGAGGAGCGCAGCTCCCGCCGCTGCTCGCGCCGCTCCAGCCGCTCCCGGCGCCGCTCCTCACGGAGCTCCTGCTTCTGCGTCCGCGTCAGCTTCCGCTCGACCCCGACGCCGCCCCAGAAGGCGAACCCGGTCACGATCACCCGGGGCGCCCCGGGATCCCCGGCCGCGCCGTCCTCGCGGTGGTCGAAACCGCCCATGATGCCGATCCCGCGCACCTCGACCTCGACGCCGGGCGGCACGGCGATCTCCACGCCGCCCATGATCGCGACGCAGTTGATCTCGACGACGCCGTCCGCGAAGTTCGCCTGCCGCAGGTCGATCTCCCCGCCGCCCCAGAAGGCGAAGCAGTTGAACCGCCTCGGCACGGTCCAGCGTCCCTTGCGCTGGAACCCCGACAGCACGGCGACGCCCCACGTCGAGGACCCCTCGCCGCCGACGATCCTCTCGCTCCAACTCCCGGCGTCGGCCCCGGGCTTCTTGACCATGTCGACCTTGGGCACGGCCACCGCGCCCACCGGCAGATCCCGGGTGATCGGGGCCAGATCCCCGTAGGTGCGTGCCTTGTACGTCGCGTCGAGGCGTTCCTCGAACTCCTCCATGTCGAGCCGCCCCTCCGCGAGGGCGTCCCGCAGGACCTCGGCGACTCGTTCACGATCGGCGTCGGAGGCACGCAGCTCCGGGGCATCGTCGCTCATGTATGCAGCCTACGAGCAACCCTGCTCCGGGGCTACGAGATCGCCCGCTCGGTCCGGTCCGCCTGCTCGGCGTACATCTTCGCGATCACGGCCTCGATGTCGGGCTCCCGCACCGACAGATCCACCAGCGGATACTCCGCCGCGATCCGCGCCACCAGCACCGCCGCCGACTCGGCCGCCGGAAACGCCAGCCACTGCCGCGGTCCTTCCACCTTCACCACGCGCGCGGGCGCGGCCTCGATCGGCGGCAGCTCACGCTCCAGGTCGACCACCAGGGTCCGCTCGCTCTCCCCCACCTCGTGCAGCCCGGCGAGCGGACCGTCGTACATCAGCCGCCCGTGGTCGATGACCATCACCCGTGAGCACAGCTGCTCGATGTCCTGGAGGTCGTGCGTGGTCAGCAGCACCGTCGTGCCGCGCTCGGTGTTCAACTCCCGTAGGAAGTCACGGACCTTCGCCTTGGAGATGACGTCGAGGCCGATCGTCGGCTCGTCCAGGTAGAGCACCTCCGGGTCGTGCAGCAGCGCCGCCACGATGTCGCCGCGCATCCGCTGGCCGAGCGAGAGCTGCCGTACGGGGACGTCCAACAGCTCGCCCAGGTCGAGGAGTTCCACGAGCCGGTCGAGGTTCTCGCGGTAACGGGCGTCGGGGATGCGGTACATGCGGTGCATCAGCTTGTACGAGTCGATCAGCGGCAGGTCCCACCACAGCGTGGTGCGCTGCCCGAACACCACCCCGATGCGGTGCGCGAGCCGGGTGCGTTCGCGGGAGGGATCGATGCCGGCCACCCGCAGCCGGCCGCCGCTGGGCGTGAGGATGCCGGTCAGCATCTTGATCGTCGTCGACTTCCCGGCGCCGTTCGGCCCGATGTACCCCACCATCTCCCCGCGTGCCACCCGGAAGGAGATCGCGTCGACGGCCCGCACCCGCCGCCGCTCCCGCTTGAGGAAACCGGTCTTCCTGCGCACGTCGAAGACCTTCTCGACACCGTCGAGTTCGATGAACGCCTCGTCCGCCATGGCCTGCCCCTAACTCCCCGTACTCCGATACGACCGCAGCCCGGCCCGCCACGCCAGACCGGCGAGCGCACCGCACACCGCCGCCACCAGGGGCGAGGCGAAGGCCGTCCACTCCGGCAGGTCGATCGGGTACGGCCGCCCCAACAGATAGGCGGCGGGCACCCAGTTGACGAAGGCGAGAGGCAGCATGAAGGTGACGCCGCGCACCAGGTCCTTGCCGAACACGGTGGGCGGGTACTGCAGCAGCGTGGTCCCGCCGTAGGTGAACGCGTTCTGCACCTCGGCGGCGTCCTGCGCGAGTATCTGGAAGGCCGCGCCCGCCACGAACACCGCCGCGAAGATCGCCGCCCCGCTGATCAGCATCACCGGCACCAGCAGCACCTTCGCGGGCGTCCAGTCGATGCCGGCCGACACCAGCGCCCACGCCAGGACCAGCGCGCCCTGGGTGATCCGGCCGAGGCGGCGCAGCGCGAAGTGGTCGGCGCCGACCTGGGCGAGCACCGGAGCGGGCCGCACAAGCAGCGTGTCGAAGGAGCCGTCGCGGATCCGGCCGCCCAGGACGTCCATCGAGCCCAGCACCAGATCGGCGATCCCGAACGCCGTCACCGACAGCCCGTACAGCAGGGCGATCTCCGGCAGCGACCAGCCGCCCAGCGTGTCGACCTGCGAGAACATCAGCAGGATCGCCACGAAGTCCAGGCCGGTCACCAGCAGGTTCCCCAGCACCGTGACGGCGAAGGAGGTGCGGTAGGTCATGCTGGAGCGCACCCACATGGCGGCGATCAGCCGGTAGGCCCGCAGCCCTTCGCGCAGGGCGCCCCGCTCACCCACCCTGCACCACCACCCGACGCGTCGCCGCCGACTGCACGATCCGCCCCGCGGCCAGCAGCGCCACCGCCCACACCGCCTGGAAGGCGAACGCCCCGAGCGGCGCGGTCTCCCCCATCAGCACGTCCGCGGGCATCTGGATCTGCGCCGCCCACGGCAGAGCCCGCACCACCTCGCCGAAGACGCCCGGGAAGGCGTTCAGGGGCAGCACCATGCCCGAGAAGAAGATCCCGGTGATCATCAGGGCCTGGTTGACGCCCATGCCGTCCAGCAGCCAGAACACGCTCAGGGCCGCCAGATAGCGGATCGCGAAACTGACGACGGCCGCCAGCAGGAGCGTGACCACGAAGGCCGCCCACGGGACGACGTCGGTGGGCAGCGCCATCGGGAAGAACACCGCGCCGAACAGGAACGGGATCACGCCCCGCCCGACCATCTGGAACAGCGCCCGCCCCAGGTCCCCGGCCAGCCACCAGAGTTGGAGGTCGGCCGGCCGGTACAGGTCGACGGCGATCTCACCGGTGCGGATCCGGTCCATCAGGTCCTTCTCGGCGCCGCCGCCCTGGATGGCGAGCGTCGCGTACAGGCACTGTCCCAGCCACACATAGGTGACGGCCTGCGCCTGGTCGTACCCGCCGAGATGCGGCTTCTGGTCCCACAGCGCGAGATAGGTGTAGACGAGGATCACGCCGAAGACGGTGTTGGTGAACACCCCGGCGGCCGTGGCCACCCGATAGGTCGCGTACCTTCTGAAGCCGCCTACCGCGACGGCCAGGTACAACCGCCCGGAGCCCACATCCACAGCCCTCCTCGCCCGCGCCCGGCACCGAAGCGCAGGAGCCTAGTGCGCGCGGACGAGGGGCTGCCAGCCATTTTCCGGGCCCGCCCGGCGGATGAGTCTGCTCACTTTCCAGGACACGCGCCGGTTTCCGGGAACGGAACGCCGGGTGCGAGAGTCTTCAATGGGGGCGCAGTAGGCGTACGAGGGCGTACGGGAACGTACGACGCGAAACAGGAGTCCGTGCCAGAGATGAGTGACGAGCCGCAGCCGCAAGAGCCGCAGGCCGAGCCACAGCAGCCGACCGGGAAGCCGAAGCGGCCGAAGAGGACGGGCTGGCGGCGGATCATCCCGACCTGGCGCATGGTGCTGAGCACCTTCGTCATCGGCACGCTGCTGCTCGTCGGCGCGTTCTTCCTGGCCTACTCCCTGGTCAAGATCCCGCCGGCCAACGCCCTCGCGACCAAGCAGGCCAACGTCTACATGTACGCGGACGGCTCGGTGATCGCCCGCGACGGCGAGGTCAACCGGGAGAACGTCACCCTCGCCCAGATGTCCAAGGACGCCCAGCACGCGATCCTGGCCGCCGAGGACCGCGACTTCTACACCGAGTCCGCCGTCGACCCCAAGGCGATGCTGCGGGCCGCCTGGAACACCGCCACCGGCAAGGGCAAGCAGTCCGGCTCCACGATCACCCAGCAGTACGTGAAGAACTACTACCTGCGCCAGGACCAGACGGTCACCCGCAAGGCCAAGGAGTTCATCATCGCGATCAAGCTCGATCGCGAGAAGACCAAGGACGAGATCCTCGAGGGCTACCTCAACACCAGCTTCTTCGGCCGCAACGCCTACGGCATCCAGGCCGCCGCCCAGGCCTACTACGGCATGGACGCCAAGGACCTCGACCCGGCCCGCGCCGCGTATCTCGCCGCCCTGGTCAACGCGCCCAGCGAGTACGACGTCGTCGCCCACCCGGAGAACAAGTCCGCGGCCGTGGCCCGCTGGAACTACGTCCTGGACGGCATGGTCACCAAGGGCTGGCTCAGCGAGTCCAAGCGGGCCGGCATGAAGTTCCCGATGCCGAAGGAGGCCGCGACCTCCACCAACCTCTCCGGTCAGCGCGGCTACATCGTGCAGATCGTGAAGGACTATCTGACCCAGAACAAGATCGTCAGCGCGGAGGAGCTGGAGGCCGGCGGCTACCGCATCACCACCACCCTGCAGAAGGACAAGCAGAACGCCTTCGTCGACGCCGTCAACGACCAGCTGATGTCCAAGCTGGACAAGAAGAACAACAAGGTCGACACCTACGTCCGCGCGGGCGGCGCCTCCGTCGACCCGAAGACCGGCAAGGTCGTCGCGATGTACAACGGCATCGACTACGTCAAGCAGTACACCCCGAACGCCACCCGCAGGGACTTCCAGGTCGGCTCCACCTTCAAGCCGTTCGTGTTCACCTCGGCCGTGGAGAACGGCTCGACCACCCAGGACGGCCGCCAGATCACCCCGAACACGATCTACGACGGCACCAACAAGCGCCCGGTCCAGGGCTGGACGGGCACCTACGACCCGGCGAACGAGGACGACGTCTCCTACGGCGACATCTCGGTGCGCCAGGCCACCGACAAGTCCGTGAACTCGGTGTACGCGCAGATGGCCGTCGACGTCGGCCCGGAGAAGGTGAAGGACACCGCCGTCGAACTGGGCCTGCCGACCAACACCCCGGACCTCCAGCCGTATCCGTCGATCGCCCTCGGCACCGCGACCGCCAGTGTCCTCGACATGGCGGAGGCCTACGCGACGCTCGCCAACCACGGCAAGCACGGCACGTACACGATGATCGACAAGATCACCAAGGACGGCGCCGACGTCATCGAGCTGCCGGAGCGCAAGACCTCCCAGGTCGTCACCCGCGAGGCCGCCGACACCACGACCTCGGTCCTGCAGAGCGTCGTGGACAACGGCACCGCCACCGGGGCCCTGGCCGCCGGCCGGCCCGCGGCGGGCAAGACCGGTACGGCGGAGGAGGACACCGCCGCCTGGTTCGCCGGGTACACGCCCGAACTGGCCACCGTCGTCTCCGTCATGGGCCAGGACCCGGTCACCGCCAAGCACAAGTCGCTGTACGGCGCGATGGGCCTGAACCGCATCAACGGCGGCGGGGCGCCCACCGACATCTGGGCCCAGTACACAAAGGAGGCCCTGAAGGACAAGCCGGTCGGCGAGTTCGACCTCCAGCTCCAGGAGGGCGCCGACGTGCCCCAGTACCCCACGACCGACCCGACCCAGGGCGACGAGGACTCCGGCGACCAGGACGAGGACGGCACCACCGGGGAGACGACGACCGGCGGCCAGGACACCGAGGGCCAGACCGGGGGCGAGACCCCGGGCGGGACGGACGGCGGCACCACGGGCGACACCACGGACGGCGGCACCACCGACGGCGGCACGACGGACGGCGGCGCGATCGGCTGGACCGACTCCGGCGGCACCACCGACGGAGGCACCACGGACGGCGGCACCACCGACGGCGGCACGGACTCGGGCGGCACGGACACCGGCGGAGCGACCGGCGGGGACAGCTCCACCGGCGGAACCGACACCGGCGGCGGAGGGACGTCCGGGAACACGGCCGGGACGCTGAGCACGGGCCGCCGCCCGTGAGCGCCGGGGCTCAGTGACCGCTGGTCGCCTTGAGCCCCACCACGGCGACCAGCAGCAGACAGACGAAGAAGATCCGCGCGGCGGTGGCCGGCTCCCCCAGCACGACCATGCCGACCACCGCGGCACCGGCCGCCCCGATGCCCACCCACACGCCGTAGGCGGTGCCGATGGGCAGGGACCTCGCGGCGTAGGACAGCAGCAGCATGCTGGCGACGATGCCGGCGCCGGTGAACAGGCTGGGGACGAGCCGGGTGAATCCGTCGGTGTACTTCATGCCGATCGACCAGCCGACCTCGAGCAGACCGGCGACGACGAGCAGAACCCAGGCCATGACAGGCACCTCCGAGACGTACGACGTGGAACGGGGTGCGTCGTCTTTGCCTGAGTCCCGGTACGGCGCGTCTCGTCGGGTTCCTTCAAAGCTAGCAAAGGAAACAGCGAAAGGGGCTGGTGACGATGGTCACCAGCCCCTTCGACCGTTGGTTTACAGGTAGAGCCCCGTGGAGTCCTCCGACCCCTCGAACCGGTCGGCGGCCACGGCATGCAGATCACGCTCACGCATGAGCACATACGCGACCCCGCGCACCTCGACCTCGGCACGGTCCTCCGGGTCGTACAGGACCCGGTCGCCGGGCTCCACGGTGCGGACGTTCTGTCCCACCGCGACGACCTCGGCCCAGGCCAGCCGGCGGCCGACGGCCGCGGTGGCGGGGATCAGGATGCCGCCACCGGAACGCCGCTCGCCCTCGCCGGTGTCCTGCCGCACGAGTACGCGGTCGTGCAGCATCCGGATGGGCAGCTTGTCGTGGTGGGTGCTGGGCTCGTTTCTGTTGGCGCTCACGCCTTTGAACCTACCTGCCTTTGACGCCCGCGTACGCCGCCGGGTCCGCCGCCGCTCAGCCCTTGCGGCGCCGGGTTCCCAGCGCCAGCAGGCCCACGAGCCCGACGGCGACGATCGCCACGGGCACGATGCGTTCGAGCCGGGGCGCACCCTCGTCATCGGTGAACTTGGCCTTCACATCGCTCACCACCCGGTTGACCTCGACATAGGCCCGTCCGAGGGTGTGGTCGATATTGGAGACCACCTTGGCCTTGGCATCGCCGACGATCGTCTTCGGGTGCACCCGCACCCCGATCTCGTCGAGTGTCTCGGCCAGAGCTGCGCGACGGGCCTTGATGTCCGCCTCGATCTGCGCCGGGGTTCTGGTGTCCGACGTGTCCGCCACCGTACGGCCTCCGAAGTGAAGCTGATGCTGTTTCCGGACAGTCTGTCAGTTCCTCGCCGGACCGCACTGTCAGGCTCCCCGGTTACGCTGGTTCGATGAGCGAGCGACTCCAGCCCGGGGACGTAGCCCCGGCCTTCACCCTCCCCGACGCCGACGGCAACGAGGTGTCCCTGACGGACCACAAGGGCCGCAAGGTCATCGTGTACTTCTACCCGGCCGCCCTGACGCCCGGCTGCACCAAGCAGGCCTGCGACTTCACGGACAACCTGGAGCTGCTGGCCGGCGCCGGCTACGACGTCATCGGCGTCTCCCCCGACAAGCCGGAGAAGCTCGCCAAGTTCCGCGAGAAGGAGCACCTGAAGATCACGCTGCTCGCCGACCCGGAGAAGACCGTCACCGAGTCCTACGGCGCGTACGGCGAGAAGAAGAACTACGGCAAGACGTACATGGGCGTCATCCGGTCCACGGTGATCGTGGACGAGGAGGGCAGGGTCGAACGGGCGCTGTACAACGTGCGGGCGACCGGCCACGTGGCGAAGATCATCAAGGACCTGGGCATCTGAAGGAGATGCCCGCACCAGGAGCCAGGCCGCCCCACCCCGGCACCGGCCTGCGCTCCTCACTCCACATCCAGTGATCTACGCCACGCCAACCCCGCCGTCACCGTCCGACATACGGTTCGTTGCTCCGTACGAGCAAAGAACAGGTGACCGAGAGCGGGGGTTGGAATGGGCGCCAGCGCGTACACCAAGGAGCGGCTGGAGGAGGCGGCTCGGGGGGCGCGGACGCTGTCAGAGGCGTTGGGGCGGTTGGGGGTGGATCCGCAGAGTTCGACACGGCGGTACGTGTGGGAGCGGATGAAGAAGCTCGGGGTGGACGTGTCGCACTTCGAGCGCGACGGGGTCAAGTGGACGAGGGAGATCCTCCAGGCCGCGGTGTCGGCCTCGAAGAATACGTGTGAGGTGCTGCGCCGTCTCGGGCTAGAGGTCGTGGGCGGACATCACACCCACATCAGCCGCCGGATCAGGGCATACGGCATCGACACCTCGCACTTCGAGAGGCCGTCCCGGCGCGGTGAGGTCCGGCGCACCCGCACGCCTGAACGTCTCCTCGTGGAGCAGCAGGTCGGCCACGCCCGGCGCATCCCGAGTGACCGCCTCAGGTGGGCGATGATGTGCACGGGCGTACCGGACCGGTGTGCACTCTGCGGCACGGAAGCGGTCTGGCGGGGCCACCCGATGCCGCTGGAGGTCGACCATATCGACGGCAACTGGCGGGACAACCGCTCGAGAACCTCCGGTTCCTCTGCCCCAACTGCCATTCGACGACGGACAACTACCGTGGGCGCGCCAAAGGGCGTGCCGGGATCGACAGGGCATGAGCGGACGGGTGCAGTACACCCGAGAGCGGTTGGCCGAAGCCGCCGCACAGTGCTCGGACATCGACGAGGTCATCGCGTTCCTCGGCACTCGGCCCTACGGCAATCTCCGCCGTCATCTCTTCCGACGCTTCGACCACTTCGGGATCGACGTCTCCCACATGCCACGTCGTAGACTCACGTCCGGGTCGCGTCCCAAACCTGCCGACGATGAGCTGCGCCGTGCGGTCGAGACGACGACCTCCATCGCCGACGCTCTCCGCGCGCTGGGGTTGGAGCCCTACAACAGCCGGCTTCGTGCGCTGTTCCACCAGTGGATCGCAGCCGCCGGTCTCGACACGACGCACTTCCTCGGACAGGCGCATCAACGCGGGAAGCCGGGCACGACTCCGGTCAGGCGTGCAGAGGACATCCTGGTCCGGCACGACGGTAAGCGCCGGACGAGAACGCACCTGCTACGTCGCGCACTCCTTGAGGCGGGCGTGCCCGAGAAGTGCGCCGAGCGGAATCGGCCCCGAATGGCTCGGCAAGGCCATGACGCTGGAGGTCGACCACATCAACGGGGACTGGGGCGACGACCGGCGGGAGAACCTGCGGCTGTTGTGCCCCAACTGTCATGCGGTCACCAGTACCTGGTGCCGAGGCGGTCAGCGAGGACATACTCTCGCCCAGTAAGGTAGAGCTGGCCCGGCGCCCGTACGCCAATGGCCGAGCGGCGATCTTTAGGTGGTCGTGTTTGTCGGTTCGAATCCGACCGGGCGCACACGAAGAAGCGGCCCCGCACCTCTGACTCATGGGTGCGGGGTCCGTTTCATGAAGTCAACCCACCAGTTCCCGTACGACCGGCACCAGCGCCCGGAACGCCTTCCCCCGATGGCTGATCGCGTTCTTCTCCTGCGGGCTCAGCTCGGCGCAGGTCCTGTTCTCCCCCTCCGGCTGGAGGACGGGGTCGTACCCGAAGCCGTTGGTGCCGGTGGGGACATGTCGCAGGACGCCCCGGAGCTGTCCCTCGACCACCCGCTCCGTGCCGTCGGGCAGGGCGAGCGCGGCGGCGCAGGCGAAGTGGGCGCCCCGGTGTGCGTCGTCGATGTCGGAGAGCTGGGCCAGCAGCAGCTCCAGGTTCGCGCGGTCGTCCCCGTGCCTGCCCGCCCAGCGGGCCGAGAAGATGCCGGGGGCGCCGTTCAGTACGTCGACGCACAGCCCGGAGTCGTCGGCGACGGCCGGCAGTCCGGTCGCCCGCGCCAGGGCATGGGCCTTCAGCAGCGCGTTCTCGGCGAAGGTGACGCCGGTTTCCTTGACGTCGGGGATCTCCGGGTAGGCGTCCGCGCCGACGAGCTCGTGATCGAGACCTGCGTCGGCGAGGATCGCCCGGAGTTCGGAGATCTTTCCGGCGTTACGGGTGGCGAGGATGAGACGGGTCATGGGGTCCAGTATCCCGGCCTCGGTGTCCGTGGTTTACGGCGTACAGACCTTCGTCAGTTCGCCCGCCGCTTCCGTGACCGGGCTGATGTCCGGGGTCTCGTCGCCGTTCTTGACCGCGTCGCGGACGTTGGTGACGGCCTGCTGGAGGTCGTCCACTGCCTTGTTCACATCGGCGTTGTCGGTCTTGTCGCCGATCTTGTCGAGGTTCTTGTCGATGGAGGTCAGCGACTCCTCCAGCTGCGTCGGGTCGTTCGCGGCGCTCTCCACGGCCTGCTGGAGTTCCGTGACGCTGTCGGCGATGGCGTCGGCGGTCTGGACGCAGTCCAGTGCCTTGTTGACGGCGTCGCAGCCGGTGGTCAGCCCTGCCGTCAGCCCCACTGCCGCGATGGCTGCGGCGGCTACGGCTATCCGGCTCCGGCGTCGTCGGCTCGTGGCCATGCTTGACGTTCCCCTCCCTGCACAAGGCCTCGCAGGCCCCCCGTGGTCACTGGCCGGGCGTACAGCGGTGTGCCGTACGCCCGTACCCCTAGTGACGCCGGGGAAGGCCGCGTGGTTGCCCGACGCGGCGGCTCTTCTTGGCGCGTCCTTTACTTTTCGAGGACGGTATCAAGCGCCTTGCGCTGGAGCTCCGCCAGTTCCCCGCAGCCGGAAACGGCAAGGTCCAGAAGGGCGTTGAGCTCCTCGCGGGCGAAGGGCTCGGCCTCGGCGGTGCCCTGGACCTCGACGAAGCGGCCGTCGCCGGTGCAGACGACGTTCATGTCGGTGTCGGCCTTCACGTCCTCCTCGTAGCAGAGGTCGAGGAGCGGGACGCCGCCGACGATGCCGACCGAGACGGCGCTCACGGTGCCGGTGAGCGGCTTGCGGCCGGGCTTGATCAGTTTCCTGCCCTGGGCCCAGGCGACGGCGTCCGCCAGCGCGACATAGGCGCCGGTGATGGCCGCCGTACGCGTGCCGCCGTCGGCCTGGAGGACGTCGCAGTCGAGGACGACGGTGTTCTCGCCGAGTGCCTTGTAGTCGATGACGGCGCGCAGGGAGCGGCCGATGAGGCGGCTGATCTCGTGCGTACGGCCGCCGATCTTGCCGCGGACGGACTCGCGGTCGCCGCGGGTGTTGGTGGCGCGGGGCAGCATGGCGTACTCCGCGGTGACCCAGCCCTCGCCGCTGCCCTTGCGCCAGCGCGGGACGCCTTCGGTGAAGGAGGCGGTGCACAGGACCTTCGTGTCGCCGAAGGAGACGAGGACGGAGCCCTCCGCGTGCTTGGACCAGGCGCGCTCGATGGTGACCGGCCGGAGCTGTTCGGGGGTGCGCCCGTCGATTCGGGTCGTTGAGGAGGTAGCTGCCATGGCGTGAGCCTAGCCCCATACGGAAGGGGCCCCTCCCACGGCTTCGGTCGCCTGGGCAGAGGCCCCTCTCGGTGAGCTCAGGGGCTCACATCATGTCTTCGATCTCCGCCGCGATCGGGTCGGCGTCGGTGCCGATGACGACCTGGATGGCGGTGCCCATCTTCACGACGCCGTGGGCGCCGGCGGCCTTCAGGGCGGACTCGTCGACCAGCGAGGCGTCGCTGACCTCGGTGCGCAGCCGGGTGATGCAGCCCTCGATCTCCTCGATGTTGTCGATGCCACCGAGCCCGGCGACGATCTTCTCAGCCTTGCTGGCCATGTCCTGTCTCCCTGAATTCCCTGATCCGAACCGGTTTGTCGCAGTAACCCACAGTTGGCCCATCTTCGCGAGCGGTCATGCCGTCGGTGCCGAAGGATGACGTTCACGACAGTGGAACCGTCGCCAACTGGTCTACACCACCTTACCGAGGGGCGTCCATGAGTGCCGACAGCTCCGCCATCAGCCCCGCACGGCTTCGCTGGAACAAGTTCTTCCAGGGCCTGCAGAAGATGGGCCGCAGCCTTCAACTGCCCATCGCCGTCCTGCCCGCCGCCGGCATCCTCAACCGCCTCGGCCAGCCGGACGTGTTCGGCGACGACGGGCTCGGCTGGACCGATGTCTCCAAGGTGATGGTGGGCGCGGGCAGCGCGCTGCTCGACGGCGCGCTGGGTCTGCCGCTGCTGTTCTGCGTGGGTGTGGCCATCGGCATGGCGAAGAAGTCCGACGGCTCGACGGCGCTGGCGGCCGTCGTGGGGTTCCTCGTCTACTACAACGTGCTGCGCCAGTTCCCGGAGGACTGCCCCGAGGGCTCGAAGGCGGTGCCGAACGTCGGCTGCCAGGTGCAGGACGGCACGGTGACCGTCTTCGAGTACCAGAACCCTGGTGTGTTCGGCGGCATCGTGGTGGGCCTGCTGGCCGCGTTCTTCTGGGCCCGCTATCACCGTACGAGGCTGGTCGACTGGCTCGGCTTCTTCAACGGCCGGCGTCTGGTCCCGATCATCATGGCGTTCGTGTCGATCGCCTTCGCGGCGCTGTGCCTGTGGGTCTGGCCGCCGATCGGTGACGCGCTGGAGAGCTTCAGCGACTGGATGGACGGCCTGGACGCCTGGGGCGCGGGCGTCTTCGGCGTCGCCAACCGGGCGTTGCTGGTCGTCGGGTTGCACCAGTTCCTCAACGTGCCCATCTGGTTCCAGTTCGGCAGCTACACACGGCCGGACGGCACGGTGGTGCACGGCGACATCAACATGTTCCTCGCGGGCGACCCGGACGCCGGCCAGTTCACCTCGGGCTTCTTCCCGATCATGATGTTCGCGCTGCCCGCGGCCGCGCTCGCCATCACCCACTGCGCCAGGCCGAGCCGCCGCAAGGAGGTCGGGGGGCTGATGACGTCGGTGGCCCTGACGTCCTTCGTCACCGGCATCACGGAACCGATCGAGTACTCGTTCCTGTTCGTGGCCCCGGTGCTGTACGCGGTGCACGCGCTGCTGACGGGCGTGTCGATGGCGGTCACCTGGGGCCTCGGCGTCCATGACGGCTTCAGCTTCTCGGCGGGCCTGATCGACTACATCATCAACTGGAACCTGGCGACGAAACCCTGGGCGATGATTCCGATCGGCCTGGCCTTCGCCGTCGTCTACTACGTGATCTTCCGCTTCGCGATCACGAAGTTCGATCTCAAGACGCCGGGCAGGGAGCCCGAGGACCAGGTCGAGGACGTGACAAAGGTCTGAAATAGGGCTTGATAACGGTCCAGAAAACCCTGGGGAATCGCGGGTTCCTTATCTCACCTTCATCATGCTACAACAGGTCTACACCACTGAGTGGTGTAGACCACCACCCGATGGAGGAAGTCTATGAGCACCGCCACCTCGCCAACGGCGGCCCCCACGAAGAAGTGGGTATCCGGCCTTTTCCAGGGCCTGCAGAAGGTCGGCCGCAGCCTTCAGCTCCCGATCGCCGTGCTCCCGGCCGCAGGTCTCCTGCTGCGCTTCGGCCAGGCCGACGTGTTCGGCAAGGACGGGCTCGGCTGGGACAAGGTCGCGGCCGTGTTCGCCACCGCCGGTGGCGCGATCTTCGACAACCTGCCGATGCTGTTCTGCATCGGTGTGGCGATCGGCTTCGCCAAGAAGGCGGACGGTTCGACCGCCCTGGCCGCGCTCGTCGGCTTCCTGGTCTACAGCAACGTGCTGAAGGCGTTCCCGGTCACCGAGGCGAAGATCCAGGCCGGCGAGGACATAGCCGCGACCTACAACAACCCCGGTGTCCTCGGCGGCATCGTCATGGGTCTGCTGGCCGCCGTGCTGTGGCAGCGCTATCACCGCACCAAGCTGGTGGACTGGCTCGGCTTCTTCAACGGCCGTCGTCTCGTGCCGATCATCATGGCCTTCGTCGGCACCGTCATGGGTGTCTTCTTCGGCCTGGTCTGGGAGCCGATCGGTGAGGTCATCTCCGACTTCGGCGAGTGGATGACCGGTCTCGGCGCCGTCGGCGCGGGTCTGTTCGGTCTCATCAACCGCGCGCTCATCCCGGTCGGCATGCACCAGTTCGTGAACACCGTCTCCTGGTTCCAGCTCGGCGACTTCAAGGACGCCGCCGGTGAGATCGTGCACGGCGACCTGAACCGCTTCTTCGCCGGTGACCCGACCGCCGGTCAGTTCATGTCGGGCTTCTTCCCGATCATGATGTTCGGTCTGCCGGCCGCCGCCATCGCCATCGCGCACTGCGCCCGCCCCGAGCGCCGCAAGGCCGTGATGGGCATGATGATCTCGCTCGCCCTGACCTCCTTCGTCACCGGCGTCACCGAGCCCATCGAGTTCGCGTTCATGTTCATCGCCCCGGTGCTGTACGTGATCCACGCGGTGCTCACCGCCCTGTCGATGGCGATCACCTGGGCACTCGGCGTCCACGCGGGCTTCACCTTCTCCGCCGGCTTCATCGACTACGCGCTCAACTGGAACCTGGCGACGAAGCCATGGCTCATCATCCCGATCGGCCTCGTCTTCGCCGCGATCTACTACTCCGTCTTCCGCTTCGCCATCACGAAGTGGAACCTCCCCACCCCGGGCCGCGAGCCCGAGGAGGAGGTCGAGGACCTCACCAAGGCGTGAGACCGAGCCGTACGGCATGACGAAGGCCCCGGAACCGGGAAGGTTCCGGGGCCTTCGTCGCGCATACGGGCCTGAACCCCGTACGGGCTGTGTTCCCGGAAGACTAGATCTCGTACGTCTGCCTCGGCGCCGCGAGCTCCACCGGACCGTCGTAGACCTCGCGCGCGTCGGCCAGGTTGATCTGGGGATCGGTCCACGGCGGGATGTGGGTGAGGACCAGGCGGCGGGCGCCCGCACGGGCCGCCGACTGACCTGCCTCACGGCCGTTGAGGTGCAGGTCGGGGATGTTCTCCTTGCCGTGCGTGAAGGCGGCCTCGCACAGGAACAGATCCGCGTCGCGGGCGAGTTCGTCCAGGGCGGTGCTGATGCCCGTGTCACCCGAGTAGGTCAGCGTCTTTCCACCGTGCTCGATGCGGATGGCGTACGCCTCCACCGGGTGGGCCACGCGTTCGGTGTGCACCGTGAAGGGGCCGATCTCGAAGGTGGACGGCTTGACCGTGTGGAAGTCGAAGACCTCGCTCATGGACGAGGCGGTGGGGGTGTCGGCGTAGGCGGTGGTCAGGCGCTGCTCGGTGCCCTCGGGGCCGTAGACCGGGATCGGGTCACAGCGTCCGCCGTCGTGCCGGTAGTAGCGCGCGACGAAGTACGCGCACATGTCGATGCAGTGGTCGGCGTGCAGATGACTGAGGAAGATCGCGTCGAGGTCGTAGAGACCGCAGTGGCGCTGCAGCTCGCCCAGGGCGCCGTTGCCCATGTCGAGAAGCAGCCGGAAGCCGTCGGCCTCGACGAGGTAGCTCGAGCAGGCCGATTCCGCGGACGGGAACGACCCCGAGCAGCCGACGACGGTGAGCTTCATGAAACAGAAACCTCCGCTGGCGGGAAATCCAGAAGATCGGGAATTGGGGCGTCGGGGGTCGTGCGGTTTGTCGAGCGTAAGGCGCAAAACCTCCGGTCGCTCCTCCGCAAAGGTCTGTTGTGGGCGAACTCACCTGTGGTGTCACGCGTTCGGCTGGATATGGGACCCGCGGAACGGCAGGTGCGTGCGAAGCACTCGCACACGGTCCTGGCGAAGGGCAAAGAAGGCCCGGAAGAAGGCGCGCGCGGGTGGAAGTGCGCCGGTACCTTCTCCTCATGGACACGTCCTGGTGGCTGGCGCTCGCGGCGGTGGTACTGCTCGCTCTGGTCGCCACGCTCGTGGACGGGTGGGGGCGCGGCAGCAGGCCCCGGAGCAGGCGGACGCGGCCGCCCGGCCGGCCCGGGGGACGGGCGTCGACGCGTCCGGCGCCCGCCGAGATCTGGTGGGCGAGGGTGCCCTTCGAGGACGGGCCGGGAGCCAAGGACCGGCCCTGTCTGGTGCTGGCGGTGCGCGGGCAGCAGGTGACCGTCGCGAAGATCACCAGCAAGTACCGCGACGCACGGTACGGAGTGATCCCGCTGCCGCCGGGCTCGGTCGGCGACACCCGTGGCCGGGCGAGCTTCCTGGAGACGGGAGAGCTGCGGCACGTGCCGGTGTGGGAGTTCCGGCGGCGGGTGGGGGTGATGGACCCGGTCGTGTGGGACCAGGTCCGTCACCTCTCGTAGCGGGGCGCCGTCACTCGCCCCACAAGGGCCTCGCGGACCCCGAGCCGGCGGACCGGCTCACGCCCAGAGCTGGCCCTGGAGCGTCTCGATGGCCTCTTCCGTGGTGGCGGCGGTGTAGACACCGGTCGAGAGGTACTTCCAGCCGCCGTCGGCGACGACGAACACGATGTCGGCGGACTCGCCCGCCTTCAGCGCCTTGTTTCCGACACCGATCGCGGCGTGCAGGGCGGCGCCGGTGGAGACGCCCGCGAAGATGCCCTCCTGCTGGAGGAGTTCGCGGGTGCGGGTGACCGCGTCGGCCGAGCCGACCGAGAAGCGGGTGGTCAGGACGGAGGCGTCGTACAGCTCGGGGACGAAGCCCTCGTCGAGGTTGCGCAGTCCGTAGACCAGGTCGTCGTAGCGCGGTTCGGCGGCGACGATCTTCACGTCGGGCTTCTGCTCACGCAGGAAGCGGCCTACGCCCATCAGGGTGCCGGTGGTGCCGAGGCCGGCGACGAAGTGGGTGATGGAGGGGAGGTCGGCGAGGATCTCCGGGCCGGTCGTGGCGTAGTGGGCGCCGGCGTTGTCGGGGTTGCCGTACTGGTAGAGCATCACCCAGTCGGGGTGCTCGGCCGAGAGCTCCTTGGCGACCCGTACGGCGGTGTTGGAGCCGCCCGCGGCCGGGGACGAGATGATCTCCGCGCCCCACATGGCGAGCAGGTCCCGGCGCTCCTGCGAGGTGTTCTCGGGCATCACGCACACGATGCGGTAGCCCTTGAGCTTGGCCGCCATCGCCAGCGAGATACCGGTGTTGCCGCTGGTCGGCTCCAGGATCGTGCAGCCCGGGGTGAGACGGCCGTCCTTCTCCGCCTGCTCGATCATGTGCAGGGCGGGGCGGTCCTTGACCGAGCCGGTGGGGTTGCGGTCCTCCAGCTTGGCCCAGATGCGGACGTCCTCGGACGGCGACAACCGCGGCAGGCACACCAGGGGGGTGTTGCCCACCGCGGCGAGCGGGGAGTCGTAGCGCATGGAGATCAGGCCATACCGCCGGCCACGGCCGGCAGGATCGTGACGCTGTCGCCGTCGGCGAGCTTGGTGTTGATGCCGTCGAGGAAGCGGACGTCCTCGTCGTTCAGATAGACGTTGACGAAGCGGCGCAGCTGGTCGCCGTCCACGATGCGGGCCTGGATGCCCGCGTGCCGGGCCTCGAGGTCGGTGAACAGCTCGGCGAGGGTGTCACCGCTGCCCTCCACCGCCTTCTGACCGTCGGTGTAGGTGCGGAGGATGGTGGGGATGCGGACCTCGATGGCCATGGCTAGGGGCTCCTGTCGGGAGTAGTCAGTCGGGGGCGCGCGGCAGCGCAGTACAGCGGGGGTGGTGCGTGCGTGAGGCGCCGCGGCTCACGGCCGTACGGCGGCAGGGTCGCGTCAACAGATGGCGCTGGCGAGCCTGCACAGGTCGACGTGCAGCCGCGCCACGAGCAGCATGCCCGGCGTCTTCTCGCTCACGTCGTGGAAAACCATGGGGTCATCGTATCGATTCCCGGTCCGGCCTTTGGAATGTGATCTCATATCGCGGACGGCTTACGGCCGGGGAGTGAGACCGCGCTGTTCAACCCGCCTCGGTACGCCTTCTCAGTACGTCTTCTCGGTACGCCTTCTCAGTACGCCTCGACGACCTTGACCTCCTCCTCCGTCACCTCGCCCTCGACGATCCGGAAGGAGCGGAACTGGAAGTCGCCGAGGCCGTCGGTGTCGGCGGTGGAGACCAGGACGTAGTGCGCGCCGGGCTCGTTGGCGTAGGAGATGTCGGTGCGGGACGGGTACGCCTCGGTGGCCGTGTGGGAGTGGTAGATGACCACCGGCTCCTCGTCGCGGTCGTCCATCTCGCGGTAGAGCTTGAGCAGGTCGCCGGAGTCGAACTCGTAGAACGTGGGCGACATCGCGGCGTTCAGCATGGGGATGAAGCGCTCGGGACGGTCCGAGCCGGCCGGACCCGCGACGACGCCGCATGCCTCGTCGGGGTGGTCCTTGCGGGCGTGGGCGACGATCTGGTCGACGAGAGCCTGCGTGATGGTCAGCATGACGCCAGAATAAGCAGAGTGCGCGAAGCGCTCGTTTGGGGTGGTGGCGGGAGACGGGTGGGTAAGCAGAGGGGCCACCCCGTACCGAGGGATGGTACGAGGTGGCCCATATGCCGGACGCCTTGAGCGGCAGCCGTCCGGGGCGCCACGAGTGCCCCAGGCGGCGGGACGTCCGGGACCGGCGGTTCTCCAGCCCGTCCAAGGGGCGCGGGGAACTGCGCGACCGGCCACGACGGACCCGCAGACGATCGACGGCCCGGCCCGGCAGACGCCCCACGGCCCTATCAGCGAAGCGCCTAGCCGACCTTCTCGAACTCCGGCTCGCCGCCGCGGTCGCCGCCCCGCTCGCCGAGCTGCGGGTTGCGGCGCTTGAGGGCCGCCCAGCCGATGCCCAGGGCCACGGCCCAGCCGGCCGCGACGTACAGGCAGATCCGCGCGTCCTTGTCGTACGCGATCATGAACGTCACGCCGATGAGGAAGAGAAGCGCGACCCAGCTGAACAGGGCCCCGCCGGGAGCGGGGAAGGACGAGGCGCGCAGCCGGCCCGCGTCGACCGCGGCCCGGTAGCGGATGTGGCTGACGAGGATCATCATCCACGTCCAGATGCCGGCCGCGGTGGCGACGGAGGTGACGTAGAGGAACGCCTTCTCCGGGACGACGTAGTTCAGGACTACGCCGATGCCCATGAGCGCCACGGAGACCGTGATGCCGACGGCGGGCGTCTTGCGGGAGTTGAGCTTGCCGAACGCCTGCGGGGCCTCGCTGTTGGCGGCCAGGTCGCGCAGCATGCGGCCGGTCGAGTACATGCCCGAGTTGCAGGAGGAAAGGGCCGCGGTGAGCACCACGAAGTTGACGATGCCCGCGGCGAGCGGGATGCCGATCTTGCCGAAGGCGTGGACGAAGGGGCTCTCGCCCGCGGAGAACTCGGTCCACTTCACGACGGACAGGATGACCAGCAGGGCACCGACGTAGAAGACGATGATGCGCCAGGGCAGCGTGTTGATGGCCTTGGGCAGGGTCTTCTCGGGGTTCTCGGACTCGCCCGCGGTGACGCCGACGAGCTCGACGGCGAGGTAGGCGAACATGACGCCCTGGAGCGTCATCAGGCTGGAGCCGATGCCGTTCGGGAAGAAGCCGTTGTGCGACCAGAGGTTGGAGACGGTGGCGGTGTCACCGGCGTCGGAGAAGCCGAGGGTGAGCACGCCGAGGCCGATGACGATCATGCCGATGATGGCCGTGACCTTGATCATCGAGAACCAGAACTCGACCTCGCCGAAGATCTTGACGGAGATCAGGTTCACGCCGAAGAGCACCACCAGGAACACCAGGGCGCTGACCCACTGGGGGATCTCGGGGAACCAGAAGTGGATGTAGATCGCGGCGGCCGTGAGCTCGGCCATGCCGGTGACCACCCACATGAGCCAGTACGTCCAGCCCGTGACGAACCCGAAGAAGGGGCCGAGGAATTCGCGGGCGTACTCGGCGAAGGAGCCGGAGACGGGCCGGTACAGGAGCAGCTCGCCCAGGGCCCGCATGATGAAGAAGATGACGACGCCCGCGAGGGCGTACATGAGGATGATGCTGGGGCCGGCCTTCGCGATGTTCGCTCCGGCACCCATGAAGAGGCCGACGCCGATGGCGCCGCCGATCGCGATCATCTGGACCTGACGGCTGCCGAGACCCCGCTCGTACCCCTCTTCCGGGGTACCCGTGGCCTTCTCGTCAGTGACCTTCGAAGAGGTCATGTGTTGTGCGCCTTTCTCCATGCCGACCCGGACCTTCGTCGGCCCCGGATCGGGTCTCGATCCCCCCGGATTGCTGGAGCTGTGCCCGACCGACGATCCGTCGGCCCTGTGGCGCACCCGGCCGAACATTCGGGTGGTGCTCGGCGGGCGTCGTGAAGATTTATCACGGTCGTAACCGTGATCGGGGGCCGTTCATGTGGCGCATCACACAGGAAGAAGCGGACAAAAGACACTGCCGCCCCCCATAGCGGGTGGCGGCAGTGATGCGATCGTTATCCGGATTTGAGCGTCCGCTGAGCGAACACAAAATCGTCACATCTCAGCGCAAGAAGGTCGCGAACTACGGCATGAGCGTGGCGACCAGCGTCTCCTGGAGCCCTCCGAGCCACAGATACGCCATCACCATCGGCTTGCGCTCGTCCTCGTCCGGGAGCCGGTAGAGCAGATCGGTGTCGTCCTCGTCGGCGATCTCCAGCCGGGAGCCGATGGCCAGCCGCAGGTCGTTCAGCGCGCCGAGCCACTGCTGGGACTCCTCGACGGAGAGCTTGAGCACCGCGCCGCCCTCACCGGCGGCGGACGTGCTCAGCGCGTCCAGGGAGCGGACCACCGCGAGCGCGTTGTCCCGCTTGCCCGACCGCAGGTCGTTCTCGGTGTAGCGGCGGAACTCCGCGGAGTACGCCCGCTGCTCCTCGGCCTCCTTGGCCTGCGGGGTGCCTTCGGGGTCGCCGTAGGCGTCCGGGAACAGGCGTCTGAGGACCGGGTCGGCCGGCGGCTCGCTCGGCCCCTCGGCGAACAGCTCGGCGAGCGGGTCGTCGGGGGTGTCCTCGGCGGGGCCGGGGCCGATCAGCTCCAGGAGCTGCACGGCCAGCGAACGGATGATGGAGATCTCGACGTCGTCGAGGGCGACGGCCGCGCCGCCGCCGGGGAGCGGTTCGAAGGTTCCTGGCATGAAGACGATTCGCTACTTCCGGTCCTGCTGCAGGGTGGCCCACAGACCGTAGCCGTGCATCGCCTGCACATCGCGTTCCATCTCCTCGCGACTACCGCTGGAGACGACCGCCCGGCCTTTGTGGTGGACATCGAGCATGAGCTTGGTCGCCTTGTCCTTCGTGTACCCGAAGTACGACTGGAAGACGTAGGTCACATAGCTCATGAGGTTGACCGGGTCGTTGTGCACGATCGTGACCCAGGGGACGTCCGGCTCGGGTACGGCGAAGGTCTCCTCCGCCGATTCGGTGCGTTCGATCTCTACGGGAGCGGGTGACGTCACAGTGCCCATGCTGCCACCGGAGGGGGGTGGTCGCACAAATCCCCGGCGAACGCGGGGTACCAAATCGTCAGACTGACGAAATGGGGGTACCATCGGTTGCCATGAACACAGCGGACCTTGGGCTGCCGGTGGACGTTCCCTCGACGGCGCTCTTCACGGACCAGTACGAGCTGACGATGTTGCAGGCCGCGCTGAAGGCGGGCACCGCCGAGCGGCGGAGCGTGTTCGAGGTCTTCACCCGGCGGCTGCCCGACGGGCGGCGCTACGGCGTCGTGGCCGGCACCGGCCGGGTCCTGGACGCCGTCGAGAACTTCCGCTTCGACCCGGACGTCCTCGGCTTCCTGCGCGAACGGAAGATCGTCGACGAGCAGACCCTCACCTGGCTCGCGGACTACCGGTTCTCCGGTGACATCTGGGGCTACCCCGAGGGCGAGGTCTACTTCCCCGGCTCGCCGATCATGCGAGTGGAGGGCACCTTCGCCGAGTGCGTGCTGCTGGAGACGGTGATCCTCTCCATCCTCAACCACGACTCGGCGATCGCCGCGGCCGCCTCCCGTATGTCGTCGGCGGCCGGCGACCGCCCGCTCGTCGAGATGGGTGCCCGCCGCACCCACGAGCTGGCCGCCGTGGCGGCCTCCCGCGCCGCGTACGTCGGCGGCTTCGCCTCCACCTCCGACCTGGCCGCCGGCTTCCGCTACGGCATCCCCACGGTCGGCACCAGCGCCCACGCCTTCACCCTGCTGCACGACCGCGAGCGGGACGCCTTCCAGGCCCAGGTGCACTCCATGGGCCGCGGCACCACGCTGCTCGTGGACACCTACGACGTCGCCGAGGCGGTCCGTACGGCGGTGGAGGTCGCCGGGCCCGAGCTGGGCGCCGTCCGCATCGACTCCGGCGACCTGCTGCTGGTCGCGCACCGGGTCCGCCAGCAGCTCGACGAGCTGGGCGCGACCGGCACCCGGATCATCGTGACCTCCGACCTGGACGAGTACGCCATCGCCTCGCTGGCGGCGGCGCCGGTGGACGCGTACGGCGTCGGCACCCAGCTGGTGACCGGCTCCGGCCATCCGACCTGCTCGATGGTCTACAAGCTGGTCGCCCGCGCCGAGTCCACCGCGGCAGGGGCGCCGCTGGTGCCGGTCGCGAAGAAGTCGACCGGCGGCAAGACCTCCATCGGGGGCCGCAAGTGGGCCGCGCGGCGGCTGGACGAGTACGGGGTCGCGGAGGCCGAGGTCATCGGCACGGAAGCGGTGCCGGCCGAGCTAGCCGACCGGCAGCTGCTGGTCGAGCTGGTCAAGGGCGGGACGGTGGTGGCACGGGAGCCGCTGGACGCCGTACGGGACCGGCACGCGGCCGCGCGGGCGAACCTGCCGCTGTCCGCCACACAGCTCTCGCGCGGGGAACCTGTCATTCCTACCGAGTATGTCAACGGGCGCACGGGGAGCCCCGCGGGGGCGTGAAGCGAGCGCGCCCGGCGTGCTCACCCCATGCCCCCTCCCGCACCGCACCCGAAGTCTCTAGGCTCGGAAGTTCACCGGCCGGGCCGGCACCGATCTCAGCGTCCCGACCCAAGGGTCCATAACCGAAGGACACCGACCATGCGCCGCGCCTTGATCGTCGTAGACGTGCAGAACGACTTCTGCGAGGGAGGCAGCCTCGCCGTGGCCGGCGGTGCCGACGTGGCCGCCGCCGTCACCGAGCTGATCGGGCAGGCGGCCGGGTCCGGCTACCAGCATGTCGTGGCCACCCGCGACCACCACATCGCGCCCGGCGGCCACTTCTCCGCCCACCCCGACTTCCGGCACTCCTGGCCGGCGCACTGCGTCGCGGGCACGGAGGGGGTCGGGTTCCACCCGAACTTCGCCCCCGCGGTCGCCTCGGGCGCGATCGACGCCGTCTTCGACAAGGGGGCGTACGCGGCGGCGTACAGCGGGTTCGAGGGGGCCGACGAGAACGGCGTGAAGCTGGCCGACTGGCTGCGGGCCCGGGAGGTCTCGGAGGTGGACGTGGTGGGGATCGCCACGGATCACTGCGTGCGCGCCACCGCTTTGGATGCCGCGCGCGAGGGGTTCCGTACGCAGGTTCTGCTGGACCTGACCGCGGGGGTGGACGAGGAGACGACCGAGCGGGCGCTGGAGGAGATGCGCGAGGCGGGCGTCGAGCTGTCCGGGAAGCCGGTGGTGGCGTAGCCGCTCGGTCCGGGGTGCCGCGATCGGTCGTCGGGAGTCTGCGCGGGTCCGTCGTGGCTGGTCGCGCAGTTCCCCGCGCCCCTAGGGGGTTGCAGCTGGGCGTCTCAGGAGTGCGCGGATCGGGTGCCACAGCTCCTGCATCAGTTCCGGGGGCGCGGCGACACCGTTGTCGGGGGCCGTTCGCCATATCAGGCCGTCGGGGTGGTGCAGGACGGCGGTGATCTCGTCCGGGGTCGGTGGGGCGGCGTTGCCCCGCAGGTAGACGGCGCGCATGCCCAGATTGCGGAGCCTGGTCAGGGCTCGGGCGCGGTTCTGGGCATGGACGAGGACACGGACGCAGCCCGTGCCGTCGGCGGTGGGTCTGGGCAGGTTCAGCGCCACCACCACGCTGCCGGTCGGCAGCTTGCAGAAACCTCCTGCGGCCATGCGGTCACACCCCCGTGCGCGTCGGTGTCAATAAGGGAAGCACAGGGTGCACCTAAACACGACCGGCGGCAACCCGCCAAGGGGCTGCCGCCGATCATGCTCTGACCTGCGAAGACAGTGATTACTTCGCCGCGGGGCCTACCTCGAGCTCGATCGTGGAGCCGTTCTTGGCCTCCTTGGTGATCTTGATCTTGGTGTTGGTGTCAGTGATCTTGACACCGGCCGTCGGGGTCTGCGGGTCGTAGTACGTGTGGGTGCGGTCGTTGAAGACCGACACCCCCGCGCTCGACAGGATGCGGGTGCGGACGTCGGCGTTGTGCAGCGTGATGCCGTCCGTGCGGAACTTGCTGAACGGCGAGTCGAAGGCCTGGATGCGGTTGCGCATCACCGTGCCGTCGGACCACTTCAGCGCCGCCGGGTGCGAGTCGATCGGCAGGACCAGACCGGTGCCGGGGTGGGCGCTGGTGTTGTTGTCCGCCTGGGAGGTGTCCCACTTCCAGATCAACAGGCCGTTCTGGTACGCGTAGTGCTCCACCCAGTCCGGACGGGTGGTCGAGAAACCGAAGTTGTACGGGCCGGTCTTGAGGACCTTGTCGTAGGAGACGTACTGACGGTTCTCGGCGATGTAGTACTGCGCGTAGTCGTCCGTGATGGACGCGCCGATGCGGGAGAAGCCCTTGGTCTTCCAAGCGGCGTCCGCGGCCTCGGCGTTGTCGGAGAACACCGCCGTGCCGTCGGCGGTCACGGTGATCTGGTCGGCCGCGAAGCCCTTCTGGGCCACGCCGCCGTCGGTCTGGTAGCGGAAGCGCAGGTCGATCTTCTTGCCGGCGTAGGCGTCCAGCGGGAAGACCAGCTTCTTGTACGCGTCGACCGTGCCGGTGAGCGCCGGCTTGCCGCTGGCGTCCTTCGGGATGGCCGCGCCGTCGACGGTGCCGTCCACGGCGGTCCAGTTGGCGCCGCCGTCGGTCGAGACCTCGGTGTAGAGGTAGTCGTACTCGGCCTCGATGTCGTACCAGCCGTCCAGCGTCAGCGAGGCGGAGGTCTTGCCCGTGAGGTCCACGGAACGGGTCAGGGTGTTGGCGAGATTGTCACCGCTGCCGCTCCACCACTGGTTCGCGCCCTGCGCCGGCGCCACGATCTCGGTGGTGACCCGCTTCTTGGGCAGCTCGACCACGAGACCCTGCTTGTGCTTGGTGTTGTACTCGGCGACACCCAGCTTGTGCCACGAGCTCGTGCCGGCCTTGGCGGTGTCGTACTTGAGCCAGCCCAGCTGGAGCTTGTCCCAGGCGGTCATGTCGCCCGGCAGGTCACCGATCTCGTTCTTGCCGGTGCCGAGCCAGGAACCAGAGGACATCAGAGTCCAGAAACCGGTGGAGTTGTCGCCGTTGCCGGTGGTGTCGTAGTGGTCCGGCAGACCGAGGTCGTGGCCGTACTCGTGGGCGTACACGCCCAGGCCGCCGTTCTCGGGCTGGACGGTGTAGTCGCCGACCCAGGTGCCGGTGGAGCCGATCTGCGCGCCGCCCAGCTTGTTGCCGGCCGGGCCGGTGGCGCCGGCGTCGGTGCCGAAGGCGTACCAGCGGTGGGCCCAGATCGCGTCCTCGCCCTGGGCGCCGCCGCCCGCGGACTCGTCCTCACCGGCGTGCACGATCTGGAAGTGGTCGATGTAGCCGTCGGCCTCGTTGAAGTCGCCGTCACCGTCGAAGTCGTAGCGGTCCCACTGGTCGAACTTCGCGACGTCCGCCTTGATGTCGGCGTCGGACTTGCCGGCCGCCTTCTGCTGGTCGACCCACGCGTTCAGACCGTCGCTGACGACGTTCCACACGCTGGAGCAGTTGGTCTGGCCGCAGGCGTTGTTGCCGTACCGGGCCTCGTTGTACGGGACCTTGACCCAGTCGGTGACCTCGCCGTCGACCGAGTAGCGGCCCGAGGACTGCTTCTCGTAGTACTTCTTCAGCGACTCGGTCTTCTTGCCGGTGCCGAAGTAGAGGTCCTCGAAGTGCTTCTTGTTGTAGTCCGCCTGCCAGGCGGTCGAGTTGTCCTTCTTGCGGTCGGGCTCGGCTATCTGGTTGTGCGCCGGGCCGGGGGTGCCGCCGAACTCGCTGAGCTTGTCGCCGAACTCGACCAGGATCGTGAAGATCTTGTCGGTCTTCTCGCGGCCCAGTTCGACGTACTTGCTGTCGCCCTTCTTGCTCTTGAGCTGGACGACCTGCGAGCCCTCGCGCTTCTTCACCTGGGCATCGCCGGATATGACCTGCTTCAGGGCTTCCTCGCGCTGGGCCTCCTGAGTCTTGCTCATCGGGCCTTCGAGGTTGTGCTCGGCGTGGGTGTTGTCCGCCGGATCGTGCCGCTCGACGGAGGCCGGAGCGCCGTCGTCGGCCTGCGCCACCGCGTAGGTCGAGAAGGTCGCCGCCGCCGTCGCGAGCGCGACGGCGGTCGCCGCCGTTCTGAACGTCCAGGGTCTACTGGTCACTTGAGATCCTCCCCCGCGCCGGGCGCGCGGAAGGAGGGTCCTGGTCATGGAGGATCCGCGCGCGTGATCAACGCGTGTAGTCAAGTGACGACATTTGACTAGAGGTTAAGCAGAAAAAACAGACCTTGACTTGAACAGGTCAATTGCATTATGCGGAGTTGATGTTCGTTTAGCGAACAACGATCTTTTACGAACGGGCGCGCGGCACTGTCCACTTGCTGGACGCCATGACTCCGTGCGCCCCCCGTGCACCGGCACTGTTGGTTAGGTCACGCTTACGGTTTGTTCCACTCGGGCATGCACGCGGTTAGAGTCGGATGGCGGAACGCCCGGACGTCGGCGGAAAGCCAGGCCGAGACCCCCGTGCACCCCTGATTCCGAGGACACGATGATCATGCCTCGTCCGACTGCCGCACAGCTCTCCTACGGCTCGTGCACCGTGATCTTCTCCACGCTCGCCATGCTGCTGCTGTCACAGACCAGTTCGGGTGTGGGGATCGCGGTCATCGCCGTAGCGGCACTCATGCTCGGCCTCCTGGTCGCCATGACGGTGCCGATCCCCAAGAGGACCCGCGTGGTGGCGGTGCGCAAGCCCGCCGACGCGGACCACGAGAAGGTGGAGGAGCCCGCGCTCTCCCAGTCCTGACATCCGTCAGCTGCCGGTGCTCACCACCACCGTCTTCGCCGCCTTGTCGTGCAGACCCTGCTTGTAGGGCCGGTCGAAGTAGCTCCAACCGCCGCAGATCGCCGTCCAGATGCAGGCGCAGCAGAACGCGAACGGGATCCACAGGACCGCCGCGCGGATCAGCGAGTTCTGCACGGACGGCGTGGCGCCGTTGTCGAGGTTGGCCACCCGCATCTTGAACAGCCTCTTGCCGAGGGTCTGCCCGTCCCTGACCGTCATGAAGGTGTCGTAGGCGATGTAGAGCACGGCTGCGATCGCCGACTGCCCGAGGGACTTTCCGTACTCCACCTTGTCGGTGTCCACGTCGAGTTCGGTGACACCGAAACCCCAGGTGAGCAGCCAGACGACGACACCCACCAGGATCATGTCGAGGATGCGGGCCAGCGTGCGCCTGCCGCTGTCGGCCAGCGGCGGCATCCCGGCGAGGGGGTCGGCCGGGTAACCGCCGCCGCCGTAAGGATCACCGCCGTAGGGACCGCCGCCGCCCCCGGGAGGAGGCGGGGGCTGGCCGCCGTACGGAGGCTGATCACCGTACGGCGAACCCGAGCCCCCGGGCGGCGGGGGCTGCTTCCTGAACGGGTCGTCTTCCGGGGGCTGCTGCCCCGAGCCGGGAGGCGGTTCGGTGCTCATGGCCCCGAGTCGACCGCGAACCCTGCGGTTCCGCATCCGGCGCGGGGCCGTCCGAGGTACGTAAATCCTCTGGGGCGTACGCCGTACGGGTCAGCCCGCGACGAACGTATGCGCCGCCTTGTCGTGCCAGCACTGGTGCCAGGGCCGGTCGAACACGCACCACAGCACGCCGACGACGCCGATGACGAGCAGGCCGGGGACGCTGTAGACGAGCCAGCGGCGCAGAGCGGCGCCGAACTCCGGCGGCTCGTGCCCCTCGATGTCCCGCACCTCCAGACCGAGCACCTTCTTGCCCAGCGTGCGGCCCCATTTGGCGGTGGGCAGCGCCTCGTAGACCACGCCGAACAGGAGCAGCACGGCCAGGATGACGCCCAGGTACACGGACGTGGTGCCGTCCAGCAGCCAGACGGTGACCGTCTCGCCGGAGAGCTTGGCCGTGTCGATCTTCTCGTTGACGTGGTCCATCGCCTTGGTGCCGAGCGGTACGGCGGCCACCGCGGTGACGGCGGCCAGGACGACCGTGTCCAGCAGCCGGGCGGCCAGCCGCTTGCCGAGGTTGGCGGGGCGGGCGGCGGCCTGGCGCATGGCGGCGGCCTGGAAGGGGTCCAGGGTCGGGGGCTTCCAGGGGGCGACCGGCTGGTCCTCTTCGGCCGGGCCCGCGAGCCGGTGGACCTGCTGCGCCCAGGAGGACTGTCCGCCGCCGGCGCCCGACGCCATGGGTGTGGCGGAGCCGGCGGGCGGCTGCTGCGGGCCACCGGACTGACGGGGGACGCCCGGAGCGGCCTGCTGCGGGCCGGAGAAACCCTCGGGGGCACCGGCGGACGCCTGGGCCGCGGACCCGGCTCCAGCGGGCGCCTGGGCCTGTGGCCGGCCGGTCGAGGCGCGCTCCGCGGCGGCCTTTCCGGCGCCGAAGCCGGGGCCCTGCGGGGCACCGGCCGCGCCGGGGCGCTCTGCGTCCGTACGTGCGGCGCCCGGGACGGCGGACGCGCCCGTGCCTCCGGCCTGCGCCCCGGCCGCCCCGCCCTGCTGCCCCGTGCGCGGGGACACGGCGCGGATCGCCATGGTGCCGTCGACGGGCGCGGGGCCACCGGGGCTCGGGATGCCGGGAGTTGCCTGGCCCGAGGCGCCGGCGACGGGCCTGCGGATCATGAACGTGTCGCCGGAGGCGACGCCGCCGGACTCCGCGTCCGGCTCGGCGGGCGGGATCGAGGCCGTGCCGTCGGTGCGGGCGGCGTGGCCGTCCGGCTGGGCCGCGGTGCGCGGGTCCCTCGGGTCGGGCTCGGGCTGTCCCCAGGAGACCCGGCGGTCCTGGTCGCCGCCGAAGCCGGACTGCTGCGCGGAGTCGGCACCCCACGCGGTGGCCGGCTCGGGACGGCTGCCGTGCTGGGCACCGCCCGGCGCGGGCTCCTCGTCGAAGAAGTGCGGGCCGGTCTCCTCCACCGACGGGGCCGCGGCGGCCTGTCCCGGCGGCGGGGCGAGCGTCTCGCCGTCCGTGGGCGCCGGACGGCTGGTGCCCGGCACCCAGGAGGCACCGTTCCAGTACCGGACATATCCAGGAATGGACGGGTCCGGGTAATACCCTTCGCGGGGCCGGTCGTCACCGGGGGCCGGGGTTGGGGCGCTCATGTCCGTCGTCCGGTATCTGCTCGTGGGTCAAATAGGGGCCTCCACATCTATCAGACGGACGCAACAACCACCGCCGCTCCCGCCGGACCCACCCCTTTCCGGGCAACGAAGCACACGGACTTCACACGAGCGGAAGCCCGGTGCGGTACGCCGACGGCGCGACTCGGGGCCGCAAGTCGCGCGGCGACTGTTCGGGCAACGGCGACCTCGCTCTGTCGGCTGGGGGTCCGGGGGTCATCCCCCGGGAAGACACAGCCGGACGGACGCAACAACCACCGCCGCCCCCGCCCGACCCACCCCTTTCCGGGCAACGAAGCACACGGACTTCACACGAGCGGAAGCCCGGTGCGGGATCGGGGCGGGAAAAAGTTCTGGGAAGTCGCGTAATGATCCGTGCCTCTGCTCGCTCTCCACTCGTACGGGCCCGTCCGCGGGGTCCGTATGTGTCTCGAGAGAGGGGATTCTCGCCATGCATCACACCGTTGTGGAGCGCGAACTGGAGTTGCGGCTCATCCTGTCGCCGGAGCGCAGTGTGCCGGTGCCGGCGCGGCTGAGCTATCGCAGCGACGATCCGTACGCCGTGCACATCACCTTCCACATCAACTCCGAGCAGCCCGTGCACTGGACCTTCTCCCGCGATCTGCTGGTCGAGGGGGTGTTCCGGCCGTGCGGGCACGGGGACGTGCGGGTGTGGCCGACGAAGGCCGAGGGCCGCAGCGTCGTACTGATCGCCCTGAGCTCGCCCGGCGGCGACGCCCTGCTGGAGGCACCCGCGGCACAGGTGTCGGCCTGGCTGGAGCGGACGTTGCGGGTGGTGCCCCCGGGGACCGAGGGTGAGCAGCTGGGGATCGACGACGCGCTCGACCAGCTGCTCGCCCGGTGAGGGACGGCAGGTCAGAAGAGTTTGCCCGGGTTCAGGATGCCCAGCGGGTCGAAGACCTGCTTGATGCCCCGCTGCATCTCGATCCCGACCGGGCCGATCTCCCGCGCCAGCCACTCCTTCTTCAGCACACCCACACCGTGCTCGCCCGTGATCGTGCCGCCGAGTTCCAGCCCGAGGGCCATGATCTCGTCGAACGACTCACGGGCGCGCCGGGACTCTTCGGGGTCGCTCGCGTCGAAGCACACGGTCGGGTGCGTGTTGCCGTCGCCCGCGTGCGCGACGACCCCGATCGTGAGCTGGTGCTTCTCCGCGATCCGGGCGACGCCCACGATCAGGTCGCCGAGCCTGGAGCGGGGTACGCACACGTCGTCGATCATCGTCACACCACGCACCGCCTCCAGCGCGGTCAGGGACAACCGCCGGGCCTGGAGGAGGAGTTCGGACTCGGCCGCGTCGTCCGCCGGGACCACCTGGGTGGCGCCGGCCGCCTCGCACAGCTTGCCGACGGCGGCGAGGTCGGGCACCGGGTCCGGGGTGTCGAAGGCTGCCAGCAGGAGGGCCTCCGTCGTGTCCGGCAGTCCCATCTGCGCCAGGTCGTTGACGGCCTTGACGGTCGTACGGTCCATGATCTCCAGCAGTGACGGCACATGCCCGCCGGCCATGATCTTGCACACCGCGTCGCAGGCGGCGGCCGCGGACGCGAACTCGGCGGCCAGCACGAGCTGCTGCGGCGGCTGCGGCCTGAGCGCCAGGACGGCCCGTACGACGATGCCGAGCGAGCCCTCGGAGCCGACGAAGAGGCGGGTCATGTCGTATCCCGCGACCCCCTTCGCCGTACGGCGGCCGGTGGTCATCAGCCGTCCGTCGGCCAGCACCACGTCAAGACCGAGGACGTACTCCGCCGTCACCCCGTACTTCACACAGCACAGGCCCCCGGAGGCGGTGCCGATGTTGCCGCCGATCGTGCACATCTCCCAGCTGGAGGGGTCCGGCGGGTAGTAAAGCCCGTGTTCGCCCACCGCGCGGGAGAGGGCGGCGTTGATGACGCCGGGTTCGACGACGGCGATGCGGTCGACGGGGTTGATCTCCAGGATGCGGTCCATCTTGGTCAGGGACAGCACGATGCAGCCGTCGGAGGCGTTGGCGCCGCCCGACAGGCCCGTGCGGGCGCCCTGTGGAACGACCGGGACGCGCAGCTCGGTGGCGGTGCGCATCACGTGCTGGACCTCTTCGCCGGTGCGCGGCAGCACCACCACGGCCGGGGCGCCGGCCGGGCAGAAGCTGGCCATGTCGTTGGCGTAGGAGGCCGTGATGTCGGGGTCGGTGAGGACGGCCTCGGGCGGCAGACCCACGAGCAGCCGCTCGGTGAGGTCACCCCGGGCCTGGTCGGGTGCGGCTTCGGTACGGCTCATGATCACAGCGTGACACCCGGGGCCATCGGTGTGAACCCCGTGTACGGCAGCCGACGTAAGGCGGGTGTGGTCGTCGTGTCGACCGACCGTTTCACGCACAGTGAGCGCCATGGAGAACGACGCCGTGGAGAACGAACAGGGCGTACGGCCGAGGTTCCCGCGTGTCCGGCGGCGGGTGCTGCTCGCCTCGGTGGCGGGGTGTGCCGTGCTCGGCGGGCTGCTGACCCTGCTGCCGTGGGGATCGGACGGTCCCGAATCGTCCGAGCCGGCACCGGGGGCGCAGGCGCTGACCGCGGTCACCACGGGCGTGACCGCCGCGCTGCCCGATCTCGCCGTGCTGATCGACGAGCGGGAGCGGCAGCTGCGGGCCGACCCGAAGAACGCCGCGTCGTGGGCCGTGCTGGGCGCGGCGTATGTGGAGCAGGGGCGCCGGACCTCGGATGCGGCGAACTTCCCGAAGGCGGAACGGGCGCTGCGCAGGTCCCTGAAGGTGCGGGCGGACAACGCCGAGGCGCAGGACGGCATGGCGGCGCTGGCGAACGCGCGGCGGGACTACCGGGCGGCGCGCACCTGGAGCGAGGCGGCGCTGAAGACGGACCGCAAGCGGTGGACGACGTATCCGCAGCTGATCGAGGCGCAGACCGGGCTCGGTGACTACAAGGCGGCGAAGCGGGCGCTGGACCGGCTGGTGGAGCTGCGCAAGGGGCCGGAGGTGCTGGCGTGGGCGGCCGGCGTGTACCGGGACCGGGGCTATCGGGAGGACGCGGCGGCCGCGCTGTCGGACGCGGCGGCGGGCGCTCAGGCCCCGGCCGAGCGGGCGTCGTATCTGGAGCGGGCGGGTCAGCTCGCGTTCGAACGCGGTGACCTGGACGTGGCCCTGCGGTACTTCCAGGAGGCGGTGCGGCTCGACCCCGACCAGCGGGCCGCGCTCGCCGGACAGGGGCGCACGCTGGCGGCGCTGGGCCGGACGACGGAGGCGCTGAACGCCTACCGGGCGGCCTTCGCCAAGCAGCCGAACCCGGAGTACGCGCTGGAGCTGGGCGAGTTGTACGCGTCGCTGGGGCTGGGGCAGGCGGCGCGGGTGCAGTACGACTCGCTGCGGGAGCGGGCGGCGCGGGCCGCGGCCGGCGGGGTGGACGCGGAGCTCGTGCTGGGCCGCTTCGAGGCGGACCACGGCGCCCCGGAGTCCGCGGTACGGCGGCTGCGGGCCGAGTGGCGCCGGCAGCCGGGGATCCCGGTGGCGGACGCGCTGGGCTGGGCGCTGCACCGGGCCGGCCAGGACAAGGAGGCGCTGAGGTTCGCGCGGGTGGCGACCGACCAGCACGCGGGAGGCGGGGTGCGCAGCGCGCTGTACGTGTACCACCTGGGGATGATCGAGCGGAAGCTGCAGATGTCGGGGGCCGCGCGGCGGCATCTCCAGGAGGCGCTGCGGATCAGCCCTCACTTCTCGCCGACCCGCGTGCCGCTGGCCGAGCAGGCGCTGCGGGAACTGGGCGAGCCGTCGGTGAAGGACGTCCCGGACATGGGCGTGGAGCCCGAGCCGAAGTCCGAGCCGAAGTCCGATACGGCTCCCGAGCAGAAGCCCCGCAAGAAGCCCGAGAAGAAACCTGAGAGGAAGCCTGAGAAGAGGAAGCCCGAGTAACCCGAGTAAGGAGTGAGGCGGGCAGCCGGCAGTCAGGAGCGGTGCGGCTTGTAGTAGACCGAGAACTCTCGGGCGCCCACGGCTCCGGACGCGAAGCCCATGCACAGCCACGGCTTCGGTGTCCGCCGTATCGCCAGGCCCTCCGGCTCGCGGAAGGAGAGCGAGTGACCGGCCTCGGTGCGCTCGCGCTGGACCGGCTCGCCGGTGCGGATGTCCAGGCAGGACACATGGGTGTCGCCGCGGCCCGCGGGCGGGTTGGTCCGCGGGTCGTAGGGCGTCCCGGCGAGCTGGTAGAGGTGGTCGCCGTGCAGCGCGAACCCCTGGAACGGGACCGTCGGGTCGGGGTGCGTGCCGGTCTGCGGGAAGTCGGCGAGGTGGGTGGTGTAGTCGCCGGCGACGAAGGCGGCGAGGTCGTAGATCCGGTAGCGCGGCATGCCGTCGACCCGGTGGCGGACGGCGATACGGCCCGTGGCCTGGCAGACCGACGGCTGGTTGCCGGCCGAACCGGGGATCGGGAAGCGGACGTTGACGTCGGCGACCTCACGGGTGGCGCCGGGGAAGAAGCGGAAGCGGGTGACGCCCCGGCCGTAGCCACTGTCGCTCGCGGCGCACTCGGTCCAGATCCAGACGGTGCCGTCGGGCGTGTGCTGCACGCCGATGCCCACGCCGTGCCCGAAGCCGCGCAGGTACATGTGGCCGAGGCGGTCGCCCTGGAGGTCGAGCCGGTTCAGGCACAGGTCGCCGGCCTCGGAGCCGCCCCACACGACCTGGAGGACGTACAGGTGCTTGTTCACCTCGTCGAAGGCGAACGACTGAAGGACGGTCGGCTCCTTGAGCGTGTCCTTCCTCCACAGCCAGCGCTCGGACGCCACGGACAGGTCGAAACGGGCCACCGTGTCCGCCACCGTTGTCTCCCCCCCCCCGGTCGTGCGGATGCCCCCGTGACACCCGCACGACCGGAGAAGCTCAGAGGGCTGTCACAGGTTTCCGCGCTTGGCCTGCTCCCGCTCGATCGCCTCGAACAGGGCCTTGAAGTTTCCCTTTCCGAAGCCCATCGAACCGTGCCGCTCGATGATCTCGAAGAAGACGGTCGGACGGTCCTGGACCGGCTTGGTGAAGATCTGCAGCAGATAGCCGTCCTCGTCCCGGTCGGCGAGGATCTTCAGTTCGCGCAGGGTCTCGACGGGGACCCGGGTGTCGCCGACCCACTCGCCGAGGGTGTCGTAGTACGAGTCGGGGGTGTCCAGGAACTGGACGCCGGCCGCGCGCATCGTCCGTACCGTCTCCACGATGTCGTTCGTGTTGAGCGCGATGTGCTGGACGCCGGCGCCGCCGTAGAACTCCAGGTACTCGTCGATCTGGGACTTCTTCTTGGCGATGGCGGGCTCGTTGATCGGGAACTTGACCTTGAGCGTGCCGTCGGCCACCACCTTCGACATCAGCGCGCTGTACTCGGTCGCGATGTCGTCGCCCACGAACTCCTTCATGTTCGTGAAGCCCATGACCTTGTTGTAGAAGCCGACCCATTCGTTCATCCGGCCGAGCTCGACGTTGCCGACGCAGTGGTCGATGGCCTGGAACGTGCGGTGGGCGGGCGGCTCGACGATCGGCTTCGCCGCCATGAAGCCGGGCAGGTACGGGCCGTCGTAGCCGGTGCGCTCGACCAGGGTGTGGCGGGTCTCGCCGTACGTCGCGACGGCGGCCAGCACGACCGTGCCGTGGTCGTCCTTCACCTCGTACGGCTCGGCCACCGAGCGGGCGCCGTGTTCGAGCGCGTAGGCGTACGCGGCCCGCGCGTCCGGGACCTCGATCGCGAGGTCGACGACACCGTCGCCGTGCTCGGCCACGTGCCGGGCCAGGAAGTGGCCCCAGGCGGTGGCGGGCTTGATGACGGAGGTGAGGACGAACCGGGCGGAGCCGTTCTCCAGCACATAGCTCGCGGTCTCGCGGCTGCCGTTCTCCGGTCCGGAGTAGGCCACGAGACGCATGCCGAAAGCGGTCGAGTAGTAGTGCGCCGCCTGCTTGGCGTTGCCCACGGCGAAGACGACCGCGTCCATTCCCTTGACCGGGAAGGGGTCGGCCTGCCGGGCGGTGTCGGGAGTGTGGTGTGTGGTCTGCGTCATAGGCGCAGCCTCACTCCGGTGCGGCAAGGTGCGCAATAGTTTGGTTTTTCACTGGGCAACATGCACAGTGCAGGGCTCGTTTCTGCGGGCTGTCTGTACAGGATGACCACCCCACCAGGGAGGCTGCTGTGGCGATCGATCATCTGGACGGGCGGATCATCGTGCTGCTGGCGCGCGAGCCGCGGATCGGGGTCCTTGAGATGTCCCGGCGGCTGGGAGTGGCCCGCGGGACGGTGCAGGCACGCCTCGACCGGCTTCAGTCGAACGGAGTCATCCGCGGATTCGGCCCCGAGGTGGATCCGGCCGCGCTCGGCTATCCGGTCACCGCGTTCGCGACGCTCCAGATCCGCCAAGGGCAAGGGCCGGACGTACGGGCTCACTTGGCGACCGTGCCGGAGGTGCTGGAGCTGCACACCACCACCGGGACCGGGGACATGATGTGCCGGCTCGTGGCGCGCTCCAACGCCGATCTCCAGCGTGTGATCGACCGGGTTGTCGGCTTCGATGGGATCGTCCGGGCCTCCACCGCGATCGTGATGGAGAACCCGGTTCCGCTGCGGATCATCCCGCTGGTGGAGCAGGCGGCACAGGACAGGGGCGACAACTAGCCCGCGACCCGGTGGGGTGAGTGCGTGTGAGCTTCTGGGAGTACCTGGGCAACCGCCACCAGCAGCTGTTCGCCGACGCCCTCCAGCACGCCAGTGCCGTCCTGCAGTGCATGGTGGTGGCGACCGTGATCGGGGTGCTGATCGGTGTGGCCACCTATCGCAGCGAGTGGGCCGGCAATCTCGCCACGCTGACCACCTCCGGCATCCTGACCATTCCGTCGCTGGCCATGATCGGTCTGCTCATCCCGATCGTGGGTCTCGGCGTGGCGCCCACGGTGATCGCGCTGACGCTGTACGGGCTGCTGCCGATCGTGCGCAACTCGATCGTCGGGCTGCGCGGGGTCGACCCGTCCCTGGTGGACGCGGCCAAGGGCATCGGGATGTCGCGGCTCACCCGGCTGCTGAAGGTGGAGCTGCCGCTGGCCTGGCCGCCGATCCTGACCGGCATCCGGGTCGCCACACAGATGCTGATGGGCATCGCGGCCATCGCGGCGTACGCCTCCGGCCCCGGCCTCGGCAATGTCATCTTCCGCGGTCTCGCGTCGCTGGGCAGCGCGAACGCGCTGAACCAGGTGCTCGCCGGCACGGTCGGGATCATCATCCTGGCGCTGCTGTTCGACGCCGCGTACGTCCTGATCGGGCGGCTGACCATCCCCAGGGGGATCCGTGCCTGAGAACAACGGCCACGACGGCCACCACGGCGCCTCCATCGAACTGGAGAACCTCTCCAAGCAGTATCCGGGCAGTCCGCAGCCGGCCGTGGACGACGTGAACATGGAGATCAAGGCGGGCGAGGTCGTCATCTTCGTCGGCCCTTCCGGGTGCGGGAAGTCGACGACCCTGAAGATGATCAACCGGTTGATCGAGCCGACCGGGGGCCGGATCCGCATCGGCGGCGAGGACGTCACCGACATCGACCCGGTGAAGCTGCGCCGCAAGGTCGGCTACGCGATCCAGTCCGCGGGCCTGTTCCCGCACATGACGGTCGCGCAGAACATCGCGCTGGTGCCGAAGATGATCGGCTGGTCGAAGACGCGGATCACCTCGCGCGTCGAGGAGCTGCTCGACCTCGTCGGACTGGACGTCGGGGAGTTCCGCGGCCGGTATCCGCGCCAGCTGTCCGGCGGTCAGCAGCAACGGGTGGGCGTGGCACGGGCGCTCGCGGCCGATCCGCCGGTGCTGCTGATGGACGAGCCGTTCGGCGCGGTAGACCCGATCACCCGTGACCACCTCCAGGACGAGCTGATCAGGCTCCAGCACGAGCTGCACAAGACGATCGTCTTCGTCACGCACGACTTCGACGAGGCGATCAAGCTCGGTGACCGGATCGCCGTGCTGCGCGAGCAGTCGCACATCGCCCAGTTCGACACCCCGGAGGCGATCCTCACCAACCCGGCGGACGACTTCGTCTCCGGTTTCGTGGGCGCCGGGGCGGCGCTGAAGCGGCTGAACCTGTCGCGGGTGCGGGATGTGGAGATCACCGACTATCCGACGGTGACCGTCGACGACCCGCTCCAGGAGATCTTCAACCGGCTCCGCTCCAGCGGCACCAACGAGATCCTGCTGCTCGACAAGCGGGGCCGGCCCTACAAGTGGCTGCGGCGCGGCGATCTGATGCGGGCCCGGGGTTCGCTCGCCCGGGCCGGGACGCTGGTCACCGACACGGTGACGCGGGACGCCACGCTGCGGGACGCCCTGGAGGCGGTCCTCACCGACAACGCGGGGCGGGTCGTGGTGACCGGGCGGCGCGGTGAGTACACGGGCGTCGTCGACATGGAGACGCTGATGAACTCCGTGCACGAGCTGCTTGAGGCCGACCGGCTGGAGGCGCTGGAGGCCCAGCACGAGCTGGAGGGGGCGCGGGCGGAGCGCACGCACGCCGAGCAGGAGGGTGAGGGAGGGGGGATGAAGGCGTGAGCGGTCCCGAGTCCCCCAGGACGTCCCGGGCGCCGGAGGTGTCCGGGGAACCGGAAGCTCCCCCGGCGGAGAGCGAGGAGGCGCCCACCCCCACGCACGTACGGGCCCCGGCCCGGCTGAGCTGGCAGAAGCTCACCATCGTGCCCGCGATGCTGGTGGTGCTGCTGCTGGCGACCTGGCTGTGGTTCCAGCAGGCCGACCTCGACGCGGTCTCCGAGAACGCGCTGTCGAACGGTCAGGTCTCCCAGGCCCTGTGGGAGCACATCGAACTCACCGCGATCTCCACCTTCTTCGTGCTGATCATCGCGATCCCGCTGGGCATTCTGCTCACGCGCCGGGCGTTCCGGAAAGCCACCCCCGTGGCCATGGCATTCGCCAACATGGGCCAGGCGACCCCCGCGATCGGGTTGCTCGCCCTGCTGGTGATCTGGCTGGGCATCGGCCGCAGGGCAGCCCTGATCGGCATGATCGCGTACGCCGTGCTGCCCGTGCTGTCCAACACGATGGCCGGTATCCAGGCGAACGACCCGACCATGCTGGAGGCGGCGCGCGGCATCGGCATGTCCCCGCTGGGCGTCCTGTCCCGGGTCGAACTCCCGCTGGCGGTCCCGCTGATCCTCGCGGGCGTCCGCACGGCCCTGGTCCTCAACGTCGGTACGGCGACCCTGGCGGTCTTCGGCGGAGGCGGCGGCCTGGGTGTCCTCATCACCGCCGGCATCACCAACCAGCGCATGCCGGTGCTGGTCCTGGGTTCGATCCTCACGGTCGCCCTCGCCCTGCTCGTGGACTGGCTGGCCTCGCTCGCGGAAGTGCTGCTGCGGCCGCGGGGGCTGGACCTGTGAGGCGGCCCGTGGTCCTGCTGACGGCGGGGTTGCTGGTGGCGGCGGCCGGGTGCGGTCTGACCAGCGGCTCCCCCATGGTCGACGACGTACGGCCCGGGACGATCGGCCGGGGCGAGCCGCTGAAGGGCGCCGAGCTGACGGTGACGTCGAAGTCGTTCACCGAGCAGCTCATCCTCGGCGCGATCATGGGCATCGCCTTCCAGGCCGCCGGCGCGGACGTGCTCGACCGGACCGGCATCCAGGGGTCCATCGGCAGCCGGGAGGCGGTCCGCAAGGGCGACGCGGACGCCGGGTACGAGTACACGGGCACGGCCTGGATCACCTATCTCGGCCACAGCGATCCCATCACCGATCCGCAGGAACAGTGGGAGGCGGTGCGCAAGGAGGACGCCGGGAACGGGCTGACCTGGCTGCCGCCGTCCGCCCTTGACAACACCTACGCGCTGGCCATGAACCAGGCGAACCACAAGAAGTACGGCACGAACGATCTCTCCGAGGTCGCCGCGCTGTCGAAATCCGACCCTTCCGCGGTGACGCTCTGCGTGGAGGTCGAGTTCGCCAACCGGGCGGACGGCCTGCCGGGCATGCAGAAGGCGTACGGCATGAACGTGCCGACGGGCAACATCACCCAGATGGACACCGGCATCATCTACACCCAGGTCGCGAAGGGGACGTGCACCTACGGCGAGGTCTTCACGACGGACGGCCGCATCAAGTCCATGAACCTCGTGGTCATGGACGACAACAAGCACTTCTTCCCCAACTACAACGCCGCTCCGGTGATCAACACCAAGACCCTCAAGAAATGGCCGGCCATCCCCGAGGTCCTCGACCCGATCACCAAGAAACTGAACAACTCCGTAGCCCAGGACCTCAACGCGAAGGTGGACGTGGACGGAGAGGATCCGCACCAGGTGGCACTGGACTGGATGAAGGAGGAGGGGTTCGTGAAGTAGGAGGGGGTTCGTGAAGGGGGCAGGGAATACAAAGAATCCTTTGCAAAGATACCTTTGTAAGCATGACGGAGTCCCGCCCTGACAAGGTTCACGACCTCGACGCCCGCTCCCTGCGCGGACTCGCCCATCCCCTGCGCATGCAGCTGCTCGACGCCCTGCGCTTCGGCGGACCGGCTACCGCGTCCCAACTCGCCGAGAAACTGGGCGAGTCCAGCGGGGCCACCAGCTATCACCTGCGCCAGCTCGCGGCTCACGGTTTCGTGGAGGACGAACCCGAGCGGGGCAAGGGCCGGGAGCGGTGGTGGAAGGCGGCGGTGCAGGGGCTGCGATTCGACGACGCCCTCCTGCGCGACCCCAACCCCGATGTGCGCGGCGCGGCCGACCTCTACCTGCACGAGGTCGCGACGACACAGACGCGCGAGCTGTCGACGTGGCTCGGCACCCGTGAGGAATGGTCGGAGGCGTGGAACCGCAGCGCGGACGTGAGCAGCATGACGCTCCGGCTGACCCCGGAGCTCGCGGACGAACTCACCGGCAAGCTGCATGAGTTGATCGACAGCTACCGCGACCGGCCCGACGTCGCCGACGCCCCCGACGTGAGCACCATCCGCGTCCAGACCCGCACCTTCCCCATCAGCACGGACTGAGAGGCCGAAGCCCGATGGAGCATCCCGAGACCCGCCTCGCCCTGCACCATGCACGCGCCACCCCCCGGCCGGCGGCACTCGCGCACTAGCAGCTCGGCACAGACCCCTTGCCCGACTCCAGGGACTGAAGGGCGCTGACCGCGCCCTTCAGTGTGGTCACCGGTACCAGGCGCAGGCCCTTCGGCAGTTCTGCCTTCGCGTCGCCGCATTCCGCCTTGGGGACCAGGAAGACCGTGGCGCCGTCGCGGCTGGCCGCCTGGGTCTTCAAGGAGACGCCGCCGACCGCGCCCACCTTGCCGGCGGGGTCGATCGTGCCGGTGCCGGCGATGGTGCGGCCGCCGGTGAGGTCGCCACCGGTGCCGTCGCCGTTCAGCTTGTCGACGATGCCGAGGGAGAAGAGGAGACCGGCGCTGGGGCCGCCGACGTCCGCGAGCCTCAGGGTGACCTGGATGTCCTTGTCGTTCAGGTCGAGGTAGTTCAGCGCGGCCGCGGTCGCGTCGTCCTGCGACTCCCGCATCTGCTCGGTGTTGAACTGCTCGATCTCCCGAGTGCTGCGCCCGCTCGGATAGACCGAGTCGCGCGGCATGACCGCCTTGTCCGTGCGGAACCACGCGTCGACCACGTCGCCGAGCGACACATCCGTGTCGGGCGAGGTCGCCTCGATCGTCGTCATCCGCAGCTGGCCGGTCGTGTCCCGGGTCGGCGCACCGGAGATCGTGATGACCTGCTCGCCCCTGTTCTCACCCAGCACGTCCGCCGTCAGACCGGGCTGCGTCAGCGAGAACGGCAGTGGCGCGAAGGCCGCCGTGGCGAGCAGGGCCACGACCGGGAGAGCGCAGAGGGCGACGGCCCGGGGGCGCGTGAGACGAGAGAACACGGGATCAATCTAACGTGACGGCGGGTTCCGGCCAGGCGCAGGTCGGAGCTGCCCAGGCTGCCCCACCGAGGTCACGGACCAGGGCTCGTCAGGTCACGTACAGGTCTCGCCGCTCCCCGGTGAAGCGCCGCAGGACCTCCGGCAGCGGCTGCACCCCGATGCCCGGCGTCCGCGGCACCGGCAGATGGCCGTCCACCAGCACGAACGGCTCCGTGATGTCCTCGGCGAAGTAGCGGCTGGACGCCGAGGTGTCGCCGGGGAGGGTGAAGCCGGGCAGGGCCGCCAGCGCCAGGTTGGCGGCGCGGCCGATCCCCGTCTCCAGCATGCCGCCGCACCACACCGGCACCCCGTGCGCGTGCGCCACGTCATGCACCCGCCGCGCCTCCAGGTATCCACCGACCCGGGCGGGCTTGACGTTGACCACCCGGCAGGCGTCCAGCGCGATGGCGGACGCGGTGTCGCGGGCGTTGTGCAGGGACTCGTCCAGGCAGACGGGCGTCGTGATGCGCTGCTGGAGCAGGGCGTGGGCGTGCAGGTTGTTCTCCTCCAGCGGCTCCTCGATCAGCAGCAGCCCGTACTCGTCGAGGCGCCGCAGATGCTCGGCGTCCGCGAGCGTGTAGGCCGTGTTGGCGTCGACCTGGAGCGGCAGGTCCCGGCCGAAGCGCTCACGCACGGCCCGTACGGGTTCGAGGTCCCACCCGGGCTCGATCTTCAGCTTGATCCGCACATATCCCTCGGCGAGATAGCCCTCGACGGCGTCGAGCAGCTCGGCGATCGTCCGCTGGATCCCGACCGACACCCCGGCCGGCACCCGCTCCCGCACCGCCCCGAGATACGTGGCCAGCGGCATCCCGTACGACCGCAGCTCCGCGTCAAGCACGGCCGTCTCCAGCGCGGCCTTCGCCAGCTCGTGCCCCTTGACGCCGGCCGTCGCGGGCGCGAGGTGGGCCGTGTCGAGCACGGGGAGCGCGGCGACGCGCGGCAGCAGGAAGTCGCGCAGCACGATCTCCGCGCCGGCCACGAACTCCGAGCAGTACCCCGGCTCCGGGTCGGCCGCGAACTCCGACCAGCCCTCGGCGGCATCGGTGACGACGTGCAGCAGAAAGGTGTCCTTGGTCGTCATGGTGCCGAACGACGTACGGAAGGGGCTGACCAGCGGGATCGCCACATGGACGATCTCGACGCGTTCGAGTTTCACGAAGCGGCCTCCCGGCGGGTGAGCGTGTACCAGCCGTCCCGAGACATACCCGTCGCGAGGAAACCGTCCGCGAACGCCTTCGTGAAGACGTCCCGTACGGCCCGCCGCCAGCGCAGCGCCAGCTGGGGATCGGCCGCCCGCAGCGCCACTATGTCGTCCGGCACCCGGCACCAGACGTACCGGTCGGACAGGTCGCGGCGGGCGAGCGGGCCGCCGTCGGGCGCCGCGTGGGTGGTGGGCGCCGCTTCTCGGACACCCGGTCCGGCGGCGCCCTCGTCCGGCGCCGGGTCGATCAGGTCCCAGGTCACCGCCAGCCGGTCGGTCTCGTCGCCGTCGTTCACACCGTCCGCCATGGGGCCGTAGAAGTCGACGAGGTACTCGGTGCCCGCGGCGCCCAGCTTGACGAAGTTGAACCGCGCGTTGCGTCCGACCAGCGGATCGAAGGTCCACCGCATGGTGCGCGCGCCCAGCTCCACCGCCCATGCGCGCTGCGCCTCCTTGAGAGGCACCCCGAGCCCGCGCTCGGCGGCGGCCAGCACGGAGTACACCTCTCTCGACAGCGGCGGCCCGAACACGGCCACACAGGCTCCGGCGAGCCGTTCCCCGTCGTAGGCGGCATGCACGGCCCCGCCCGCGTGCGCGATGCTGTGCAGCGTCTCGGGCAGTAAGGGCGGGGCGGTGCGGGGCGTGTGCCATACGTCGCTGAAGTGGTCGGCGACCGCGGCGAACCCGGCGACGTCGTGAACCGTGCGGATGCTGAGTGAGGTCATGGATCAAGTGTCGGAGGTGGCACGAGCCCTGCCTAGAGCGCATACGCACCACCGTGCGCATGGCCCGGCCACCCTCCGGCACGGACCTCGATCGCCCCGCGGCCCTCAGCGCAGGGCCTCGGCCACCTCCTTGGCGGCGTCCATGACACGCGGTCCCACCCGCTCCGGCACCGAGTCGGCCAGCATCACCACACCCACGCTGCCCTCGACCCCGGTCACTCCGAGCAGCGGGGCGGCCGCCCCGCTCGCTCCCGCCTCCAGCTCGCCGTGGGTCAGGGTGTAACCGGGCTCCTCCATCGGCTGCTGCCGGGCGGAGAGTATGGCCCGGCCCGCGGCACCGCGGTCCAGCGGATGCCGGAAGCCGGCCCGGTAGGCCACGTGGTAGTCGGTCCAGGTCGGCTCGACCACGGCGACGGCGAGTGCCTCCGTGCCGTCGACCAGCGTCAGATGGGCCGTCGCCCCGATGTCCTCGGCGAGCGAGCGCAGCGCGGGCAGCGCGGCCTCGCGTACCAGGGGATGCACCTGTCGGCCCAGTCGCAGCACCCCGAGCCCGACCCGGGCGCGGCCGCCCAGGTCACGGCGTACGAGGGCGTGTTGTTCCAGCGTGGCGAGCAGCCGGTACACAACGGTCCGGTTGACGCCCAGTTTGTTGGATAGCTCGGTGACGGTCAGCCCGTGGTCCGTATCGGCCAGCAGTTTGAGGACACGCAGTCCCCGGTCGAGCGTCTGAGAGGTCTCCGCGGTCACGACGCCCACTCCTTAGTGGTGAGGTCGGCAGCCCCCTCGCGGCGGATGCGTCACCGAGTCCCGTCAGTGACGCGCTTCAGAGGCCGCCGATCGGTCTGCGGTCCGGCATTCCGGACCGCGTCGCTTCACGGCTGCGCTCCGCGGCGGCGCTGCCACGGGGCGTGTGCGTAGGCGGACATTAGCGAAGCCGGTTCGCTGAGCGGAAGGCTCCGTCCAGAATCCGGGCATTGGCCGGTACGGACCACGCCCGTTTGCCCTGATACGTACGGCGCGCACAGCGCCCTGAGGAGGCGCGAAGCGCCTCCAGGGGCGCGGGGCTGTTTCGATATGCGGCTCCGCCGCGTGGGCGCGACCAGCCCCCACCGGCCCGCACCCGACCACGACCGGCGTCACTTCATCCGCGTGGCCCACTCCTGCACCTTTGCGATCCGCTGCCGAAGCTGCCCGGCCGTCGCCTCCGCACTCGGCGGCCCCCCACAGACCCGTCGCAGCTCCGTATGGATCACCCCGTGCGGCTTCCCGCTCTGATGCACATACGCGCCGACCATCGTGTTGAGCTGCTTCCGCAGCTCCATCATCTCCTTGTGCGAGACGACGGGCCGCCGCTCGGCGGGCAGCTCCAGCAGATCCGCCTCGGCGTCCGGCTTCTTACGGCTGTGCGCGATCTGCCGCGCCTGCCGCTTCTGGAGCAGGAGCTGGACCTGATCGGGCTCCAGCAGCCCCGGGATCCCGAGGTAGTCCTGCTCCTCCTCGCTGCCGGGATGGGCCTGCATCCCGAACTCGGCACCGTCGTACAGCACCCGGTCGAAGACGGCCTCGGACTCCAGCGCCTCGAAGGAGAACTGCTCCTGCTCGCCGGTGTCCTCGTCCTGCTCCTTGTTCGCCTCCTCCATCTCCTTCTCGGACTCGGCGTAGGGGTCCTCCTCGCCCTCCTTCTTCGGCTTGTCGAGGGCGTGGTCGCGCTCGACCTCCATCTCGTTGGCGAAGGTGAGCAGGTCCGGCACCGTCGGCAGGAACACGGACGCGGTCTCGCCGCGCCGCCGGGACCGTACGAAACGACCGACGGCCTGGGCGAAGAAGAGGGGCGTGGAGATGGTGGTGGCGTACACCCCCACCGCCAGCCGGGGCACGTCGACGCCCTCCGACACCATCCTCACCGCGACCATCCAACGGTCGTTGCCGCCGCTGAAGTCGTCGATCCGCTGGGACGCGCCGGCGTCGTCGGAGAGGACGAGCGTCGCCTTGTTGCCGGTGATCTCGCGAATGAGTTTGGCGTAGGCGCGCGCGGAGTCCTGGTCGGAGGCGATGACGAGGGCGCCGGCGTCCGGGATGCCCTTCCTGACCTCGGTCAGCCGCTGGTCGGCGGCGCGCAGCACGCTCGGCATCCACTCGCCGCGCGGGTCGAGGGCGGTACGCCAGGCCTGGCTGACCGCGTCCTTGGTCATGGGCTCGCCGAGCCGGGCGGCGATCTCGTCGCCCGCCTTGGTGCGCCAGCGCATGTTGCCGCTGTAACTCAGGAAAATGACCGGGCGGACGACATGGTCGGCGAGCGCGTTGCCGTATCCGTACGTGTAGTCAGCGGCTGATCGCCGGATCCCGTCGTTCCCCTCCTCGTACGTCACGAAGGGGATGGGGTTGGTGTCGGACCGGAACGGCGTACCGGTGAGGGCGAGTCGGCGCGTGGCGGGCTCGAAGGCTTCGAGGCAGGCCTCGCCCCAGGACTTGCTGTCGCCGGCGTGGTGGATCTCGTCGAGGATGACGAGGGTCTTGCGCTGCTCGACGCGGTTGCGGTGCAGCATGGGCCGTACGCCGACACCGGCGTAGGTCACGGCGACGCCCTGGTAGTCCTTGCCGAGCGGGCCGGCGCTGTACTCCGGGTCGAGCTTGATGCCTATGCGCGCGGCGGCCTCCGCCCACTGCTTCTTCAGATGCTCGGTCGGCGCGACCACGGTGATCTGCTGCACGACATGGTGGTGCAGCAGCCAGGAGGCGAGGGTGAGCGCGAAGGTCGTCTTGCCGGCGCCGGGCGTCGCGACCGCGAGGAAGTCACGCGGCTGCTCCTGGATGTACTTCTCCATCGCGCCCTGCTGCCAGGCACGCAGCTTGCTGGCCGTGCCCCAGGGGGCGCGGCCGGGGAACGCGGGGGAAAGGTGGTGGGAGGAGGAGGAGGCGGCGGTGGTAGTCACGGTCTCCGGAGGGGTCGCAGCGTGTCGAGTGGGGCGGTGGTGGGTGACTGGCGGACGGCTCGGCTGGGTATGACAACCGGGCCACCCTACCGGCGGCGTGGTGGGGTCAAGGCGTCGACCGGGCAGGGTCGCCCGTGGGTGGGATCGAGGTCACACTCGGCGCGCGACACTCGGCCACCGGGCCATGGCCCTGGGTGTCACCGGGGGCCATGGCCCTGGGTGTCACCGGGGTTCGTCACGCAACCGCGTGGTCACCCAGGCCCCCACCAACGCCACCCCCGCCATCGGCAGGAACACCGCGGCGAACGCGCCCGGATGCGACCCGGACGCCGTCGTCGCCGCATGGCTCACCGAGCCGCCGCCCAGAGCCGCGAACGCCGCGCCACCCGCCGCCAGCAGGACCACGTTGGACAGCGCGTCGGAGATCTGCAGAGCGGCCGAGTTGGTACCCGCCTCCTCGGGTGCGGAGAGCTGGAGCAGCAGCACGCTGCTGGAGGCGATCACCAGCCCCATCCCGAAGCAGCCGAACGCCCATGCCACGGCCAGCGTCCAGGCCGGCACGGATTCGATCAGCACGGCGGGCGCGGCGGCGATGGACGCGGCCACCAGCACCATCCCCACCGTCATGAGCCGTTCCCGGTACGGCTCCACGCGCGGCCGCGACTGCACCCACGACCCCACCGCCCACGTCACCCCGCCCGCCGCGAGCGAGAACCCGGCGAGGGTCGGCGACAACCCCCGCTGGGTGACCAGCATCAGCGGCACGAAGGACTCGGCCGCGATGAACGACCCCGCCGCGACCCCGCGCAACAGCACCACCGACGGCAGCCCGCGCGCCGCCCGGTAGGTGCCGTGCGGGAGCAGACCGAGTACGGCCGGCACGAGCAGCGCGGCTCCGACCGCGCCGGGGACGAGGGAGAGCCAGCGCAGATCCTGGGCGGCGTACTGCAGGAGCCCCGCGCCGAGGGAGATGCCGAGGGCGAGCCGGATCCGCCGCCGGTCGAAGGACGCGCTCCCGGCCGAGTCGTCGACCGGTCCGCTCGCCCGGCGCCGTATCTGCGGCAGCGCGAGCGCGAGCGGAAAGACGACGAGGACCGGGATCCCGATGAACACCCAGCGCCAGCCCAGATGCTCGGTCACGGCCCCGGAGGCCAGCGGCCCCACGATCGACGGCACGACCCAGCTCGCCGCGAACGCCGCCATGATCGCCGGGCGCAGCCGCTCGGGGTAGGCCCGCCCGACGACGACGTACAGCGCGACGATGACCAGTCCCCCGCCGAGCCCCTGCACGGCCCGCCCGAGAATGAACAGCCACATCACCCCGGCGGTCCCGGCCAGCAGCAGCCCGGCGCCGAAGGAGGCGATGCCGGCCGTCAGTGCGCCGAGCGGTCCGCGCCGGTCCGACCACTGCCCGGCGAGCACCATTCCGAACAGGCTCGTGGTGAAGTACCCCGAGAACGCGAACGCGTACAGCGACACCCCGTCCAGCTCGCGCGCCGCGACCGGCATCGCCGTCCCGACGGCGGTGGCCTCGAAGGCGATGAGCAGCACCACGGAGACCATCCCGATGCTGAGCGCCCGGTAGGACCTGCTCAGCACACTCTCCTCCGGCTCGGGCACGGAGGGCACATCGGATGTCTTCGCGAGGTCGGCGTCGCGCGGCTCGAGGGCAGTCATGGTCGTCAGCGTAAGGGCCACAACCTGCTTTGGCCCCTGTCGGGAGACGGCTCAGCGATGGGACCTTGGTCTTACGACCGCGGGGTTCATGAACGGGTGCGGCAGTCCGCGGCAGCAGCCACGGCCCTCGCGAGCCCTCCCCGAGCCAACCGCACGACCGATCACCGAAGCCGGAACGGATCCTCACGCTCCGTCGGTGCGGCCGTGTGCCCGAGTGGTTCAGGGGTTCGCCTGCGCTGCATCCATCAGCGAGCTCCGCTCGCGGGGAATTACGCGGGTTCCATTCCCGCCACGGCCTCCAACGCCACCGTCGTCACCGGCTCCCGGAGCTTCATGAACGCGGTGTGGCAGTCGCGTTGCAGCGCGCCCGGTTTCCTTGAACCGCTCCCGAGCCGGACCGTACGGTCGATTCACCGAGTTCGGAACGGAGCACCGCTCCCCCGACACGGCCGTGTGCCCGAGTGGTTCAGGGGTTCGCCTGCAAAGCGAATTACGCGGGTTCGATTCCCGCCACGGCCTCCAGCCCCACTCCCCCGACACGACCATGTGCCCGAGCGGTTCAGGGGTTCGCCTGCACTGCACCCATCAGCGAGCTCCGCTCGCGGGGAATTACGCGGGTTCGATTCCCGCCACGGCCTCCAGCCCCACTCCCCCGACACGACCGTGTGCCCGAGCGGTTCAGGGGTTCGCCTGCACTGCACCCATCAGCGAGCTCCGCTCGCGGGGAATTACGCGGGTTCGATTCCCGCCACGGCCTCCCTCTCTTCCCCTTGTCCGCACCCCCTCCTCCGTCTCTCCTCAAACGGGAGCACAACCCTCGGCGCCTTCCGGGTGTCCAGGACATGACTGGACGGCAAAGCTCCGGTCGCCGTGCTTCCTGTTTCGACGAGGAGACCCATCCGTGCGCCAGCGCCTCCGCCCTTCGCACCTCCGCACCTCGGCGGCCTTCGTGGCCGCCGCCGCGATCGCCGCGGCCGTTCCCGCGGTCGCCGCTCCCACGGCGTATGCCGAGGAGGGCGCGCCCGCCCTGGTGATCTCGAATCTGCCGAGTACGTCTCCCAAGCCGGGCGATGTGTACGACGAGAACGTCGTCATCACCAACAACGGCAGAGCGGCCGCGGACGGCGTCACCTTCCGGGTCCGGCTCACCCGTGGCCTCGACTTCGCCGAGGAGGCGAAGGGCTGCACCTACTCCACCGTCCAGGACCAGGTCCGCCAGGCCGTGTGCGAACTCGACCTCGTCGTCGAGCCCGGCGCCTCCGTCGAGACGCCCGTGCGGTTCAAGGCGCTGCCCAGCGCGCTGATGGAGGCCGTCGAGTACGGCACCTCGGCCACCGGCGATGCCCCGGGCGAGGGCTACGACGACAGCTACCGCCGTATGACCCTGACCGCCGACAGCTCCGCCGACCTCGTCGCCGTCGGCGAGGACACCGAGGCCCTCGCGGGCGACCGGCAGTCGATCACGGTGCAGCTCCGCAACGACGGTCCCGGCTGGATCCAGAACCAGGAGAGCGACGACCAGCCCGCCCTCATGGTGCGGATCCCGAAGGACACGGTCGCCAGTGAAGTGCCCAAGGAGTGCGCGCCGTTCGGCATCGACGGCCCGTCCGCTCCGGGTGGTACGCCGGGCAAGTCCACGTATGTGTGCTGGCCCGCCGACCACACCATCGATGTCGGCGAGTCCGTCTCCTTCACCTTCATGCTGGAGATCGACGAGGACGCCAAGACCACGACCGGGGAGGTGAAGGCGACCTCCGTCTACGACATCCACCCGGAGTTCGACAAGAACCCGGCCAACGACAAGGCCCCGATCCGCGTCGCCATCCCGACCGACTACGAGGAGGGCCCCACCACGGGCGGTTCCACCACCGGCGGCTCGACGGACGGCGGCGCCACCACGGGCGGCGACGGCAACGACCCCGAGGGCCAGTCCACCGGCGGCACGGGTTCCACCGGCGGCACCGGCGCCACGTCGGCCGGCTCCTCGACAGGCGGTTCCACCACCGGCTCCGTCGACGGCAACCTGGCGAGCACCGGCTCCGACGGCACCCCGCTGATCGCCGGTGCCGCAGCGGCCGCGGCGGCCCTCGGCGGCGGTCTGATCCTGGCCGTGCGCCGACGCCGCGCGACCGTCAAGTCCTCCTGACGGCCCTTTACGGCCCTTTCCCCGACGCCGACGGCCGGCCGCTCCCGGTCAGCCGTCGGTGGTACGGAGTTGCTGGGTGTTACAGGGTCGCTGCCCGCGCCGGCCGCCGGCCGGGTTCAGCGCACCCCGCCCGCCGATTCGAGCACCCCGCTGGCCTCGTCCTGGAACACCTCGGTCCAGTAGTGCCGGCCGTCCCGGCCCGCCCTGGTGCCGGTCGGGTCGACCGTCGACAGGACCTGGAGCATGGTCATGGCGAGCTGGTCGTAGGTGTCGCTGGTCAGCGCGTGGCCCGACTCCCGGTCTATCGCCTGCTCGCGGTGCAGCAGCCAGAGCGTGAAGGCGAGGGTCGAGACGTCCGTGTTCAGCGGGAACAGCCGCGCCTCGGACTCGCTCCAGTTCAGCACCGCCCCCGACTCCCCGTCGACGACGAGGCTGTTGTCGTCGACGAGATGACCGAGGCGGATCAAGTGGTCGGCGCGGGCGGGGAGTTCGGCCGTGGGGTCGACGTCGGCGTAGTACTCGGCGAGCGTCGGCAGTGAGACGTCCGGGTCGAGGGAGAACAGGAAGCCGTCCTCGGGCAGGCCCACTTCGCGCAGGAAGCGGCGGGTCGGCTCGTGCGTGAGCGTGCCGGGGAAGTCGACGTCCTCGAAGCGCACCACCTGGCGCCGGCCGAACTCCTCGTCCAGCAGACGTGACGGCAGGTCCAGGGCGAGCCCCGACGCCCCGGCCCGCCCGGCGACCAGCGCCAGCGGCCGGATCAGCGCGGCCATCTTCCAGAACGGCGCCGGCTCACCGTCCGTGCCCTCCTCGAACACCGCCAGCAGATGCCGGGTCGCCTCCGCCACCGCCTTGGGGCCGTACCGGCCGACGTAGGAGGCGAACTGGCCGCGCAGGCCCGCCAGTTCGTCCGTGACCTCCGCGAAGCGCACCAGCGTGCGCAGGGAGGGCGCCAGGGGGCGGCGGTCCATCAGGTCGGGGCGGTCGTGCAGGAAGTGTGTCGTGGAGATCTCGCCCGTGGTGCCGTCGAGCAGGACGGACTCCGTCTCCAGGCCGCCGGGGCCGAGCAGTCCGCCTATCACCAGCTGGTCCCTGAGCCCGTCCGCCAGTCGGTCACCGGGGTCGCCCGTCGAGTCCGCGACCGTCCGCAGCCCGTCGCGGCCGAGCTCGGCGAAGGTCAGCACACCGCTGTCGCCGGGCAGTCCGGGTCCGGTCAGCCAGCGTCGCGTCGACGCGTGCGTGACGTACGGATCCAGCTCTGCTTCGGTCAGGACGATCGCCGTATCGGCGACGTGCGTCGTGGTCGTCGTGCTCATGGCTCCCCCGCATGCGCTTTCTCGCCACTCCCGGGCACGACACGGCCGACCGACCGGCCCACCGGACCCGGCTGCCGTCCCCACTGCCCAGAACACTACGCGCCACCACTGACAACGCCCCTGGACCAGCTCGCCCACTGACAGCGCTTCACATCAGTAGACGTTCAACGCACCCCCGAACGTTCCCTTCTCGCTGGAATCGCTCCCACGAGCGCCCGCGACATCCGGTCGAGGAGAGGGAGGACGACCCGGCCCTCCGGCCGGGCCCCGCTCACTGCGCGTTGACCACCGCGGCCTGCGGCCGGATCGGCAGCCGGTTCACGGGACGGCCCGTCGCCGCCCGCACGGCCGACGCGATGGCCGCCGGTGACGTCACCACCGGAACCGCGCTGACCGCCTTCGCACCGAAGGGCGCGACCACGTCCCGCTCCTCGACCAGCTTCACGATCCGGATGTCGGGGGCGTCCAGGGCCGTCGGCAGGGAGTAACCCGTCAGGTCCGGGTGCCGGATCAGGCCGCGTGCCGAACGCAAGTTCTCCGTGAGCGCTATGCCCACGCCCTGCGTCACGCCCGCCTCGATGCGCGCCTCCAGCTGCGCCGGGTTCAGCACCCGCCCGACGTCCTGGGCGAGGGCCAGCTCGACCACGCGCACCGAGCCCAGCTCGATGTCGACGTCGACGACCGCGCGGATCGCGCAGAAGGACATGCCCACGAAGGCGTCGCCCTGGCCGGCGTCGTTCAGCGGTTCGGTCGGGTGCGGGCGGCACTGGGCCGTCGCCCACAGCTCCTTGCCGTCCAGGGCCTCGGTGACGGTGGTCGACAGGACGCCGTCGTACGACGTGATCTTGCCGTCGGTGATCTGGAGCAGCTCGGTGGACATGCCGAACTTGTGCGCCAGGGGCTGGAGCAGCTGCGTACGGACCATCCTGGCCGCCCGCTCCACCGCGCCGCCCGACACCCAGGTGTGCCGGCCGCGGCAGCCCGCGCCCGCCGGCGGCTGGTCGGTGTCCACGGGTGCCACGTGCACCTCGTCGATGCCGAGGGTCTCCTGGACGATCTGCCGGGCCAGGGTCGTGAAGCCCTGGCCGGTCTCGACGGCCGCGCAGAGCACCGTCGCCACGCCGTCGTGGACCTTCACGGTCGCCGTGGAGACCTCGTCCGCGCCCTCGGCGCCGAGCATGTGCACCATGCCCAGGCCATAGCCCACGCCGCGGCGCACCGCGCCCGGTTCGCCCGCGCCCTCGGGGCCGCCGGGCAGCAGCCACTCGTCCTCGGGGGTGTCCTTGGGCAGAGCGGGGAGCGGGTGGTCCCGTACGGCCTGCAACAGCTCCGCCACCGGGGCGGGGCAGGTCACCGTCTGGCCGGTCGGGAGTACGTCGCCGGTTGCCAGCGCGTTGCGCAGGCGCAGCTCCGCCGGGTCCATGCCGAGCTTCTTGGCCAGCTTGTCCATCTGCGCCTCGTAGGCGGCGCACACCTGCATGGCGCCCTCGCCGCGCACATGGCCCGACGGCGGGTTGTTGGTGCGTACGGCCCAGCCCTCGATGAAGGCGTTCGGGACGACGTACGGGCCGCAGGCGAAGCCGACGGCGGCGGCCAGGGCCTCGGCGGAGGTGTCGGCGTAGGCGCCCGCGTCCAGCAGGATCTGTGCCTCGACCTTGACCAGCTTGCCCTCGGCGTCCGCGTGATGGCGGTACCGCAGGAGGGTCGGGTGGCGGTGGGTGTGGCCGAGGAAGGACTCCTCGCGCGTGGCCGTCAGCTTCACCGGGCAGCCGGTCTTCAGCGCCAGCAGGCCGAGCGGGAGCTGGAAGCCCTGGTCCTCGCGGTCGGCGGTGGCGCCGGGTACGCCGGTGACGACGACCTTGACGCGCTCGGGCTCAAGGCCGTAGCAGGCGGCGGCCCGGTCGCGGTCGGTGTGCGGGTCGGTGGAGGCGAGGTACAGCTCCACGCCGCCGTCGGGGCGCGGCACGGCGAGGCCCGCCTCGGCGCCGATGGGGGCCGGGTCCTGGCGGCCGATGCGGTAGAGGCCCTCTACGACGATGTCGCCGGCCGCGTCCGGGTCGCCGTGGCGCAGCGGGATGTGCCGGATCAGATTGCCGTCGGGATGCAGCGGCTCGGCCTCGAAGGCCTGCTCGGGGTCGGTCACCGGGTCGAGCGTCTCGTACTCGACGATGACGGCCGCGGCGGCCAGGCGTGCGGTGTCCGGGTGGTCGGCGGCGACGGCGGCGATGGGCTCACCGTGGTGGCGTACGACCTCGGAGGCGAAGACCGGGCGGTCGGCCTTGCCGCGGCCGAGCAGCGGGCTGCCCGGCACGTCCTCGTGCGTGACGACGGCACGGACGCCGGGCATCTCCCGCGCGTGGGCGGTGTCGATGGACTTGATGCGCGCGTGCGGGTGCGGCGAGCGCAGGACGGCCGCCCACAGCAGGCCCTCGGCCCACAGGTCGGCCGCGTACGGGAACGTGCCCTCGGTCTTGGCGCGGGCGTCGGCGGCCTGCAGTGAGGCGCCGAGGCCGTGCGGGATCGGCTCGGGGGCGGGTGCTGCCTCCGCGGCTGTGGTCGCGGTGGCGGCTTCGTTGCTCACGCCTGGCCTCCGTCCTGGCCGTACGCCTGGTCATGCGGTCCCCTGACGCCCCGTGCCTCGAACGCCGACGGGTTGACCCCGCCGGCCCCCGGGCCCGCCTGGTGAGGGATACGCGGCTCGTCCCCGTCCTGTTCGTCGTCGGATCCGCTGTGCGCCTCGCGCTCGGCGACGACTTCCTTGACGGCGTCCACCACGCCCCGGTAGCCGGAGCAGCGGCACAGGTTGCCGCACAGTGCCTGGCGGGTCTCCAGCTCGGTCGGGGCCGGGTTGCCCTCCAGCAGGTCGTGCACGGTCATCGCCATGCCCGGCACGCAGAAGCCGCACTGAACGGCGCCGCAGCGCGCGAGCGCCCGTTGCACGTCCGAGGGCTGTCCGTCGACGGCGAGGCCCTCGACGGTACGGACCTCGCTGCCTGCGGCGGTCACGGCGGGCACCAGGCAGGACGCGACGAGCCGTCCGTCGACCTGCACGTTGCAGGCGCCGCACTCGCCCTGCGAGCAGCCGTCCTTGGCGCCCGCGAGACCGAGCCGCTCGCGCAGCACGTAGAGCAGCGACTCGCCGATCCAGGCGTCCGAGACGGGCCGGTCGACGCCGTTGACGCGCAGGACGTAGGAAGCCAGGGGGTGTTCCTCGCCGGGCAGCGGCGGCGCGTCGTCGGACTGCCCGGAGTCCTCGGCGGCCTCGGTGCCCGACGCGCCGTCGGCGGGTGCGCTCTCGGCGGAGGGCTCTGCGGGGCCCTGGGGGGCCTCTGTGACGCCTCGGGCGTCCGCGCCGTCCGTGCCGGGCTCACCGCTCCCGGGAGCGGCCTGTGAGGCCTCTGAAGCGCTCTCGGCGGACTCTTCGGCGGGGCGCTCGGAGCGGCTCGGGGCGAACGCGCCGGGCTGCACGCGCGCGTGGGGCTCCGCACCGGGCGTCGCGGACGGGTCGGCGTCCCGGCCGAGCGCGGCGGACGCGGGCCCGGTCCCGACCGGCCGCCGGGCGGGGCGCCCGCCGGCGGGTGCGGCATGCGGGTCGCCGGCGTGCGGTCCCGGCTGCCCCGGACGTCCGGGAACGTGCCCGGCATCGGCGGGCCGCCCGGGCGCGGGCGCGGTACCCAGCGCCTCGCCGGCCGCGGCCTCGGCCTGCTGTCCCCACGGCTGCCCGGTCGCCTGCGTCGCCCAGGGTGCGGCCGCACCGCCGGGCAGCGTGGCCGGCGGGGTGCCGCCGCCCCACTGCTCGACGAGCGACGACGTGGTGAACTCGCCCGATTCGTCCGGAAGGTCACCGTCGGCGACGGGGATCGACCACTGCCCGGTGACGTCCTGCCCCGGCGCGCCGGTGTCCGGGCCCGCCGCGGTCTCGGAGAAGTTCCACTGCTGGGTGGCGCCGGGGTTGTACGTGAACCGGTCGCCGCCCTGCTCCTGCGGGGCGTTCGGGTCGGGCCACCCGGCGCCCTCGGCGGGCGTGCCCGCGGCCGGCCAGCCGCCGGGGGCCGAGGGGTCGGTGCCCGGCGCGACCGTTATCTGCGGCGGGACGTACCCGTGGCCCGGCGCGGCGAGCGGACTGTCGGAGCCGGCCAGAAGGGCGTCGATGCCCCCTTCGGGGAGCTTGACGAAGGCGGTGGCGCCGTCGTCGTACTCGCCCTGGGGCAGCGGGTCCCAGCGGCCCGGGCCCTGGGGCCTGCCCTCTGCGTGCTGGTCGTCGGTCACGACAGCGCCCTCCCCAGTGCTCGTCGGGCCAGCGCGGCGACGGTGCGCCGCAGGTGCAGTACGGCGGGCGGATGCTGAGTCACGGATCCGTCCTCGGCCGGGGCCGGGTCGGGGATGCAGGCGGCGGCGACGTACTCGCCGAAGGCGTTGAGCGCCTCGGGGACGATCGCGCGGTTGTTGTCCCAGTCGATCAGCTGGGCGACCCACTGCTCGGCCTCCAGGGGCCTGAGCGGCATCGGCGCTATGGCGCCCACGGCGCACCTGACTCCGCGCCGTGCGGGGTCGAGCACGACCGCGACGGACGCCATGGCGCGTCCCGGCCCGGTGCGGCCGGTGGCCTTGAGGAAGACCTGCGGGGCGTGCAGGAGCGGCACGCGCACGTAGCCGATGAGTTCGCCGGCGCGCAGCATCTCCATGCCCGCCAGCAGGTGTGACACCGGGATCTCCCGGCGGGCTCCGCCCGGGCCCGCGACGATCAGGGTCGCTTCGAGGGCGGCGAGCACCGGCAGCGCGTCACCGGTCGGGGACGCCGAGGCGATGTTGCCGCCGAGGGTCCCGGCGTTGCGGATCTGCGGCGGGCCCGCGGCGCGTGCGGCGGCGGCGAGCGCCGGGATGAGGGCCGCGAAGTCGGGGCGGCCCATGCGCGCGTGCGTGAGGCCCGCGCCGAGCAGCGCGTGGCCGTCCTGGTACTGCCAGCCGCGGATCTCGCTGATCTTGCCGAGGCCGACCAGTGCGGCGGGCCTGAGCTGCCCGGAGTTGACGGCGGCCATCAGGTCGGTGCCGCCCGCCACGGGCACGGCGGCGGGCATGGCCGCGAGTGCCGCCACGGCCTCGTCCAGCGTCGTGGGCAGCGTGACGGCCTGCGCCGCCTGCGGTGCGTGCGTGGTCAAACCGGCTGCCCCTTCCCGCTGCCCCACCTGGTCCCACCTGTGTTGCCGTACGGTACGTGCTGACAGGGCGGACGTGGCAACTCTGGCACATCTTCGCAGGGCACGAGGACAGGGGTCCGCTAGGAGGCATTCGCCCACCTGATCAGGGAGATGGTCCGTTTTCGCACGGCATCACCCGGCATCACCAGTGCGTACCGATTGACACTCTTCGGTGACCCCTTGCCGGTTTTTTTCCATTATCTGTTCGGGGGCGGCCCGTCGATCGGACGGCCCGGCACCCCGGGGCGCCGCTGCCAGGGCCGCGGTCCCGTGGGTGGCCGGTACGCGACCCCGAGGGCGTCAAGTCGCCCGTAGTGGGCGGCCAGTCGGCGCTCGAAGTCCGCGAAGTCCCGTCGCGCCGGGGCGGGCAGGCCGCTCCAGGCCACCTCGGCGAAGGCGGCCAGGCGCGGAAACGCCTGGTAGTCCACCCGCGCCGGGTCCTCCATCACCTCGGTCCACAGGTTGGCCTGGGTGCCGAGCACATGCCCGGCCTCGTCCGGCGTCAACTCGGCGGGAACGGGCTCGAACCGATAGACGTCCTCCAGAGTGCGCACATAGCCGATCGGTACCGGCTCGTCGGCTCCCGCGTCCTGACGGTGGTCCAGATACACCTGCTGCTCGGGGCACATGACGACGTCGTGGCCCGCGCGGGCCGCCGCGACACCGCCCGCGTATCCGCGCCAGGACGACACGGCCGCGCCTTTCGCCAGCCCGCCCTCCAGAATCTCGTCCCAGCCGATGAGCCGTCGCCCGCGCGCGGTGAGCCAGGTGTCGAAGTGGCCGATGAACCACGCCTGGAGCTCGTCCTCGTCCTTCAGACCGAGTTCCCGGATGCGCTCCTGTGCGGTGGCCGACTGCCGCCACTGGTCCTTGGGGCATTCGTCGCCCCCGACGTGAATGAACTCCGAGGGGAACAGCTCCAGGACTTCCTCGAACACCCCCTCGTAGAAGCGCAGGGTGTTGTCAGTGGGGGCGAGTACGTTCGGATTGATCCCCCAGGTGTCCCAGACCGAGAGCGCGGAGGTGTCGATGACGTCGGTGTTGCCGAGTTCCGGGTACGCGGCGATGGCGGCCTGCGAGTGGCCGGGTACGTCGATTTCCGGGACGACGGTGATATGCCGCTCGGCGGCGTACGCGACGATCTCGCGGATGTCGTCCTGGGTGTAGTGACCACCGTGCGGCTTCTCCTCCCACAGCGGGGATGCCCGATGGCCGAATTTCGTGCGCGCCCGCCAGGAGCCGACCTCGGTGAGCCGGGGGTACTTCTTGATCTCGACGCGCCAGCCCTGGTCGTCCGTCAGATGGAAGTGGAAGACGTTCAGTTTGTGTGCGGCCAACAGGTCCAGGTGGCGCAGCACACCGTCCTTGGGCATGAAGTGCCGGGCCACATCGAGCATGACGCCGCGCCAGCGGAATCGCGGGGCGTCCTCGATGGTGACGTGCGGCACGGCCCAGATGCGGTCGCGGTCGACCGGGGCCCTGCGGTAGGCGTCGGGGCCGAGGAGCTGACGCAGCGTCTGCGCTCCCCAGAAGACCCCGGCCGCGCTGCCGCCCTCGATCAGGACGCCGGTCGAGTCGCTGACGAGGCGGTATTCCTCCGGGCCGAGCCCCGTCCCGAGCTGGAGGCCGATGCCGTCGTCGTCGGTGTCGTCGAGTTCCCACCCCTCGCGCAGGGGCAGTCCGGTGGCCTGGCGCAGCACGCCGCTGAGCCAGTGACCCACGCCCTCCACTCCGGGGCCGGCATAGATCTGGGAGTACGCCGTCAGCCTTACCTCGCCGGAACCGGCGACGACATCGCGGGGCAGCGGAATCAGTTCAGTCACGTCAGTCCTTTACCGCTCCGCCCAGCCCCGACACCAGCCGGCGCTGCACGAGCACGAAGAAGATCAGTACCGGAATCGTCATCACCGTGGAGGCCGCCATCACCCCGCCCCAGTCCGGCTCGTCCGGCTTGTAGAAGACGAGCAGGGCCATCGGCAGGGTGGACTGTGAAGTGTCGCTGATGATGAAGGACTTGGCGAACAGGAAGTCGTTCCAGGCGGAGATGAAGGAGAAAACGCTGGTGGCCACCAACCCCGGGAAGACCAGCGGGAAAAGGATCTGCCACAGGAATCGCGACCGGCTCGCCCCGTCGATGTACGCGGCCTCCTCCAGAGCCTCCGGAACGGCCTTCACAAACCCCCGCAGCATCCAGATCGCGAACGGCAGCGAGAAGGCGATGTGCGGCAGGATCAGCGACCCGAGCGTGTTCAGTTGGCCGAAGTCCCGCATGAGGAAGAACAGGGGGATCGTGAGGGCCTCGACCGGCACCATCTGGGCCACCAGAAACATGATCAACAGCGTGGTCCGGAAGCGGAACCGGAATCGCGTGACCGCGGTCGCCGCGAGAAACGCGATCAGCGCCGAGGCGATCACGACGGTGCACGCGACGACAAGACTGTTGACGAAGTAACGGCCGAATTCGTTCTGCTCGAAGACCCGCCGGAAGGAATCCAGGGAAGGCTGCAGCGTCCACGGCCGCGGCTCGCTCGACTCGATCTCCCCGGCCGGTTTGAAGGCGCCGAGCACCATCCAGTACAGCGGAAACGCCACCACCACGGCGATCAGCAGCGCGGACGTCTCCGCCAGCAGCCGCCAGGGACGCCGTACGAGATTCATCGGATTCATGGAACTCACAGCTCCTCCCCCTGCCTGCGCAGCAGCCGCAGATACACGAGCGTCACGGCCAGCAGGATCAGCAGCATCACCACCCCGATCGCCGAGCCCAGGCTGTACTGCGAGGAGGCGAACGCCTTCTGGTAGGCGTACACATTCAGGACCAGGTTCTGGCCCGCGATGCCGCCGCCGTTGGTCATCACATAGATCTGCGTGAAGACCTTGAAGTCCCAGATGACCGACTGGATGGTGACGACCACCAGGATCGGCCGCAGCATCGGCGCCAGTACCGACCGCCAGATCCGCCACTGCGAGGCACCGTCCAGCGCGGCGGCCTCCAGCACCTCGGCCGGAACGGCCCTGATCCCCGCGTACACCGTCACCATCACGAACGGAAAGGAGCACCACACCACTTCGAGCAGCACCAGGAAGAAGGCACTGATCCGCCCGTACGTCCAGGAGTAGTCCCCGAGCCCCAGCATCCGGTTCACCGGCCCGAAGTCCGGGTCGAACAGGAACAGCCACACCGTCGACCCGGTGATGGCCGGCGTCGCCCAGGCCCCCAGCGCGGCCAGCATCAACGCCAGCCGCGGCACGGCACGCACCCGCGTGAGCAACACGGCGAGCGCACACCCCACGGCGAGCGTCGAGACGACACACGCGGCCGCGAAGACGACGGTGGCGAGCAGCACCTGCCAGAACTGCGAGTCCGAGAACAGCTCCGAGTAGTTCTCCAACCCCTGGAAGGTGGTCGGCTCCCCACCGCTGACCTGCGCCTGCGTGTACTCGAAGAACGAGATCAGCCCGAGCTGGTAGACGGGGTAGACGAGCAGTCCGCCGAGCACGAGGAGGGCGGGAGCGAGATAAAGCCAGGGTGTTTTCTGGCGCAGGGCACGACGACCCCCTTGGGGGCGCGGGGAACTGCGCGAGAAACCACGATCCACCGGCACCCGCCCACGCTCGACCACCCCCGAGCTACTGGGCGCACTCATCCCACGGACCCAAACGCCTCATCCATCTTCTTCGCGGCGTCCCCCGAGGCCCCGGCCACATCCTTCTTACCGCTGATGACCTCCTGGAACATCGTCGGCAGCACAAGAGAAGAGTCGATCTCCGACCACGCGGGCGACGCGGGAACGAACTTCGTACCCGAGGCCAGGGTCTGCACGAACGGCTTCACGTACGGCTTCTCCGCCGCCGCCTTCTCCCGCACGTCCCCGAACGTCGGCAGGAACCCCATCGCCTCGAACATCGACGCCTGCGTCTCCTTCGAGGCCAGCTGCTCCATCAGCCGAACCGCCAGCGTCCGGTGCGACGTGCTCTTCAGGACGCCGATGTTGTTGCCCCCGGCGAACGCCGGCGCGACGGACCCGGCCTTCACCCCCGGCAGCGGCACGACCGCGTACTTGCCCTTGACCTTCCCGGCCTCCACGGCCGCGTGGCTGAAGTCGCCGCCGATCGCCATGCCCGCCTTGCCGGCCGCGAACGCGGTCACCGTGTCGTTGCCGCCCATGCCCGCGCACTTGGCGGCGGGACAGTTGTCGTCGGAGAAGAGGGACGTGTACTCCTTGATGCCCTTCTGCGCGGCCTCGCTGTCGATCGCCGAGGCGTACGAGCCGCCCTTGCCGGTGGCGAGCTCACCACCGTTGGCCCAGACGAACGGCATCGCGCCGTAGGTGTACGCCCCGCCGACGACGAGGCCGTACAGCTCGGGCTTCTCGGCGCGGATCCTGCGGGCCGTCGTCGCCAACTCGGCCATGGTCTTCGGCACTTCGAGGCCGAGTTCCTCGAAGACGTCCGTCCGGTAGTACAGGGCGCGGACGCCGACGTAGAAGGGCGCGCCGTAGATCTTGCCGTCCACGGTGACGGACTGCCTGGCCGTGGGGTCGGTGTCCTTCGCCTCGCTCCAGTCGCCGAACTCCTTCGTGACGTCTAGGAGTCCGCCGTCCTTCACATAGCCGGCGGTGTCGGTGTTGCCGTACTCGATGACGTCGGGGGCGGACTTCGGGTCGTTGAAGGCGGCCTTGACGCGCTGGGCGCGGGTCTCGACCGGGATGTACTCGACGTCGACCTTCGCGCCCTTGTGCTCCTTCTCGAAGGCGGCGACGACGGAGTCGACGACCTTCTCCTTCGGCTGGTTGCCGACCTCCTGGAAGAGCCAGACCCGCAGGGTGCCGGTCTGCTCGTCCTTGTCGGAGGAGGCGTTGTCGGAAGTCTGGGGGGCGCAGGCGGTGACGACCGCTGCCGCAGCCAGGAGTGCGGCCAGTCGAGAGGGGAGCTTCATGGAGTGTTCCTCCGAGCGTGTGTTGCAACATATGCAATGGCTATTTCGCTCTGCACAACGCATCGGAGCCTAGGGACTACGTGAACAGGTCCACAAGAGGTCTCAACCACTTCGTGACAACGCGAAGGCCCCCGGGCGCGTCGAAACGCACCCGGGGGCCTTGGGAAGCTCAGGCCGAAGGCAGCGGGGTTACTTCTTGTCGCCGCCCTTGCCCTTGTCGTCGCCGCCGGCGCCCATGGACTCGTAGATCTCCTTGCACATGGGACACACGGGGTACTTCTTCGGGTCGCGGCCCGGCACCCAGACCTTGCCGCACAGCGCCACGACGGGGGTGCCGTCGAGGGCGCTCGCCATGATCTTGTCCTTCTGGACGTAGTGGGCGAAGCGCTCGTGGTCGCCGTCGCCGTGGGAAGTCTGCGGCGTGGGCTCGACGAGGGTCCCCGTACCAGTCCCGCGCTCGGGCTCGAGAGTGCTCATACCGCCAAGAGTACTGAAGCTCACTTGCATCAGTTGAGCGATGGGTCGTCCGGGTACGTGGCCACCATCGCGAGCTCGTTGCGCTGGCGGCGCAGTACCGAGCGCCAGAGCCCTTCCGGGGACGGCGAGGACACATCGCCCGGCTCGGACTCGACGACGTACCAGGCGCCCTCCACCAGCTCGTCCTCCAGCTGGCCGGGGCCCCAGCCGGCGTATCCGGCGAAGATTCTCAGGGATCCGACGGCCGAGGCGAGCAGCTCCGGCGGTGCCTCCAGGTCCACGAGCCCGATCGCGCCGTGCACCCGACGCCAGCCCAGCGGGGCGCTCTCGCCGTTCGCGTCACCGGGGATGACGGCCACGCCGAGCGCCGAGTCCAGGGACACCGGGCCGCCCTGGAAGACGACACCCGGCTCGCCGGCCAGATCCGCCCAGCCCTCCAGGATGTCGCCCACGTCGACGGGCGTCGGACGGTTGAGGACGACGCCGAGGGAGCCCTCCTCGTCGTGGTCGAGAAGGAGCACCACCGCGCGGTCGAAGTTCGGGTCCGCCAGGGCGGGCGTTGCCACGAGCAGCCGCCCTGTGAGCGAGGACACCTCGGTCATGCCAGACATGATCCCGCATCTTCCCTTCGTGTGGGGAGGCAATGCCTGTTCGGGAGTGAATGCAGCTCAGGGCGGACAGGAGCGCCCCCCGGCGCACGGCCCGTCGTGGTGACCGCTCGTGCCCGGCGGTGAACCGTTCGTGTTGTGACAGAGCTATGACGTTCCTGAGCCGTACTTGGGCTTACTGAAGGGGGGTCGACGGCGATTACCCTTTCCCTCCTGGCCCCTGCCCAACTCATCGGAACGCGAGATACATGACCGTCAACGACGATGTCCTGCTTGTCCACGGCGGAACCCCGCTGGAGGGCGAGATCCGTGTCCGAGGTGCGAAGAACCTCGTACCGAAGGCAATGGTCGCCGCCCTGCTGGGCAGTGAGCCGAGTCGACTGCGCAACGTGCCGGACATCCGTGACGTGCGTGTCGTACGCGGTCTGCTGCAACTGCACGGGGTGACGGTCCGTCCGGGTGAGGAACCGGGCGAACTGGTGATGGATCCCTCGCACGTGGAGAGCGCGAACGTCGCTGACATCGATGCCCACGCCGGGTCGAGCCGCATCCCGATCCTCTTCTGCGGCCCCCTCCTCCACCGCCTCGGCCACGCCTTCATCCCCGGACTCGGCGGCTGTGACATCGGCGGCCGGCCCATCGACTTCCACTTCGAGGTGCTGCGGCAGTTCGGCGCGAAGATCGAGAAGCGGGCCGACGGCCAGTACCTGGAGGCTCCGCAGCGGCTGCGCGGCACCAAGATCAAGCTGCCGTACCCGTCCGTCGGCGCGACCGAGCAGGTGCTGCTGACGGCCGTCCTCGCGGAAGGCGTCACCGAGCTCTCGAACGCGGCCGTGGAGCCGGAGATCGAGGACCTCATCTGCGTGCTGCAGAAGATGGGCGCCATCATCGCGATGGACACCGACCGCACGATCCGCATCACCGGTGTGGACCGGCTCGGCGGCTACAACCACCGCGCCCTGCCGGACCGTCTGGAAGCCGCCTCCTGGGCGTCCGCCGCGCTCGCGACCGAGGGCAACATCTACGTCCGCGGCGCCCAGCAGCGCTCGATGATGACGTTCCTCAACACCTACCGGAAGGTGGGCGGTGCCTTCGAGATCGACGACGAGGGCATCCGTTTCTGGCACCCCGGTGGCCAGTTGAAGTCCATCGCCCTCGAAACGGACGTGCACCCGGGCTTCCAGACGGACTGGCAGCAGCCGCTGGTGGTCGCCCTGACGCAGGCCACGGGCCTGTCCATCATCCACGAGACGGTCTACGAGTCCCGCCTCGGCTTCACGTCCGCGCTGAACCAGATGGGCGCCCACATCCAGCTCTACCGCGAGTGCCTCGGCGGCTCCGACTGCCGCTTCGGCCAGCGCAACTTCCTGCACTCCGCGGTGGTCTCAGGACCGACGAAGCTCCAGGGCGCCGACCTGGTCATCCCCGACCTGCGCGGCGGCTTCTCGTACCTCATCGCGGCCCTGGCGGCCCAGGGCACGTCCCGTGTCCACGGCATCGACCTCATCAACCGCGGCTACGAGAACTTCATGGAGAAGCTCGTGGAACTCGGCGCGAAGGTCGAACTCCCGGGCAAAGCACTCGGCTGACGGCGATCGCTTGACTCCGGCCCGGCACACGCCCGCCTTCGGCTGGGGGTCCGGGGGTTATCCCCCGGATAGACACAGCATGGAGAAGCTCGTGGAACTCGGCGCGAAGGTCGAACTGCCGGGCAAAGCACTCGGCTGACGGCGATCGCTTGACTCCGGCCCGGCACACGCCCGCCTTCGGCTGGGGGTCCGGGGGTTATCCCCCGGACAGACACAGCATGGAGAAGCTCGTGGAACTCGGCGCGAAGGTCGAACTGCCGGGCAAGGCACTCGGCTGACAGACGGCAAGCAGAACGCCGATGGGGCGGCCAACCGAAGTCCGGTTGGCCGCCCCATCGGCGTTACTGCAACGCTGCTCAGGGGCGCGGGGCCGTATCAATATGCGGCTCCGCCGCGTGGGCGCGAGAAACCACGACGAACCCGCAGTCGCCCACCGCGCCGAGCCAGCGCGGCGATCAGGCGCCCTACTTACCCTTGGCCGCTTCCTTGAGCTTGCTGCCCGCAGAGACCTTCACGCTGTAGCCGGCGGGGATCTGGATCGGGTCGCCGGTCTGCGGGTTGCGGGCGGTGCGAGCGGCACGGTGGGTGCGCTCGAAGGTCAGGAAGCCGGGGATCGTGACCTTCTCGTCGCCCTTGGCGACGATCTCGCCGACGGTCTCGGCGAACGCGGCCAGCACGGCGTCGGCGTCCTTGCGGGTCACCTCGGCGCGGTCGGCCAGCGCGGCCACCAGCTCACTGCGGTTCATGTTGTTACTCCCGTGTTCATTTGCCTTGAGGCGTGCCACGCGGCGGAGCCGCATGTCGGGCACAGCGATGTCGATGCTGCCAGGGTCCTCGGTTCGACCCGGGACCCGGGTCCGTCGTCAGACCCTCGCGCCCAGAGACGCATCCTGCCCCTACCTGCGGCGGGAAAGCCAATCCGGCGCCCGGAGGAGTCGTGAGAACACCCGTGGGTGTCACACGAAGAGAGGGCCTGAGCTTGGCCGTCACGATAAACGGCGTCCCAAGGCCCCAGGTTCCACGACGCGCCGTTACAAGGGCTTGCCGTGGCGATCCTCACAGCCCACGCACACTTTTCGGGGCTGTGAGGCACCGAACCCGGCTGATTACTCGCCCGGCGTCACCGCGGACACCGCCTTCGCGGCCTCCCGCACCGCGCCGGCGACCGCGCCCGCGACCTTGTCGTTGAACACGCTCGGGATGATGTAGTTCGGGTTCAGCTCGTCCTCGGTCACCACGTCCGCCAGCGCCTTCGCGGCCGCGAGCATCATGTCCGTGTTGACGGTGCGGGACTGCGCGTCCAGCAGACCGCGGAAGACACCCGGGAAGACCAGCACGTTGTTGATCTGGTTCGGGAAGTCGGAGCGGCCGGTGGCCACAACTGCGGCCGTCTGACGGGCGATTGCGGGGTCGACCTCGGGGTCTGGGTTCGCGAGCGCGAACACGATCGCGTTCTCGGCCATGGCGGCCACGTCGGTGCCGTCGAGGACGTTCGGGGCGGAGACGCCGATGAAGACGTCCGCGCCGCGCACGGCCTCCTTCAGCGAGCCGGTCAGGCCCTCGGGGTTGGTGTTGTCGGCGATCCAGCGCAGCGGCGAGTCGGCCGCGGCGTCCACCAGGTCCTCGCGCCCGGCGTGCACGACACCGTGGATGTCGGCCACGACGGCGTTCTTCACACCGGCGGCGAGCAGCAGTTTGAGGATGGCCGTACCGGCGGCGCCGGCACCGGACATGACGACGCGAATGTTCTCGATGGCCTTGCCGGCCACGCGAAGTGCGTTGGTCAGGGCGGCGAGGACGACGATCGCGGTGCCGTGCTGGTCGTCGTGGAAGACGGGGATGTCGAGGGCCTCGCGCAGCCGGGCCTCGATCTCGAAGCAGCGCGGGGCGGAGATGTCCTCGAGGTTGATGCCGGCGAACCCGGGGGCGATCGCCTTGACGATCTCGACGATCGCGTCGGTGTCCTGGGTGTCCAGGCAGATCGGCCAGGCGTCGATACCGGCGAACCGCTTGAACAGGGCCGCCTTGCCCTCCATCACGGGCAGCGCGGCCTTCGGGCCGATGTTGCCCAGGCCCAGCACGGCCGAGCCGTCCGTCACAACCGCAACGGAGTTGCGCTTGATGGTGAGGCGGCGGGCGTCCTCGGGGTTCTCGGCGATCGCCATGCAGACACGGGCCACACCCGGCGTGTAGACCATGGACAGGTCGTCACGGTTGCGGATGGGGTGCTTGGACTGCATCTCGATCTTGCCGCCGAGGTGCATGAGGAACGTACGGTCGGAGACCTTGCCCAGCGTGACGCCCTCGATGGTGCGCAGCTGCTCCACGATCTCGTCGGCGTGCGCGGTGGAGGTGGCGGCGATGGTGACGTCGATCCGGAGCTTCTCGTGTCCGGAGGCGGTGACGTCGAGGCCGGTGACCGAGCCTCCGTGGGACTCCACGGCCGTGGTGAGCTGGGAGACCGCGGTTCCGCTCGCGGGCACCTCCAGCCGGACCGTCATCGAGTAGGAGACGCTGGGCGCCGTTGCCATGGCCGACTTCCTCTGCTTTCACCGTGTGTCGCTGGTATGCCGTCCGATCGTCGCACCTACCGCTGAGTAGGAGTTAGCCGGGCTTGAATTGCGAACGTATTGTTCGCCACGCCTTCGCATGAAAAGAGACCCACGTCACAGGATGACGTGGGTCTCTTTCCTTCGTTCATGACACCGACCCGCCATGCTCGCCTCGCGGCAAGTGGTCGCTCGTAGCGACGAAGGTTGGGCCCGGGGGCTTGGATCGAGCCGGTGCCACACCCAGGCTAACAAACAGTTCTCCTACGGCCATTCCCGTGCCGCGAGTGCATCCGGGTCAATCTCTGAGGAGATCCGGCACTCCGGTGGCGTCCGGCTCGTCACGGTCCCCCGACACCACCGTCAGCTGCTGGGTGGCCCGGGTCAGCGCGACGTACAGCACCCGCAGCCCGGCCGGTGACTCGTCCGCGATCTCGGCCGGGGAGACGACCACCGTGGCGTCGTACTCCAGGCCCTTCGCCTCCAGGCTGCCGAGCGCCACGACCCGGTCGCCGAGCCCGGCGAGCCAGCGCGCGGCCTCCGCCCGGCGGTTCATCGCGACGACGACACCGACCGTGCCGTCGACGCGGTCGAGCAGCCGGGCGGCCTCCTCCCGGACGGTCTGCGCGAGGGATTCCCGTACGACCGTGAAGCGGGGCTCCACCCCGGTGGAGCGGACCGCTGTCGGGGACGTCGAGCCCGGCATGGCCAGGGCCAGCACCTTCGCGGCGAGCTGGGCGATCTCGGCCGGGTTGCGGTAGTTCACGGTGAGCTGGAAGCGGCGGCGCGGGCGGGTGCCGAGGGCCTCGTCGCGCGCCTCGGCCGCCTCGTCCACGTCGGACCACGAGGACTGGGCCGGGTCGCCGACGACCGTCCAGGTGGCGTGCCTGCCGCGGCGGCCGACCATGCGCCACTGCATGGGCGTGAGGTCCTGGGCCTCGTCGACGATGACGTGGGCGTACTCGGTGCGCTCGGCCGCGAGCCGTTCGGCGCGTTCGCGCTGCGACTCCTCGCGCACCGGCATCAGCTCCTCCAGGCCGGTGAGCTGGTCCAGCGGGTCCAGGTCGCGCTTCTTCCTGGGGCGGGCCGGGGTGCCGAGGATCGCCTGGAGCTCGTCCAGCATGGCGATGTCGTGCACGGTGAGGCCGTCCCGCCTGAGCGAGCGGGCCACCTTGCGCACCTCGCCGGGGTTGAGGATCCGGCGCGCCCAGCGGCCGAGACGGCGCTCGTCGGCCATCGCCGCGAGGACCGCCTTCGGGGTGAGCTCCGGCCACCAGGCGTCGAGGAAGGCGAGGAAGCTGTCCTCCGAGGCCACGTCCTCGTCGAAGGAGGAGCGCAGCTCGGCGGCGAGTTCCGGGTCGGTGTGCCGGGTGGCGCCGCCGGACTGCGCCCACAGGGCGTCGAGCAGCAGCTTGCGGGCGCGCGGGCGCAGCAGGTTCACGGGTGCGGTGCCGCCGAGGGCGGTGCGGCGGATGCGTTCCAGCGCGTCGGCCTCCAGCTCCAGCCGGCGCCCGAAGGCGACGACGCGCAGCCGGGTGGGAGTTCCGGCGGGGGCGTGTGCGGGTACGTCGGTGTCGTCGTCGCCGAAGGCGAGCTGCCCGGCGCCGCTCCCGCGTGCGTCTCCCGTGGGCCCCAGCTCCAGCGCGCCCCGCGCCGCCTTCCGCAACACCTTGAGCATGCGGTACGAGCCCTTGGCGCGGGCCGTCGCCGGGGAGTCGTAGAGCGTGGCCTCGACGCCGTCGACGAGGGAGCCGATCGCGCGGATGGCGACCTGGCCCTCCTCGCCGAGCGACGGGAGCACACCCTCGGTGTACGCCACCAGCAGCGGGGTCGGCGAGACGATCAGGATGCCGCCCGCGTAGCGGCGCCGGTCCTGGTAGAGCAGGTAGGCGGCGCGGTGCAGCGCCACGGCCGTCTTTCCGGTCCCCGGGCCGCCCTCGACGTACGTCACCGAGGCGGCGGGGGCGCGGATGACCAGGTCCTGCTCGGCCTGGATGGACGCCACGATGTCGCGCATGGTGTGGCCGCGGGCCTGCCCGAGGGCCGCCATCAGGGCGCCGTCACCGATGACGGGCAGCTCGTGCCCGCCGAGGAACGCCTTGAGCTCGGGGCGCATCAGGTCGTCCTCGACGCCGAGGACCTTGCGGCCCTTGGAGCGGATGACCCGGCGCCGTACGACCCGCCCGGGGTCGACCGGGGTGGAGCGGTAGAAGGGTGCCGCGGCAGGGGCCCGCCAGTCGATGACCAGCGGGGAGTAGTCCGAGTCGAGCACACCGATGCGGCCGATGTGCAGGGTCTCGGCGATGTCGGCGGTGCTGTCGTCGCGTACCGCGCCCTCGGCCGGCTCGACGGCGGTGTAGGCGCCGTCGGGCCCCTTCTTGCCGTCCTTGCCGAGAAGCAGGTCGATCCGCCCGAAGAGGAAGTCCTCGAACTCGTTGTTGAGCCGGTTGAGGTGTACGCCGGCCCGGAAGACCTGCGCGTCCCGCTCGGCGAGCGCGCCGGGTGTGCCGACCTGGCCGCGCTTGGCCGCGTCGTTCATCAGGAACTCGGCCTCGTGGATCTTCTCCTCGAGGCGTCGGTACACCCGGTCCAGGTGTTCCTGTTCGACGCCGATCTCTCGGTCTCGCAGGGAGTCGAGCGCGGTTTCCTGTTGAGCCTGAGCGGCCACCGGGCCCCCTTCTGACGTGCTGGGCAGCCGTCAACCGTACGCGAAGGGGACCCGGAAAAGCTACGTCGACTACACGTCGACCTCAGCGATCTTCTTTCCGTCGAAGGTCATGATCTCGACATGGTCGACATCGCTCGGGGCCATGGACACGCCGCCGCTGACGTAGAGCGGGTTCCTGGCCTGCTCGGTCTTGGCGTCCGGGATGCCGTAGCCCCACTTCGGGACCGACCAGGAGGAGGCCGTCTCGCGCTCGCCGTCCTTGCTGACGAAGATCATGGAGCACTTGAGCGGACCCTTGACGCCCTTGAGCTCAAGGGCTGTCTCGGTGCCGTAGGGCTTCTCCCGCATGGCGACGGTCGCGGTGACCTGGCCGTCCGAGCCGGTCCCCGAGATCTTGTCCTCGATCCCGTTGAACAGGTCCTTGGCGGGGCTCGCCGCGAGGGTCGTACTGGTGCCGGGGCCGCCGTCCGAGTCGCTGCCCGTCGTCGCGATCGCCGCGAACGGACCGGCGACGATCAGCGCCGCCGCCGCGGCCACCATGTAGAAGCTGCGCCGGCGCTTCTGGGCGCGCCGCTCGGCGACCTCGTCGACGAGGTTGTTCACCATGCGCGGGCTGGGCTTCGCCGAGAGGGACTCACCGATCGCGGGCGAACCGGAACCGGGCAGGTCCGCGAGCGCGGCCAGCATCGGCTCCATTCCGGCGAGTTCGTCCAGTTGCTGGGCGCACCATTCGCAGGTCGCGAGGTGAGCCTCGAAAGCGGTTGCCTCGGCGTCGTCGAGGATCCCGAGGGCGTAGGCGCCGACGGTTTCGTGCTCGCTCGGGCCCGGTCGTCCCTGCGTGGGGCTCATGGACCCAGACATACCCGAACCGCCCATCCCGAATCCCTGGTTTCCCCCGTAAACACTCATCACGCCGTCACCCCCCGCTCCTCCAGAGCCAGCTTCATCGACCGCAGGGCATAGAAAACCCTTGAGCGAACGGTGCCGCTGGGTATGCCCAGCGTCTCGGCCGCCTCGTTGACGGTACGCCCCTTGAAGTACGTCTCGACGAGAACCTCCCGGTGGGCGGGGGTCAGGTCGTCGAGTGCGTCCGACAGCGTCATCAGCCACAGCGCCTTGTCGATCTCGTCCTCCGCGGGGATGACCTCCAGCGGCGACGGGTCGACCTCCTGCGGCCGGGCCTGCCGGCTGCGGTGGCCGTCGATGACGATGCGACGTGCGACCGTCACCAGCCAGGGGCGTACCGATCCGGTCGCTCGATTGAGCTGTCCGGCGTTCTTCCAGGCACGGATGAGCGTCTCCTGCACAACGTCCTCTGCTCGTTGCCGGTCACCGGCGACCAGTCGAAGGACATACGCGAGGAGGGGTCCGGCGTGCTCTCTGTACAGCGCACGCATCAGCTCCTCATCAGGTTCCGAGGGCTGGGACATGCGATGTCGGGCCCTCGATCCACGTTCATTGGCCACGACGGAATCCTTGCGCACGCCCACCTCCGATGTCCGGGGGTTCCCCCAGTCGGTCGCTCGACCACCCGTACGCAAGGGGCGCGTTGAATGTTCAAAGTGAGGCGACAGTTTTCTTCGGAGTGACGTGACGAGCGGGACATGGCAGCACATTCCCACCGCGCGATCTTTACATTTCCGTCACATCGGCAAGATCATCTCCACGCTTCCCTACGGTCGCGTAGGTAAACGGCATGTAATCGAAATCACTTCGACAGCCGTTCCACAGAAGCCGCATAACGGACTGTCAGGCTCGAGTGAGTGCCACGCGGCGACGATGCCGGGCCACCCTTTCGCGGTTCCCGCAGACCTCACTGGAGCACCAGCGCCTCCTGCGTCCCCGCGATGTGTCGAGGTAGACGATGGGGCAGTTGTCCCCTTCGCACTCTCTGAGCGCGGCCCGCGCGACGGGGTCGGTGAGCAGTTCCAGGGCGTCCCGAGCGACCGCCCCGAGCAGCGCGGCGCACTCCGGCGGATGGTCCAACTCCCGCACCAGCGTGCCGTCCTCGCCTCGCACCGCACGCGGGGCCGGGGGCGCGGCGCGGGCGACGTCGTTCACCCGGGCGAGCGCGATGTCGTACGACGGCCAGGGCTCGGGGGCGAGTGAGCCGCGCACCAACTGTCCGATGAGTCCGCGCAGTTCACGGAACTCCACCAGCCAGGGCGGGCCGGCGTGGGCCAGCGGGGTGCCGGGTGGGACGAGGCCGGCGCCGACGATCCAGGCACACAGCACGTCGATGGAGTCGAACCGTTCCTCCGGGTGTGTGGTCGCGAGGAGATCCAGCGAGATCCGCCCGGCGTCGAACCGCAGTTCGTACGGGTCCGTGGCCGTACCCAGTGCCATGTGCCAGTCACCGCCCAGGGGTCAACCGTCTCCCTCCCACAGTGCCTGCCCGGTGGCGGGGCCGGAACCCCTCGTACCGGAGGTTGGCGCTGGACGACCGCTTATGGGCCTGCGCGTGACGGCCATGTTCGGTGGGCCGGCGCGGCCGTTGACTGAGGGACATGACACGAAACGACACGATCGCCGGAACCGTACTGGGCGCGGCCATGGTCGCCACGGGCCTGATCGCCGGGGCCTTCTACATCTTCGCCTGCGCCGTGATGCCGGCGCTGGCACGCAGCGACGACCGGGTGTTCGTCCAGGTCATGCGCGACATCAACGACGTCATCCAGAACCCGGTGTTCCTGCTCGGCTTCCTCGGGGCGCCGGCGCTGACGGCGGTCGCGGCGTGGCAACTGCGCGGACGGCCCTACCGGTGGTGGGTGTGGGGAGCGCTGGTGGCGTACGGGTTGGCGTTCCTCGTGACGGTGGCCTTCAACATCCCGCTGAACAACGGCCTTCAGGACACCGGGGATCCGTCCGCGCTGCGGGAGGAGTTCGAGGATCCGTGGGTGACGTGGAACGTGGTGCGGGCGGTGTTGTCGACGGTGGCGGTGGGGTGTCTGGGACGGGCGTTGGTGGGATACGGCCGGTCGCCATCTCCTGGCCGGTCCGCACCCATCAGCCCGTCCGGCGTTTGAGGACGAGGCCGTTCAGGCCGACGGGGGGCCTGGGGGCGGAGCCCCCAGGCGGGGGTCGAAGGGGCGGAGCCCCTTCAGGACGGGACGGGTAGGGGCGGCGGGGGCGAAAACCTACACGTCCGCGTACTTCGCGTCCGCCGCCGGATCCAACGCCAGCCGATACCCCCGCTTCACCACCGTCTGGATCAACTTCGGCGCCCCGAGAGCCGTCCGCAGCCGGGCCATCGCCGTCTCCACCGCATGCTCGTCCCGCCCGGCACCCGGCAGCGCACGCAACAGCTCGGCACGGGCGACGACCCACCCCGGCCGCCGCGACAGGGCCCGCAGCAGGGACATCCCCGCGGGCGGCACCGGGCGCAGCGCGCCGTCCACCAGAACCGCGTGCCCCCGGATCTCCACCCGGTGACCGGCGACCGGGAACGAGCGGGCCCGGCCGGGAAGTTCCTGGCACAGCAGCTGGACGAGCGGCCCGAGCCGGAAGCGCTCGGGCTGGACCGTGTCGACGCCGAGCGCCTGGAGGGGCAGGGCGGTGACCGGCCCGACGCAGGCGGGAACGACATCGTGGGCGAAGGCGGCGAGCAGTTCCGGCAGCAGCCCTCGCTTCTCCGCCCGCGACAGCAACGACGCCGCGGCGGGCGCACTGGTGAAGGTGACGGCGTCGAGTCCACGGGAGACCGCGGCATCCAGCAGCCGGTCCACCGGCCCGATGTCCTCCGGCGGCAGCCACCGGTAGACCGGCACCCCGAGCACCTCCGCTCCCCCGGCCCGGAGCGCCTCCACGAACCCGGGCAGCGGCTCACCGTGCAGTTGTACGGCGATGCGGCGCCCCTCGACGCCCTCCTCCAGCAGCCGGTCCAGCACCTCGGCCATGGACTCGCTGGACGGCGACCACTCCTCGGTCAGCCCGGCGGCCCGCACCGCGCCCTTGACCTTGGGTCCGCGCGCGAGCAGCTCGACCTCGCCCAGCCGGGCCAGCAGGTCCTCGCCGAGCCCCCACCCGTCGGCGGCCTCGATCCAGCCCCGGAAGCCGATCGCGGTCGTGGCGACCACGACGTCCGGCGTCCGCTGAATGATCTCCTTGGTGGCCGCGAGCAGCTCGCTGTCGTCGGCGAGCGGCACGATCCGCAGGGCAGGGGCGTGCAGCACGACGGCGCCGCGCCGCTGGAGCAGGGCCCCGAGCTCGTCGGCGCGGCGCGCGGCGGTCACTCCCACGGTGAACCCCGCCAGGGGCCCGTGCTGGGGTTGCTGCTGTTCGTCGTACATAACTCTCGTCCCGCACTCGAGTCGTGTTGCTTGCCTCAGGTGATCACACCGTCGGTGCTCCTGATCGCACCCATGGTCGCTACACCTGCATGCCGATCGAGCCTGTCAACGGTGCGTGACAGGCTCGGTTCGGCTTGATGTCGGCGGTGTTACGTCACACCTCGGCGTAGCTGAGCTGCGGCTTTGCCTCCGTCGCCGATGTGGCGTGGGTCTCGGCGGCGGCCGGGCGGCGAAGGTATACGGCCCAGGTGACCACGAAGCAGGCGCCGTAGAAGGCGAGGAAGGAGACGAAGGCGCCGGTGCCGGAGCCCACGGTGAGGAAGGACTGCCGGAAGGCGAGGTTGATGCCGAGGCCGCCGAGTGCGCCCACCGCGCCGATGAGCCCCATGGAGGCGCCGGAGAGCCGGCGGCCGTAGGCGGCGGCCTCCTCCCCTTCGAGCCCCTTGGCGAGGGCCTTGGCGTGGAAGATGCCGGGGATCATCTTGAACGTCGAGCCGTTGCCCAGGCCGGTCAGCACGAACAGGGCGATGAACGCGGTGGTGAACAGCGGCAGCGACTCCCGCATCGAGGCGACGACGATGACGGCGGTCGCGGCGGCCATGGCGACGTAGTTCCACAGCGTGATCTTCGCGCCGCCGAACCGGTCGGCGAGCGAGCCGCCGACGGGGCGGATCAGGGAGCCGAGCAGCGGGCCGATGAAGGTGACGTAGGCGGCCTGGAGCGGCGTACGGCCGAACTGCGTCTGAAGGACCAGCCCGAACGCGAAGCTGTACCCGATGAACGAACCGAAGGTCCCGATGTAGAGGAAGGACATGATCCAGGTGTGGGCGTCCTTCACGGCGTCCTTGGCGGCGCCGGTGTCGTTCTTGACGGACGAGATGCTGTCCATCTTCAGCCAGGCGAGGGCGGCGGCGATCACGATGAACGGGATGTAGATCCCGAGCAGGACGCGCGGGCCCGCGCTGGCTCCGATGACCGCGAGACCGACGAGCTGCACGACCGGTACGCCGATGTTGCCGCCGCCGGCGTTGAGTCCGAGCGCCCAGCCCTTCTTCCGCAGCGGGAAGAAGGCGTTGATGTTGGTCATGCTGGAGGCGAAGTTGCCGCCGCCGACGCCGGCCAGCATCGCGCACACCAGGAAGGTGCTGAAGGACGTCCCCGGCTCCATGACCACGAACGCGGCGACCGTCGGCACGAGCAGCAGACTCGCCGAGACGACCGTCCACATCCGGCCACCGAAGACGGCGACGGCGAAGGTGTACGGCACCCGGACGATGGCGCCGACCAGCGTGGCCATCGAGACGATGAAGAACTTGTCGGCCGGGGTGAGCCCGTACTCCGGTCCCATGAAGAGCACCATCACGGACCACAGGGTCCAGATCGAGAACCCGATGTGCTCGGAGAGCACGGAGAAGAACAGGTTCCGCCGGGCGGTCTTCTCCCCGGTCGTGTTCCAGAAGGTCTCGTCCTCGGGGTCCCAGTGGTCGATCCAGCGGCCTCCCCTGTTCGCGACGGGGGCTGTACTAGGGGCTGTCATGACGCCTCCACGGTCTTCGGGGCTCGGTCGCACCACGCACGCACTACGAGTGGCTGACCCCGAAGGTAGGGAGGACGCGTTTCCGCCCTGTGGCACCGAGTGACCGGAAAGGAACTTTGCTCTCACCGGGTGGGGAGGTGGGATGAGAGGTTTTGCTGCCCGTGCCCCTATATACGGACCCGTACGGAGAGCTCCCGCACGGCCGTCACTACTGCTGCGGCGGCTGCCAGTGGGGGTTCTGCTGGGGGTACGGCGGCTGCGGGGCACCCTGCTGGGGGTAGCCGTACGGCTGCTGCTGCGGCGGCGGGTAGTGGCCGGGGGCGGCGGGCTGGTTGCCGTAAGGGACGGCGGGCTGCTGGTTGCCGTAGGGGCCGGGAGCCGGGGCGGGCTGGTTGCCGTAAGGGACGGCGGGCTGCTGGTTGCCGTAGGGGCCGGGAGCCGGGGCGGGCTGGTTGCCATAGGGGCCGGGGGCGGGCTGATGACCGTAGGAGCCCGGTGTGGGCTGATGTCCATGCGCGTCCGGCGTGGGCTGATGTCCATACCCGCCCGGCGTGGGCTGATGGCCGTAGGGACCGGTGGTGGTGGCGCCGCCGCCGCCGAACGGATTCCCATGCCCCGGCAGCTGCCCGCCCGGCGGCAGATAGCGCACCCGTCCGCTCTCGTCGGTGACCGGCATGAAGCCGGCGGCCTGGAGCCGGGCCGCGAACTTGGCGTTGCGCTTGCGCGTCACGACGAGCCCGATCCCGAGCAGGGCGATGAGCCCGGCCCAGCCGAGGCCGGCGAAGAGAACGGCATCGCTGTCCCCTCCGGCCTGGGCGATGGCGATCACGAATCCGAGGGTGATGCCACCCGCCGCCCAGTACATCCTCTTCTCGGCGTGCTTGCCGGTGAGGTCGAAGTTGATGCGGGCCTTGAGGAGTTCGTGCGCGTCGGGCACGAGGGCCGGTACGGACACCCCGTCACCGGCGTTCGGGTACTGCGCCCAGTTCTGCGCGGCGCGGGCACGGGCGTGGGGGCTGGGGTCGGGCACGATCAGCATCACGAGCGCGTTGTTGCGCCCACCGCTCTGCCGTACGTCCATGTACTCATAGCCGAACTGCTGGGCGATGAAGGCGAGCTTGGCGAGCTTCTTCACGGAGGCCATCGGACTGGTGAGCTCGACGGGCTCCCCGGTCGCGATCAACCGCAGCATCTTCTGCACCTGCCGCTTGCTCATCAGCACTGCTCCCCACCGACCACCGGGCCAAGAGGCCCCTGGGCCACCCCGTTCACTTGCGCAACCCGGCCAGTGTTCCACGAGGTCCCGACACCGGGAACGCCGGTCGGCCCCGTTGCATTGCGCTCACGTCCGTGAACATGCCCGCATTCTGCGGGGGCCGGCCCGGCGTCGGCACCTTACTTCGCGCGGTGGCCCGCTCGGGACGAGGTCCTTCGTTTGGGCTTTGTGCCGTTCGGCCACAGCCGCGGGCTTCGCTTCGCCGCGATGTCCTCCACCCAGCCCACGGCCAGGATCGCCAGGCCGATCAGGGGCCAGACGAGGAAGAACATCCAGATCATGTAGGTCGAGTCGAGGGCTGCCGTGGCTCGTTCGTCCTGCATGAAGGGGAGTTCGTAGAGGCGGTCCAGGATCGGGACCGTGGCCATGATCAGGAGGTTGTGCCAGAGGTAGATGGTGACGGCCCGGTTGTTGGAGAGGGTCACCAGCTTGTCCCACTTGGCGAGCCTGCCGGGCAGTTCCTGCCAGGACGGGGAGTACTGGAGCAGGATCACCACGAAACCGAAGGACCAGGTGGCCTGGGCCAGCGGGATGTCGTTGAGGTCCCAGCCGTCCGGGCCAAGATGGCCCGAGGCCCACCACAGGCCGAAGGCCATCACGAGGGCCGCGCAGGAGACGGCCACATAGCGCGGGATCTTCGCGAGGAAGCCCTCGTGGTGGGCGAAGCCCAGGACCCAGCAGCTGCCGTAGACCGCGAAGTCGGTGACCGCGTTGCCCGTCTCGCCGGGGATGGAGACGAGTCCCGTGCCCACCACCGCCGTCAGACCGAGCGGCGCGAGCAGCGTCGGCCATGGCGCCCTGCGGAACGCCCACAGCAGCAGCGGGGACGCCACGACGAACCACAGGTAGGCGCGCAGGTACCACAGCACACCCGCCGCCTGCACCGCCCACGTGTCCTCCAGCAGGCCCGACTGTGAGCCGATGTGCCAGGGGAACGGCGGTGCGCCGATGGGGACGATGTAGTTGATCAGGTCGACCAGGGCCCACGTGCCGCCGTGGTCCGGGTCCTTCACCGGGTTCCAGCCGCCCGCGAACATCATCGCCAGGACCACCGCGCTGAACACCCACAGGGGAGGGAGGAGGCGCCGGACACGGCCCCTGATCACCCCCCATGCCGGGCGGTTCAGGGAGCGCGCCATCAGCGAGCCGGCCAGCGCGAACATCACGCCCATGGACGGGAACAGCACCGTCAGCCAGGCCCAGCCGAAGAGGTGGTAGGCGACGACGCGGACCAGGGCGATGGAGCGCAGCAGGTCCAGATAGCGGTCCCGGCCCGGCTTCCTGGGCGCGGGCGGGGCCGGTTCCTCGGGAGCCGCGGATGGTTCGTCGAACGCTGCGGCCAGTCCCGCCGCCCGCTGCTGCGGTACGGCGTACGGCGCCGTCTGCCATACGGGATCCGACGGGCCGGCCGGCGCACCCGCGCCCATGCCCGTCGGCTGAGGTCCGTGCGTCATCCGACCGGCCTCCGATCGCCCTCGCGCGTGCCGGCCGAGCGCTGCCGCGGCACGGGTCCGCCGGGCGCCTCGACCACGCCGGTGCGCCGCAGCTTCTGCCAGCGCAGGCGGCCGCCGGTGAGGGCCGTGATCCAGGACTGGAGCAGGACGACGTACATGAGCTGGCGGTAGAGGATCTGCTGGAGCGGGAGGGAGATGAGGTGGGTCATGCGTTCCTTGTCCAGGCGGAAGGCGTACGCGGCGCAGACCACCTGGATGGCCAGGACGCCCAGCCAGGCGACGATGGTCTTCTGCGTCGGGCCGAAGAACAGGCCGTAGAGAAGGAAGACGTCGATCAGCGGGGCCAGGAGCGGCGCCAGGACCATGAAGAGGGAGACCAGGGGCAGTCCGACGCGGCCGAAGCGGCCCGACGGGCCCTTCTCCACCAGCGCCTTGCGGTGCTTCCAGATCGCCTGCATCGTGCCGTACGACCACCGGTAGCGCTGCGACCACAGCTGCTGGACCGACTCCGGCGCCTCGGTCCAGGCACGCGCGTTCTCGGCATAGACGACGCGCCAGCCGTCGCGGTGCATCGCCATGGTGATGTCGGTGTCCTCGGCGAGCGTGTCGTCGCTCATGCCGCCGACCCGCTCCAGGGCCGACCTGCGGAACGCCCCCACGGCGCCCGGGATGGTCGGCATGCAGCGCAGCATGTCGTACATCCGGCGGTCGAGGTTGAAGCCCATCACGTACTCGATGTGCTGCCAGGCGCCGATCAGCGAATCACGGTTGCCGACCTTGGCGTTGCCGGCGACGGCGCCCACCTCGGGGTTGCCGAAGGGCTGCACCAGTTCCCGTACCGTCGCCGGTTCGAAGACGGTGTCGCCGTCCATCATCACGATGATGTCGTAGCGGGCGTTCGCCAGGCCGCGGTTGAGGGCGGCGGGCTTGCCCGCGTTCATCTGCCGCACGACGCGCACGTTCGGCAGGCCCATCGCCTCCACGATGCGGGCCGTGCCGTCGCTCGATCCGTCGTCGATGACGATGACCTCGATCGGGTGCTCGCTCGCCATCAGCGACCGGACGGTGTTCTCGATGCACTTGGCCTCGTTGTACGCGGGGACCAGCACCGACACCGGTTCGGTGACCGTCGGGCCCCAGCGGAAGCCCTTTCGGCGCACCCGGCGCGCGTGGACGCCCGACAGCAGCAGCATCAGCACGAACCGGCTGATGACCAGGAAGCCGATCACCGCCAGGCCGACGACCAGCACGCCCGTGATGTTGTCCGACGCCTGGACCAGGAAGATCCAGGCCTTGCCCTTCCACCGGTCGAGGCCGGTGACCTCGGTGTGGGCGCTGGGGGCGCCGAGGGCCTCGGTGAGGTTGTCGAACTCGTAGCCGTCGGCCTTCATGTCCGGCAGGAACGTGTCCAGGGCCTGGACGGTCTGGTGCCGGTCGCCGCCGGAGTCGTGCATCAGGACGATCGCGCCCTTGCCGCCCTTGGGCGTGGCGTTGCGGATGATCTGCTCGACGCCGGGCTTGCGCCAGTCCTCGCTGTCGGTGTTGTTGACGACCGTGATGTAGCCGCGCTTGCCGATGTACTCGGTCACCGGCCAGGACTTGTTGTCCATGGCGTCGGCGAAGGAGGAGTACGGCGGACGGAACAGGGAGGTGCGGATGCCGGCCGCGCCGCTGATCGCCAGCTGGTTCTGGGACAGCTCCCAGTCGATGCGCTTCTTCGACTGGAAGGACAGGTCGGGATGGTTGAAGGTGTGCAGGCCGATCTCGTGGCCCTCTTCGACCATCCGCCGGACCAGGTCCGGGTGGCGGGAGGCCATGGTGCCGGTGACGAAGAAGACCGCGTGCGCCTGGTGCTTCTTGAGCACGTCCAGCACCTTGGGGGTCCAGGTCGGGTCCGGGCCGTCGTCGAAGGTGAGGACGAGCCGGTGGTCCTGGAGGCTGAGGCTCTCGGTACGGCCGCTGCGGGTGTCGATGACCGGGCCGCCGTTCAGGATCTTCTCCGGCACCTGGTCGGAGGAGGCGGGCGGACGGACCCGGTGGTCGGCCAGGATCTCGCTGTGCACATACCCCCGCAGCATCAACATCGCCATCAGCGCGACGAGAACGAGCGAGGGCAGCAGCAGGCGCATGGGCACGCGGCGGCGCCGGGAGCCGTCGGGGGCTCCGGTCGCGGCCCTGTGACGGCGGGTGCGGGATGCCATCAGAAGGTGTACTCCGGGGACGGGTCGGCGGGCGCGGAGGCGTTGGTGCCGGGCTCCTGCGCGACGGGAGAGGGGTCGCTCGGGCCGTTCGCGACCGTCCCGGTGGCGGGTTCGTCGGTGGTCGCGGGATCGGTCGGCTCCTCGGTGGGGCCGCCGCCGTCCGTCGGGCTCGGGTCGGGATCGGGGTCGCTGGTGGGCTCGGTGGTCGGATCGGGATCCGGCGTGGTGTTCGTGCCCGGGTTGCGGGTGCTCTTGGTGGCGCTCGGCTTCGGGTCGGCGGAGGCGGCGGGGTTCTCGGCGGTGGCCGAGGCGCCCGGTGCGCTGGCGTCGGCGCCCGGCGACGCGGTCGCGTCCGTGCCGGCGGTCGGCGAAGTGCCCGGCGACACGCTGCCGGTGGCGGAGGGCTGCGGTGCCGACTCCGCCGGCAGCGGCGGGGTGTCGACCTTGCCGGCCGGGTTCTCCTTGGGGTTCTCGACCGGCAGCCACGGCGCGTCGGAGTTGCCGGAGAGCAGGGTGGCGACGATGACCACGGCGTAGACCGCGCAGGCGAGGCCCACGGCCATGCCGATACGGCGGAACCGGCGGCTGCGGCGGCCCGACTCGTCGACGAACACCGGTCCGTCGGAGCTCTCGCCGCCGCGCGGGGCGTCCTTGGCCGCGCGCAGCATGTTGTCGAGGTGGAGGCCCACGCCGTCGAGTTGGACGGTGACCTCGTGCGGGTCGTGGGTCGCACCGGGGCCGTCGGACCGCGCGGCCCCTACCGACCGCTCCGACCGCTCCGACCGCTCCGGTCGCTCCGACCGCTCGGTCTCCTCCGGCGCTTCGGCCCACGGGTCGCGCGCGGTGGGCGCGGGACGCGTCTCACCGGCCGCCGGGAAGGCGTCGGCACGGCGTGCCGAGGGGCGGTCGAAGGCGGACCAGCCGTTCGCCCGGCCGGGGTCGGCAGCGGGTGCGGCGGAGCGGCCACCGGAGTCGGCGGCGCCGGGCCGGCGTACGTCCGCCCCGTCCCCACCGGGTCTGTGTGTGCCTGCCGCTCCGACCGAGGGCAGGACCGCGGTCTGGTCGGCGTCGGTCGCGGGCGTGCCGGGGCCGCCGCGCAGGACCTGTGTCTCATCGGCGTCCGAGAAGGCACGCCCGCCACCGTGGAGTATCTCCGTCTCCCTTGCTTCGGACCGGGAGCGATGGCTGGGACCAGACGCACCGGCCACGGCTGTCTCGCCGGTGGCCGGGAAGGCCTGGGTGTCACCCCTCGAACCCCCCACGGAAGAGCCGCCGGACCCGGACGCCGATACGACATCGGGCCACTCCGGTTGGGCGTCTTCTCGCCAATTCTTCACACGCACGCACATCCCCCCACGGGACCGTTCCGGGTGCGCGTACGACACTGAGCACCCGTCGCCGTACCGAGCCCCCACCCGGCCGAGCGCCCCCCATTACCACAACGTGCTCAGGGCATGAATGTAGCGCACGCGGAGGTTTCGTGGTTCCAGGGTGTCAATTGTGCACTCCCATAGCGGCCGAATCCATGGCTGGAACCCATCCTTCGACAGGTCGGCGCAGCCATCCCTCCGCCGCCGAGACCTCGGCCGCCGCCCGTCGAAGAGCGTCGAATGCGGGGTGTACCAGCGCCTTCCGCCACACCAGCGACACGGGCGACAGCGGCACGGGATCGACGAGCGGGCGCCGCACCGTCGACGGCATGGCCGGAAAGTCCACCACGGCGAGGATCGGGTTCCGCGTCTTGGCCATGATCCGCTGGAACTCCTCGTCACCGACCGCGAGCGGCGCGGGCGCGGCGAGCTCGATGCCCCGCCCCTCGAACAGCCGGCGCGCGAGGTCGGTCCACTCCGGTGTGCGGGGATTTCCAGCCCCGGCGTACACGGTCTCACCGGCCAGCGCGGCCAGCGGCACCCGCGGCATTTCGGCCAGCGGATGGTCCTCGGGCAGCAGGATCGCCATCGGCTCGAAACGGACGGGCTGGTGGTCGAGGCCGGCCCGCAGCGCCGGGTCCAGGCCGGCGAACCGGCCGAACGAGCAGTCCAGCCGGCCCGCCACGATCTCGGCGGCGGCGCCCGTCAGACCGCTCTCGTAGCGGGCCATGAGCTCCTGTTCGGGGGCGAGCGCGCGGGCCCGGTGCAGCACGCGGCGGGCGGTGACCAGGCCCGGCGAGTTCAGGTCCACCAGCAGCGGGCGGGCCTGGCCGAAGGCGGCGAGCAGGTCGTCCTGCGCCTGGAGGGCGCGGCGCGCGTACGGCAGCAGCCGCTCGCCGTCGCCGGTCAGGGTGACCTGCCGGGTCGTCCGCACGAACAGCTCGGCGCCCAACTCCCGCTCCAGCCGCCGTACGTCCCGGCTGAGCGCCTGCTGGGCGACGTACAGCCGGGCCGCGGCACGCGTGAAGTGCAGTTCCTCCGCCACGGCGAGGAAGGCGCGCAGCAGGCGCGGGTCGAGGTGGGCGGGAGCGGGCATGCGCCGAACTTACAACGCGGATGCGTGAATCCGCATCGAACAGGTGTTGGACCCCTTGATCGGCTTCCGGCGACGGTGGAGCCATGCCGCATCAGCCCGTCCGAGGAACCCGCCTGTTCACCGTCACCGCCGACACCCTCGTCGCCGTCGACTTCGGCCCCCGCACCCGGCGCCGCCCGCCCGGCCCGTACGGCCGTCTCTTCGCCCGGCCCGGCACCCGCGCCTTCACCCTGGCGAACCTTCTCGCCCGCCTCCCCATGGGCATGTTCAGCGTGAGCGCGGTCGTGATGATCGCCGGGACGAGGGGGTCGTACGCCCTCGCCGGTGCCGTCACCGCGACCGGCCTCGCGGCGACGGCGCTGGTCGCGCCCTGGACCGCGCGGCTCGTCGACCGGTACGGACAGGCTCGCGTCGCCGTACCCGCCACGCTCTGCGCGGCACTGGGCAGCCTCGCGCTGGTGCTGTGCGTGCACACCGGCGCCCCGGCCTGGACCCTCTTCGCCGCGTACGCCGCCACCGCGACCACCCCCAACACCGGCGGCATGTCCCGAGCCCGCTGGGCCCACCTCCTGGACGGCGACCCCGACGCCCTGCACACCGCCAACTCCTTCGAGCAGTCCGCCGACGAACTGTGCTTCATGCTGGGCCCGGTGCTCGCGGCCTTCCTGTGCGGGACGTTCTTCCCGGAGGCGGGGACGCTGGTCGGGGTGGCGCTCCTCGTGACGGGCATCCTGGTCTTCGCGGCCCAGCGCTCGACCGAGCCCCCGCCGTCGGGCCGTACGACGACCGCCACACCCACATCGTCACGGTCACCGGTGCGCTCCCCCGGCATGCCCCCACTCCTCGCCGTCTGCCTCGCGCTGGGTGCCGTGTTCGGCTCGACGGAGGTCGTCACCATCGCCTTCGCCGACGCGCAGGGCCACCGCACTGCGGCGGGCTTCGTGCTCGCGCTCCAGGCGGCCGGGTCCTGCGCGGCGGGTCTGCTGTACGGCAGGTTCCGGTTCGCCGGTCCCGCCGAGGACCGTTACCCGTGGTGCGTGGCCGCGATGACGGCGCTGCTGCTCCTCCCGCTGCTCGCCGCGTCCCTGACCGGTTCGCTCCTGCTCCTGTCCGCCGCGCTGCTGATCGCCGGCATGGCCACGGCACCGACCATGATCACCAACATGACCCTGGTCCAGCGCCGCACCCCGGACGGCCGCCTGAACGAGGGCATGACCCTCGCGGTGACGGCCCTGCTCGGCGGCATCGCGTGCGGCAGCGCGGCCGGCGGATGGGCAGCGGAACACCTCGCACCCACGGCCGCCTACGGAGTGCCGGTCACGGCGGCGGCGGTGGCCCTGCTGATCGCCCTGACGACACCGGGCGCCGGGGAGGACGGAACTGGGGAGCAGGACTCGACGGATGGTGGCGTGAAGAGGGGCTGATCTCGGTGCCGGAGGAAGGCTCGTGTGCTGTACTTGTATCTGCTTCACCACCTGCTCCGGCGGGTGCCGGATGCCCCTAGCCTATTTAGGGACATCCAGCTTCGGCGCCCGCTTCGTTGGGAACAGATGGAGCCCCACTCGGAGCTGTAACTCCGAGCGGGGCCCCGGCTCAGCAGGTGTTTGTCGGATGTCCCCAGCCTGTATGGGGATATCCGACTACCTGGTCAGCCACCAGAGCAGCCACCTCCTCGCGTGCCTAGCCGCTCGCTCCGGCAACAGCCGGATCAGCCGCATGACGAGAGTCAGTTTCCGCTCCTCGTGACAGCACATGCTGAGGCGTCCTCCCTTCTACGTGAGGCGGCCTCTCACAGACCCGGGACCGCTCTCGTCGGGCCGGGCCCCGAGGAGCGAGGCCCGGTCATGAAGGGAGGACGCACCCAGAGGTGCGTCACAGCGTCAGATACTACCGGTACCGGATCACTCGCCGTGCGTAATCAGCACACATCCGGTTTACGCCAACTGCACTCGATGTCGGCCTTCGTCCCACCGCCACGCACCGCCGCCGAACCGGCCGCCTCCGCCGTCGACCCGGCCAGCGACACCACGATCGCGTCCTCCAGTGGCTTCACGGACGAGGCCATGTAGTTGTTGAGGACGATGCCGTAGACGAGTTCGCGGCCCCCGGCGTCCGTGACGTATCCGGACAGGGCCGAGGCGCCCGTCAACGAACCCGTCTTCGCACGGGCGTTGAGGGCGGCGGGTGTGCCGCACATGCGTGAGCGCAGGGTGCCTCCGACGAACCGGTCGGGGGCGCAGGCGACGGGCAGGGAGCGGTGCCAGTCGGCGTACCAGGGCTCGGAGCGCACGGCGAGGAGGAGCTGGACGAGCTGTCCGGCCGTGAAGTTGTCCATCCGGGAGAGCCCGGAGCCGTCGACCTGCCGCAGCTTGCCGGTGTCGAGGCCGATGCCCTTGAGGTAGCCGCCGATCGCCGCGAGCCCGGCGTCCCAGCTGCCCTCGCCCGAGACCTTGTGGCCCATGGCCTTGGTGAGGATCTCGGCGTGCATGTTGTTGGAGAGCTTCATGAACGGGACGAGCAGGTCCTTCAGCGGCATGGAGGCGTGCGAGGCCAGTCGGCGTGCGGTCGCGGGGGCCGGGAGGCCGGTCCGGGTGGGTCCGGTGACCTTGACGCCGTGCTCCGCGAGCGCGTCCCGGAAGACGGCTGCGGCGTATCCGGTGGGCTCCCACACGGTCACCCACTCCTTGGCGCCGGCGCCGCCGACCGGTGTCGTACCGCTGACGACGACGGTGTTCGTGCCGTGCTCCCGCTCGACGGTGAGGTCGTTCGCCCCGCCGGCGGCGACGGTGGTGGCGTCCACCTCGATGTCGACGTAGTCGGTGTCGGGCGTGACGGTGACGACGGGTGCGTCCCCGGCCGCCGCCCCCGGCCGGACCGTCACGATCACGGTTCCGGTGTCGTAGTCGGTGTCGGGTGCCACGGCGAGCGCGCTGATCTGCGCGGAGTAGTACGAGGACTCGTCGTCGGCGGCCCAGGAGCGGCCCAGCCGACGGTCGTCGAAGCGGGTGTCGTCGGCGACGAGGCGTCCCTCGACCCGGGTGATCCCGGCCGCCGCGATCCGCCCGGCGAGCGCGTCGTAGTCGGCGGCGAGCAGGGTGGGGTCCCCGGTGCCGCGCAGATACAGATCGCCCTTGAGCCGGGAGCCGTACTGCCGCCCGGTGGCCAGGACGTCCGTACCGAACCGGTGGTCGGGGCCGAGGATCTCCATCGCGGCGGCCGAGGTGGCGAGCTTGGTGTTGGAGGCGGGCATGAGCCGGGTGGAGGGCAGGTGCTGGTAGAGGAGGTCACCGCTGCGGGCGTCGGCGATCACGACGCCCGCCACGCCGCCCTCCATCCGCGGATCGCCGAGGATCGTGTCGACGGCCTCGGGCAGGCCGGTCCGGTCGGAGTCCGCACCGGCCTGCGCGCCGGGCCCCAGGACGGCGGCGGCGAGCGCCATGGCAAGGGGCCAAGTCCACAGTCTGCTACGGGAGTTGGGTCGTCTCCCGGAATCGCTCACGGGTCTGCTCATGCCTCAGCAGCATCCCGGAGAACGGGCCGCGGCGACAGAGCACCTCGGCTCAGCCCAGCCCCCAGGCCCGCCCCATCCGGTACGCGCCGCACAGGTTCACGTCGAGGACGTACGCCCCGGCGGTTCCGCACTGCTCGCTCCCGCTGCCCGGATCGACGGGCTGGCCGTGTCCCATCCCGGTGATGCTGTACGTCTCCACGACCGCCCGCCCGGCCGCGTCCCGGAAGACCTGGTGCGGATAGGCGGCGACCGTGTCGCTGACGTCGGCGCTCTGGTCGGCCCCGTGCACATCGGTCCACTGCCGCATCAGGTCGGTCATGTTGACGGGCTTGACGGTGTAGTCGGCCGTGCCCTGGAAGGCGACCAGCGTGGGCCAGGGACCGCTGAAACCGGGCCGGGCGGCACGCACCCGGTCGCCCCACTGCTTCGCGCTCTGCGTGGCGCCGACGTACATGCACACGTACGGCGACCCGGCGGCCTGCGCGCACCCGTACGGCAGCCCGGCCGCGATCCCGCCTGAGGCGAACTTCTCCGGGTACGCCGCCATCATCACGGAGGTCATCGCGCCACCGGCGGACAGCCCGGTGACATACACGCGGGAGGTGTCGCCGGAGGTGTCGGCGAGCTGCCGGTCGACCATCTGCGCGACGGACGCGGCCTCGCCCTGGCCGCGTGCGATGTCGCCGGTCTGGAACCAGTTGAAGCAGGACGAGACGTTGTTGGCCGTCTGCTGCTGCGGCAGGACGACGGAGAAGCCCCAGCGGTCGGCGAGTTGGAGCCATCCGCTGCCGGTGCCGTAGCCGGAGGCGTTCTGGGTGCAGCCGTGCAGCGCGACGACCACGGGCCGGCCGGTGGGCAGCCCGTCGGGGACGTAGCGGAACATGCGCAGCGCGCCGGGGTTGGTGCCGAAGCCGGTCACCTCCTGGAGGGAGGCGGCCGAGGCGCGGCCCGGGGTGAGGAAAGCGGCGATCAGGGCGACGAGCAGGGTCGCCAGGACGGGGAGAGGACGGCTTGCGGCTCTGGTCGGTGTCATGCGGAGGGACCGTAGAAGCGTGAACGACCCTCCGATATGGCGTGGGGCACCACAACGGGCGTGCTCACCATGGTTGTTCAGCCGTTGCTCGGCCTGCGGAACTGCCGGACCAGCGTTCTTGGATCGCGCGCGACCTGCCACAGGCCGAGGGTGAGCAGCGCCAGAGAGGTGAGAAAGCAGACCCAGAACACGAACTGGGCGCCCGTCGCGAGGTCATGGGTGCCGCCGCCGTCGTAGCGGCAGTAGGCCTGGGGAGGGAACACCTCCGACACACCGACCCCGCCGTAGCGCATGGTGCACGGGTCCTCGCCGGGGTCCTTGAGGGTGTCGTCCGCGGTGACGACCAGCAGCCACGCCAGCGCCGCCGCCGGGACCGTCCCGAACACCGGCAGCTTCGCCCACAGCGGCAGCCGGGGATGCCCGAGGAGACCGTTCAGCGCGACGAGGACGACCAGGAACACCACGCCGACCCCGACCGCGACGGCCCGCCGGTCGAGCACCTCCTCCAGGAGCCACATCAGCACCGCCACCGGGGGCGTGGTGAGGACGACCACCTTGATGCCGGGCGGAATGCGCGGCAGGGCGAGCAGATACAGCACGGCCCCGCACCCAAGGACGGCGACGAACGTACGGAAGGCTTCCGGCATCCGCCCACCTCACCAAGGGACCGCTCCCACGGGCTGTGGTGGAACCCACACCTCCGGTCACGGCCGTGTCACAGATCACTCCAGTGCCACTGATCACTCCAGCCCCGTGCGGCCGCATGACAAAGGCCCCGCCGCTCGAGAGCGACGGGGCCCTTGCCCACATGGGTGAGGAGGTCCGGAAACCTCCCGATCGTGGAGATGGCGGGAATCGAACCCGCGTCCAACGGTGCAGAATCAGGGCTTCTCCGTGTGCAGTTCGCTGTGATTTTCTCGGCCCCGGCGATCACGCGAACAAGTCGCCGACGGGCCCAGTCACTGTTTGGTTTCCCTCTTCACCCCGTGACCGGGATCAAGGTTTAGTTCCCTAGCTGATGCCAGGATCCGGGTCGGGAACAGCCCCGGGCTGACACTTCGCAAGTCGCTACTTAGGCAGCGAGGGCGAAGGAATCGCGCTTGGTGTTGGCGATTATTTTTTGCGACATATGGTTTACGAGATCATTGCCGCTTCCTCGACACGCTTCCCCTGCTTCAACAGCCGCTGTCGAAACCGATCATCCCCATGTTTTGTTTTCAATGCTCACACCGGGTTCAGCCGGTGTTGGTGCCATCGTACGTGACCAACGCGCGCCGATGCCACCGTATTCCCGCCCGTCAGGCGCCCCGCTGCCGCCGCTTGGCCGCCGCGATCGCCCGATCCGACTCCCGCCGGTCCTGCTTCTCCCGCAGGGTCTGGCGCTTGTCGTACTCCTTCTTGCCTCGCGCGAGAGCGATCTCGGCCTTGGCCCGGCCGTCCTTGAAGTACAGGGCGAGGGGCACGATCGTGTGACCCGTCTCCTGCGACTTCGCCTCCAGCTTGTCGATCTCCTCGCGGTGCAGCAGGAGCTTGCGCTTGCGGCGCGCGGAGTGGTTGGTCCAGCTGCCCTGGTGATACTCCGGGATGTGGGCGTTGTGCAGCCACGCCTCGCCCCGGTCGATCTGGACGAAGCCGTCGGTCAGCGACGTCCGACCCTCGCGCAGCGACTTGACCTCGGTGCCCATGAGGACGAGGCCCGCCTCATAGGTGTCGATGATCGCGTAGTCGTGGCGGGCCTTCTTGTTCTGGGCGACGATCTTGCGCTTGCCGCCCTTCTCGCCGTCCCTGGCCTTCGCGGCCGACCCGCCCTGCTTGGGCTGGGACTCCTTCGGTACGTACATTCCCTTGCTCATAGTGCCGTCCATTTTCGCACTACGGAGGGGGTGCGGGGAAAGCCGATTTACGACTCTCCGAGACCGCTGAGTACCGTCTCGGCCCGCTCCAGCACACCGCGGTCGGCCTCCAGGTCGGGGGTGATGCCCCGCCCGTCGACGGCCCGCCCGGAGGGGGTGCGGTAGTGGCCGACGGTCAGCTCGGCGACGGAGCCGTCGGGCAGCCGGCTCGGCATCTGGACCGAGCCCTTGCCGAAGGTGCGGCTGCCCATGACGACCGCGCGGCCACGGTCCTGGAGGGCTCCGGTGAGCAGCTCGGCGGCGCTCATGGTGCCGCCGTCGACGAGCGCCACCAGGGGTCTGCCGGTGTCGCCGCCGGGTTCGGCGTGCAGGGCGCGCTGGTCGCCGTCGACGTCGTAGGTGGCGACGAGGCCGCCGTCGAGGAAGGCGGAGGCGGCGGTGACGGCCTCGGTGACCAGGCCGCCGGAGTTGCCCCGCAGGTCGAGGACGATGCCGGAGGCGGCCGGGACCCGGCGCACGGCGTCCCGGACCGCGGCGCCGGCGCCCTTGGTGAAGGAGGCGATCCGGATGACGGTGATGCCGCCGGAGAGGTCCCGGGCGGTGACCGGGTCGACGGACAGCCGGGCGCGTCGCAGGGTGAGGTCCCACGCGCGCGTGCCGCGTTCCATGCCCACCTTCACCGGTGTGCCGGCGGGCGCGTCGGTGGCGTCACCCCGCAGTAAAGAGACGACTTCGGTGACCGGGCGGCCGTCGACCTTCGCCCCGTCGACGCTGCGCAGCCGGTCGCCCGCGCGGATCCCGGCGGTGGCGGCGGGCGACCCCGCCCGCACCTTCGTCACCTCGATCCGGCCGTCCCGCTCGCGCCGCGCCCACAGCCCGACGCCGGTGTACGCGCCGTCGAGGGCCTCCTCGAACTCCTCGTACTCCCCTTGGGAGTAGACGGCGCCCCAGCGGTCCCCGCTGCGGCTGACCGCGCGCTGCGCGGCCTCCATGGGGGAGGTGCCGGCTGCCATGGCCTTGGCGGCGGCCTCGGCGACGTCCTCGTGCCGGCCCGCCGAGGCGGCCGAACGGGACGCACCGGCCGGGGATTTCCGGTCAGGGCCGGGCAGCGAGCCGGTCGCGGCACCGGCGGCGAGCACGCTCGCGAAGACCAATGTCAGGGCGGCCCCGCGGCCGAAGCGGCGGGGCTGACAGAACAGGTCACGACCTGACATGCCGGTGAGTCTAGGACAACGCGAAGGGGCCGTACGGCGCCTTGCCCGTACGGCCCCCTTGGCGTTGGTCACACCTTCAGGTACTTGCGCAGCGCGAAGAACGCCGCCAGTGCCGGCATCAGCAGGCTTGTCGCGAGGATGAGCGGCAGCTTCGTCAACACCGCGTCCCAGCCGATGAAGTTGATCAGATTCAGCTTCTCCGACAGGGCCAGCCCGTGGTCGATGATGAAGTACCGCGCGACCACCAGGAAGCCACAGGCGACCGTGCCGCCGATGAGCCCGGCGACCGCGGCCTCCATGATGAACGGCGCCTGGATGTAGAAGCCCGAGGCGCCCACCAGGCGCATGATCCCGGTCTCACGCCGGCGGCTGAACGCCGAGACCCGCACGGTGTTCACGATGAGCATCAGCGCGACGACCAGCATCAGCGCCATCACCGCCCGCGCGGCCCAGTTCATGCCGTTCAGCAGCCCGAAGAGGTTGTCCAGGATGCCCTTCTGGTCCTGCACGGACTGCACGCCGTCGCGCCCGTCGAAGGCGGTCGCGATGACCTCGTACTTCTCCGGGTCCTTCAGTTTGATCCGGTACGACTCCTGCATCTGGTCCGGCGTCAGCGAGGCGGCCAGCGGCGAGTCGCCGAACTGGTCCTTGTAATGCTTGTACGCCTGGTCCTGCGACTCGTACGTCACCTTCTGGACGACCGACATCTTGTCCAGGTCGCCGAGGATCTCCTTCTTCTGGTCCTCGGTGACCGCGCCCTTGGCGCAGTTGGGGTCGGACTCGGCGTCGCTCTTGTTGCAGAGGAAGACCGAGACGTTGACCTTGTCGTACCAGTAGCCCTTCATCGTGTTGACCTGGTCGCTCATCAGGAGCGACCCGCCGAACAGGGCGAGCGACAGGGCGACGGAGACGATGACGGCGAAGGTCATCGTCAGATTGCGGCGGAGACCGACACCGATCTCGGAGAGTACGAACTGGGCGCGCATGGCGTCTGGTTAAGCCTTTCCGTGGAGCGTGTCGGCGGTCAGTGCTGGTAGCCGTAGACGCCGCGTGCCTGGTCGCGGACGAGGCGGCCCTTCTCCAGCTCGATGACGCGCTTGCGCATCTGGTCCACGATGTTCTGATCGTGCGTGGCCATGACGACCGTCGTACCGGTCCGGTTGATCCGGTCGAGCAGCTTCATGATGCCGACGGAGGTCTGCGGGTCGAGGTTGCCCGTGGGCTCGTCGCAGATGAGCAGCTTGGGCCGGTTCACGAAGGCGCGGGCGATGGCCACGCGCTGCTGTTCACCACCCGACAGCTCGCCGGGCATCCGGTCCTCCTTGCCGCCGAGCCCGACGAGGTCGAGCACCTGCGGCACGGACTTGCGGATCTCGCCGCGCGACTTGCCGATGACCTCCTGGGCGAAGGCGACGTTCTCGCCGACCGTCTTGTTCGGAAGGAGCCGGAAGTCCTGGAACACCGTCCCCAGCTGGCGGCGCATCTGCGGCACCTTCCAGTTGGAGAGGCGCGCGAGGTCCTTGCCCAGGATGTGCACCTGTCCGTGGCTGGCCCGCTCCTCGCGGAGGATCAGCCGCAGGAAGGTGGACTTTCCGGAGCCGGAGGACCCCACGAGGAACACGAACTCGCCCTTCTCCACTTCCAGGGACACATCCCTGAGTGCGGGGCGGGTCTGCTTGGGGTAGACCTTGGAGACGTTGTCGAATCGGATCACGGATGCACCACGGGTAGCCGGGGGTAGATGAGCGTGACCATACGCGAACCGGGGGCGGGGGCGCAGTCGCCAGAAGGGGTTGCGTAAGGGTTGTGCCCATTTGTGCCGGATCAGGTGACGCCCCAAAAGGGGCGCGGGGAACTGCGCGACCAGCCACATGGGGCCCGCAGCCGCGAGACAATGACGACCACCCCTCCGAGGGCGCCCGCGCCCTTTGCCGCAGAAGCTGGCATTGTGGAGAGAGGGAACGTTCTCGGGGCTGAACCCGTTGAACCCCCGGAGGGACTCGCAAGGAGGGTGGCGCATGACGTACGACCGGCTGGTGTGCGCGAACTGTGCCGCGCCCGTGAGTGAGGGCCGCTGCCCCGTGTGCCGGGCGAATCGTGAGCGGCTTCAGCAGGAGAACCCGTTGGCGGGCCTGAACCCGATGACGCTGATCGCCCTGCTGGCGATACTGATCGCGGCGGTGGCCCTGCTGGCGCACCAGACCGCATAGGGCACCGCACACCGTACGCGGACATGCCGAGGGGCCCGGAGCGAAGCACGCTCCGGGCCCCTCGGCCGTACGACCTCGGTCACACGGCGCAGTCGTTCGGCTACCGTCAGGCAGCCGCACCGCCCCGGCCGCCGGCGAGGCGCGGCAGCACGCGGAAGCCGATGCCACCGGCGATCATGGTGGCGGCGCCGACCAGCAGGAACGTGGTCTGCGCGGCACCCGTCTCGGCGAGCTCGTCGCCGCCGCCCTGGGCGGAGCTGTTGGCACCCGAGCCGACGCTGTCGGTGCCGGTCTCGGTCAGGGAGGAGGAACCCTCCTCCTGGGTGGAGGCGCCACCGTCGGGGTCGGTGTTGTTGCCCCCGCCGTTGTTGCCGCCCTCGTTGCCGTTGCCGTTGCCGTTCCCGCCACCGTTGCCGTTCCCGTTACCCGGGTCGGTCGGGTCGACGGTCGGGTCCTCGGTGGGCTCCTGCGGCTCCGTCGGCTCCTCGGTCGGGTCCGTGGGCTCCTCGGTCGGGATGTCCGTCGGGATGTCCGTGGGGATGTCCGTCGGCGGGTCGGTGGGAACCGGCGGCTCGGTCGGGTCCTCGTCCGCGCACAGGATGCCGAGCAGGCAGTCGTCCTCGGCCTCCGCGGCGGAAGCGGCACCCGCGGCGGTCAGCGAGGCACCGGCCGCTATCACGGCACCGGCCGCGAGGCGCGCGATGCGGATCCGCGTCTTGTTGGTCATGTGGTTGCTACCCCCAGTAGCCGTATCGTCAGTGAGGCAGCGCTCAGGGGCAGGCCGTGATCGACGGAGGTAACAGAACTTGAGCCCCCCCGGTTCACATGCGCCCCAGAGATACGCATGCCACGCTTTACCCTTCCCATTTTTCAAGTCTTCGTCAAGGCCGTTGCGCGTGCGATGTCCAAGTACGGGCTCTTTGCCAGGGGTTGGAAGCTGTGAGTGTGATGTAAAACCCAGACATGCAGGCACAGAAAAGGCAACTACCGCCTGGTCGGCGGCAGTTGCCTTGTCGACAAACTTACTTCTCCTGCTGCTTGCGCCAGCGAATTCCGGCCTCGAGGAAACCGTCGATCTCACCGTTGAAAACGGCCTCGGGGTTACCGACTTCGAACTCCGTGCGCAGGTCCTTGACCATCTGGTACGGGTGCAGGACGTACGAACGCATCTGGTTGCCCCAGGAGTTGCCGCCGTCGCCCTTGAGGGCGTCCATCTTGGCCTGCTCCTCCTGGCGGCGCCGCTCGAGGAGCTTGGCCTGGAGGACGTTCATCGCGGTGGCCTTGTTCTGGATCTGCGACCGCTCGTTCTGGCAGGAGACGACGATGCCGGTGGGGATGTGGGTGAGGCGCACCGCGGAGTCTGTGGTGTTGACGCCCTGGCCGCCGGGGCCGGAGGACCGGTACACGTCCACGCGCAGCTCGGACTCGTCGATCTCGATGTGGTCGGTCTGCTCGACCACGGGCAGCACCTCGACGCCCGCGAAGGACGTCTGGCGGCGGCCCTGGTTGTCGAAGGGCGAGATACGCACGAGGCGGTGGGTGCCCTGCTCGACCGAGAGGGTGCCGTAGGCGTACGGCACCTGCACGGAGAACGTGGTCGACTTGATGCCGGCTTCTTCCGCGTACGACGTCTCGATGAGCTCGGTCTTGTAGCCCTTCTGCTCCGCCCAGCGCAGATACATCCGCTGCAGCTTCTCGGCGAAGTCGGCGGCGTCGACGCCACCCGCCTCGGCGCGGATGTTGACCAGCGCCTCGCGGGAGTCGTACTCACCGCTCAGCAGCGTCCGGACCTCCATCTCGTCCAGCGCCTTCTTGACGGCCGCGAGCTCGGACTCGGCCTCGGCACGGGCGTCCGGGTCGTCCTCCTCCTCGGCCATCTCGAAGAGCACGGCGAGATCGTCGATCCGCCCCCGCAGCGCCTCGGCCTTCCTGACCTCGGCCTGCAGGTGGCTCAGCTTGCTGGTGATCTTCTGCGCCTCGTCCGGGTTGTCCCACAGGGACGGCGCGGCCGCCTGCTCCTCGAGCACGGCGATGTCTGCCCTCAGCTTGTCGAGGTCCAGAACGGCCTCGATCGACTCCATGGTCGAGGAGAGGGACTTGAGCTCTTCGGATACATCGACGACTGCCACGCCTCCAGCGTAACGGCTCCGCCAAGCGGCGAGGTCCGGGTGGCGTCGGCGGCCGGGGCGCCCGGGGCCATCGGACGGTGCGCCCCGGGGCAGGTCATGGCGTCGCCGGGGCCGTGTTGTTCATGTCCTGCGGGGTCGCCCCGGCGTCGTCCTCCGAGGTGGCGAGCCACGCCCCCACGCCCGCCGCGGCCGCCAGCACGACCGCCGCCGCTCCCAGGGCCACCCGGCGCCGCCGTGCCACCGCCCGGTGCCGTGCCGAACCCGGCCGCGGGGCGCCCGCCGCCCTCGGGACCCGGGCGGTGCCGCGTGCTCCGCCGGCCAGCTCATCAGGCGCCGGCACCCTCATCGACGTATGCGTGTCCCGGTTGGAGTCGGCCGGCTTCGCGCCCGGCACGAGCGGCACCGCGCCCCGCCGCCGGACCTCCTCGTCCCGCGGGGCGGCCTCCTCGGCGGCCGGAGTCTCGTCCTCGGCCGGTTCCGCGTCGGGCTCGTCCACGTCCAGCGGCGGCATCCCGGCGACCAGCGGCAGCAGCTCCCGCAGCCGGGTGCCGAGCTCCGAGGCCCGCAGCCGGGAGGCCGGCGCCTTCGCCAGGCACTGCACGATCAGCTGCCACAGCTCGTCGGGGATGCCCGGCAGCGGTGCCACGGTCTCCGTGACATGGCGGCGCAGCACCGCGCCCGGGTGGCCGCCGCCGAACGGTGTGAAGCCCGCCAGCAGCTCGTACAGGACGGTGGCGAGCGCGTAGATGTCGACGGCGGCGCGGGGTGGCAGGCCCTCGACGATCTCCGGTGCCAGGTAGTCCGGGGTGCCGATGATCTTCGTCGCGCGGGTGCGGCGGGGCGAGTCGATGAGTTTCGCCACACCGAAGTCGGTCAGGAGAGCGGGGTGGGAGCCGCCCGGTCCGAGCGGGCCCTGCATGTCCAGCAGGACGTTCTCCGGCTTGACGTCGCGGTGCACGACGCCGGCGGCGTGTGCCGCCGCCAGCCCGTCCGCGACGTCCGCGACGATCGCCACCGCGGCCTCGGGCGCGAGCCGCCGGTCCCGGTCGAGCCGGGTGCGCAGGTCGGTGCCGCGGACCAGGTCCATGACGAGCGCCAGGTCGTTGCCGTCGACCACCAGGTCGCGCACGGAGACGACGTTCGGGTGCTCCAGGCCGAGCAGGGCCGTGCGCTCCTGCACGAAGCGTCCGACGAGTTCCTGGTCGGACGCGAGATCCTCACGCAGCAGCTTGATGGCGACGGGCCCCTCGGGACCCTCGCCCAGCCACACCGTGCCGGCGCTGCCCCGCCCCAGGATCTGGTTGGCGGTGTACCGGCTGCCGATCTTCCGTGCCAAGACTGCTCCTACCGACGCGTTGTGTCGCTAAAACTACGCGTCCGAAGAGCCAACCTTCACTGTGGAGGCGGAAATCACCCGCCAGATGTCGACAAGTAACCAAACCGGCCGACACCGTGGGGCTCGGTCAGCCGGTGCCGGAGCCTCCGCCCGTGCCTCCGCCGGAGTTGCTGCCGAGGTCGCCGATCCAGCCGGTCACGGTGCCGACCCAGGCGGAGAGCTGCTCCCAGTAGCTCTTGCCGGTGCCGATCCACTCCTGCAGCGGGCTCAGTTCCCAGACCAGCCAGCCCGCGACGAACAGGATGACGATCGTGAACAGGCACCCCTTGAGACAGCCCAGGCCGGGGATCCGCATCGGGTTGGCGCCGCGCTGGCGCGGCTGACGCGGCTCGCGCTGCGGGGCCTGCGGAGGCGGCGGGGCGTACCGCTGGGGCTGCTGCGGCTGGCGCGGCGGGGCGTACGGCTGCGGCTGGTGCTGCTGCGGCTGGCCGTAACCGCCCTGCTGCCCGCGCTGCGGCGGGCGCTGCGGGGGCTGCTGCTGCGGGCGGGCCACCTGGCGCTGTGGGCGGCGGCGCAGCGGGTCCTGGTTGGGGTCGAGGTACTGGACCTGCGTCTGTTCGTTGCGGTCCCGGGCGGCGCGCAGCTGGTTCTGCCAGGGGTGCGGATCCTCGGGGCCGGGCCCGCCGGGCTGTCCCTGCGGCATCGGCGGCATGACGGCGGTGGGGTCCGCGGCGCCGGGGCCACCGGTGTGCGGCAGGACGGCCGTGGGGTCGGCGGCGCCGGGGGCGCCGGTGTGCGGCAGGACGTTGGTCGCGGCGTTCGGGTCGAACGAGCCCGCGCCGTGCTGCATCACCTGCGTGGGGTCGGCCGAGCCGGGCACGGTGGCCGGGGCCGGGTCCGGGGCGAGCAGCGCGGCGACGCCCTCGGCGGCGGCGATCTGCGCGGAGTTGGCGTGCACGCCGATGCCTTCGGCGACGACGCGCAGGCCGCGCGCGAGGTTCTCGGCGCTGGGCCGTTCGTCGGGGTTCTTGCGCAGACAGCGCTCGATGACGGTCCACAGCGGGTCGGGAACCGTGGAGGGGCGGCGCGGCTCGGCGCTCAGGTGCTGGTGCAGCACTTCCAGGGCGGAGCCGCCGCCGAACGGCGGGCGTCCCGTGACCAGCTCGTACATGAGGATGCCGGCGCCGTAGATGTCGACGGCGGACGTCTGCGGGCGGCCCTCGGCGGACTCGGGCGCGACGTACGCGGGCGTGCCGACGAATTCGTGGGTGCGGGTCAGACCCGGGGAGTCGGCGAGGCGGGCGATGCCGAAGTCGGTCAGCAGGGGGTGCATCTGGCCGCCGTTCTGCTGGAGCAGGACGTTGGCGGGCTTGAGGTCGCGGTGGACGACGCCGTCGGCGTGGCTGGCGGCCAGCGCGTCGGCGATCTGTGCCGTGAGCAGGGATGCGGCGACCGGGGTGAAGGGGCCGTTCTCGCGCAGGTAGCGGTGCAGGTCGGGGCCCTCGACGAGGTCCATGACCAGGGCCAGCAGCTCGCCCTCGACGACCAGGTCACGGACCCGGACGATGTTGGGGTGGGTCAGCCTGAGCAGAACGGACCGCTCGCGCAGGAACCGCATGACGATGTCCGCGTCACTGGCGAGCTCCTCCTTGAGCACCTTGATCGCGACCGTCTCGCCGGGCTGCCCCGGCACGGCCGCCTCGGCACCCGCGGTCTCCCGCTGGCGGGCTCGCCAGACGGTCCCCGTGGCGCCGCGGCCCAGCGGCTCCTCGAGGATGTACTTGCTGCCTACCGGCCGCACGTCGCGCTCCCTGCTGCTTGTCTACGTTCCGACCCACTGTAGTGCCGTGCCCCCGGGCACCGGTCTGTCGTCATTCTGTGCGTCTTACGTACGGCTTCCCGTACATGTTCGAAGGAAAGACGCTCGGCTCAGTCTCGTGGTTGCCGCAAGCGGACGTGACCGATCTCAAGCGATCGCCCACAGGTCAACTGTCAGGCACTTTTGCGGGCAGAGCCGACCAATCAAGATCACTTGCCTTCGGGCGGGGGGCGCGTTGTCAGTGGCAGGTGCGAGGATGCCTGGAGTACTGGCCGATGTGCTCGTGTGGGGTGGCCCTGTGCCCGCGCCCGCGTAGAAGGGACCGCTGACGCCGATGCAGATCCGGCTGACCGTCGTAGACCCGCTGGCCCCGCCTGCCCCGGCGCGTGGCCGCTCCGCGAGCTGCGACGTGCTGGTCACGGCACCGGCCGGCACGGCCCTGGCCGCGGTGGCGTCGGCGCTCGCGTCGGCGGTGGCCGGCGACGCGGGCGCCTCCCGGACGGGCGAGGCCGACCGCGGCGGCGGTCCGGTCGTGCTGTACGCGGGCGCGGAGCGGCTCGACGACCGGCGCAGCACCCTCGGTGAGCCCCCGCTGACGGACGGCGCGGTGCTGTCCCTGGGCGCCCCGGCGGCCCCGGAACCCCACCCCGAGCTGGACGACGCCCCCACCCAGCTCCATGTGGTGGCGGGCCCGGACGCGGGCGGCGTCCATCTGCTGCACGGCGGCGAGATCCGCATCGGCCGCTCGGCCGACGCCGACGTCCCGCTCGACGACCCGGACGTCTCCCGGCTGCACTGCGCGGTCACGGTCGCCGGCGACGGCCGGGTCTCGGTCGCCGACCTCGGCTCGACGAACGGCACCACGCTGGACGGCGCCCGGCTGACCACCCGCCCGGTGCGGTTCGCGCCGGGCGCCCTGCTGCGGATCGGCGAGTCGGCCCTGCGGCTGACCCCGGCCGGCGGCCCGGGCGCGCGGGTGCGGACGGAACCGGACGGCGAGGGGCATGTACGCGTCCCCGGCGGGGGCGACGAGGACGGTGGCGCCCGTGCGCCGGTGCCCGCGGACCCGGCCGTTCGCCACGCGCGTGTGGCGGACGGCGGCGATACGGCCGCGCCCTCGGCTGACCGGTCGGCCGCCCAGGAACACGATCCCGTCGAGCCGCCGATCGTCCCGGTCCAGGGCGGCGCACCGCGGATCGAACGGCACGGCGGGGCCGAGCGGCAGTTCCCGGCACCGCGCGGCGGCGACACCCACGGCACGGGCTTCGGGCTGGGCACGTTCGGTACCCCTGTCTCCCCTGCGGCCGCCACCGCCCCAGAGGGCGCGGCGCCCGGCGGCACCCGTGAAGGCACCCCGGCGCCGGGCAGGATCGGTACCCCCGTCTCCCCCGCGGCTCCCACCGCCGCCGAGGGCGCGGCGACCGGCGGCACCCGTAAGGGCACTCCGCTGCGCGGCACCGACGTACCGCAGGGAGTGCGCAGGCGGGGCGGGCTCACGGCGTGGGCGCGGCGACTGGCCGGCGGGCGCGCGGAGCCGGGGGCGGAGCGGGACGGGGCGTACGACGTTGACGAGCCGGTGGCGTCCGGCGGGCCCGCGACGGCCAACGGCCCCCGGCAGCCCGAGACCTGGCCGGACCCGGCGTCGCTGCTGCTGACGGCCCTGGGGCCCGGCCCCCGGCTGTGGGAGCGCGCACCGGGTCACGCGGAGGCGCTCACGGTGCGGCTCGGTACGGCCGACCGTTCGGCGCCCGACGGCTCGGGCCTGCTGCCCGCCGTCCCCGTGACCGCCGATCTGCGGGAGGTCGGCGCGCTGGGCCTGGCCGGTCCGCGCGATCGGCTCGCCGGGCTGGCCCGCGCGGTGCTCGCCCAGCTCGCCGCGCTGCACTCGCCCGATGCCCTGGAAGTGGTCCTGCTCAGCGTGGACCGCGCCCGCCCCCTGGAGGAGCGCACCGCCCAGTGGGCCTGGCTGGGCTGGCTCCCGCATGTCCGCCCCGGGCACGGCCAGGACTGCCGTCTGCTGCTCGCCTACGACCGGGAACAGGCGACGGCCCGTACGGAGGAGCTGCTGCGGCGGCTTCAGGACGTGACGGCGGAAGGCGGGGGCGCCGGGGTCCCCGCCGCACCCGACGGCCGACTCCCCGGTCAGCGGGGAGCGCGGCGGCCCTCGTGGGCGCGGGACGACGACCCGGCCGATGTGACGGACGGGTTCGCGGGGCCGTACACCGTGGTCGTCGTGGACGGCGATCCCGGGGGCGCCGATGTGCGCGAGGCGGTGGCACGGCTGGCGCTGGAGGGACCGCGGGCCGGCATACATGTCGTGTGCCTGGCGGAGACGGCTTCGGCGTCGCCCGCGTCGCCGGTGACCGAGACGTACGAGGCGGCGTGCACGGTGTCCCCGACGTTCCGGGAGTGCGGCGCGGTCGCGCTGCTCAGCGGTGATGTGGCGACGGCGCTGCGGCTGATGCGGGTGGCGCGCGGCGGGACGGCCGAACAGGTCGCCGCCGACCGCGAACAGCCGCAGGACGGCGCCGCCCGGCAGCACGAGCCCTCCGGGACCGCCGCCCGCGGCCCGGTCGGACACGGCACCGTCGCCGCGGTGGACGCCGTCTCGCTCGCCTGGGCGGAGCGGTTCGCGCGGGCACTGGCGCCGTTGCGCACGGCGGGCGGCTTCGGGGAGCGGCACGCACGCGTGTCCGTGCCGTTGCCCCAGGCGACGCGGCTGCTCGACGAGTTGGGGCTGGCGCGTGCCACGCCCGCCTCGCTGATGGCGCGGTGGGCGGACGCGGCCGACGACCCCCAGGCCCTCGGCGGGCGCGCGTGCGCCGTGCTCGGGGCCGGACCGCGCGGCCCGGTCGGCGCGGACCTCGGGGCGGACGGGCCGCATCTGCTGATCGAGGGACCGCCCGGAAGCGGGCGTACGGAGCTGCTGCGGGCCGTCGTCGCGTCGCTCGCCGCGGCCGAGCGGCCGGACCGGCTGGGCGTCGTGCTGATCGACGGCCGGGACAGCGTCGGCGCGGGCGGCGGGCACGGCGACGGGCTGCGGGCGTGCACCGACATACCGCATGTCACCACCCACCTGACCGCCAACGACCCGGTCCGCATGCGGGAGTTCGCCCAGTCGCTGACCGCCGAGCTGAAGCGGCGGGCCGAGCTCCTCGGGCGGTCCGACTTCACCGAGTGGCACACGGGGCGGGCGCTGACGGGCCGGATGGTCACGCAGCGCGCGGCGGCGGCCGGATCCGGCGCCGGGTCCGGAGCCGGTGACCACACCGGGGACCTGGAGAGCCCGCCGAGCTCCACCATGCGGCTGCGCCCGGGAGCCGGGCGCCGGCAGGCCGAGGCGGTGCCGCCGCTGCCCCGGCTCGTGGTGGTGGTGGACGACCTGGACGCCCTGGTCTCGCCCGCGTTGGGCTCGCCGGGCAGGCCGGCGGCCGGCTCGGTGGTGCGCGCACTGGAGGCCGTGGCCCGCGAGGGCGAGCGGCTCGGCGTGCACCTGGTGGCCGCCGCCGCGGTCGGCGGCCGTACGGCGGAGTCGGAGACGGCCCGCCGGGCGACCCTGCGGGTGACGTTGGACGCGGTCGCCGCGGGGCCGGACGAACCGGCGCCGGGGCGCGGTCGGCTGGCCTGGGCGGACGGACGGGTGATGCCGTTCCAGGGCGGCCGGGTCACCGGACGCATTCCGCGGACGGCGACGCTGCGGCCGACGGTCGTGCCCCTGGAGTGGCACCGGATGGGCGATCCGCCGGCCCGGCGTCAGGTGCGGGAGCTGGGCAACGGCCCTACGGATCTGGCGTTGCTGGCCAGTGCCGTGGAGCGGGCGGCGCGCGAGGTCTCGGCGACCGAGGTGCCGTCACTCCTGTGACGCCGGTCCGCACATTTCAGCCTGTCCGGGGGTGCCCCCTCTGGGGGAGTTTGAGGACGAGGCCGTCCAAGCCGATAGCAGGAGTCTGGGGGCAGCCCCCAGCGACGCTCACCCCGACGCAGCACACCTGGTCACGACGCGGTCACGATCTCCCGGTTGACAGCGGACGCGGTCTTGCCGCCCCCCATGGCAGGGCGTAGACCAGATCGCACGGGACAGCGCTCGAACGTTCGACGAGGCACGAAGAACGGGGCAGTGATGCGCAGCACGAGCAGCAAGAACCGGACACACAGGGCCGCCAGAACCGCAGCAGCCGTATGCGCGGGCGCCCTCGCCCTCTCGCTCACCGCGTGCGGTGGGGACGACAAGGACAGCGGCAATGAACAGGGCGGCTCCGAGGAGTCCGCGAGCACCGTCACCCTTCCCCGGCTGAACGGCGAATCCCTCGAGGTCGCCGCCGTGTGGACCGGTGCCGAGCAGGAGAACTTCAAGAAGGTCCTCGCGGAGTTCGAGAAGCGCACCGGCGCCAAGGTCACCTTCGTGCCCGCGCAGGACCCGATCATCAACTTCCTCGGCTCGAAGGTCGCGGGCGGCCAGCCGCCGGACGTCGCGATGCTTCCGCAGCCCGGCGCCATCAAGCAGGCCGTGGACAAGAAGTGGGCCAAGCCGCTGGGCGCCGACGCGGTCAAGGAGTTGCAGCAGAACTACTCGGCGGGCTGGCAGGACATCGGCAAGGTCGACGACAAGCAGTACGGCGTCTACTACAAGGCCGCCAACAAGTCCCTGATCTGGTACAACGCCCAGGTCTTCGAGAACGCGGGGGCCGCCGAGCCCAAGACGTGGGACGAACTGCTCACGACCGCGCAGACCGTCTACGACTCCGGTGTCACACCGTTCTCGGTGGGCGGCGCGGACGGCTGGACCCTCACGGACTGGTTCGAGAACGTCTATCTCTCGCAGGCCGGTCCGGAGAAGTACGACCAGCTGGCGAAGCACGAGATCAAGTGGACCGACGCGTCCGTGAAGGACGCGCTCACCACGCTCGCCCAGGTGTGGGGCAAGAAGGACTATGTGGCGGGCGGTGCCGACGGCGCGCTCCAGACGGACTTCCCGACCTCCGTCACCCAGGTCTTCACCGGTGGCGACCAGCCGAAGGCCGCCATGGTCTACGAGGGCGACTTCGCGCAGGTCAACATCGTCCAGGCCAAGGCCGCGGTCGGCACGGACGCGAAGGTGTTCCCGTTCCCGACCGTCGGTGACACCGCGCCGGTCGTCTCCGGCGGCGACGCGGCCGTCATCCTCCAGGACTCGAAGGCGGCGCAGGCGCTGGCCACCTGGCTCGCCTCCCCGGACGCGGCGACGATCCAGGCGAAGCTCGGCGGCTACCTCTCGCCGAACAAGAACGTGGAGAACTCGGCGTATCCGAACGAGGTGCAGCGGAAGATCGCCAAGGCGCTCATCGACTCCGGTGACGACTTCCGCTTCGACATGTCCGACCAGGCCCCGCAGGCCTTCGGCGGAACTCCCGGCAAGGGCGAGTGGAAGGCCCTTCAGGACTTCCTGAAGAACCCGACGGACATCGCGGGCACCCAGCAGAGGCTGGAGGCCGACGCGGCCGCGGCGTACGGAAACTGACGCCGTGGCGTCCGCGGAAGCGGCAGGGGGCACCGCGCCCCCCGCCGCACCCAAGTCGCGGGGCAGCGTGACCGGTACCCGCAGGACCGTTGCGGTGCTCTTCCTGCTGCCCGCCCTGGTGCTGCTCGGCGCGCTCGTGGTGTACCCGATCGGGTACTCGGTGATCCGCAGCTTCTACGACCAGTCCGGCGACGGCTTCGCCGGTTTCGACAACTACGAGGCCCTGTTCACGGACGACGGCATCCGCACCGCCCTGAAGAACAACATCATCTGGGTGGTGTTCGCCCCAACCGTCGCGACCGCGCTCGGGCTGATCTTCGCGGTGCTGACCGAACGGGTGCGCTGGGGCACGGCGTTCAAGCTGGTCGTCTTCATGCCGATGGCGATCTCGATGCTGGCCGCCGGCATCATCTTCCGGCTCGTCTACGACCAGGACCCGGACAAGGGCGTCGCGAACGCGGTGTGGGTGGGCGTCCACGACACCTTCGCGCAGGCGTCGGCGTTCCCGAAGGCCCACCCGGGCCGTGAGTCGCCCCTCGAAGCGGCGCCGGGCGGCGGTTTCATCACCAAGGCCACCGTCAGCGCAGGGACCCCCGTCGACCTGCCCCTGGTCGGTGTCGCCCCCGACCAGATGCCGGACGGCGCGAGCAGGGCCGCCGAGGCGAAGACGGAATCCGGCAAGGTCACCGGCACCACCTGGCAGGACTTCACCCGCGGCAAGGGCGTCGGCACGCTCGGCGGGGTCGACCCGGCCGAGCTGGGCTATGCCGGGATGAAGATCGAGGCCGTCAAGGACGGCAAGGTCGTGGCCTCCACGAAGGCGGCCGACGACGGCACGTTCACGCTGCCGGCCGCGGCCGACGGGGCCCGGCTGAAGCTCCCGGCGGACAACTTCAAGGAGCCGTACAACGGCCTGGACTGGCTCGGCCCCTCCCTCGTCACCCCGTCCATCATCGGGTCGTACATCTGGATGTGGGCCGGTTTCGCGATGGTGCTGATCGCGGCGGGGCTCGCGGGCATCCCGCGCGATCTGCTGGAGGCGGCCCGGGTCGACGGCGCCAACGAGTGGCAGGTGTTCCGCAAGATCACGGTGCCGTTGCTGGCGCCCGTCCTCGCGGTCGTCGCCGTCACCCTGATGATCAACGTCCTGAAGATCTTCGACCTGGTCTTCATCATCGCCCCGGGCTCCTCCCAGGACGACGCGAACGTCCTCGCCCTGGAGCTGTACCGCAAGGGCTTCTCCGAGGACCAGCCGGGCATCGCGAGCGCGATCTCGGTGTTCCTGCTGCTGCTGGTGATCCCGGTGATGTGGTTCAACGTTCGTCGGCTCAGGCGGGAGGTCAGGCGATGAGCGCGGATACCGGCAGGCTCACCGAGGCAGCTCCCCCGCCCCTCACCGTCGTCAAGGGCAAGGAGTCCCTCGGCGCCCGGCTCGCGTCCTTCATCAGCGGCGGGCTGGTGCGGGTGTTCCTGATCGTGGTGGGCCTGTTCTGGCTGGTCCCGACGATCGGGCTGCTGCTGTCGTCGCTGCGGCCGCCGGAGGAGATGTCCGCGAGCGGCTGGTGGGAGGTCTTCAGCAAGCCCTCCCAACTCACCTTCGACAGCTACGACAAGTTGCTGGGCAACAGCGACATCACCGACTCGATCCTCAACACCGTGCTGATCACGGTCCCGGCGACGGTCCTGGTCGTCATGATCGGCGCGCTCGCGGGCTACGCGTTCGCGTGGATGGAGTTCCCGGGCCGCGACTGGTGGTTCCTCGGCGTGGTCGGTCTGCTGGTCGTGCCGGTGCAGGTGGCGCTGATCCCGATCGCCGAACTCTTCGGCACCATCGGCATCTTCGGCTCCCTGATCGGCGTGATCCTCTTCCACGTCGGCTTCGGGCTGCCGTTCGCGGTGTTCCTGCTGCGCAACTTCTTCGCGGAGATCCCGCGGGAGCTTCTGGAGGCGGCCCGGCTGGACGGCGCCGGTGAACTGCGGCTGTTCTTCCGCGTCGTGATGCCGCTGGGCGGTCCGGCGATCGCCGCGCTCGGCATCTTCCAGTTCCTGTGGGTGTGGAACGACATGCTGGTCGCGCTGATCTTCACGGACGCCGACAGCCAGCCGATCACCGTCGCCCTGCAGACGCAGGTACGCCAGTTCGTCAACAACATCGACGTCCTGGCACCCGGCGCGTTCATCTCCATGGTGATCCCGCTGGTCGTGTTCTTCGCGTTCCAGCGGCAGTTCGTGTCCGGCGTGATGGCGGGCGCCGTCAAGTAGCGGCAGGCGCACCGTGCTTGAGGGGGCGGGCCGGTCCGGAACCGGCCCGCCCCCGGTCGTTCACGGACGGTCCCCCGTATGCCGTAGGACCCGTAACCAAGTCACTCCATCGGCCGTTCCCGGGCCGAACGCCCGCACCGATCGATGGATGTCCCTTGCCCAGGTTCAGTGTCATTGTCCCCGTGTACAAGGTGCAGGCGTACCTGCACGAGTGCCTGGAATCGGTGCTCACACAGTCGTATCCCGATCTGGAACTGATCGCCGTGGACGACTGCTCGCCGGACGGCTGCGGAGCGATCATCGACGAATTCGCGGCCCGCGACCCGCGCGTGCGCCCGGTGCGTCTCACGCAGAACCGGGGCCTGGGGCCCGCCCGCAACGCCGGCATGGCGGAGGCGACCGGCGACTACCTGATCTTCCTGGACAGCGACGACAGCCTCACCCCCGACAGCCTGCACGCCATCGCCGACCGGCTGAAGGAGACCGGCGAGCCGGACGTCCTGGTCTACGACTACGCGCGCACCTACTGGACCGGCGAGGAGGTCCGCAACCAGGCCGCCGGGCACCTCCGCGAAGAGGGCCCGGCCCCGTTCCGGCTGGCGGACCGGCCGGGCCTGCTGCGGCTGCTGATGGTGGCCTGGAACAAGGCGTACCGGCGGGAGTTCGTCGAGGCGGAGGGCTTCGCCTTCCCGTCCGGCCACTACGAGGACACGCCGTGGACCTACCCGGTCCTGATGACGGCTGAGTCGATCGCGACCCTGGACCGGGTGTGCGTGCACTACCGGCAGCGCCGGCGGGGCGGCATCCTCGGCACGGTCAGCGTCCGGCACTTCGACATCTTCGAGCAGTACGACCGGGTCTTCGCGTACGTGGCCGGCCGGCCCGAACTCGCCCGCTGGCGGCCGCTGTTGTTCCGGCGGATGGTGGACCACCTGATCGTGGTGTTCGCCCGCCGTGACCGTCTCCCGCGCCGCAGCCGGGCCGCGTTCCTGCGCAGGGCCCGCACGTACTACCGCCGCTACCACGCCCCCGGCGTCCCCGTCCCGGCGCGCGCCCGCGTCCACTACACGCTCGTCCGCCTGGGCGCGCACCGCACCTATCACCTCCTGCAACGCACGGCGGCCCTGCTGCGCCGTACCGCCAGGCTCACCGGCCGACTGCGCAGGCGCCTGCGCGCCGGCGCCCTGCGGCTGCACTACCGCGTCCAGCGGCTGCTGCCGGTGCGCGCCGACCGGGCCGTCTTCGCCGCGGACGGCGTCCAGGGGCACGGCTGCCACCCGGGCGCCCTGGAGCAGGCGTTCCGCACGCACGCCCCGCACATCCGCACGGCCTGGATCGCCGAGCCCGAGCAGCAGGGCTCGATCCCCTCCGGCACCCGTCCCGTACGCCCCGGCACCGCCGCCTACTGGACGGCCCTCGCCCGCTCCAAGTACCTGGTGCACAACGCGGGCTTCGACCGCGGCCTGGTCAAGCGCCGCGGCCAGGTTCTGGTGCGCACCCACCGGGGCACCCCGCTCAAGCACATGGGCCTGGACCTGCGCGAACACCCGGCGGCGGCCGGGGACACGGACATCGACGAGCTCCTCGACGACGTCGACAAGTGGGACTACGCCCTGTCCGGCAACCGCCACTCGACCCTGGTGTGGGAGCGCGTGTACCCGGGCGAGTACACCACTCTCGAATACGGCAGCCCCCGCAACGACGTCTTCCAGCAGGCCACTTCGGCGGACGTGACCCGCGTCCGCGAAGAGCTCGGCATCCCCGAGGGCTCGGTGGTGATCCTGTACGCCCCCACCCACCGCGACTACCGCCGCACCCAGACCACCGCCCTCGACCTGCACCGCGTCGCGCGCCGCCTGGGCCCGCGCTACGTCATCCTGGCCCGCGCCCATCACCGCCACGGCGGCCCGCTCGTCGAGAACCCGTCCGGCCGGGTCGTCGACGTCACCGGGTACCCGAGCGTCGAGTCGCTGTGCCTGGCCTCGGACGTGCTGGTCACGGACTACTCGTCGATCATGTTCGACTACGCGGGCCTGGACCGGCCGATCGTGATCCACGCCGACGACCGGGAGGCGTACGAGGCGGCCCGCGGCACCTACTTCGACCTGCGGTCCTTCCCGCCGGGCGCGATCTCGCGCGGCGAGGACGAACTGGTCGACATCTTCGCCACCGGCCACTGGCGCGGCTCGCGCTCCGCCCAGCTGCGGGCGGCGTTCCGCGAGCGCTTCTGCCCCTACGACGACGGACGTGCCGCCGAGCGGGTCGTCCGCCATGTGGTGCTCGGCGAGCCGGACCGGCCGGCGGTCGTGCCGCCGGCCCGGCGCCACCCCGTGCCGTCGCCGGCCGCGTCGCTCGCACACACCCCGCAGGCGACCGTGCCGCATCCCGCGGGGCCGGTGACCGTCACCGAGAGCCGCTGAACGGCGTTCTCACGGAAGAGGAGTCCGCATGCCCTCCAGCCCGTCACGACCCACACCGAGCCGGCCGCCCACCTGGCGTCCCGCGGGGCGGCCCGGCCGCCTCGGCGCCGGCTGAGCACACCGCACACCGACAGGAAGAGCAGTATGCCCCGCTTCAGCATCATCGTTCCGTCCCACGGGGTCGCTGGCCGGCTGTCCCGGGCGCTGGACTCGGTTCTGGGCCAGCCCTTCGGCGACTTCGAGCTGATCCCGGTCACGGACGGCCCCGACGCACCGGCGCAGGGCGTCGCCGCCGGGTACGCCGAGCGGGACTGCCGGGTGGCGCCCGTGCACTCGCCGCCGGCGGCCGGGCTGGCCGGGGCGCGCGATGCCGGGCTGCGGTCCGCGACCGGTGACTGGCTGCTGTTCCTGGACGGCGACGACATGCTGGTGCCGGGCGCGCTGGCGGCGCTGGACGCCCGGCTGAGCGAGACCGGTGACGTGGACGTGCTGTACTTCGAGCACGAACGCACCCCGTGGTGGACGGGTGAGCCGACCAACCCGGCCGGCCCCGTGCTCGCACGCGCTCCGGACGGCGTCTTCCCGCCCGAGCGGGCGCCGCACCTCACCGGTGTGGAGCTGCCGGCGTGGAGCGCGGCCTACCGGCGGGCCTTTCTCACCGAACGGCAGCTCACCTTCCCCGTGGGCCGCTTCACCGACATCGGCTTCGGCGGTCTGGCCATGCTGAGCGCCGAGCGCATGGCGGTGCTGCGGCAGGTCGTCGTACGGCATCTGCTGCGCCGGCAGGGCAACCGGCTGGGGCTGCCGGGCGGGCACCACTTCGAGCTGCTCGCGCAGGCCGAGCTGGTGCTCGCGCGGGCCGCCGAACTGGAGTTGCCCGGGGAGCGGTTCGGGCCGCTGTTCGAGCAGCTCTTCGCGGCGGTGCTGAAGACGGCAGCCCATCCGCGCCGGCTGCCGCGCCGACGGCGGGCCTTCTTCCAGCGGGCCAGCGGGCTGTACCGGCGCTACCGGCCCGCCGGGTACCGGACGCCGGGGGGCAGTCTCGGGGTGCAGCACCGGCTGCTGGCGAGCGGGGCGTATCCGGTGTTCCGGGCGCTGCGCGGGGCCAACCGGGCGCTGGCGAAGGCCGCTTCGGCGGTGCCGCGTCCGCGCGGGCTGCGCACCCGGCTGCGGTACCGGCGCCGGCTGCGCACCCGGCTGGACGCGAACCTCGCCGTGTACTGCGCGTACTGGGGTCGCGGCTATGTCTGCAACCCGGCGGCGATCCACGCCAAGGCGCGGGAACTCGCCCCGCACATCCGCTCGGTGTTCCTGGTCGAGGCGGACCAGGCGCACACCGTGCCGGAGGGCGTGGAGTACGCGGTGATCGGCAGCCGCGCCTACTGGGACGTGCTGGCCCGCGCCAAGTACCTGATCAACAACGCCAACTTCGCGGACGCCGTCGTCAAGCGCAAGGGCAGCGTGCATCTGTCGACCCAGCACGGCACCCCGCTGAAGAAGATGGGCGCCGACCAGGCGACGTACCCGGTGGTGGCCGCGGCGACCGGCAGCTTCACCGGGCTGCTGGCCCGCGTGGACCGCTGGGACTTCAACCTGAGCTCCAACCGGCACTCCACGGAGATGTGGGAGCGGGCCTTCCCCGCCGCCCACGAGACCCTGGAGTACGGCTATCCGCGCAACGACGTCTACTGCACGGCGACCGCGGCCGACGTCGAGCGCGTGCGGGGCGAACTGGGCGTCCCCAAGGGCAAGAAGGCGCTGCTGTACGCGCCCACGCACCGCGACCACGCCACCGGTTTCGAGCCGGGCCTCGACCTTCAGGCGCTGTGCGAGGAGATCGGCGACGAGTACGTGGTGCTGCTGCGCGCCCACTACTTCTACGACCAGGGCGCGATGAGGAGCACCGGCCGGATCATCGACGTCACGGGGCACCTGTCCGCGGAGGACGTGTGCCTGGCCGCCGACGCGCTGATCACCGACTACTCCTCGATCCTGTTCGACTACGCCAACCTGGACCGGCCGATCGTCGTGTACGCCGACGACTGGGACGTCTACCGGGAGCTGCGGGGCGTCTACTTCGACCTGATGGAGGCGCCGCCGGGCCGGGTGGCGCGCACGCCGGGCGAGCTGGCGGCGGTGCTGCGCGACGGCAGTTACGCGGACGAGGAGGCCGACGCCCTGCGGGCCGCGTTCCGGGAGCGGTTCTGCCAGTTCGACGACGGGTTCGCCGCCGAGCGTGTCGTACGCCGGGTGCTGCTGGGCGAGCCGCCCGAGGCGCTGCCGCCGGTGGTCCCGCTCGCCGACCGTGTCCCCGCCCCCGCCGCGACGACCCTCGTGAGGAGCTGACGTGCCCCGCTTCAGCATCATCGTGCCCGTGTTCAAGGTGCAGGGCTTCCTGCGGGAGTGCCTGGACTCGGTGCTCGGGCAGTCGTACACGGACTTCGAGGTGATCGCGGTCGACGACCGCTCCCCCGACGGCTGCCCGGCCATCCTGGACGGCTACGCCGAGCGCGACGCCCGGGTGCGGGTGCTGCATCTGGCGGAGAACGTCGGTCTCGGCCGGGCCCGCAACGCCGGTCTCGCGGAGGCGAGCGGCGACTACGTCCTGTTCCTCGACAGCGACGACCACTACACGCCCGGTCTGCTGGAGGCGGTCGCGGCGCGGCTGGCGGCCACCCGTGACCCGGACATCCTGGTCTTCGACCATGTGCGCACCCACTGGTGGGGGCGCGGCGGCCGCAGTTCGTCGGCGGACCTGCTGGCGGCGGCCGGTACCGGCACCGTCAGCGTGCGGGAGAACCCGGAGTATCTGCATCTGTTCCTGGTGGCCTGGAACAAGGCGTATCGGCGTGACTTCTTCCTCAGGCACGAGCTGGCGTACGCGCCGGGCCTGTACGAGGACGCGCCCGTCACCTACCGGTCGATGGTGCTGGCCGACCGGGTCGCCTGTCTGGAGCGGATCGGCGTCGAGTACCGGCAGCGCCGGCAGGGCGCGATCACCCGGACGCCGGGGCGGCGGCACTTCGACATCTTCCCGCAGTACGAGTCCCTGTTCGCGTTCCTGCGGCAGCGCCCGGACCTGGCGTGGGCGTGCCCGCCGCTGTTCGAACGGGCGCTGGACCACATGCTGTTCGTGCTGGCCCGCGAGGACCGGGTGCGGCTCGGGCACCGGCCGGACTTCTACCGGGCGATCCGCTCCTTCCACGCCCGGCACGTCCCGGAGGGCTTCGTCCCGCCGGACAGCCCGCGCGGCAAGGAGATGCGGCTGCTGGCCACGGCGTCGTACGAGTCGTTCGCCGCGGCCCGTGTGCTGCGTGAGCTGCGCGGGTTCGCCGGGAGCGGCAAGCGGCGGGTGACGAGTGCGGTCGGGCGGCGGGCCGGGCGGGCCCTGTACGCGGCCCGGTCGCGGCGGCCCCTCGATCCGCAGCTCGCGGTGTACTCGGCGTTCTCGCACCGGGGTGTGCTGGGCGATCCGGCGGCGATCCACGCGAAGGCCGGTCAGATCGCCCCGCACATGAAGGGGGTGTGGGTGGTGCGGGAGGACGCGGTGGATACGCTGGCGCCGGGCATCGACTTCGTGACGCCGGGCTCGCGGCGCTATCACGAGGTCATGGCGCGGGCGACGTACTGGGTGAACAACGTCAACTGGCCGGGCGCCCTGGCCAAGCGGCCCGGCAGCGTGCACATCCACACCCATCAGGGCACCCCGCTCAAGTACATGGCGGCCGACCTGCTGGCCAAGCCCGGTGCCCGGCACGGCTTCGACGTGCCGAAGATGCTGTGGCGGGCCGACCGCTGGGACCACAGCCTGGTGGCCAACCGGCACTCGGAGCTGGTGTGGGAGCGGGCCTACCCGTGTCACTTCTCCTCGGCGCGGACGGGCAGCCCGCGCAACGACGTGCTGGTGAACGCGAACGCCGAGGCCACCGAGGCGGCCCGTGCCCGGCTCGGCGTCCCGGCCGGGCACACCGTCGTGCTGTACGCGCCGACCCGCCGCGACTATCGCCGCGGCGGCCATGTCGACCGGATCGACCTGGCCCGGTTCGCCCGGGACCTCGGCGCGGGTCACACGCTCGTCGTACGGCTGCACCCGTCGCTGGCGAAGGGCATCGCGCGCGGGATGGGCCTGGCCGATCTGCACCGGCGGGGCGTGCTGATCGACGCGACGGACGAGCCGCATGTCGAGGACGTGATGCTCGCGGCCGACGTCCTGGTCACCGACTACTCCGCCCTGATGTTCGACTACGCCAACCTGGACCGGCCGATCGTGATCCACGCCGACGACTGGGCGGCGTACACGGCGAGCCGGGGCGCCTACTTCGACATCACGGCGGACGCGCCGGGGCATGTGTCGCGCTCGTACCGGGAGTTGGCGTGGCTATTCGACTCCGGGACCTGGCAGGACGCGGAATCGGCGCGGCTCAGGCGGGGATTCCGGGAGCGGTTCTGCGAGTTCGACGACGGGCTGGCCGCCGAGCGGGTGGTCCGGACGCTGATGCTGGGTGAGGGGATGGCGGAGCCCGGGGCGGCCGGGGCGGGCCGGGTGCCCGGTCCGGCGACCGCGCGGCCGCTCATGGACGCCCACGGACGGGCTCACTGACCGGCTCACTCGATGAGGTGAAGTGAGGCAATGCCGTTGACCCCACCGGGAACATACGGCAAATGCCCCGAACCGATGCGACCTCCCACGTCGGAAAGGCGGCCGTCGGCACTCTCGTCCGAGGGACGGTGCGCGGTGCCACCGCGCTGCGCGGCGGTCGCGGCCCGCGTCCGACGCCGTACCAGGTCCTCGGCTTGGCGTTCTTCCTGGTGATGCTGCTGGCGTACTGGGCGGTTCCGCTGTGCTGTGACGCGGGCCAGCACGCGGCGGTCGTGGAGCGTCTGAGGGCGGATCTGCTGCATCCGCGGCATCCGATGGCGGACCTGCCGGGCGCGGGCAGCCCGTACTACTCGCCGTACGCCCTCGCGCAGGGCGCCTTCGCCCGGCTGACCGGGCTGGGCGGCTGGGAGGTGGTGCGGCTGGCCGGGGTGCTGAACCTGGCCGTGCTGCTGACGGGCCTCGGCCGTCTCGTGCGGGTGCTGACGCCGCGACCGTGGGCGCCGGTGCTCGCGCTGGGCGCGATGACGCTGCTGTGGGGGACCGAGCGGGCCTGGTGGAGCGGCTACCTCAGCCTGATGTCGATGACCGGCAACCTCGGCTATCCGTCGGCGTTCGCCATCGGGCTCACCTTCTGGGCCTGGGCGTGGACGGGCGCGTTCGCCCGTGGGCAGAAGCCGGTGCGCTACGTCGGACCGAGCGGGCTGCCGGGATGCGCCGGGTACGCCGGGCTCGGCGCGCTGTACGGGCTGATCCTGCTGGTCCATCCGATCACCGCGGCGGCCGCGGTGCTGGGGGCGGTGGCGTTCGTCGCCGGGTGGCAGCGGGGGTGGGGGGCCGCCGTACTCCTGCGGTGGGGCGTGGCGGCGGGGACGGCGGTGCTGGTCGCCTGGTGCTGGCCGTACTTCGATGTGTTCGCGCTGGCCTCGGACCGCAGCGTGGACCGGATGCACCGGCGGCTGTACGAGCAGCTCCTCGGGCAGTTCTGGCTGGCGCTGCTCGGGCTGCCGGCGCTGTGGCTGCGATGGCGGGACTCCCGGCGCGATCCGCTGGTGCTGCTGTTCGCGCTCGACTGTCTGTTCGTGGCGTACGGCTGGGTCAGCGGCCACTACACGTACGGCAGGATCCTCGGGCTCACCCTGGTGCCGCTCCAGTTCGCGCTGGCGGTGGAGCTGGCGGCGCCCCGGACCGGCCCCGGGCCCTGGAGCAGGGCGCGCCGGATGCTGGGCGGGGCCGCGGCGGCCGGGGCCTGTGTCGGGTTCCTGACCGTGCAGGGCGGGGCGGTGGTGCCGCGGGCGCTGGACCCGGTGGGCCTTGAACAGCCCTCGCGCTGGCCGTCGTACGCCTGGGTGGCACGGCATGTCGGCAGGGGCGAGGTGGTGATCGCCGACGGGCATTACGCCCCGCGCTCGATCCCCGGGTTCGGGCCCGACCTGGCCGCGCCGATCTGGCCCGATCCCGCCCTGGACGAGCGGGACCGGGAGCGCCGGCTCGCCGACGTCCGCGCCTACCTCGCCCCCGCCTCGACCCGCGCCGAGCGCACGACCGTCGCCCGGCGCTACCACGCGCGCTGGCTGCTGCTGACGCGGTGGAAGCGGGTGCCGGGCGAGGCCGTGGTGGTGGCGTGGAGCCGCGAGACGGGGGAGGTGCTGGCGCGGATCGGGTGACCCGATCCGCGCCGGGTCCGCGGGTCCTACTCGATGACGAGGTCGACGTCGATGTTGCCGCGGGTGGCGTTGGAGTAGGGGCAGACCTGGTGGGCCTGCTCGACCAGCTTGCGGCCGGTCTCCTCGTCCAGGGTGTCGGGAAGCTCCACGCGCAGCGTCACCTTCAGACCGAAGCCCTCGCCCTGCTTGCCTATGCCGACCTCGGCGGTGACGGCGGCGTCGGTGACGTCGACCTTGGCCTGGCGGCCGACGAGACCGAGCGCGCTGCCGAAGCAGGCGGCGTAACCGGCGGCGAACAGCTGCTCCGGGTTGGTGCCCTCGCCGTTGCCGCCCAGCTCCACCGGCGGGGCCAGCTTCAGGTCGATCCTGCCGTCGTTGGAGACGGCGCGACCGTCACGGCCGTGGGTGGCGGTGGCGACAGCGGTGTAGAGCGCGTCCATGGGAACCATCCCTCTCGATTCGTGGTCCGGCGGCTCCGTTGGCGGCCCCGGACGACCACAAGTAGAGCACACAATTCAATTGCACACAACTCAATGACGGACAGGCGGTATCCTGGAGCCATGACGACCACGCCCACGGCGGACTGGCTCCGCCTCGACCAGCAGATCTGCTTCTCCCTGAACGCCGCCTCACGCGCCTTCGGCGGCGTCTACCGCGTGGTCCTGAAGGACCTGGGGCTCACGTATCCGCAGTACCTGGTGATGCTGGTGCTGTGGGAGCACGGCGACCTGCCCGTGAAGAAGCTGGGCGAGCATCTGCGCCTGGACTCCGGCACGCTCTCGCCGCTGCTCAAGCGGCTGGAGGCGACCGGCCTGGTGCGCCGGGAGCGCAGCGCCCGCGACGAGCGCTCGGTGGAGGTGCGGCTCACCGACGAGGGCGTCGCGCTGCGCGAGCGGGCGCTGCAGGTGCCGCGCCGGATCGCCACGGCGACGGGCTTCGACAAGGACGCGATCGGCAGGCTGCGGGAGCAGCTGGACCAGCTCACCGAGGCACTGGACGCGGCCGCGCTGGAGGAGTCGCAGGGGGCGTGATGCGCGACCGGCGCACGGGGGGCATGGCGCGTTCACCGCAGCCGGTGCGGCCATGGTGCGTCCACCGCGACCCGTACGGCCATGACGCGTGCACCGCAGGGCAGGTGTTGTGCTATTAGCCGACGATTCTTTGCCGTTGACGGCGTATCTCCGCAGATATGGCAATCACCCGTCCTACGATCCCGGAGACGCACCACTTCCGCCCCGAACCGCCGTCGCCCGTGAGTGAACCGGAGCCCGGACACCGCCGTCTTCCGGCTCGGGCCACACGTCCCTCCCGGCGGGTGGTGAGCCACCATTCCTACGACTCCGGAACACGGCCCATGGACCCTCACGCCCCGCGCACCGCGGCGCCCGTACCGCAGGTCGGCGTCGTGGTCATCGGCTACAACGACGCGGCGCACGTGACGTCCGCCGTCCGCTCGGCGCTGGCCCAGGGTCCCCTCGTCGGCGAGGTCGTCGCCGTCGACGACTGCTCGACGGACGGCAGCGCGGAACTGCTCACGCGTCTCGCCGCCACCGAACCCCGGGTGCGGGTGGTCCGGCGCCGGGTCAACAGCGGCGGCTGCGGCAGCCCCCGCAACACCGGACTCGACCGGGTGACCTCGCCGTACGTGATGTTCCTGGACAGCGACGACGTGCTGCCGCCGGGCGCGGTCGCCGTGCTGCTCAGGGCGGCGACGGACACGGGGGCTCAGGTTTCGGGCGGACTGTGTGTGCGGCGGGAGCTGCCCGAGGGGCGCGAGGTGCCGTGGGAGGCCGCCCTCTACGCGACGCGTGCGGTGTACGAACGCCCGGCGCAGCGCCCGCGTCTGGTCCACGACACGCTCTGCGTCAACAAGCTCTACGGCACCGCCTTCCTGCGCGAGAACGGCATCCGCTTCCCCGAGGGCCGGTTCCGCTACGAGGACTTCGTCTTCAGCGCGCGCGTGCTGGCCGCCGGTCCGCGCATCGCCCTCGTCCCGAACCGGGTGTACATCTCGCACGTACGCCGCTCGGCCGACCGGCTCTCGATCTCCCTGGACCGGGCCGGCATCGCCAACTGGCGGGCGCGCACGGAGGCGAGCCGGACGGCGTACGAGATCCTGCTGGCCGCCGGGCGCAAGGAGCTCGCGCGGGAGGCGCGGGCGAAGTTCCTCGACCACGAGCTGCGGATGTACGCCCGCGAGCTGGAGTTGCACGACGTGCGCTACCAGCGCACGTGGTGGGATCTCACGCGGGCGTATCTCGCCGAGTACGACGCGTCCGACTGGGAGCACGACCCCACCGCGCCCGGCTGTCTCGTCGGCCGGGTCGTGCTGGCCTCCCCCGAGCCCCGCGACCTGCCGCGCATCCGGGACCTGGCCGCCGGTCCGGCCCGGCTGCTCCCTCCCTACGCCCACGCACCCGACGGCACCCCCGTCTGGTCCGCCGACCTCCCCCAAATCACCCTGGAACCCCTGCTGACCCTGCCCGTCCGCCTCCTCCCTCTCGCCGTCGACGCCGACTTGCGGGCACGCGCGCGTACCGCACTCCTGCGGCTGCGCCTGCACGAGCTGTACGGCCGGGTGGCGCAGGCCGGGCCGGAGGCGCTGGAGGTGGAGTGGCGGTGCCGGGCGACGGGGCGGACGGCGGGGCCGCGCACGACGGTGGGGCTCGCCGCGCCCGCCGACGGGGACACGGGCGGCGTCTGGTCGGCGGAGGTGCCGGTGCGGTGGGCCGCGTTCACGGCCGGCCGGATGTCCGCCGGCGGTGCGCGTGCATGGGACCTGCGGCTGCGGGTGCGCTTTGGGGGCGGCGCGTACCGCGAGGTCACGGCGCGGGTGCGCGCGGATGCCGAACCGCCGCGCCGCTGCGCGGTGGTGCGGGCCCGGCACTCCGTCGTACTCGTGCAGCCGTACACCACATACTCCGGGGCGCTGGCACTGCGCGTGGCCCCCGGCCTGCGCGGAGTCATCTCAGTCGTACGCGACAGACTCCGCCGCCTGCTTCACTGTCACTCACGACCACAGGCCCACTGACGAGGGGACGGCCGCACATGTCCTGGCTGATCACCGGCGGCGCCGGTTACATCGGAGCGCACGTCGCGCGGGCGATGACCGAGGCGGGCGAGCGCGCCGTGGTCTACGACGACCTGTCCACCGGCATCGCCGACCGGGTGCCCGACGGCGTCCCGCTGGTCGTCGGCTCGACCCTGGACCGTGAGCGCGTCGCCCGCGCCATCGCGGCCCACCGCATCACCGGTGTCGTCCATCTCGCCGCGAAGAAGCAGGTCGGCGAGTCGGTCGAGCTGCCGCTGCACTACTACCGGGAGAACCTCGAGGGCCTGCGGATCCTGCTGGAGGCCGTGACGGCGGCCGACGTGCGCTCCTTCGTCTTCTCCTCCTCGGCGGCGGTGTACGGCATGCCGGACGTCGACCTGGTGACGGAGGAGACGCCGTGCGCGCCGCTGTCGCCGTACGGCGAGACCAAGCTGGCGGGCGAGTGGCTGGTGCGGGCGACGGGCCGTGCGACGGGCCTGTCCACGGCGTCGCTCCGCTACTTCAACGTGGCCGGCGCGGCCACCCCCGAACTCGCCGACACCGGCGTCTTCAACCTCGTCCCCATGGTCTTCGAGAAGCTGACGGAGAACGCGCCCCCACGCATCTTCGGCGACGACTATCCGACCCCCGACGGCACCTGCATCCGCGACTACATCCACGTGGTCGACCTGGCGGAGGCCCATGTGGCCGCCGCCCGCGCCCTGCAGGACTCGCCGGGCCACGACCTGACCCTCAACATCGGCCGGGGCGAGGGCGTTTCGGTGCGCGAGATGATCGACCGGATCAACGCCGTCACCGGCTACGACCGCCCGCCGACCGTCACCCCGCGCCGCCCCGGCGACCCGGCCCGTGTCGTCGCCTCCGCCGACCGCATCGCCACCGAGCTGGGCTGGAAGGCCAAGCACGACGTCCAGGACATGATCGCGTCGGCCTGGGCGGGGTGGGTGCGACAGCACCCGGACGCGGCCCGCGACTGACGCGGCCCCGCCGACGCGCGGGCCCACCGACGCGCGGGCCCGCGCCAGGAGTTGTTCAGGTACGTCAGCACCGCGAGCACCCGGCGATGCCCGCTGTCGCTCTGCGGCAGGCCTGGTTTGAGGTCAGCAGCAGGACGAGGCCCTCGCGCAGCAGGCGCTGTCCTCGGCGATCACGACTCTCAAGGCAGTCGGACCTCTGTTCCGGTCACAGTGCCTTGAGGGCGTGGGCGGTGGCACGGGCGAGGGCGTCCATATAGCCCTTGGGCACCTTGGGACTGCGGATCACCACGGAACGCCAGTACAGCGGGCCCGAGATCAGGTCGAGGGCCAGCTCCTCGTCGATGCCCGGACGCACCTCGCCGCGCTTCTCCGCGGCCATCACGATGCCGCTGGCCACGCTCGCCTGTCCGTCCCGCAGCGCCTTCTGCACCGCCTCCGCGATCTCGGGGCTGCGGGCCGCCTCGGCCTGGAGGTCCGGGAGGATCTGCGAGGCCAGCGGGTGACGCAGGGCGCGCGCGGTCACTTCGTACAGCAGCCGTAGATCGCCCTCCAGGGAGCCGGCGTCCGGGACGGGCAGCCCCATCACGGCCACCGCCGACACCACGTCGAGGACCAGGTGCAGCTTGGAGCGCCAGCGCCGGTACACCGCCGTCTTGCCGACGCCCGCCCGGCGCGCGATGCCCTCGATCGACATGCGCGCGTAGCCGACGGCCGCCAGTTCCTCGAAGACGGCCGCCCGGATGGCCTCGGTCACGTCCTCCCGCAGGACGGCCGCCCCGGCGGGGGCCCGGCGGCGCGCAGGCGGCTGCGCCCCCGTCTGGGGCTGGGGCTGGTCGGCGTTGCTCGTCATGCGAACCAGCATAGGGGCGTTACGACGATACGGTCCCGTCCCTACGGTCTCGTCCTCACGGTCCGGTCCTCACGCTCTCGTCCTCACGGCCCCGTCCCCACGTTGCCGTAACGTCGCTCACGCCACGACGAAACGGTTGCGTTCCGACGCCCGCTCGCCCTACGCTCACGTTGCGACGATACGGTCCCGTCCCGACGTAAGAGAACGTGAAGAGTCACGTAAGAGAACGTCCGTCGCCGCACCCCTCCCCCCGAGCGAAAGCAGCGGATGTGAGCCAGGTCCTCGACACACCGCCCCCGACGACACCCGCCCCGGCCCCGCCCGATCTCTCGGCGCTCGCCGCCCGGCACGGTCTCGCGGTCAGCGGTGCCCGCCCCTCCCTGCCCGAGTACGTCCGGCAGCTGTGGGCGCGGCGCCACTTCATCAGCGCCTTCGCCACCGCCAAGCTGACCGCCCAGTACAGCCAGGCGAAGCTCGGCCAGGTCTGGCAGGTGATGACGCCGTTGCTGAACGCGGCGGTGTACTACTTCATCTTCGGCATGCTCCTGGGCACCAGCCACGGCGTGCAGGACTACATCCCGTTCCTGGTGACCGGGGTGTTCGTCTGGACGTTCACCCAGAGCTCGATCATGGCGGGCACCCGGGCGATCTCGGGGAACCTGGGCCTGGTCCGCGCCCTGCACTTCCCGCGGGCCGCGCTGCCGATCTCCTTCGCCCTGCAACAGCTCCAGCAACTGCTGTTCTCGATGGCCGCCCTGGTCGTCATCCTGCTCTGCTTCGGTATTCCGCTCGCCGCGTCCTGGGTGCTGGTGATCCCGGCGCTGTTCCTGCAGTTCACCTTCAACGCGGGCGTCGCGATGGTCATGGCCCGTATGGGCGCCAAGACCCCGGACATCGCGCAGCTGATGCCGTTCGTGCTGCGCACCTGGATGTACGCGTCCGGCGTGATGTTCAGCATCAGCCACGTCACGAGCAGCCACAAGGGACTGCCGTCCTGGGTGCCCGAGCTCCTTCAGGCCAACCCCGCCGCCGTCTACATCGACCTGATGCGCTTCGCGCTCATCGACAGCTTCCACGGCAGCCAGCTCCCACCGCACGTGTGGGCGATCGCGACGGGCTGGGCCCTGCTGGCCGGCGTCGGCGGCTTCATCTACTTCTGGAAGGCTGAGGAGACGTACGGCCGTGGCTGAGAACCCGAGCGACACCATCCCCACCGTCATCGCCGACGGCGTCGACATCGTCTACCGCGTCAACGGCACGGGAGCCGGCCGTGGCTCCGCCACCGCCGCCCTCAACCGCATCCTGCGCCGGGGGCAGGCCGAGAAGGCGGCGGGCGTGCGCACGGTGCACGCGGTCAAGAACGTCTCCTTCACGGCGTACCGAGGCGAGGCCATCGGCCTCATCGGAACCAACGGCTCCGGCAAGTCGACGCTGCTCAAGGCGGTCGCGGGTCTGCTCCCGGTGGAGAACGGCCATATCTACACCGACGGCCAGCCCTCCCTGCTGGGCGTGAACGCGGCCCTGATGAACGACCTCACCGGCGAGCGCAACATCTTCCTCGGCGGCCTCGCGATGGGCATGTCCCGTGACCAGGTCAGGGACCGCTACCAGGAGATCGTCGACTTCTCCGGCATCAACGAGAAGGGCGACTTCATCACCCTGCCCATGCGCACGTACTCCTCCGGCATGGCGGCCCGGCTGCGCTTCTCCATCGCCGCCGCCAAGGACCACGACGTGCTGCTGATCGACGAGGCCCTCGCGACGGGTGACCGCTCCTTCCAGAAGCGCTCCGAGGCCCGCATCCGCGAGTTGCGCAAGCACGCGGGCACGGTGTTCCTGGTCAGCCACAACAACAAGTCGATCCGCGACACCTGTGACCGGGTCCTGTGGCTGGAGCGCGGCGAGCTGCGCATGGACGGGCCGACGGACGAGGTGCTGAAGGAGTACGAGGCGTTCACGGGCGACAAGACGGCCAGGCCGAAGCCGAAGGCCACGCCGGTCACCGCTTGAGGCGGCCGAACATGTGAGGGCGCCCCGGACTGTCACAGCCCGGCGCCCTTGTGCACGTACGTCTTATGTGTGCGTCCGCAGCAGCGTCCTCATGGTGCGCATCGCCACCGACAGGTTGGCCAGGTCGAACTCGTCCGAGCCGCGGATCTCCTCCAGGGTCGTACGCGCCCGGCCGAGGATCGCGCCGTTCTTCTTCTCCCACACGGTGAAGCGCTGTTCGGGCGTCGCGGTGCCGTTGCCGGCGGCCAGGACGTCCGAGGTCAGGGCCGCGTGGGCGGCGTAGAGGTCCTCGCGGATGGAGGCGCGGGCCATGGACTGCCAGCGGTCCGCACGCGGCAGCTCGATGATGCGGTCCATGAGCTGGGTGATGTTCAGCCGGTCGGCGAGGTCGTAGTAGACCTCGGCGACGTCCATCGGGTCCCTGCCCATGCGGTCCGCCACCGAGACGATGTCGAGCGTCGGGAAGGCGGACGAGAACCCGGCGACCCGCGTGGCGAGTTCGGCGGGGACACCGGCGCCGGTCAGCTCGTCGTAGATCTGCTGGTACCAGTCCAGGTCCGCGCCGCGCAGCAGCTTCGGCAGCTGCGACCACACCTGCTCGACACGGTCGGCGAAGAAGTCGACCGTCTCGGCGAGCTGGAGCGGCTGCTGCCGGTTGTTGAGCAGCCAGCGCGTGCCGCGCTCGACGAGGCGGCGCGAGTGCAGCCGGATCCGGGTCTGGACGGCGGCCTCGACCTTGTTGTCGAGGGCCTCGACCGCGTCCCACACCTCCGCCGAGCGGAAGATCGCACGGGCCACGGTCTGCGCCCGGACGATCTCCTCGAGCGAGGCGCCGGTCTCCTCGCGCAGCCGGTGCAGATACGTCGTACCGCCCGTGTTGACCGTGTCGTTGACCAGCACGGTCGTGGTGATCTCACGGCGCAGCGGGTGGCTGACGAGGTGCTCCGGGAACTGCTCGCGCAGCGCGGTCGGGAAGTACGCGTGCAGCAGGGTGCTCAAGTACGGGTCGTCCGGCAGCGTGGTGTGCAGCAGCTCCTCGGCGACCGTGATCTTCGTGTACGCCATCAGTACGGCCGTCTCCGGGCCGGTCAGGCCGTGGTCGGCGCCGAGGCGTTCGCGGATCTGGCGGTCGGTGGGCAGGAACTCCAGCGCCCGGTCCAGGTGCCCCTCCCTGACCAGGTGCTTCATGAAGCGCTGCTGGGCGTGGAGCATGGCGCTGGACTGGGCGAGGGCGTTGGCGATCGCCGTGTTCTGCGCGTAGTTGTTGCGCAGGACGAGCCGGCCGACCTCGTCGGTCATCTCGGCGAGCAGCTTGTTGCGCTGCTTGACGGTCATGTCGCCCTCGGAGACCAGACCGTTGAGCAGGATCTTGATGTTCACCTCGTGGTCGGAGGTGTCCACGCCCGCGCTGTTGTCGATGGCATCGGTGTTGATCTTGCCGCCGTGCCGCGCGAACTCGATCCGGCCCAGCTGCGTCAGGCCGAGGTTGCCGCCCTCGCCGACGACCTTGACGCGCAGGTCGGCGCCGTCGACGCGGATGGCGTCGTTGGCCTTGTCACCGACGTCGGCGTGGGTCTCGGTGGAGGCCTTCACATACGTACCGATGCCGCCGTTCCACAGCAGGTCCACCGGCGACCGCAGGATGGCCTTCATCAGGTCGGCCGGGGTCATCTTGGCGACCTTGCCCTCGATGCCGAGGGCCTCGCGGATGTGCGCGTTGACCGGGATGGCCTTGGCGCTGCGCGGGAAGACGCCGCCACCGGCCGAGATCAGCTCGGTGTTGTAGTCCCCCCAACTGGAGCGGGGCAGCTCGAAGACACGGCGGCGCTCGGCGTAGGAGGTGGCCGCGTCGGGGTTGGGGTCGATGAAGATGTGCCGGTGGTCGAAGGCGGCGACCAGGCGGATGTGCTCGCTGAGCAGCATGCCGTTGCCGAACACGTCACCGGACATGTCGCCGATGCCGACGACCGTGAAGTCCTCGGTCTGCGTGTCCACGCCCAGCTCACGGAAGTGCCGCTTGACGGACTCCCAGGCGCCGCGGGCGGTGATGCCCATGCCCTTGTGGTCGTAGCCGGCCGAACCGCCGGAGGCGAAGGCGTCACCGAGCCAGAAGTTGTACTGCTCGGCGACTCCGTTGGCGATGTCGGAGAAGGTCGCGGTGCCCTTGTCGGCGGCGACCACGAGGTAGGTGTCGTCCTCGTCGTGCCGTACGACGTCGGCGGGCGGCACGACATCGCCGGCCACCATGTTGTCGGTGATGTCGAGCAGCGCCGAGATGAAGGTCTTGTACGACGCGACCCCCTCGGCCAGCCACGCGTCCCGGTCCACGCTCGGGTCCGGGAGCTGCTTGGCGACGAAGCCGCCCTTGGCGCCGACCGGCACGATGACGGTGTTCTTCACCATCTGCGCCTTGACCAGGCCGAGGATCTCGGTACGGAAGTCCTCACGCCGGTCGGACCAGCGCAGACCGCCGCGCGCGACCTTGCCGAAGCGCAGGTGCACGCCCTCGACGCGCGGCGAGTAGACCCAGATCTCGAACGCCGGGCGCGGCGCGGGCAGGTCGGGGATGGCCTGCGGGTCGAACTTCATGGAGACGTAGTCGTGCGGGTGACCGCCCGCGGCCTCCTGGAAGAAGTTCGTCCGCAGCGTCGCCTTGATCACGGTGAGGAAGGACCTGAGGATCCGGTCCTCGTCGAGGCTCGCCACCTGGTCGAGCGCCGCGTCGACCTCTTCGAACAGCGCGTCGACGATCTCGAGGCCCGCGCGCTGGCGGTCCGGAGACATCCGCGCCTCGAACAGGGAGACGAGCAGCCGGGTGGTGTGGACGTTGTTTCGGAGGGTGTCCTCCATGTAGTCCTGGCTGAAGGTGGAGCCGGCCTGGCGCAGGTACTTCGCGTACGCCCGCAGCACCATCGCCTGCCGCCAGGTGAGCCCGGCGCCCAGCACGAGGGCGTTGAAGCCGTCGTTCTCCGCCTTGCCGGTCCAGGTCGCGGCGAACGCCTCCGAGAACCGCTCGCGCGCGTCGTCGCCGAGATAGTCGGCGCCCGCCGACTTGGGCATGCGCAGACCGAAGTCGTAGATCCAGGCGACGCTGCGGTCGGAGCAGCGCAGTTCGTACGGCCGCTCGTCCACGACCTCGACGCCGAGCCGGCTGAGGACGGGCAGGACGGCGGACAGCGAGACGGCCGCGCCCTTGCGGTAGATCTTGAAGCGGCGCTCCTCGGGGGCGGCGCCGACCGGCTCGTACAGGCTCAGCGAGAAGTTGTTCTCCTCGGTGAGCTGCTCGATGTGGACGAGGTCGGAGACCGCCGCGCGCGGGGAGTGGTCGGCCTTGTAGCCCTCGGGGAAGGCGTTGGAGTAGCGGCGCAGCAGCTCGGCGGCGTGCTCCTCGCCGAGTTCGGAGTTCAGCGCGTCGGCGAAGCCGTCGGCCCAGGAGCGGGCGGCCTCGACGAGACGTGCCTCGATGCGTTCCTTGTCGCTGTCGCTGAGCTGCGGCAGCTCGGTGCCCTGCGGGACCCGGACGACGAAGTGCAGCCGGGAGAGGATCGACTCGGTGTTCCAGGCGGTGAAGTCGACGCTGGTGCCGTCGAGCTCCTCCTTCAGGATGTCGATGATCCGCAGCCGCACACCGGTGGTGTAGCGGTCGCGGGGCAGGTAGACGAGGGCCGAGTAGTAGCGGCCGTACTCGTCCTGGCGCAGGTACAGCCGCAGCCGGCGGCGTTCCTGCAGGTAGAGGACGGAGGTCGCGATGCGCTGGAGCTCGGGCACCGGGGTCTGGAAGAGCTCGTCGCGCGGGTACGTCTCCAGGATCTGGAGCAGGTCGCGGCCGTCGTGGCTGTTGGGCGAGAACCCGGCGGCGTGGAGCACCTCGTCCACCTTGCGCCGGATCACCGGGACGCGGCGGACGGACTCGGTGTAGGCGGCCGACGAGAACAGACCCAGGAAGCGGCGCTCGCCGACGACCTCGCCGTTCTCGTTGAACTTCTTCACCCCGACGTAGTCGAGGTACGACGGCCGGTGCACGGTGGCGCGGCTGTTGGCCTTGGTGAGGATGAGGAGCTTGTGCTCGCGGGCCTTGGCGCGGGCGTCGGCGGGCAGCCGCTCGAAGGACGGGCTGACCGGGTGGCTGTCGGTCTCGGAGTGCTGCGGGTCGGAGCGCAGGATGCCGAGGCCGGTGCCCGGCACGGCGGCCAGCGAGTCGTCCTCGCGCAGCTCGTACTCGCGAAAGCCCAGGAAGGTGAAGTGGTCGTCGGCCAGCCAGCGCAGCAGTTCGCGGGCCTCCTCGAACTCCTGCTCACGGAGGTCGGAGTGGGGCTCCCGCGGCAGCTCGTCGGCCATCCGCAGGGCCAGGTCCCGCATCTTGCTCCAGTCCTCGACGGCCTCACGGACGTCGGACAGGACGCGCAGCAGGTCCGCGGTGATCTGCTTCAGGTCGCCGCGGTCGGTCTCCCGGTCGATCTCTACGTGGATCCAGGACTCGGTGTGGGTGTCGTGCGGCAGCTCGCCGGCGGGCGGTGCGCCGAGCACCTCGATGAGCTTGCCGGTGACGTCGCGGCGGACGAAGACCTGGGGGTGGATGACCACATGGATCCCCCGCCCCTGCCGCGTCAGCTCGTTGGTGACGGAGTCGACGAGGAAAGGCATGTCGTCGGTGACGACCTCGACGACGGAATGGCTGCACATCCAGCCGTTCTCTTCGACGGTGGGCGTGTGCACCCGCACGTTGGCCGTGCCCTGGGGGCGGTTCTCGGCCAGCCGGTAGTGCGAGAAGGCGGCTCCGAAGATGTCGACCGGGTCGCGGTCGGTCAGGTCCTCGGGGGCGGTGTGCAGGTAGTAGCGCTGGAGGAACGAGAGCACGGTGTCGTGGTCCGGGGTGCCGGGGCTGCTCTCGTCCGTCTTCCCAGTCGGTAGGTACCCCCCGACCGGGCTGTTCTCAGCTACCCGGGCGGCCCTCTCGAGCAGCTCGGCCTTGGCTTCGTCCAGCTTGGTCTGCATTGTCCTCTGGCTCCTGTCGCGCGCCGTTGCGTGACGTTGAAGGAAGTACGGTCTCTTCCCCTCCGGTGTAACGCCGCGACGCGGGGTGTCCGGTCTGCTTCGACGCTATGCCGCGAGGTGAGATGAGCGGGGGTATATGAGCCAATCTTGAGCTGCACCCGGGGTGTGACGCTGCTCTCCGCGACGTCCTGACCCGGGGTGTACATGGCTTACCGGGAGCCCGTTCGGCTCCCTCCCGCCCGCGAGGACCAGCGACTGCCGCCCGGTCACGGATGTCGTCCGTGCTCACCGGGCGCGGGGCAGGGGCAACGGTGCCCCCGCGAGCTATCGCGCTGATCACGCCACTAAGGCTATCGCTCCTTACAGGGCCTCCGTCATGAGCCGTATGTGTACAAAACCAGGGGGAGAACTTTGACGTTCTGCACAGGGGCAAACGGTGCGGGGTGGGCGTAACTGGCGGGGTCGGACAGCAAGGGGGAGTCTGAGGTGTAGGGCCGGGGCGGCGACCTGGACCGGAAACCGGGCGGGAATCACGCCAACCGGACCCGACCCGTGTCTGAAAACAGGCGGCGCCCGGAGAGGGCCGGGCCGGAGCCCACTCACGCGGGCCGACGGGCCTGCGGGCCGACTGGCGGTGGTGCGGCTGCACCGGACGGGGTGGTGTGGCTGCGCCGGGTGGCGTGGCGTGCTGCGCCGGGCGGTGCGATATGGCCGCGCCGGGCGGTGCGGGTGTGACGGTGCGGGGGCGGGCGCGGCGGTACGTGTCGGGTAAGCCGGCAACCCATGCCGCGCGAACCCTTGGCAGGCCCCCGGCCCCGAGGCACGTTGCCCAGGAGGCCGGCCGAACAGCAGGACGGCCGGGTAGCCGAACGGCAGGACGGCCGGGTAGCCGAACGGCAGGACGGCCGGGTAGCCGAACGGCAGGACGGCCGGGTAGCCGAACGGCAGGACGGCCGGGTAGCCGAACGGCAGGACGGCCGAGAAGAGGAGCGCACCCGACATGACAGCGAAGATCCTCATCGTCACCGGCGACGCCGCGGAGTCCCTGGAGGTCCTGTACCCCTACCAGCGCCTCCGCGAGGAGGGCTACGACGTCCATATCGCGGCCCCCACCCGCAAGAAGCTCCAGTTCGTCGTCCACGACTTCGAGCCGGGCTTCGACACCTACACCGAGAAACCGGGTTACACCTGGCCCGCCGACCTCGCCTTCTCCGAGGTCGACCCCGGCGATTACGTGGCCGTCGTCATCCCCGGCGGCCGGGCCCCCGAGTACCTGCGCAACGACCCCGAGCTGCGCAAGATCCTCAAGTCCTTCTTCGACTCCGACAAGCCGGTCGCCCAGATCTGCCACGGCCCGCTGCTCACCGCGGCGATCGACAGCCTCCGCGGCCGCCGCGTCACGGCGTACCCGGCCCTGGAGCTGGACATGCAGGCCGCGGGCGCCACCTTCCAGGACGCGGAGGCCGTCGTCGACGGCACCCTGGTGTCGTCCCGCGCCTGGCCGGACCACTCAGGCTGGATGCGGGAGTTCCTGACGGTCCTGCGCGCGAAGGCACCGGTGACCTGAGGGCGGGCCGGGCACCGCGGCACGGGTGGGTTCGTGGGGCGCGGTGCCGCCTGCTGACGCGGGGGGGGGGTGCGCCGCTCGCTGTCCGGTTCCGGGGGGCGCGCGCGTCCCGCTGTCCGATCCGGGGCTACTCGGCCCCCTGGCTGCCCCGGGGGCGCGCCGCTCACTCGCTGACCCGGGGGCGCGCCGCCCGCTGGCTGCCCTGGGGGTGCGGTGCCACCCGTCGGCTGACCCGGGGTGCGGTGCCACCCGTCGGCTGACCCGGGGCGCGGTGCCACCCGTCGGCTGACCCGGGGCGCGGTGCCGCCCGCCGGCTGACCCGGGTGCGTGCCACCGCCGCTCACACGGCCGGGTTCACGCCGCCAGCCGCTCCGCCTCCGCGACGGCCTCCCCCAGCGTGTCCACCACCGGCACGCCGACCTTCTCCAGGCTCGCCCGGCTGTGCGACCCGCCGGTGTAGAGCACGGCCCGCGCCCCCACATGCAGCGCCGCCACCCCGTCGTCGGCGGCGTCGCCGATCACCACCGTGCGAGCGGGGTCCACGCTCGTGAGCGCCTCGAGGTGCCGCACCATGTGCTCGGCCTTGCTGCCCCCGGACGGCCCGGTCCGCCCGTCGACCCGTATGAAGTGCTCCTCGATCCCGAACCCGCGCACCAGCGGGACGAGCTCGTCATGCCCGTACATGCTGAGGATCGACTGGCTGCGCCCAGCGGACCGCCACCGCACCAGCAGGTCCCCCACGCCCTCGGTGAGGCCGCATCTCACCCGGTGCTCCGTGTAGTACCGGTGGAAGGTCTCGTCCATGACCTCCCACTCGACGTCGGTCGGCAGCCGCCCCAGCAACCGCTCGTAGAACTTCGGCACCGGTACGCAGTACAGCGTCCGGTACTGCTCCATCGTGATCGGCTCCAGCCCGAGCTCGCCGAACGCCGCGTTCGTCGCCCCGATGATCGCGTCATTGTCGTGGAACAGCGTCCCGTTCCAGTCCCAGACGATGTGCGCCCCTACGTGCATCCCCATGCCAAAAACCGTACCCGCCACGACTGACAATCATGAGAACAGCAGGTCAACGGGCCAGTAGGGGCCCCGGGGGCGCCCCCCGGGGCCCGACCCGAGGGGCATGCTCGGGAAGCGGGCCCGCGGGAGCCGGCTTGGGAAGCGGGCCCACGGGGGCCGACTTGGGAGGCGGGCCCACGGGGGCCGACTTGGGAAGCGGGCCCACGGGGGCCGGCTTGGGAGGCGGGCTTGGGGAGCCGGGCTCAGTCCCCCAGCCCCACCAGATTCGGGATCTCCTGCGTCGCGAACCACAACAGCTCATGATCCTCGGCCCCGTCCACGACGAACTGCGCGTCGTCGTCCCCGCCGTCCGCCGCCTCCAGCACCTCAGCGGCCGCCGCCACGTCCGTCTCGGCGTCGTCCGCGTCGACATGCACGGAGGCCGCCTTGGCCAGCGCCACGCCCCCGGCGATCCGCACCTCGCCCAGCGCCGAGGGGTCCAGCCCACGGTCGGGGTCGGCGACGGCCGCCCCGTCGGGCACGTCGACGGCGACCACGACCCGGCGCCGCGCGGCCTCCGCATCCGCCGCGAGCAGCCGCAGCGAGGCGAGTGCGGCCCGGTTCAGCGCCGCGTACTCCAACTCCTCGATGTCGTCCGAGAGATACCACTCGCGCAACGCGGGCGTGACGGCGTACGCGACGAGCGGTCCGGCCCCCAGCTCTCCCGTCTTGTACGCCTCGGCGAGACCGGGGAGGGTCAGAGGGACGTAGACGCGCATGGCTGACCGCTTTCGTGTTCGTAGGCTCCGCGAGCACCCCCAAGAGGGCTGTCCCGCACCTCCCGGAGGGCCTTCAGGATACGTGCGGGTGTCCCCTTTCGAGTCCCCACCGCCACCGCCCGAGGCGTCCACTCCGGTCCATGAACTCACCCTGAGCTCCCTTGCGACCACGGCCTTCCGCGCGCACACATCACCCGGATAAGTGAAGATTCCGACCGCCCCGCGCGAGCCCTCGCTTTGTTGCCCTCGGGCCCTGCCGCCCCGTACAAGATCACCATCCACGAAGTTACTGCTCGGTATCTTCCGGGCCCACCGAACGGGGATTCCATGCACAAGGTCATGACCAGGACGCAGCAGCGCCTCGGCACCCGCCCACCGACCCGCCGCGACACCCGCCGCCCGGCCGGTTCCCCGCCCCGCACCCCACGCGGCGGCGTACCCCGTACGGCATCCCCCGGAGGCCGCCCGCCCAGCTCCCCCGGCGCGACGGGGACACCTGCCCGCACGGGGCCCACGGACACTCGCCCAGCGACCCCTACGCCGCTCGCTTCCCGCCTCCCGGCGAAGAACGGCCTCCCGACAACCGACGGCGTCCCGACAACGGACGGCGTCCCGGCCGCCCGCACCACGCCGGCCGTACCCGCCGTCCCCCAGCCCCGCCCCACCGATGTCTTCGCCGACCGCCTGCTCCTGGTGCTGAGCGGCCAGCGCCCCGTCCACTCGATGCTGCGCCACACCGCCGGCCGCGCCTACGACGAACTCGCCCGGCTCGCGGAACGCGGCCCCCTGCGCACCCGCGGCACCCGCCCCGTCGTCCGCGACATCGGCTATTTCGAACCCCGCCCGGGCGCCATCGAGGCCTTCGCCCGCATCGGCGCCGGCACACAGCTGCGCGCCATGGCCTTCCGCCTCGAACAGGGCGGCGACCTCCGCTGGCGCTGCACAGCGGTAGAACTGGGCGGCCCACGCAGGCCACACACCGACGACGACTGACAGCGGCAAGCAGCGGCTGAGGACTGACAGCGGCGGGCAGCGGCCGAGGCTGACGGCAGCGGGCATCGGGCATCGGGCATCGGCCGAGGCTGACGGCAGCGGGCAGCGGGCAGCGGCCGAGGCAGGCGCCGAGGACGGGGGCGGCTCGCAACGGCCGACGACTGACAGCGGCAAGCAGCGGCTGACGGCGGCGGGCAGCGGCCGAGGCAGGCGCCGAGCACGGGGCGGCTCGCAGGCGGCCGACAACGCCCTCCGCCGCCACCCACGCGAAGGGCCGGGCCCCCGAGGGAGACCCGGCCCTTTCAGCCGCTGTACGACGCCGCAGGCACCGTCACCGCCTTCTCAAAACTGGCGCCACAGCACCCTCGGCACCGCGCCCGGCGTCACTTCTTGCGGCGACGCCCGCCACGCGCCTGCTTGCGGCGCTCCGCGCGCGTGAGACCGTCGGCCTCGGAGCGCACCGGCTCGTCGTCGTTGGTGAAGTCGCCCTCGACGATGTCGCCCTCGCCGTCCACCTTGGGAGCGGTGTAGTGGAGCCGGTCCGGACGGCGCGGAGCCTCAAGCCCCTTGGCCCGGATCTCGGGACGCGCGCCCGCCTGCGCCGGCACCGCGTCCTTCTTCTCCAGGTCCGCCACCGGCTTGGTGTCCTCGACCGGGACCTCCTCGACCTGCTGCTCGACCTGGACCTCCAGGTTGAACAGATAGCCGACGGACTCCTCCTTGATGCCCTCCATCATCGCGGTGAACATGTCGAAGCCCTCGCGCTGGTACTCGACCAGCGGGTCCTTCTGCGCCATGGCGCGCAGGCCGATGCCCTCCTGGAGGTAGTCCATCTCGTAGAGGTGCTCGCGCCACTTGCGGTCCAGGACCGACAGCACGACCCGGCGCTCCAGCTCACGCATGATCTCGGAGCCGAGCTGCGACTCACGCTGCTGGTACTGCTCGTAGATGTCGTCCTTGATGGACTCCGCAATGAACTCCGCGGTGAGACCGGCCCGGTCGCCCGCGGCCTCCTCCAGCTCCTCGATGGTGACCTTCACGGGGTAGAGCTGCTTGAAGGCGCCCCACAGCCGGTCCAGGTCCCACTCCTCGGCGAAGCCCTCGGCGGTCTCGGCGCCGATGTAGGCGTCGATCGTGTCGTCCATGAAGTGCTGCACCTGCTCGTGCAGGTCCTCGCCCTCCAGGACGCGGCGCCGCTCGCCGTAGATGACCTCGCGCTGGCGGTTGAGGACCTCGTCGTACTTCAGGACGTTCTTACGGGTCTCGAAGTTCTGCTGCTCGACCTGCGACTGGGCGGACGCGATCGCGCGCGTGACCATCTTGTTCTCGATCGGCACGTCGTCCGGGACGTTCGCCATCGACATCACGCGCTCGACCATCTGGGCCTTGAACAGCCGCATCAGGTCGTCGCCGAGGGAGAGGTAGAACCGGGACTCGCCCGGGTCGCCCTGACGGCCGGAACGACCGCGCAGCTGATTGTCGATACGGCGCGACTCATGCCGCTCGGTGCCCAGGACGTAGAGGCCGCCGAGGTCCTTGACCTCCTCGAACTCCGCCTTGACCGCCTGCTCGGCCCGCTCCAGGGCGGCCGGCAGGTACTGGGCCCACTCCTCGATGTGCTCCTCGGGGTCGAGGCCCTGCTGGCGCAGTTCCGCCTCGGCGAGGTCCTCGGGGTTACCGCCGAGCTTGATGTCGGTACCGCGGCCGGCCATGTTGGTGGCGACGGTGACGGCGCCCTTGCGGCCGGCCTGGGCGACGATGATCGCCTCACGGTCGTGCTGCTTGGCGTTCAGCACCTCGTGCTGGACGCCGCGCTTGGAAAGCTGCTGCGAGAGGTATTCGGACTTCTCGACCGACGTCGTACCGACGAGGATCGGCTGGCCCTTCTCGTGCTTCTCGACGATGTCGTCGACGACCGCCTCGAACTTGGCGACCTCGGTGCGGTAGATCAGGTCCGACTGGTCCTTGCGGATCATCGGCTTGTTCGTCGGGATCGGGACCACGCCGAGCTTGTAGATCTGGTGGAACTCGGCGGCCTCGGTCATCGCCGTACCGGTCATGCCGGACAGGCCGGGCTGTTCCTTGCCGTCCTGGTCGTGGCGCTTGTAGAGGCGGAAGAAGTTCTGGAGGGTGATCGTGGCGAGGGTCTGGTTCTCGTCCTTGATGTCCACCCCTTCCTTCGCCTCGATCGCCTGGTGCATGCCCTCGTTGTAGCGGCGGCCGGCGAGGATACGGCCGGTGTGCTCGTCGACGATCATGACCTCGCCGTCGATGACGACGTAGTCCTTGTCGAGCTTGAAGAGCTCCTTCGCCTTGATGGCGTTGTTCAGGTAGCCCACCAGAGGCGTGTTCACCGACTCGTAGAGGTTGTCGATGCCCAGCCAGTCCTCGACCTTGGAGACACCGGCCTCGTGGATGGCGACCGTGCGCTTCTTCTCGTCGACGTCGTAGTCGCCGGTCTCCTCAAGGCCCTTGAGCGGGTTGCCCGCCTCGCCCCTCTTCAGGCGCGTGACGAGCTTGGCGAAGTCGCCGTACCACTTGGTGGCCTGGTCGGCGGGACCGGAGATGATCAGCGGCGTACGGGCCTCGTCGACGAGGATGGAGTCGACCTCGTCGACGATGGCGAAGTTGTGGCCGCGCTGGACGAGTTCGTCCTTGGACCACGCCATGTTGTCGCGCAGGTAGTCGAAGCCGAACTCGTTGTTCGTGCCGTAGGTGATGTCGCACGCGTACTGCTCGCGGCGCTGGGCCGGCGTCATGTTCGCGAGGATGCAGCCGACGTTCAGGCCGAGGAACTTGTGGACGCGGCCCATCATCTCGGAGTCGCGCTCGGCCAGATAGTCGTTCACCGTGATCAGGTGGACGCCCTCGCCGGACAGCGCGTTCAGATAAGCGGGCAGCGTGCCGACGAGCGTCTTGCCCTCACCGGTCTTCATCTCGGCCACATAGCCGAGGTGGAGGGCAGCGCCGCCCATGATCTGCACGTCGTAGTGCCGCTGGCCGAGGACCCGCTTGGCGGCCTCGCGAACGGTGGCGAAGGCCTCGGGCAGCAGGTCGTCCAGGCTCTCACCGTCGGCGTAGCGCTGCTTGTACTCATCGGTGAGGGCCCGCAGCTCGGCGTCGGAGAGGTCGACGAAGTCCTCTTCGATGGAGTTGACCTGGTCCGCGATGCGGTGCAGCTTGCGCAGGATCTTGCCTTCGCCTGCACGCATGATCTTCGAGAGGACGGACACGGGGGTTGGTCTCCTTGCCGGTCGGGCCTGGGACGGTCGGTTTCCATTTGGCTTGGCTGAGCAACGGCCATCGTATGCGAGGACCCTGCCGCGCCGGGAGCCTGCCGGGGGCGACGAGCGTCCGCTGCTTCAAATCTCCGTCAAAGGGGACAACGGACGGGGGTCGCGGATGGTGCCGCGTTCCACCCATGAATTGTGCGAAATGCAATCGCGTGCTCACCCACCGCATAAATCGTCGGCGCTGCCACGGAACCCGCGAGGGAGAATCGGTCGATGGAACCCGTCACGCTCACCACCGACCGCCTTCTGATGCGCGCGGTCGGCCCGAAGGACACCCATGCCGTGTACGAGGCCGTCCAGGATCCCGATATCCAGCGCTGGACGACCATCCCGTCGCCCTACCTGCGCGAGCACGCGCACAGCTTCACGGAACAACTGGTTCCCGACGGCTGGAAGTACGGTTCGATGCTCACCTGGGGGCTCTTCCTCCCCGAAGGGGAGGACCTGGTGGGCATGCTCGGTCTGACGATGCGTTCCATGAGCGAGGCGGAGATCGGCTTCTGGGGCACCAGGGAGCACCGCGGCAACGGCTATGTCACCGAGGCCGTTCTCGCCGCGTCGCGGTGGGCCTTCGTCGACCTGTCGATCGACCGCGTGGAATGGCGCGCGGAGGTCGGCAACAGGACTTCCCGGGCGGTGGCCGAGCGGGCCGGCTTCACCCCCGAGGGCACCCTCCGCTCCGCCATCGTCAACCAGGGCGTACGCCGGGACTGCTGGGTGGGCTCCCTGCTGCCGTCGGATCTGGCCCTGCCGTCGACGGCGCCGTATCTGCCGGCGCGGAGTCGGCCGGCGTAGCCCTCTCTCGGGCATATCCCCAGCTCACGCCGCATTGTCAGTGCCAAGCTCTAGGGTGCCTGGCATGACCACCCTGCGCCCCACCATCGCCCTCTCGGCCGACGAGGCCCGCCGCATCGCCCTGCGCGCGCAGGGCTTCCTCGGCGCCCCCGACCGCAGGTCCGGCGTCCGCGGCATCCTCCGTCACCTCGGCGCGGTGCAACTCGACACCATCTCCGTCCTGGCCCGCTCCCACGAGCTCATCCCGTACGCCCGCCTGGGCGCCGTGGGGCGCAAGACGGTCGAGAAGGCCTACTGGACCGAGACGCACGCCTTCGAGTACTGGTCCCACGCGGCCTGCATCCTCCCCGTCGAGGAGTGGCCCCACTTCGCGTTCCGCCGCCGCGCCTACCGCAACCGGCCGCACTGGAACCACGACCTCCCCGACGGCACCTACGACCAGGTGATCAAGCAGCTCCGTGCCGAGGGCCCCCTCACGGCCACCGAGCTGGGCGGCGCGAAGCGCACCAGCGAGTGGTGGGACTGGTCGGGCACGAAGGTCGCCGTCGAGCGTGCCCTGATGTACGGCGAGGTGGTCTGTGTCGAGCGCCGCGGCTGGAAGCGTGTCTACGATCTCGCCGAGCGCGCCGTCCCACAGGCGCTGCTGCACGACGACCTGGACGACACCGAGTGCCTGCGCCGTCTGGTCCGCCTGGCCGGCCAGTCCCTGGGCGTCGGCACACGCGCGGACATCGCCGACTACCACCGCCTCAAGGGCGAGCAGGTCGACGCGGTGATCGCCGACTCCGGTCTGGTGCCGGTCACGGTCGAGGGCTGGGGCAAGCCGGCCTGGGCCGACCCGGCGGCCCTTGAGACACCTCCGCGCGGCCGCCACCGTACAACGCTGCTGTCCCCGTTCGACTCGCTGATCTGGGAACGGGCGCGCACGGAGCGGATCTTCGGCTTCACACACCGCCTGGAGGCGTACGTACCGAAGCAGAAGCGCGTCTACGGCTACTTCGCGATGCCGGTCCTGTCCGGCGGCCGACTCGTCGGCCGCGTGGACCCGGCCCGTGAGGGCCGCACCCTGGTCGCCAAGCAGGCCACTCTGGACGGCCCGAAGGCGGTCCCGGCGGTGGCGCAGGCGCTGGCCGAGGCGGCGAGCTGGGTGGACTGCACGGACGTAAGGGTGGAACGGGTCAACGCCCCGGAGCTGCGCGAGCCGCTCGCCAGAGAACTCGCCCGCCTCACGGGGTGACCCTCGTAGTCCCGCTCAGCGGATCTCGAGGATCTTCTCCCGCATCGCGTACACCACGGCCTCCATCCTGGAGTGCAGCTGAAGCTTCTCCAGGATGTTGCGCACGTGGTTCTTCACGGTGTTCTCGGAGATGAACAACTCCTTGGCGATGTCACGGTTGTTCATCCCCGTCGCGACGAGCTTGAGGACCTCCAGCTCGCGGTCGGTCAGCCGCGGCGCGGGCACGAGCCGGCGCTCGTCCGTCCGCTGGATCATCGACTTGAACTCGGTGAGCAGCTTCGACGCCATCGACGGGCTGATCTGCGACTGCCCGTCGGCCACCGCGCGGATGGCCGTGGCCACCTCGTCCGTGGAGATCTCCTTGAGGAGATAGCCCGTCGCGCCCGCCTTGATCGCGTCGTAGAGGTCGGCCTCCTCGTCGCTGATCGTCAGCATGATGATCTTCGCGCTGGGGGCCACCTCCTTGATGGAGGTGCAGGCCTCGATCCCGCCCCGCTTGGGCATCCGCACGTCCATCAGGACGATGTCCGGCAGCAGGTCGGCGGCCTTGTCGACGGCCTCGGCGCCGTCTCCCGCCTCCCCGACCACCTGGATGTCCTCCTCGGCCGCGAGCACGATCTCCAGTCCACGGCGGAACAGAGCGTGGTCGTCCACGACCAGGACTCTGATCGGTTCCTTGCGTGGAGAGCCCGCGTCAGGGCCCATGCCGACGATGTCACCGTCGGCATCCTCGTCCCGCATCGGTCCGAAGCTGTCCGCCATCGTTCCTCCCCCTGAAGGCTGCGGCTGGTCATATGCCACCGCCAACCCAAGGCAGCGGCCCACCGGTTGGGCCGGTACGGCCATGATTTCATGCCCGACCGACACTCCGGTGACGAGCGGGGCGCGAAGTGGTCGCACACCGGTGCCCCTGGGGGCGCACATGCGCTCCAGGGGCACCGGCTCAGCTGTCAGCCGGGTGGGTCAGCCGCCCAGCGTGCCACCAGCCGCGGGAGATTGCGCCTGGGTGACCATCGGATCCGTGTTGAGGTGGATGACCCCGTAGTCATAGGCGTGCCGCCGGTAGACGACACTCGGTTCCTTCGTCTCGGAGTCGACGAAGAGGTAGAAGTCGTGCCCGACCAGCTCCATCTCGTAGAGAGCCTGGTCGAGGGTCATCGGGGAGGCGACGTGCGTCTTCTCGCGTACGACGAGGGGCCCTTCGCCCTTCACCTCGAGCGAGCCGATCTTCTTGGTGGGAACTCCGTCCGGCTCTTCTTCCTGGAAGGTGTGGCCGTTGCCGTTGAGCGTCGCCGCGCCCGGAACGTGGTCGGGAACCTCGGCCGCCGTGAGCCGGCGTGACCCTCGGCGCGAGAAACGCTTGTCGTGCTGCTTGCGCAGCCGCGCATCCAACTTCTCCGCAGCCAGATCGAGTGCCGCGTACGGGTCGCTGGCCGCTGCCTCCGCCCGGATCACCGGACCGCGGGAGCGGAGCGTGATCTCCACTCGGTCGCTGCGGTCGGCCTGTCGCGGGTTGGGCTCCTTGGACACCTCGACGTCGAGGCTGATCACCTTGGCATCGAGCCTCTGGATCTTCTCCAGCTTCAGCTTCTCGGCCACGTGCTTGCGGAACCGCTCGGGCACCTCGGTCTTGCGGCCTTTGACGACGATGTCCACGCAGAACTCCGTTCCCGGATCGCCCCGCTCCATCGGCGGAGCATCTCCCTTTTGCACCAGGCTCCGGGGACCCCGGAGCCTCGGACTCGGTGACTTCCACCTCCTCCTCCCCCATGGGCAAGATCTCCACCCCATGGCCGCGGCCGATTGCGCAAAACCCGCGGCACGGCATTCGGATATGACGGGGATGGCCTGCGCCTTTCCCTCACAACCGAACATATCTCGCCCGGACGGATGTCGTCACCCTCTACTGCGGCGTACCTCCGTTCAGGTGAATTGACCCTCTCGTTACCTGCAACGATGCAAGTTCTCAGTCAGTTCCGGTTTATTTCGAAAGAATCCGGAGGTGCAGCGACCACGGCAGCGCAGATCAGGTCATCAGGCCGTCCGGTCCCCATGATTCCCGGCACGTCACGCGTCCGCCGCACAGCGCCCTCCGTCGATCCGGCCTTCCGTTCTCCTGTGCTTTCCCGACTTCCCGCTCGATACACGGCGGTTGCCCCGTCACCACACCTTGCGGGCTCCGCGGTCCCCCATCCATACGTGTCCACCTCCCTCACCGTTGCGCACGACTCCAGATCCACGCCGGACGGCTCCATCCGCCCCGGCCCACGCGAGCCGGCCCCCGCTGCCATCGCCGCCCGCAAGGCCCGCGCCGCCTCCGCCAGGGACGCACCCGTCGTCATCAGGTCGTCGACGAGCACGACCGGACCACCACCCGTGAGCAGCCGGCCTCCCCCGGGAGCGACCGTCAGCGCGCCCCCGAGATTGTCCAGCCGCTGCCGGGAGTTGAGCCCCGACTGATCGGCCACCGCCCGCCCCTGCCGCAGCACGGCGAGCACCCGGGTCGGCGTCCCGGCCCGCCGCAGCTCACCGGCCGCCGCGAGCGCGATCCGCCGCGCCGGATCATGCCCGCGCGCCCGCACGGCACCCCGTGCCGACGGAACAGGCACGAGCAGCACAGTCACACCAGCGCCCTCGGGCAACCGCCCCGCCCCCTGGGCCCGCGCCAGAGAGCCCAGGGAATCCCGGGAGCCCAGGGAGCCCAGAGAGCCCAGAGAGCCCAGAGAGCCCAGAGAGCCCAGAGACGGTACAGCCCGCTCGGAGACACCGGCACCGGCCGCACAGACCTCCTGGAGACCCGTCCGCACAGCTCCGGCCAGAGCCGTCCCGAGCGGCGCCGCCAGTGCAAGAGCGCCGCGTTCCTTGTGGGCCAGCAGCACGGCCCTCGCCTCGTCCTCGTACCTGGCCGCCGCGTGCACGACCGGCAGCCCGGACGGCTCCGGCGCCGGTCGCACCCGGCTCGGTGCGGTCCCGCTCAGGACGTCACGGCACTCCGGGCAGAGCACCGTGCGAGGCCTCCCACAGCCTCCGCACTCGGCCGGCAGCACCAGATCGGTGAGGTCCTGCCACCACCCCCGCATGCCCACCACTGTGCCAACGCCCGCGCCGACCGACCACCCCTGTGGATAACTCCCTGTGGAAAACTCCCGGCCCATACGCGGAAGCCCATTCCCGTGCCGGACCGGAGCCGCGCGAGATTCCCAGGCCGCCGAATGCCGCGGACTGGCACCGAATGCCACCGAATACCGCCCGACAAGGAAAACGGCCGCTTTCGGCCGGAGTCCCACTCCGGCCGAAAGCGGCCGCCACACTCACCGCCGCGGCTCCGCCACACTCACCGCCGCGACTCCTAACGGCGCCGCACGCACCGCCCCCGCGGTCGCACCCCGACGGCCGGCCCCGCGCGAAACGTCACCCCGGATAGACCGGAGCCGTCCCGTCCGTCACGACCTTCTTCCACTGCGCCCCGGACGGCAGCCGTACGATCCCGTCCTCCGAGTAGCCCACCAGCGGCAGCCGCGCATCCTCGGACGCGGTGATCTCCTTCACCCCGCTGAGCGCCGCGGGCGCTGGCCCTTCCGGAGTGGAGCCGTCGACCTGCACGTACCGCATGGTCTGCACACCGCCCTTCTCCCGCCCGACCACGACGAGCCGGCTGTCACCGGCCCACGACATGGCCGAGACCTCCTCCAAAGCGGGCGTGGCGGACCGCAGTTCGCTCACCGAGACGGCCGACCGGTCACCCGCCTTGCCGTCCTCGCTCCGTTCGATCCGCCCGATCAGCAGCGAGGACTTCTCCCCCTGCTTCACCACGAGCGCGATCCGGACTCCGTCGGCGGCCACTCGTACGGACTCGATGCGCCCCTCCAGCCCCGCCGGCAGGTTCACGGCCACCGGGTCGCCCACGCCCTCCTGCAGCAGGAGCAGCCGGGAGTTGCCGGGATCGCGGTCGGCGATCCACAGATCGCCCTGGGCGTCCCAGCTGGGCGCCGAGAGCCGTTCCTCCGCCGTCTTGCCGGCACTGGTCAGCTCGGGATCACCGAGGGGGCCGCCCGACACCAGCGCTCCGACGTAGAGGTTCTTGCCGTCGAGACCCACACCGGCCGCCATGTCCTCATCACGCGACACCCCAACCGACTTCAGCTGTGTGTCGCCCTCACCCAGCGCTCCCGGCACGGGGTCGGGCTGCGTGTCGCTGGTGGCCGCGGCCAGCCGTACCAGCCGGTGCTTGTCGTCGAGGAAGTACAGATAGTCGGCGCGCTCCACGGAGCCGCGCACGGCGACGGCCTCCGCGTCCTCCGCGGCCAGCGCACACAGCTGCCGGCCGCCCGCCCGCAGCACGACCTCGTCCACGGTGGGAGTGAGGTTCTGAAGGGTGAACAGCAGCTGGGCCGCCATCTCGTTGCACTTGGTCGGCCCGACGCGTGCGGCCTTGTCGTTCAGCGGTACGGTCAGCCGGTTCTGGTCGTCCGTCGTCAACGTGTTGACGTCGTCCTTCAACGCCGTACCGGTGGGGAAACTCGACCTGACCACCGGATTGAGCCAGCTGGTGGGCCCCTTCAGCAGAGAGCGCACGGTCTGCGTCACGGGGTCGACGTTCCGCCGCACGAAGACCGGGTCGGCGACGGCCGCCGTGTGCGGGGAGGTCCCGAGCGTGGTGTTCGTGGCGAAGTAGTACTTGTCCACGGACATGTAGTTGCGCTGGAAGTCCGACTTGCCCATGACGACACCGCGGGGCGGCACGTCGATGCGCCACTGCTTGGTCTTCTTGTCCCGCGTGAGGTGCATCGCCTCGCTGTAGTCCCCGCCGGCGGGCGCGTACGACTGCTGCGCGTCGACCGTGGCGACCTTGGCGCCGGTCAGCCGGTACGAGAGGTTGTCGGTCTCTTCCCGGCCTCCCACCCGATCCACGTCGGCGGCCGGTCCGTCGGCGAGCACCATCGTGGACAGCAGGGGCCGCCAGTTGTCCGACGCCTCCTTCGTCAAGTACTTGCGCGCGATCTCGTAGTCCGGATCGTCGCTGGTCAGCGCCTCCAGGAAACCCGACACGATCTCCGACGACGAGGCGTCCTCGTGCGGCGGCATCGCGAAGACCCGCACCTGCGCCTCCTGCCGGGGCGTGGACTCCACGCCCCGCAGATCGCCGCTGTCGGGCATCGAGGCGCACCCCGCCAGCAGTACGGCGCCACAGGCGACGTACGCCGCCGCGCGCCCCGGCCCGCGCCGGGCGCCCCCCTCGCGGTCAGCGCCCACGAGATGCCTCCCCATGCTTGCTCGACTCCTCGGTGTGCCCGGTCTTGTCGCTCGACGGCTCTTGCGTCTCGGGCTCGTCGTCCCGGCGCCGCGCGCCCGGCGCCGGACGGGGGACCACTCGTGCGCCGTTGCCGGGCAGTGCCGTCGGATCGGCCTTGGGGACCGAGGAGGCGCCCAGGCGCGGTGCTATCGGGTCCCTCGACGGCGCAGCGGCCGCCTGGTCGCCATTGTGCTGAGCCGGCACCGTGGCGGCCTTCTCGCCGCCGCGCGGCAGGCCGGCGTCATTAAGTCCTCGGTTGCGCCGCGAGTCCTTGGGTTCCAGGGGTATCGGCGAGCCCCGCAGCGGCTCGTCCGCGGTTCGCGGCAGCGTCAGCCGGAACTGCGAACCGCCACCCGGCTCGCCCCACGCCTGGAGCCAGCCGCCGTGCAGCCGCGCGTCCTCCAGCGCGATGGACAGCCCCAGACCCGTGCCGCCCGTGGTACGCGCGCGTGCCGGGTCGGCCCGCCAGAATCGGCTGAAGACGCGCGTCGCCTCGCCGGGCTTGAGTCCGACGCCGTAGTCACGCACCGCGACCGCGACCGCCCCGCCCGCCGAGGCGAGCTTGACCACGACGTCCCTGCCCTCGCCGTGCTCGACGGCGTTGACGACGAGGTTGCGCAGCACGCGCTCGACCCGCCGGGCGTCTGCCTCGGCGACGATGGGCTGCTGGTCACCGACGACGCGTATCTGCGTGCCCTTGCGCTCGGCGAGCGGCTCGGCCCCGCTGACGACGCGCCGCACGACCTCCCTGAGGTCGATCGGCTCCGCCTCCAGCGCCGCCGCGCCCGCGTCGAAGCGGCTGATCTCCAGCAGATCGGCGAGCAGCGACTCGAACCGGTCCAACTGGTCGGCCAGCAGCTCCGCCGACCGCGCGGTCACCGGGTCGAAGTCCTCGCGCGCCTCGTGGATGACGTCGGCGGCCATGCGCACGGTCGTCAGCGGCGTCCGCAGCTCGTGCGACACGTCGGACACGAACCGCCGCTGCATCCGCGACAGGTCCTCCAGCTGCTGGATCTTCAGCTGAAGGTTCTGCGCCATCTTGTTGAAGGCCTCGCCGAGCCGCGCGATGTCGTCCTCGCCGGTGACCTTCATCCGTTCCTGAAGCCGCCCGGCCGACAGGCGCTCGGCGATCCCGGCCGCCATCCGCACCGGCGTGACGACCTGGCGCACCACGAGCCAGGCGATGGCCCCGAGGAGTACGACGACGAAGAGCCCGGCGGTGGCCAGCGTCCCCTTGACAAGGCTCAGCGACTTCTCCTCCTGCGTGAGCGGGAAGAGGTAGTACAGCTGGTACGGGTCGCCGTTGGGGTCGTTGACCTGCTTGCCGATGACCAGAGCCGGCTGGGACTCCTTGTCGGCGGTGGGGTTGTAGACGATGCGGGTGTAGCTCTGGAACGCCCCCGTACTGCTGTCGATCCGCTCGCGCAGATCCTCGGGCACGCTGCCCGTCGGGTTGACGTCTCCGGAGGCTCGCGGCCCGCGTCCACCGGTGTCGCCGCCCGCGGGGGCCGGCAGGGTCACCACGTCGAAGGCGCCCTGACCGCCGCTGGAGAGTGAGGAGACGAGGTCGCTCATCCACTGGATGACGTTCTGCTCGGAGCGCTCACCCGTCGCCGAGCCGTCGTCGGCGGTCCCCGCCGCGGCCTCGTCAGAGCTCTTCTTGGCCGCCGCGAACCCGCCCGTGGCCTGGCTCTGGGAGGCCTTCACCTTGGCGTCCAGCAGGCCGTTGCGCACCTGCCCGATGACGACGAAGCCCAGCAGCAGGACGACGCCGAGCGACATCAGCAGCGTGGTGACGACGACCTTGAGCTGGATGTTGCGCCGCCACAGCCGCATGACGGGCAGCAGCGGGCGGCGCATCCAGCGCAGCACGAGCCGAAGGACCGGGCTGCCCTGGACTCCGCCCTGAAGCAGCCCGCCCTCGAGAAACCGTCCCCAGCGGGAGCCCGCCGACTTCCGGCCGACAGGCCGCTCCGGACGGGACCCGGCCGAACCGGGGGCCGCAGCGGCACTGTCCCGGGACATGTCAGCTCGGCCCTGCCTTGTAGCCGACACCACGGACGGTCACGACGATCTCCGGCCGCTCCGGGTCCTTCTCGACCTTGGAGCGCAGCCGCTGTACATGCACGTTGACCAGCCGGGTGTCGGCGGCGTGCCGGTAGCCCCACACCTGCTCGAGGAGCACCTCCCGCGTGAACACCTGCCACGGCTTGCGCGCCAGCGCGACCAGCAGGTCGAACTCCAGCGGCGTCAGCGCGATCGACTGCCCGCCCCGCTTCACGGAGTGCCCGGCCACGTCGATGACCAGGTCACCGATGGCGAGCTGCTCCGGCGCGGGCTCCTCCGACCTCCGCAGCCGCGCCCGGATGCGGGCGACGAGCTCCTTCGGCTTGAACGGCTTCACGATGTAGTCGTCGGCGCCGGACTCCAGGCCCACGACGACATCGACGGTGTCGCTCTTCGCCGTGAGCATCACGATCGGCACTCCGGACTCCGCCCTGATCAGACGGCACACCTCGATGCCGTCCCGGCCGGGCAGCATCAGGTCCAGCAGCACCAGATCAGGCTTGGTCTCGCGGAATGCGGCCAGCGCCTTGTCGCCGTCGGCTACGAAAGACGGCTCAAAACCTTCACCACGCAGCACAATGCCGAGCATCTCGGCCAGTGCGGTGTCGTCGTCGACGACAAGGACTCGTCCCTTCATAAACGACATCATCCCATTCTCATAACAGTGGCGAAGGCAGTGGTGAGATAGGTCACCGGCCAGTGACCTTAGTCGTAGGCGGTCGCAACTGTCTGCCCTTGCTTTCACTACAGGGCGTGACCTTTGGGCGAGTCTGCCCCACTCTGTCCGCCCGACTGGTTCCAGCCTCTACTTCACAACGTCCGCGTCACCTGCCGCGACCCGGCACAGCTCGGCCAGCCCCTCGGCCGTCACCGGCGAGACGACCCCTTCCTCCGTGACGATCGCCGTCACCAGCTCCGGCGGCGTCACATCGAACGCCGGGTTGTACGCCTGCGTCCCCAGCGGCGCCACCGGAATCCCGCCTCCCGGCTCCCCGCCCGCCACGGGCACCCGAGGCGCGGCGAACTCCGTCACCTCGAACCCGGGACGCTGCTCCACCTCGATGGACGCCCCCTCCGACGTGTCCGGATCCACCGTCGTCAGCGGCGCCACCACGATGAACGGCACATGGTGATACCGCGCGAGCACCGCAAGCGGATAACTCCCCACCTTGTTAGCCACCGATCCGTCGGCCGCGATCCGGTCCGCCCCGATCAGCACCGCGTCCACCTCACCGGCGGCGAAGAGCGAACCCGCCGCGTTGTCCGTGAGCAGCGTGTACGCCATCCCCCGGCGCGCCGCCTCGTACGCCGTCAGCCGCGCCCCTTGCAGCAACGGCCGCGTCTCGTCCACCCACAGCCGCCTCAGCTGCCCGGCCCGGTGAGCCGCGAGCGCCACCGCGAACGCCGTGCCCTCCCCGCCCGACACCAGCGCCCCGGTGTTGCAGTGGGTAAGGATGCGGTGCCCGCCACCGGGCAACAGCTCGTCCAGCAGCGCCAACCCGCGCTCGGCCATCCGTGCGCTGGCCTCGGCGTCCTCCTTGTGCAGCGCCCGCGCCGCACCGAGCGCGGCGGCAGCCGCCTGCTCCACGTCGCCACCGCCGGCGAGCGCGGCCCGGTACGCATCCTGGGCCCGCCGCACACCGAGGGCGAGGTTCACCGCCGTGGGCCGGGCACCCGCCAGCGACTCCGCGGCTGCGTCCACGTCGAAGCCGCGCGCGGCGGCGAGCGCGACGCCGTACGCCCCGGCGATCCCGAGCAGCGGCGCCCCCCGCACGGCGAGCGAACGGATCGCCTCCACCAGCGCGGGCGCATCCGTACAGACGAGCTCGACCTCCTCGGCCGGCAGCCTCGTCTGGTCGAGAAGGACCAGTACGGGGCCTTCAGGTGGTTCGTCCCATCGGATCGCCGGAATCTCGATCGGCCTGCTGTCCTCGCCGGATTGCGCGTGCTGATCAGCCATACGGTCAGTCTGCCCCTTGCACGGCGGACAATTGAAGGTGCGCAGCCCATACCGCGGCCGGTACCCATCCGACCACCCCATGGCACGATGGCTGCCAACCTGCCGCCGCAACCGCGGACGGGCACCGTGAAGGAGCGACGATGAAAGACACTCCGGGTTGGGCCTCGCCCGGATCCGCCCCGTCCGACGGACAGGAACCCGGCGCGTCCGGTCCTGCCGAGCCCGCCGACCGTCCCGACCCCACGCAGCAGCCGGGAGCGGACCCACAGGGCTCCGGCCCGAAGTGGTCCAAGGAGCAGCCCCCACCCGGCGAGTGGTCCGCCCCGACCGGGGCACCGGCGCCCGGCCAGACCCCACCGCCCCCACCGCCCGGCCCGGGCTGGGGCGCCCCGCCGGCCGGACCCGGCGGCCCCGGAGGCGGCCACCCGGGTTACGGCCCCGGCGGATACGGCGCTTGGGGAGGCGGCTGGGGCGGACCGCCGCCCGCGGCCAAGCCCGGCGTGATTCCGTTGCGCCCGCTCGGCGTCGGCGAGATCCTCGACGGCGCGGTCTCCACCATGCGCACGTACTGGCGCACAGTCCTCGGCATCTCCCTGACCGTCGCCATCGTGACGGAGATCCTCGTCATCCTCCTTCAGGGCTTCGTCCTGAACGACCGCACCAGCACCGAAGCCCTCAACGACCCGAGCGCCAGCCTCGACGAGCTGACCCGCGCCATGGGCGACGCCATGCTCAGCTCCAGCGTGATCTTCCTGATCTCGATGATCGGCGCGATCGTGGCGACGGCCCTTCTGACGACGGTCACCAGCCGCGCGGTACTGGGCAAGTCGGTGACCACCCGCGAGGCCTGGCGCGACGCCCGCCCGCAGGTGCCGCGCCTCTTCGGCCTGCTCTTCCTGCTGCTGCTCATGACCTTCGGCGTGGTCTTCGCCGGCGCCCTGCCCGGCATCCTCGTGGCCGCCACCGGCTCCTCCGGCGCAGGCGTGGCGCTGACCGTCCTCGGCGTCATCGGCGGTTTCGTCGTCGCGCTGTGGCTGTGGTTCCGCTTCTCGCTCGCCTCCCCCGCACTGATGCTGGAGAAGCAAGGCATCGTCAAGGCCCTGAGCCGCTCCGCCAAGCTGGTCCGTGGCTCCTGGTGGCGAGTCTTCGGCATCCAGCTGCTGGCCACGATCATCGCGAACATCGTCGCGGCGATCGTCGTCATCCCCTTCGCCTTCCTCGCCGCCGCACTCAGCGGTGACGCCGGCGCCAACATCCTGGACGGCACCACCGACCTCGGCTGGACGTTCCTCATCGTCAGCGGCATCGGCTCGGTGATCGGCTCCATGATCACCTTCCCGATCACGGCCGGCGTCACCGTCCTGCTCTACATCGACCAGCGCATCCGCCGCGAGGCCCTCGACCTCGAACTGGCCCGCGCGGCCGGCGTCCAGAACTACGGCACCACCACTCCGGGGAGCTGAACGGGTGGGCTTCGCGGGGGGAGTTCTCACAACGGCGTCTGCACTGCCGGACACAGCCATGGCCACCATGTCGCTGCTCGCGCGCTCCGACGACGAACCGCCTCTTACGACCCCGCGCGACCCCGCACGGGAGGCGGCCCGGCGCGAGCTGTCCAAGGGCATGTACCACGAGCACGAACCCAGCTGGTTCCAGCGCGCCCTGGACGCCTTCTGGGACTGGGTCGAGGACCTGTTCAGCAGCGCCTCGACCGTGACGCCCGGAGGGCCGCTCGGCCTGGTCGTCGTCATCCTGGTCATCGTGGCGGTGCTCGGCGCCCTGTGGTGGCGCCTGGGCACCCCAGGCCGCCAACCCACCTCCTCCGCCGCCCTGTTCGACGACCGCCCCCGCAGCGCCGCCGAACACCGCGCCGCCGCCGAGGCCCACGCCGCCCAGGGCCACTGGAACCAGGCTGTCCAGGAGCGCATGCGCGCCATCGTCCGCTCCCTGGAGGAACGCGCACTCCTCGACGTCCGCCCAGGTCGCACCGCGGACGAGGCGGCCGCCGAAGCCGGCCGCTCCCTGCCCGCCCACACGGACCGACTGCGCGCCGCCGCCCGGGACTTCGACGACGTGACATACGGCGGCCGGACCGCGACCCAGCAGGCGTACCAGCGCATCGCGGAACTCGACCGCGACCTGGAGCACACCAAGCCCCAACTCGCGAGCAGCGCCCCCAGCACGGCGCCCAGCGCCCGCCAGGGAGCCGCCGAATGACCACCGAGGCCACGCTCTCCTCCACCTCGGCCTCGCCCACCGCACGCCGGCTGTGGACCCGCGCGCGAGGCGTCGCGCTCGCCGTCGTCCTCCTGCTGACGGCTGCCGTCGTGATCGCCACGATCCGCTCCGACGCCCGGCACGGCGCCCTCGACCCGCGCTCCGCCGACCCCAAGGGCAGCCGGGCCGTCGCCGAACTCCTCGCCGACCGCGGCGTGGACACGCGCGTCGTCACCACCCTGGACGAGGCACGCGCCGCGTCCGCCGCCGACACCACTGTCCTGGTCGCCGCCCCCGACCTGTTGACACACGGTCAACAGTCCTGGCTGCACTCGGCCACGACAGGCACCGGCGGCCGCACCATCCTCATCGCCCCCGGCAGCTATTCCGTCGAACGCCTCGTCCCCGGGGTCACCGCGGACCCCGCCACCAGCCTCGACTCCGAGCTCGCCCCCGACTGCGCCCTGCCCGCCGCCCAGCGCGCCGGCACCGCCGACCTCGGCGGCATCCGCTACACCACGACCCACCTCAACGCCGACGAGTGCTACCCCAGCGAGCGCCTGGCCACGCTCCTGCGCGTCCCGGAGACCACCGGGGACGGCGACACCGTCGTCCTCGGCGCGCCCGACATCCTCTACAACGAACGCCTCGACGAGCAGGGCAACGCCTCCCTCGCCCTCCAACTCCTCGGCTCCCGCCCTCATTTGGTCTGGTACCTCCCCTCGCTGTCCGACACGTCGGCCGCCGACGAGGACGACGAACGCAGCTTCTTCGACCTGCTCCCCTCGGGCTGGCTCTGGGGCACACTCCAGCTCTTCATCGCCGCAGCCCTGGCCGCCCTCTGGCGGGCACGCCGACTGGGCCCCCTGGTGCCCGAAAAACTCCCCGTGGCGATCCGCGCCTCCGAAACCGTCGAAGGCCGCGCCCGCCTCTACCGCAAGGCGAACGCCCGCGACCGCGCGGCCGCCGCTCTTCGCTCCACCACCCGCACGCGCCTCGCCCCCCTTGTCGGTGTCCCCGTCTCCCAGGCGCACGCGCCCGAGGCCCTGCTCCCCGCGCTGTCCGCCCACCTCCACAACCACGGAGACGGACAGGCCCTGCCCTCCCTCCTCTTCGGCCCGCCGCCCGGCGACGACGCGGCACTCATCTCCCTCGCCGACCAACTCGACGCCCTCGAAAGAGAGGTACGCCGTCCATGATGGACCCGACCACTGACAACGCCGGGAACACCGGGGACCCGGGCACCGCCCGCGCCTCCCTGGAAGCCCTGCGCGCCGAGATCGCCAAAGCCGTGGTCGGCCAGGACCCCGCCGTGACCGGCCTCGTCGTCGCCCTCCTCTGCCGCGGACACGTCCTACTAGAAGGAGTCCCCGGGGTCGCCAAAACGTTGCTCGTCCGCGCCCTCGCATCCGCACTCGAACTCGACACCAAACGCGTCCAGTTCACCCCTGACCTCATGCCAAGCGATGTGACGGGCTCCCTCGTCTACGACACCCGCACCGCCGAGTTCTCCTTCCAGCCCGGCCCGGTCTTCACCAACCTCCTCCTCGCGGACGAGATCAACCGCACCCCTCCGAAGACCCAGTCCTCCCTCCTGGAAGCCATGGAGGAACGCCAGGTCACGGTCGACGGCACGCCTCGCCGGCTCCCGGACCCCTTCCTGGTCGCGGCCACCCAGAACCCGGTCGAGTACGAGGGCACCTACCCCCTCCCCGAGGCCCAGCTGGACCGTTTCCTCCTCAAGCTCACCATCCCGCTTCCCTCCCGCCAGGACGAGATCAACGTCCTCACCCGCCACGCCGAGGGCTTCAACCCACGCGACCTCCGCTCCGCCGGCGTACGCCCCGTAGCGGGCCCGGCCGACCTGGAAGCGGCACGCGCGGCAGTCGCCAAGACAACGATCTCCCCCGAGATCACGGCCTACGTCGTCGACATCTGCCGAGCCACCCGGGAATCACCGTCCCTGACCCTGGGCGTCTCGCCACGCGGCGCCACGGCCCTCCTCGCCACCGCCCGCGCCTGGGCCTGGCTGACCGGCCGCGACTACGTCATCCCCGACGACGTGAAGGCCCTGGCCCTGCCCACCCTCCGCCACCGCGTACAACTCCGCCCCGAGGCCGAGATGGAAGGCGTCACCGCCGACTCCGTGATCAACTCGATCCTCGCCCACGTCCCCGTCCCCCGCTGATGGCACTCACCGGACGCGCCGCGCTCCTGGCGGCCCTGGGCTCCCTCCCCGTAGGCATCTGGGACCCCAGCTGGACGGGCATCCTCGCGGTCAACGCCCCCTTGGCAGCGGCCTGCGCCTGCGACTTCGCACTCGCGGCACCCGTACGCCACCTGCGCCTGACCCGCTCCGGCGACACCTCCGCACGCCTGGGCGAAACGGCCGACGTCACTCTCACGATCACGAACCCGTCCCGCCGCCCCCTCCGCGCCCACCTCCGCGACGCCTGGCCCCCCAGCAGCTGGGAGCCCGGCGCCGAAGTCGCGGCCTCCCGCCACCGCGCGACCATCCCGGCCGGCGAACGCCGCCGCATCACCACACGCCTACGCCCCACCCGCAGAGGCGACCGCCAGGCCGACCGCGTGACCATCCGCTCCTACGGCCCCCTGGGGCTCTTCTCCCGCCAGGGCACCCACAAAGTCCCCTGGACGGTACGGGTCCTCCCCCCGTTCACCAGCCGCAAGCACCTGCCCTCCAAGCTGGCTCGCCTGCGCGAACTCGACGGCCGCACCAGCGTCCTCACCCGCGGCGAAGGCACAGAATTCGACAGCCTGCGCGAGTACGTCCCCGGCGACGACACCCGCTCCATCGACTGGCGCGCTACGGCCCGCCAGTCCACGGTCGCGGTACGCACCTGGCGCCCCGAACGCGACCGCCACATCCTCCTCGTCCTGGACACCGGCCGCACCTCAGCAGGCCGAGTCGGCGACGCCCCACGCCTCGACGCCTCCATGGACGCCGCCCTGCTCCTGGCCGCCCTCGCATCCCGAGCCGGCGACCGCGTAGACCTCCTCGCCTACGACCGCCGCGTACGCGCCCTGGTACAGGGCCGCACAGCAGGCGACGTCCTGCCATCCCTGGTCAACGCAATGGCAACGCTCGAACCGGAACTGATCGAAACGGACGCGAGAGGACTCACGGCCACAGCTCTCCGTACGGCACCGCGCCACTCCCTGATCGTGCTGCTCACCACGCTGGACGCAGCCCCGATCGAGGAGGGCCTGCTCCCCGTCCTCTCCCAGCTCACGCAACGCCACACAGTCCTCCTCGCATCAGTAGCGGACCCCCACATCGCCCGCATGGCAACGACCCGCGGAAACACGGAAGCCGTCTACGAGGCAGCCGCAGGCGCCCAAGCCCAGAACGAACGCCACCGCACAGCAGACCAGCTCCGCCGACATGGCGTCACGATCGTCGACGCAACGCCAGAAGATCTGGCGCCCTCCCTGGCAGACGCGTATCTGGCTCTGAAGACAGCGGGGCGCCTGTAATCGGGAGAAGGAATCACAGGCTCATCTACGAGAGGGCCTGTGCACAACCCGAAAACGCAGAAAGGCCCACGCCATACGGCGTGGGCCTTTCCCTAAAGTTTGTTCGGCGGCGTCCTACTCTCCCACAGGGTCCCCCCTGCAGTACCATCGGCGC